>NZ_JSVC01000018.1 GCF_000814475.1 Flavihumibacter solisilvae | reverse complement strand
GATCGCATTTGCAGTGTTATTTCTGGCATTTCTCTCACCAGCTTTGAGTTATGTATCCAATGGGTTTCCCGGTTATTTGTCGCTTAACACGCCTGTAAAAAAAATATTCTTTACTACGCACATCCTTAGCGGCATCATTGTCTATATCACCGCATTTTTTCAGTTTGCGCCATTTGTTCGAAACAAAAACATCCCGCTACATAAAAAAATGGGCAGATTACATATAGCTGCCTCTCTCATTTGCATAACCACTCTCTACTATATAATTTCCTTTGGGAAAAATGCAGGATTACCTTTCTGGCCATCACAATACGCCGCTACTACACTTTGGCTGCTTTTCATTTTTATTGCCCTGTATTTTGTACGCCAACGAAAAATAACCTGGCACCGCAGGTTTATGATTAGCGGGTTTATATGCGCGGCCTATTTTGTAACAGTGAGAGTGATTGACAGGTTTGCCATGGGAATATTTAAATCGTTTTTCCAGGATGAAAGCTATGCATTGCTTATTTCAGACGTATTCGTGTGGGCATTTCCCCTAACCATTTGTTGGTGTTACTGGCTTCTGGCAACTCAACGGTCGAACAAAACACTCATAACGACCGCTTTGCAGGATTTGCCTGAATGAGATAATAAAATGGTACTTTACTTGTAAAAATTCTGAAACTGTGAGAAATATAATCGTTCTATCCTTCATCTCCCTGGATGGCGTCATGCAGGCACCCGGCGGACCTGATGAAGATCCGTCAGGTGGCTTCAAATATGGGGGCTGGACTGCTCCATACTTCCTTGCAGCGGACGAAGCAGCCAAAGAATTCATGGCAAAACGAATGCAGCCCTCAGATCTCCTTTTAGGCCGGAAAACATTCGATATTTTTGCGGACTACTGGCCAGCACACGCTGACGTTTGGCCAGGTATCAATGAGGTTACCAAATATGTCGTGAGCAATACCATGGACAAGTCCGACTGGCAAAACTCCGTGTTTCTTAAAAGCGTAGACGACATCAAAAAACTCAGGAATTCGGAAGGCTCAGACCTGAAAGTTTACGGCAGTGGTAACCTGGTCCAGACCCTACTCAAACATGACCTCGTGAATGAACTCTGGTTGATGACATACCCGGTTACTCTTGGCGCAGGCAAACGGCTGTTTGCAGAGGGATCCAGTCCTGCCGCCTTTACCTTAACTGACAGCCTGGTCACACCAAATGGGGTGATTTTCGCGAATTACAGGCGAGCCGGGGAAGTAAAGACAGGGACTATTGGTGACTAATCCAATTCAAGGAGCTTTAATAAAATAAATCATGAACATATCTATTCTTGGCACAGGCTTTATTGCCCGGTTCTATGCCGAAACATTGGTCGCCCAGCGCCGCAAGGATGTTGTAAACATGGTTTATGGACGGAGCCCCGACAAAACCAAAAAGTTTGCTGAGGACTATAATGTCCCGAACTATACCTCCAACTTAAAGGAAAGTATTTCCCACCCCGATGTGGATGCTGTGATAATTGCTCTTCCCAACAACATGCACCTGGAAGCCGTGCTGGCCTGCGCGGAAGCAAAAAAACCTGTATTGTGCACAAAACCCCTCGGCCGTAATGGCAAGGAAGCATTGGCCATGTTACAGGCAGCGGAAAAAGCAGGCATTTTTGCCGGGTATTTAGAAGATCTCTGTTACACACCAAAATTCCTGAAGTCACTGTCAAGTATTAACAATGGTGCCATTGGCAGAGTCATCTGGACAAAAAGCAGGGAGTCCCATCCCGGGCCACATAGCGATTGGTTCTGGGATAAGGAAAAAGCCGGCGGCGGTGCCATTATTGACCTGGGCTGCCATTGCGTGGAAATAAGCAGGAATTTTATCGGAAAGGATATCCGCCCGGTTGAAGTAATGTGCTGGGCTGATACCTGCATGCACCCGATAGATGCAGAAGATAATGCAGTTGGACTTGTCAGATATGAAAATGGTGCTATCGGGCAATTTGAAGTCAGCTGGAGTTTCCGTGGCGGTATGGATCTTCGTGATGAAGTGATGGGTACAGAAGGAACTATCTGGACAAACAATTTCCTGCGAACAGGATTTGAAATGTTTTCGACCGGAAGCGGCGATGCTTATGTAGCCGAAAAATCTGAAAGCAACAGTGGCTGGCTTTTCCCTGTAGGCGATGAAGTACATGAACTGGGATACAATCACATGTTCACAGATATGTTCGATGCTATAGAAAATAGCAAACAACCACTGGAAACGTTTTACGATGGCTACATTGTGAACGCCATAATTGACGCAGCCTACCAGTCAGCAAGAACAAAAAAATGGGAACCTGTGATAATTGAAGATTGGCGAGGCACGACCGAGGTAAACCAACATCATGCTGGTACCAGTTATGATGAGAACTATTATTTAATCAAGGAAGAAATACTGCCATCGGGCGAAAAGAAAATAATCCTGAAGAACAAGAAGACCGGTGCGATTGAAAAAAGATAACATGAAACTAAATAACTGGACAAAAGCTTTACTCATTCTATTCGGTATTAGTCTTTCAGCTATTGGTTTTATGATCAAACTTCCTTCAGGCTTCAGGCAGATAGATAAAGAATTACACGCAGCTTTTTACTTCCTGGCAGCAGCCTTCATTAATTTATTATTTGCGAATAAAAATATCATCAGGCATATTGCGATTTCTGTTTCGTTATACTGTTTTGGAGTTGCTATTGAATTTGCGCAGGAATATTCAAATAAGCTTTTCCGAAAGCGAATTCACGGTCGATTTGACATTGAAGATGTACAAGCCAATCTTAAGGGACTTGTCTATTTCTCCATTTTCTGGATTTTACTTGTTTCTATCCTGTTTGTTTACAACAAACTCAGATTCGCCAAGGTAGACGAATCCCACGACTGACTCCCGAAGAAGATGAATGCGTCTGTAACCATAATAATCCGCTGCCTTGCTTTTTGGAGCCTGCTGTTGCTTCTATTTTTCCTCTCCGGCCCAATAACGGCTATGTTCCCCGATGCCTGGCCGAGGTTCATGTACGGGGCTTTCGGAACAATTTCCGCATTCTTTCTAACCTGGCTTTTCCTCAAATCTGAAAAACGGTCTGTCAGTGATATTGGATTGGTATGGGAGCCTGGTACCCCCTGGCGATTTTTCGTGGGACTTCTAATTGGCACTTCCCTCTTTGGCGTTATTCTACTGTCTTTATTACTCCTGACTCCATTACAAATTCAATTTAACCCACAGCCCCTTAAAGCTTCGGCACTAGTCGGCTATTTAGCCTTTTTCCCGCTTTCATTAATGGAAGAAATCGGTTTCCGGGCCTATCCTTTCCGGAGGTTAAACGATCGGTTCGGCATTAGGGTTACGCAATTAATCGTAGCGATTGTTTTTGCCCTATATCATGTGGCTGGAGGACAAAGTATTGGCGGGTCGTTTTTAGGTCCTGGTATATATGCATTTGTATTTGGACTGGCAGCTGCATGGTCGGGAGGAATTGCAGTGCCCTTTGGCATACATGTAGCTCTTAACATCCTGCAGCCTCTTTCCGGCATGAGGGGTGCTTCAGGAGCTATCTGGATGCTTAGCCATAAGGAAAGTCCGGCAGCGGGACAAGCTGCTTCACCAGACACTATAGGGATCTTAATGCAGTTTACTGTTTTGGCAATTGCTATTCTTTTGACCGAGTATTATATTCGTAAAAACGCTGACAAAACAATCAAAATAGCTAGTTGAAAGTGGATGTCAAAATATACATACCACATCCCGCTTTACAGGAATATGTACTGAACATATCAACTGTCAATGTCTTACTCCCTGAAGGAATTAAAGACGTTGTAACGCCCTACCCTCCTACTCCCTTTCAATCCCTGATATTCTACTGCAACCAGCCGATATCCATGAACAGGATAGGCAATCCTCGCTTTGAAGAACAACCACTTGCTGTAGTTATTGGTCCGCAGGTTTCACGGGTGAATATCAAAGTTCATAGCCAGCTAAGCGCTATAAGAGTAGATTTCCTCCCCGGTGGCATGTACCGGATGTTGGGAATTCCCATGCATGAATTGTTCGATGGCGGCTTTGATGCATCGCTCTTCTTCGGCGCTGAAATGTCCAGGCTAAATGAGCAGCTCCGGCACACTTCAAATTTAGAAGAAGGCAAAGGCATTGTAGAAAAGTTCCTTTTAAATAAAGCAACGTGTTTGAAACAGACACTTCCATTTGATTCGGCAATGCAGATCCTGTTGAACAATAACGGCAACGTTACTATAGACAAAATAGCCTCACTTTCCTGCCTCAGCCTGAAACAATTTGAAAGAAAGTGCAAGGAGAGAATAGGTATGAATCCTAAAACGTACGCCCGTATTTTGAAATTTTCCAAAGCATACAGGCTGCATGAAGCTTTTCCGCAACTCAGCTGGACAAAAATAGCCTACGAAGCTGGATACTACGATCAAATGCACATGATCAAAGATTTTAAAGCTTTTGCGGGGGTAAACCCGTCGGTTATAGAAGAGCAACTCACGTACACACCGATAAGAATGCAAAAAGACCTTCAATATTAAGATGTCGATTTTTTACTATGCTGACGGTGCATGCCCACCCTAGCTTTGGCAAAAAAAATATGACTCACTTATTACCTGGGAAAATAATTTATGTCGCTTTAGCATTGTGGTTTTGTAATCCTTCCTTTGGACAGGATGTCCCAAAAAAAGTACCCAAACCTGATCCTCTCGAAGAATTGAAAGGATTCACCCAGACTTATTATTATAGTCCAGGCCACCAGGGAAGAGCCAAAAGCATTGCGGTTCTCATGGAAAGCGCAGGTAAGTATTTTCAACGGGAAATAGAATTTACACCCCAAACAACAATTTACATTCTTGCACCGCAGGACTGGAAATCTGTTGCAGCCAAACCACTGCACGACGTGTATGGCTTTCCGCATAATATTGATGATGTTCGCCTGGCTATAGCGGCAGAAGACAATGATTTCTGGCGCAGCTTTCTTCCACCTGTTGAGCAACTTCCGCCCCCTATGGCTTTACAGGTAAAGAAAGCCTATGGGAAAACTGACGGCTCCTACACCATGATGCCGTTCTTTGATTTACTTGCCCTCCATGAAATGGGACATTCGTACACATCACAGGCGGGTCTCAAAATGCACCGCTATTGGATGGGTGAATTGTTTGTAAACATCATGCTGCATACCTATATTGCCGAAAACCAGCCGGAACTGTTACCTGCTTTGGAAACCTTTCCAAACTTAGTCATAGGTGCGGGGACGGCTGAATTCAAATTCACCAGCCTGGAAGATTTTGAAAGACTGTATCCTACCCTGGGCATGGGTGCCAAAAATTATGGTTGGTATCAATGTAAACTTCATTCAGCAGCTAAAAATATTTATAATGCTGGCGGTGATGCGATACTGAAGAAATTATGGAAGGCTTTACAAACGCACCAGGAAGAAATGACTGATAAAGAATTTGCCAATATGCTTAAAACAGAAGTGCATCCGTCCGTGGCAAATGTATATTTAACCTGGGATAAGATTGATTAACAAATACAGCCGAATCGCACGAATTTATAGAACCAAAACTTTTATAGGGATATGCGTCTTAAATCTATTGTTGCCGCAGTTTTGTTCATTTTCAACATTACATCCGCCACAGCCCAGCACCAAATAATTCAATTGTATAATGGACCTGCCCCGAAATCTGAGAAGTGGACATGGAATGAAAAGGAATTCAGTGACCACAATACAAAACTACTTTATGACGTATCCCATCCTTCCGTGGAAGTCTTCTTTCCCCCGGATTCCATAAGAAACGGCACATCAGTGATCATATGTCCGGGGGGCGGGTTTTGCTTATTGGAAGTTGAAAACGAAGGGCGGAATATTGCCCGCTGGCTAAATACAAAGGGAATCACTGCTTTTGTACTAAAATACCGGGTTATGAAAACACAAACTGGTAACCCACAGGAAGAAATGTTTGCCAAAGCAATGGATACAAAAAAACTCGCAGTTGATGCAGACACCGTAATTCAAATGGCTATGCAGGATATTTTTACAACTATCTCTAAGATCAAAAATGATTCAACCCGCCTGAAAATTAATCCTGGGAAAGTGGGCGTTATTGGTTTTTCAGCCGGAGGCACATTGGCAACCGCTTTGGCATACAATTATGACAAAAAAACAAAACCCGCATTTGTTGCTGTACTCTATCCATGGACAGCTCCAATCAAAAAGCAAATAGTTCAAAGCGATGCCCCACCTTTATTTATCGCTGCTGCTTCAGACGACCAATTAGGTTTTTATATTGGAAGTGCAGAGCTCTATCTTAACTGGGTTAAAAATAAACGCTCTGCAGAGTTGCATTTATACTCGACAGGGGGACATGGATTTGCTGCCTTTAAATCAGGAAACCCGGCCGATAGTTGGGATAACCGATTTGTTGATTGGTTGCTTACAAACAAATTTATCGGACAATGAACCTCAAGCTCAAGATCAGGGTCTCGCACCGGGAGGTCCCAACATTTCATCTCCCATCTCTGCTGATATACGTATGAATGCATCCAGGTCAGTTTCCCCTTCGGGCGCAGTTCCATCGTCGTTGCCTGGTATTCCCACCGTTTTTATAAGCCTGGCAAAGCTACCGGGACTAGCTACGGTTATTGCTTTTGCTGACTTTGGACCGTTATTCTTAATGGCGTGTGGAGTCGACCTGGGAATGAATAAGTGGTGTCCTGCATGCAACACTTTTGTTTCACCTTTTAGATATATAGTGAGTTCACCCTCTACCATGTAAATTGATTCTGTGTAATTGTGATGTTGGTGCAAGGGCACCTCTATGCCTGGCTCTAAAGTCCCCGAAATTAAATCGTAAGTTGACCCAGTTTCCCGCTCATCTGCCAGAATTTCCAGTTTCCCGCCAAAAATCCAGTATGATTTGTTCATCATTCTCAATTCTGTTTAATCGGTAAAATTACCGGCAGGGACAATAACAGTCCTTGAACAATTAGTTAAAATAGTTGGTATTATTGTGGCTTGGTGTCCAAAAATTCAATCATCTAAAAATGGACAAAATAAAAATCTCCACGGCTCAATTTGAACATAGGAATGCTGACAAAACATATAATCTTTCTGTCATAGAAAAACTTGCCCAAAAAGCAGCTTCAGAAGGTTCAAATGTTATTGCCTTTCACGAATGTTCAATTACGGGCTATACTTTCGCAAGACATCTTTCAAAAGAACAAATGCTTGACTTAGCTGAACGCGTACCCAGTGGTGAAAGCACCTTGAAGCTAATTGAGATATCCAAAAAGTACAACATTGCAATTTTAGCCGGTCTCTTTGAGAAAGATGAGAACGATAGTCTATTCAAAACCTATGTCTGCGTTGATAAAACCGGAATGGTAGCAAAATTCAGAAAGCTACATCCTTTTATAAACCCATATTTAACGCCCGGGGATCGTTATTGCGTCTTCGAATTGCTCGGTTGGAAATGCGGGATATTAATTTGCTATGACAACAACATTATTGAAAATGTCAGGGCAACAAAACTTCTTGGGGCGGACATAATTTTTATGCCCCATGTCACAATGTGTACACCATCCTCACGCCCGGGGGCGGGTTTTGTTGATCCTATGCTTTGGCAAAATCGTGAAGACGATCCCACATCATTACGAATGGAGTTCGATGGCTTGAAAGGCCGGGCCTGGCTGATGAAATGGCTACCTGCACGTGCCTATGATAATGGCATTTATGTAGTTTTTGCAAACCCGATCGGCATGGATGACGACCAACTGAAAAATGGCTGCTCAATGGTTATTGACCCTTATGGAGATATTCTTGCTGAATGCAGAAGCTTTGACGACAGTTTTGTTACTGCAATTATTAACCCCGACACTCTTGTTAATGCTGGAGGAAACCGGTATATAAAAGCACGACGACCTGAGTTGTACAGGGATATTATTGGCCAGGATCACGAATCAGAGCAGAAAGTTGTATGGCTGCACACAGACGGAAAATAACCTACGGCATCGCGAAAGCAATATACCCGCCCTTGAAATTATTCTCCTGCTTTCCATTCACAGCTACTACGACGAATTGCCTTTTGCCAACGGCGTATGTAGAAGGAATTGAACTCGCCATTCCGGGCAACTGGTACTCCCACAAAACTTTCCCTGTACGCTGGTCAAACGCGCGAAACTTGTCGTCGCCCGTCGCGCCGATGAAGATCAAACCACCTGCAGTAGCAATTCCTCCGCCGCGATTGAACATCCCGGAATTTGGAATGCCCATTTTTTTGAATTCGGGGTCCTCTCCCAGCGGAACCTGCCATACGATGGCACCCGTGTTCAGGTTAATGGCTGTTAGTGTACCGAAAGGCGGAGCGATGGCAGGGTGACCGGCAGAATCGAGATAAAAGTTGTATCCGTTAAAGCCATAGGGTTCATTGTTCTCCGGAATATTTGCCGTTTCAAATGAGGGTTGTGCAACAACGGTGTCTTTAAGATATGCTACGATCGCGGCGATCTGCTGCTGAGACAAAAACTTAAACGAGGGCATCGGTGGAGCTCCATTTCGAAGGATAGTTTCAATCTTCGCGTTTTCATATTTTGTCACACGCCCCGTAAGATCAGGCGCAAGACCGGTACCCTTCCTATTGGCACCGTGACAGCTGCTGCAGTAGGACCTGAACAAGATCTCCGGGTTGGTCTGGTTTGCCGCACGAATTTCTTTCAGATCGGTAAGCTTCAGGATCCAGGGAATGTCGGTGGAGTTAACGAAAAGCGTATTGGTTTCCGGGTTCACGGAAGCCCCGCCCCAGTTTGAACCGCCGTGCGCCGTCGGAAGAATAAGCGATCCCTCCATGGACGGCGGCTCATAAATGCCGGTCTTGTATTTGTTTTTGCTGATTTCTTGCCTGATCCATTCAGCAGATCGGCCAAAGAACTTTTCCTCGTAACCCTGCCGCGCAAACGGCGGATTCACAGGTATGGGTTGCGTAGGCCATGGCTTTTCTCCCGGCATCCTGCTGACGGTATCGACAGGTACTTCGTTGATCCCAAATAAGGATTCACCGGTTTCGCGATTGAACAGAAACAAATAGCCCATCTTCGTAACAAGGGCGACAGCATCGACCTTCTTACCGCCGCGCTCTACTGTAACAAGATTGGGCGGGGAACCATTGTCGCGGTCCCACAGATCGTGGTGAGTTGTCTGAAAATGCCAGATACGCTTGCCGGTTTTTGCATCGAGTGCAAGCAGGCAGTTGGCAAACAGATTCTGACCGGGACGATCCGCCCCGTAAAAATCAAATGAAGGCGACGCGGTCGGTACGAATACGATCCCACGCTTTTCATCCAGAGCCATCCCTCCCCAGCAGTTAGCCCCGCCATTGCGCTGGCGCGCGTTTTTGCCCCAGGTGTCTGCGCCGAACTCGCCGGGCTTTGGAATAACATGGAAGACCCACTCCAATTTGCCGGTGTTGATATTGAATGCACGGATGTCGCCGGATGTCGACGGAAGTTCATCCGGCACTTTACATCCTACTATAAATAGTTCATTATATACCACACCGGGAGCATTGCTCGATACCGGCACCCGCTGACGCATGGAGTCAGGCACTTCAAGTCCCTCATAAAAATCAACCCGGCCGTTCCTGCCAAAGTCACCGATAACTTCGCCATTCGTAGCATTGATGGAATATAGCTTGTCGCCGGAAATGAGAAAGATCCTGTCAGGGTTGCCGGGATGGTAAGTCATTCCTTTCGACCAGTTCGAAATGCCGGACGAGTCGGGAACAAACTCCCACAACAACTTACCAGTTGTTGCGTCGAGAGCAACAAGCCTGTTGGATGGCATCAGCCCGATAACCCTGTTGTCAACCATCACAGGATTGAAGTAAACACCACCACCCTCAGTGGTATCTTCAAAACGCCAGGCTTCCTGCAGCTCCGTCACATTGGAGCTGTCGATGCCCGTGAGTGCAGAAAACTTGTTATTGGAAGCATCATGACCGAAGGTCGGCCATGCAGAAGCGTTATCCCGACTGTCAGGCGAACAGGCGCCGAGAAATGCCCATGAAAGGCAGCAGAGCAACTTTTTCATGCCCTACAAGTTAAGAAACATTAATCCTGTTCAGTCAACATGTTGTATCTTATGCACCTCAAATCAAATTTTGACAACTATGAAAAGACTTGCTTCTTTGAGTTTAGGTGCGCTTTGCATGCTTGCAGTAGCTTGCGGCAGCAACCAAAGCGCAGACAATACCACTGACTCGACTGCAACGGCATCTACAGATACTGCTGCGAGTAGTGGTTCAACTGCTGGTTTCAAGATCGGGATCCAGATGTGGACTTTCAGGATGTTTTCTTTTGCTGATGCACTTAACAAAGTGGACAGCGCCGGTGTGAAGAATATCGAAGCGTTCTTCGGGCAAAAACTTGGCGGCGACATGAAAGGGGAATTTGGTACTGGGATGTCTGCCGATACCCGCGCCAAACTGAAACAGTTACTGCAGTCAAAAGGGATCCAGATTACTGCCATGGGCGTAATTTCTCCGAAGGACAGCACTGAATGGAGAAAGGCTTTTGAACTTGCAAAAGAATTTGGCCTCAGCTATATCACCTGCGAGCCCAATAAGTCACATTGGGACTTCGTTGATAAAATGGCCGGCGAATACGGGATAAAAATCGCCATCCATGACCACCCGAATCCAAGTCCATATGCACATCCGGACTCTGTGCTGGCGGCCATGCAGGGTCATCCGAATATCGGTGCCTGTGCTGACCTGGGCCACTGGGCTCGCAATGGTTTAAATCCTGTTGAGTGCCTGAAGAAGCTTGAAGGCCATGTGTATGGCGCGCATTTCAAAGACATCGTAAAGTTCAATGATACCCAAGCTGCAGACACAGTTGTGGGCAAGGGTGTAATTGAATACGCACCGATCTTTGCAGAGCTGAAACGCCAGAACTTCAATGGCATGATGTCGATTGAACATGAATCAAACTGGGAAAAAAACCTGCCTGACGTTATTGAAACAGTTAAGTTTTACAACGACCAGCTGGGTAAACTGAAATAGGTTTCGAGCTCATTACAATACAGGGCATGAAAATATTCCGGAATGAAATATTTTCATGCCCTTTTTATTTTTCATTGTTTCTGTAATTCTTCGATAACATTCATTTCCCCATTTACAATGCTGACTGTTTTGCAGGTGGTTTTTCCCAAGAGCTTTACCACGTAAGCGGTCATGTCCTCATTCTGAATTTCATAAACATGACAGATGTTGAAATCATAATACACACTTTTTACCAGGTGACGGATTTTGGGGGCTAGTTTATCTTCATAATAACTGAGGATCACACCTTCGTACTGTCCCTTTTTAGTATAAAATGCCCTGCTGTCTACCCCATCCTTTCTGAAATACACCACAAAACCTTCCTTTGCTTTAAACCATTTTGGATCTGAAGCATTTTTAAAATTCCTTGAAAAATCCCTTGCCGCTTTGTTACTAATTTCATTAAGACGCGGCACTGCTGCATTCTTTTCGGGACTTTTTTCTTCAACTGATAACATAAATTCCGGTAGTGAAGTCTTACCCTGTGAATACGCAACCGGGCCTTGTGAATAGCTGATGCTGGTTATTATCGAGGTCAGTAAAATACCCGTAAAGCTGGTGAAGATTGACTTTTTCATAACCGTAAGTTTTAATACGGCTACAAAATACAGTTGAAACCACCCCCTTAACAATTACCAACAATGGTAGTACGGCTATTTAGAAGGGAAGAGCTTTTCGGTAATTGCTTTTGCCACCGCTTCGGTCATGGAAGCTACATGCAGCTTTTCATAGATCTTTTTTATGTGCGCGCGGACAGTATCGTAGGTGATATTCAGTTTACCGGAGATCATTTTATAGGAAAGGCCATCCACCAGCAGACTGAGTACCTCCTTCTCACGTGCACTCAAATGATAGTCTTTCTGTTCATCAGGCAAGATAGCCTGGAACTGGTGCAGTACTTTCCTCGCGATGCCGGGCGTCATCGGGGCGCCTCCACTGTACACCGCGGTAATAGCATTAAGCAAATCAGCAGGTTCTGCATTTTTCAGGATATAGCCGTCAGCACCGGCTTTAATCGCCGCAAAGACTTTTTCATCATCTTCAAAAATGGTGAGCATCAGGATCTGCACTGCCGGAAAATTGCCTCGTATCAGCTTCACGCCTTCAATCCCGTTCATGCCCGGCATGTCAATATCCATAATCACGACATCTGGTTTCGTATCCTTAATATTTTCTATTACATCCAGGCAGTGCGAATAGGATCCCACCAGCGTAAAACCAGGCGCATCCTGCAGGAGCATGGCAATGGAGTCCCTGAGGGATTCATTGTCATCGAAGATTATTATCTTAATATCACTCACGGTTACAGTTTGACAATAAGCTGAACAGTTGTCCCTTCCTCGCTTTTTGATTTTATCTCCAGGTTCGCTTTCATCTCATCCGCCCTTGCATACATGTTTTTAATCCCGTTGCCACCAACATATTCCCCTGCCGGAATTCCATTCACGGCTACACCAGCAATATCGAACCCTTTTCCATTATCTTTTATGACCATAGCCAGGTCATTGTGACGCAGGTTGAGGATTATGCGGACCCTGCTACATTCTGCATACTTTACTGTATTGTAAAGTGTCTCTTTGAATATGAGAAAAATATTCTTGCGTTGCTCACTTGTTAACCGCAGGTTCTTTAACTCGTTATCGGCAACAAAATCATACAGGATATTTCGCGGGGTCAGCATCATTGCAGCAAAAGTCATCATCCGGTTTTGAAGTTGTTCAAAGTTATCGTTGTCCGGATTTAAGCTCCAGACAATATCACTCATCTTATCTATTATTTCCCGGGAAGCAAGGCCTATCTTGGAAAGCACGTCACTGGCAGCTTCATTTTTTTCGGTTCTCTTTTTCGCTACTTCACTATAAATGGAAATGCTTCCCAATGTGCTTCCTATATCATCATGCAGCTCCCTGCTGATCCGTAACCGTTCATTTAATAGCGCCTGCTGACTTTCTACAGTTTTACTTAACCGGTACTTCTCCTCGAGCGATTGTTCCAACTCCTTTGTCCGGCTGATCACTTTTTCTTCTAACACCTTCTTCTCTTTCTCAACAGCCTGCACCCTCCATTTCGCAAAGCTCCACAAGGCAAAAACAAATGCCAGGAGATAAAGCGCATATGCCCACCAGGTGCGATACCAGGGCGGTAGCACTTCAAATGGGAATGCAACCGACCCACTCCAAATGCCAGACGGGCCCTGGGCGCGAAGTTTAAAAACATATGCTCCTTCCGGAATATTACCATACGTTACCGAGGCAGTTTTACCGACCGGGCTCCACTCCTTCTCGTATCCCTCCAGGATATACTGATACTTAACCAGGTAATTCCTGGCAGGCTCTATCGCAAGAAAATCAAAACTTATGCTGTTGTGTTTATAAGGAAGAACCAGGTTTTGAGGCACCGGGTAAAATGGACTTATGCTGTCGAAGCTGATGCCTGAAAATTTTTGCCGCAGGGAATCCCTTTCTGAGGCGAATAGTTCCCTGCCGAAACTGAGGATCTCTTCATTGAGCATGACCTGGGAATCCAACCCGGCACCTGTACTATCCTTATTTGCCAAACTAGTCCACCCTATATTATTTCCGTTGATCTTCACAGACTGTATAAATACTGCTGGCGGCTTTGAATTCCTGAGCAGGGCATTGTAGTCAAACCTTACAAGGGTAAGTCCGCCCTCCCAAATCATCCCTTTGCTGTCCGCAAACATCGCATTTGGATGAGGGTCTTTTACAGGGTAGCCTGTTTCCTTGCTGTAGAGTTCAAAGACGGGCAGGTAGTTTTTCAATTCCTCATTTAAAAGAGCATTAACGGCCGGAACAACTTGGCCGTCGGAAGAAAGGCTTTTAAATCCTTTAAGAACACCTATGCCTATATTGTTTCCAATAAATATGTTGCCCTGGCGGTCGATCACAAGTGCCCAAACATCGTTAGTCGCCAATCCCTGGGCGGATGTAAAGTTGAGAAAAGAAGTGCCGTCGTAACGACTTAAACCGCCGCTAATTGTACCGAACCAGAGGTTTCCCCTTTCGTCTTCCGTAATATTCATTACGTCATTTTTTACCAGTCCGTGGGCTGTCGTGAAATTTGTAAACGACACCCCGTCGTAGCGGCTGACTCCCTGCCTTGTCGCAAACCATAGATTGCCTTTTTTATCTTCAGTGATTTCTTGAACATGATTGTCTACCAGGCCCTGGGCCGTAGTAAAATTGGTAAATGACCTTCCGCTATAGCAGCTTACACCACTATGGGTAGCTATCCATAGCTTTCCCGTTTTATCTTTCGTGATGCCCCAGGCATTATTATCGACCAATCCCTGTGCTTTGGTAAAGTTGGTAAAGGATCTCCCGTCATAGCAGCTCAGTCCTTCAAGCGTACCGAACCATAACTTTCCTGCATCGTCTTCCGCAATACCGAGTACTGTATTATGAGCAAGTCCCTGCGCCGTAGTAAAGTTGGAAAAAGATCTCCCATCGAAACGGCTGACTCCACCTCCGGCTGTGCCGAACCAGAGGCTTCCATTTTTGTCTTCTATAATGTTTCGAACAGCATTATTTGCCAACCCCTCCGCAGTGGAAAAATTGGTAAATGCCGTACCGTCATAACGGTTTAGTCCCTCATTGGTTCCCATCCAGAGATTTCCTGCATTGTCTTCCGTGATGCTTCGGACAACATTATTTGTCAACCCCTGTGCGGTAGTAAAGTTGGTAAATGTATTACCATCATAACGGCTCACTCCATCAAAGGTCCCAAACCACAGGTTCCCCGATTTATCTTCCGTGATGCAGACGACAGTATTACCTGCCAGCCCTTCTGACCTGGTAAAGTTGGTAAACGATTTCCCGTCATACCGGCTTATTCCTTTCCCTGTTGCGAACCAGAGCTTTCCTGTCTTATCCTCAAGGATATTGATTACCGAGTTGTGTGGCAGTCCTTGTGCTGTAGTAAAGTTGGTAAAGGATTGCCCGTCGAAACAACTCGCTCCTTCATTTGTTCCAAACCATAGTTTCCCGTTTTTATCTTCAGTGACACCGAATACGGTATTTCCCGCCAACCCCTCTTTTGTGGTATAGTTCTTAAATGACTTCCCGTCATACCGGCTTACGCCGCCGGAGTTTGTAGTAAACCATAAGTTTCCTTTTCTATCTACAGCAATACTATATACGACATCATCTGGCAGGCCATCGGCCACAGTGAAGTTGGTAAATGATTTGCCATCGTAACAACTCACTCCATTTCCAGTAGCAAACCAAAACTTCCCTGCTTTATCTTCTTTGATGTCATAAACCGAATATCCTGCCAACCCTTGTGTTGTATTGAAATTGGTAAAAGATTTACCATCATACCGGCTCACGCCACCGCCATCTGTACCAAACCACAGGTTGCCGTTCTTATCCTTATACCCCCACCAGGTAAAGCTTAAGGGAAGTCCCTGTTCGGTATTGTAGTGGGTGAAATTTGGTAAACCTAAACCACCCGGACCCGGTACCTGGTGCACTTCCGGTTTGCCGGCTAAAACTTTTCCAGGAGCATTGGACTTATCTATCAAAGTAATAACAGGTGGAACAGTACTGTCTTTGTTAATTACACCAATCGCAGGTTTTAAGGTTTTCAGTGAAGTTTTTACTTCCTCCTTTTGCGTGCAGGCAAGCGCTGATAACAATATGGCAAAAGGAAGTGGTTTCATTGCAATTTTATTGTTGTTTGCAACCTGAAATTTGTTGGAATGCCAGAGTAAAAAACATACTCCTGGCTGGGGTGCGACCAAAATCCACCTGCCGCATACCTGTTATTCGCAATGTTATAAATGTTGAAACCAATATTGAACCTGCCGGTCGAATAGGAAACAGCAGCATCAAACAAACTGTAAGCAGGCAAATATTTGACGCCATCCTGGAAGTTCTGGTTGGGATTAACAGCGCAGCGTTTGTCCGTATACTGATAACCCGCACCAAAACCTAACCCTTTAAAAACACCACTGTTTATTAGATATTTAAGCCACAGGTTGGCAAGATTATTACAGGTGCCAGGGTTTTGAAGACCAACGATGGTCTTGTCTTCATCTTTTGTTATCCGCGCGTCTACGTAGGCGTAGTTTGCATTAATGAATAAATTGGAATTAATGCGGCCTGCTATATCGACATCCACACCCTGGCTTCGGATCTGTCCCGTTTTCAGGGAATAGCCAGGATGGTCGGGGTCACCCGTTCCCACATCATTTTTCTTGATATCATACACCGATGCATTGATAGACAATTGTCTTTTAAACAGGAATATTTTTACCCCCACTTCGTTATTCCTGCCTGTAAGCGGCGGCAGTCGCCCGCCTCCATAAATTGTACCGTGCTGGGCAAGAAAACTTTCATCGTGCAAGGCATATGCGGAAATGTCTTTTGTAAACAGGAAAGTAAGTCCCAACCGCGGGGTGAATTTGTTATCGGAAACTTCATACTGCGCAGTTGCCGGGTCTAAATAATTCTGGCCGGTCGTCAGGTGGGTAAAACGACCGGCAAGTGTAACGACGACCCTGTTAAACAGTTTCAGGTGGTCCTGCACGTACAATGACTGCCATCGGTTGGCATCAAGCCAGCTACCCCGATCGTTGAATGTCGTTAAAGTATCCTTCGCCAAATAGTAAATGGGCTCCTTTATGGATAAAGGAAAGGGATTGTTCTCCCAAACAAAGCCTTCTTCACTTCCTTCGTTGCCTTGACCATAGTCAATCCCAACCAGCACTTTATGTTCTGCGCGAGGTCCGGTATTGAATTTCCCATCCATGAACAATTGAAGGTTGGTCAGATTACCTGTCCAGTCGCTGTAATAATTAAACCTGTTGAGCGTGTCCTTTGTAGCGTTGATACCCTGGAGGAACATGGTGGTACCATCCCAGTCGTTGGTTACATAGGCAGCCTGGGCTGTGAATGCCCAGTTATCGTTAAACCTATGTTTCAGAGTCAATTTATTGTAAAGGTTTGCGCCCCAGAATTTGGGATTGTTTGGATCGTTGATGGCAAGGTCTATCGGCAGTTTCTCCAGGTCTCCATTGATAGTGATGGATTGGTGCGCATTTTCCTGCGCCGCAGCTTTCACATAATTGAATTCATAGGTCAGGCTGGTGTTTATATCAAACTCATAGCTTACTACCGGGCAGATCCAAAAGCGGTAGAACTCACCAAACTGGTAGTAATCATTTCTCCTTTCGGCGCCGAGATTCAACCGGCAGGTAAATTTGCCGTCCTTTACCAGTTCGCCGCCTAAATCAACATAGGTGCGCACCAGGTTCCAGCTTCCTACACCAAAGCCGACCTCTGCCGTCCGTTGGTGTGTCGGCTGCTTGGTAACAACGTTTATTAGTCCACCCGGCTCCGAATTGGCGATCATAAATCCAGCAGGACCTTTTACAAATTCCACACGTTCGATCATACTGGCATCTTCCTGCGCATTCCACCAGATGGGTCCGCCAATGCCGTTACGGAAAGTTCCGAACGTCGAATTGAAACCGCGGATCTGGATTTCGAGATCAAGATCTGAACCATAACTTTTCGTGACAGCGCTCGAAATGCGGGAGATTTCACTCTTGGTAAGCATTCCCATATCGGTGAGCGTTTGCTTTCCAGCTACTGTTATATTCTGGGGTACTTCGACCAGGTCTGCGTTCAAACGTAATGAAGGAGAGACTTTATCGGCGATATAAGATTTGCGGTCGGAACTGACAAGGATTTCTGCAAGTTGTTCGGCATTCACTGTAAGCTGGATCTGCACGGCTGCCGTTTGACCGGCTTCAATTGTTACTGCTTTTTCAATTCTGGCGAAGCCTATGGAGGTTACTTCTATGGTATGTTTACCGGCCCTTGCATTTTTGAATATAAACCCGCCATTGTCGTCAGTAATCGTTGACCTCCTTAGCTCTTTGATTTGTACGGTTACAGAAGCAGCAGGCTTGTTATCGCTGGTGGTGATTACTCCTTTGATTATTCCACCATCCTCTTCCGTTTGTGCAAACAATTGTGACCAATAGTATATGCACATACCAAAGAGTAATAGCAGTTTCCTCATTGTGTTTGACGTTTTGGTGCTGAAAGACCCAGCTTTCATTCCATCGTCCAGGCTGCTGTCAATTTGCTTGCTGCCCGAAGGTAAAAAGATTATCTGAATGCCGGTCCGGCCTGATTGATCACCGAAATCAGTATCTTAGAGAATACCACGCTGAGCAGTAGCCAAAAACTATTCAAAATGAACTCCGGGATCAACGCTTATAATGAAAGCCAAACCACGATAGACATGGAAACCTGTCACCTTCTTGCTTCAATCATAGACAAAGAATTACCAGAGGCAGAAAGCAAAATCTGGCACGCTCACCCCGTTTGGTTCTTAAATGAAAACCCAATCGTAGGATACAGCAAACAGAAACCGGGAATCCGGTTAATGTTTTGGAGCGGAGCTGATTTTGAGGCCGAAGAGTTGAATATCGTTGGCAAAAAATTCAAGGACGCATCTATCTTCTTTAACGCTGCAACAGAAATCGATGAAAAGAAATTAAAGCAGTGGCTGAAGAAATCCCGCGAAATCCAGTGGGATTATAAAAATATCATTAAACGAAAAGGCAGGCTGGAACGATTGTAATAAAATGCAGCCTCCCTGACAGTCTACCATCTTATCGTTCTATCCCTCTCACAAACTTGATCGAAATCATCATCTGGAAAATTATTTTGCCGGATTTGTCTTTGTATAGACAAAATGCCATATTTTCAAAAAGTTGACTTTTTTATTAAAATGTTTGAAAATTCAACCGTTAGGCAGGACTGTTATGGACAAAAAGGAATCGGTAAAAAAACAGATTGGCAAAGCAGCAAAGGAATGTTTCCTCAAATATGGCCTCGAAAAAACCACGCTGGATGATATTGCAAAATCAATGGGTCTCAACAAGTCATCCCTATTCTATTACTATAAGAATAAGGAAGCGTTGTTCCTGGAAGTAGCCGTTAATGAAGGAGAAGAGTATTTAAAAAGCCTGCAGGAAAAAACGCTGAAAAAGAAAAGCGTGGAAGCCATGGTCCTCTTCTATTTCGAGGAACGTTTCAATTATTATATGGCCGTATTAAACCTCAACAAGATCACGCCGGAAACGCTGCAAAAGCTGATTCCGGGCTTCCTTGAATTGTATGAGTCCGTGATGCAGAAGGAGATAGTGTTCCTGGCATCACTACTCAAAGAAGGGATCAGGAAGAAAGAGATTTTCAAGGCTGATCCCATCAGGCTTGCTACATCCCTGATCATTATGAGTGATTCGATAAAACATTATACGGAACAAAGAGCAGTGCTAGAAAAAGCTGAACAGATTGATTATTCAAAAGGACTGGATGAAATAAAATATCTATTAAAACTGATTTTCAGACCCTAAACCTCCTCCCAACTACCAACGATTGAGCTTATGAGAAAAACGATTCTTGCCCTGCTTGTCTTTTCACTAACGACAATCGGGCTCAAAGCCCAGCATGTCATTACCGGTGTAGTCCGAAACAGCGACACCAAAAAGCCGGTACCTGTTGTATCCGTCACCGTTAAGGAGTCATCCGACGGTGATTTCACCAATGACAACGGGAACTTCAGGTTCGGCACCTCAAAAAAGTTTCCGCTGACGATCGTTTTTTCCTCCGTCGGCTTTGAAACGCAGGAACTGGTAATCAATTCCGTCCAAAACCCCATTAACGTGCTGCTGAAGCCTGCCTCTTCGTTAGGACAGGAAGTAGTAGTATCGGCAAGCCGGAGCGCGATGAAAAAGCTGGAATCCCCGGTTACCATCGAACGCATCGGGACCAAAGACATCGTCAATTCACCCCAGCTCAATTATTACGACATGCTGCAGGGCCTGAAGGGAGTTGATGTTACCGTGTCAAGTCTTGGCTTCACCACGGTAACCACCCGCGGCTTTAACACCAGCGGCAATACGAATTTCACCCAGGTGGTCGACGGGATGGATAACCAGGCGCCAGGCCTGAATTTCCCGCTCGGAAATGCCATTGGCCTGACCCAGCTTGACGTGGATAATATTGAATTATTGTCAGGTGCATCTTCGGCTTTGTATGGCTCAAGAGGCTTGAACGGGACCATGGTCATGACCGGAAAAGATCCTTTCAAATACCAGGGCCTCAGCATACTCGTTACGCAGGGTGTCAATCACGTGAAAAGCAAAAAAGCCAATGACCCGGTAGGTGCTTCGCCTTATTACGACTGGACCATCCGCTGGGGAAAAAAGATAAATGATAAGCTCGCCTTTAAACTCAATGCCCAGTATACCAGGGCCAACGACTGGGTAGCCTCTGATACCACCAACAAAAACGGTCCGGGTTCGAAATATACCGACCCGAATTACAATGGCGTAAACCTTTATGGAGGAGCAACATCGGTTGACATCAACCCTTTCCTGGAGTACGCCATGCTCACGAACCCGGACCTCGCTCCTCTTATTGAACCGATGCTTGGTCAGCCGAATTACGTATCACGTACCGGTTATGCAGAGTATGGATACCTGGATAATGATGCCCGCCTGTTCAAGGCGAATGCCGAACTGAGGTATAAGATCAGGCCAAAACTGGAAGCCATTTTCTCCGGGACGTTCGGCACGGGAAGCGTCGTGTATACCAACGATACCCGTTACCAGATGAAAGATTTCAAAGTAGGCCAGTACAGGGCTGAACTGAAAGCTGAAAACTGGTTCCTGAGAACCTATACCACGCAGGAAAACTCTGGAAACACCCTTGTCTCTGGTCCCACCTCCCAATTGATCAATGAAGCATGGAAACCCAGCTATGATGCCAATACCGGCGATGGCTGGTATCCTCAATACACCGGCGCCCTCCTGCAATCAATGATCAGCGGAATGGATTACACGAGCGCCAGCTATGCGGCAAGACAATATGCAGATATCGGCAGGCCCGAGGCTGGTTCCGCGGTATTCAACCAGTTGAAGGAAACGATCTCCCATACACCCATTACAGAGGGAGGAACCCTGTTCCTCGACAGGAGTAAACTGTATAACTCGGAATTCCAGTACAATTTTTCCCACCTTATAAAATTCGTAGAGGTAATTGCAGGCGTTAACTGGAGACTGTACAACCTGAATTCCAAAGGCACGCTATTCCCTGATAAGGAGAAACCTATTAAAGTAAATGAATACAGCGCTTATGCGCAGATCAGCAAAAGGTTGATCAATGACAGGCTCCGGCTTGGTGCTTCGTTCCGTTACGATAAGAATACCCTGTTCGAAGATCCAAAGGTAACTTCGAGATTGTCCACCGTATTCGAGGTAGCCAAAGAACACTTCATCAGGTTCTCTTACCAGAATGCGTACAGCTTCCCTTCCAACATCCAGGCTTTACAGAATACGCTCGTTGGCTATAACCAGCTGGCATCGGGAGGATCCAAACGACTGTTGTACGACACCTATCATTTTGATCAATATGTTCCTTATACCCTAAAAAGCGTTTCGGAATTTCAACAGGCCGATGATGCAACAAAGCTGGAAAGGTTCTATGTAAATGACATCAAACCCCAATCGGTAAATGCATTTGAATTGGGATATGCTGCGTTGATTGGAAAAAGAGTATTGTTTGATGTATTAGGATATTATTCCACCTGGGAAAATTTTATCGGTTATGCAGATGTGTGCAATACCCCGGGCACTACCGATCCAAACGCGTTCAAGGACCGCAGCACTTATATCCAATACAATATTGCTTTCAACGGAGCACAACGGGTTAACACCTATGGTTATGCCGCAAGTGTGAATGTTGACCTTTCCCGTCGCTTCTTTGCAAAGGCAAATTATTATTCAGATCATATCAAGAATAAGAATAACAGCCAGATCAATAATTTCAATACGCCGAGTTACCACCTGAACCTGGAAGTAGGGAACACCGGTTTCGGCAAAAAACAAAACTGGGCATTCAACACCTCCATGCGTTATAAACCATCCTATCATTATGAAGTAGGTGGCGGACTGGCAAATGGAACGGTACCGGCATCAGCAGTTATCGATGCACAGGTAGGGTACACATTTACAAAAATCCATACCGGCATTAAAGTCGGCGGAACCAACATCACCAACAAATATTATTCGACCGGCATGGCCAATCCGATGATTGGTGGCGTGTATTATGTATCGCTGTCGTACAACGTATTCTAAACAACCCGAAACATGAAAAAAGGAATTTTATCGCTCTTATCACTAACCGCAGTACTCTTTTTTACTTCCTGTGCCACCAATATTGGCGAAAAACATGAAGACAGCTATTTAAACAACCTGTCATTTAACCCGGGGGAAGAACTCAAGATCATGGAAGCTTTGCTTTCATTAAAAGACAGTTCAATTGTTGAGTTAAAGGCTGGCACCTATAAATTCGATAACCTCAGCATCGCCCAGTTAAAACACATCATGTTCCGCGGCGAGGGAAGTGATAAAACCATTCTTGATTTCTCTTCGCAGACCCAGGGTGGAGAAGGGATCCGGGTGACTAATGTAACCGGGTTCAATATAGAAGACCTCAAGCTGCAAAATGCCAAGGGTGATATGATCAAAATCACCCAAAGCCGCGACATTGTGTTTAATAATGTAAGTGCCGTATGGGAGAACATCGATTCATCCAATGGAGGCTATGCGCTGTACCCGGTGTTGTGCAGGAATATCCTGATCGAAAACTGTTATGTACAGGGTTCTTCGGATGCCGGCATTTATGTTGGACAGTCCGATAGCGCAGTCATCAGGAATTGTAAAGCATTCATGAATGTAGCCGGTTGCGAAATCGAAAACACCACGAACGCGCAGGTTTATGATAATGAATTTTGGGGCAACACTGCCGGCTTTCTCATCTTTGACCTGCCGACACTTTCCAAACGCGGCGGTAAGGTTAAGGCATACAACAATAATATCCACGACAACAACGAAAGGAATTTTGCCAAAGCCGGAAGCTTCGGCACTACCTGGGGAGTTGGGAATGCAGCGCCCGGAAGTGGTATAATCATCCTGGCTGCATCCGATATTGAACTATACAATAACCGGATCGTCAACAACAACTCAGGAGCTATTATGCTGGCATCGGGCCTTGCAACGGATGATAGCGCAGTCCACAAGATCAATGACAACTACTTTCCCATTTCAAAAAACATCTTCATCCACGACAACATCATGCAGATGGGCGATTCATTTCCAAAGCCGGCATATGAACACCGCATGGGCCAGATGCTGATCGGGATTGAGCAGGCCCTGAATGCAAAAGACCCGAACAGGAAGAATAAAAGAATTCCGTTCGTACTATATGATGGCATCTCAACAAATATTCTCACCAATGGTACCGCTGCAAACCCGGACTCTTTATGCATCAAACAAAGTGGTGACAATATTTTCGTGAACGCCGACCTGATGAGCATTGGCGATCCCAAAAAATGGAATCCCGGAGTGGATGTGGCGCCCTTTGTTTGTAAGTAGCAGGAAAACATTTTTATTGGAATCGCAAATTAGTATTATGAAGAAAAGTGTGTGGTGGATTGCCGGCATCTTAACAGGCATCGTATCATTTTCAGGTTTAATCCAGGGCTGTAAGAACAAAACAGCTGAGCAGAAGATAAATTCGGATCCGAATGCGTTTGAATTCAAAGAGAAATTATCGGAGTATGGCTTTTTCGGTGGCGAACTGAAAGAACTAAAGCCGCAGGTCGCCCTGGTGCATTATGAACTGGCTACTCCCCTGTTCAGCGATTACGCGGTGAAGGACCGGTTTGTTTTGTTGCCAAAAGGAAAAGCGGCCAGATACACCGGCAGTGACTTGCCGGATTTCCCGGACTCCACCATTATCATCAAGAATTTTGCCTACATCAATGAGCAGCACCAGAAGGTAATGATCGAAACGAGGTTACTTGTAAAGAACCCTGCCGATCACCAGTGGAAAGTGATGAACTATCTGTGGAACAAAGAGCAAACGGACGCCGTAAAGCATATCATCGGGGCAAAAATTCCCATTACCTTGTTAGACGATAATGGCGCTAAAATCTCAACCACTTACCAGGTACCCAATACGAATGATTGTAAAAGATGCCATACCAGCAATGGCGAGCTCACTCCTATTGGTCCGAAGATCCGCAACCTGAATTTTGTCCAAAATGGGGAAACGGTGAATCAATTGCTGCGCTGGGCGAAGATGGGAGTTCTCGACAGCTTGCCTTCCATGGATAAGGTTGCACAACTGCCAGACTGGAAAAATACAAAACAGTTCACGCTGGATCAGCGGGCACGGGCCTATATCGACATCAACTGTGCACATTGTCATAAAGCAAGCGGAGATGCATCCAACACCGGGTTATTCCTCGAGTATGAACAAACCGATCCCGCCCACCTGGGCATTATGAAAGAACCGGTATCAGCAGGTGGTGGCGCCGGTGGATTGAATTACGACATTATTCCCGGCGATGCTGCACATTCCATTTTTGCATACCGCATGAACAGTGCAGTACCAGGAACAGCGATGCCAGAGGTTGCCCGGTCCGTCATCCATAAAGAAGGCGTACAATTGATTGTCGACTGGATCAATGCCATGAAGAAAAAATAATAAGTAACCCAGATCCCTTTCCATGCAACAGATTCGTACACTAATTGTAGGTGCAAGCGCATCAGGACTTGCTTCAGCAGCCAGCCTACACAAGAGAGGTATTGAATACGCGGTGATTGAAAAAGAAGCGCAGGCGGCCAATCCCTGGCGCAACCATTACGAGCGACTGCATTTGCATACGAATAAGGCCATGTCGAACCTGCCGTATAAAAAGTTTGACAAGGCCATTCCGGATTATCCTGCCCGGCAGCAGGTAGTGGACTACCTGGATGACTACCAAAAGGCATTCAACATCAATCCCGCCTTTCATACGGAAGCAAGATCAATCCGGCGGGAAGGCAATTTCTGGATCACTGAAACAAATAAAGATACTTACATTTCGAAGTACGTCATTATTGCTACTGGTGCATTTGGTAAACCAAGAAAGATCCATTTCGATGGAATGGAAAGCTTTCCTGGCCGGATCATGCACAGCTATGGCTATAAATCGGGCAGGGAATTCAAAGGACAAAAAGTATTGGTTGTCGGATTTGGAAATTCTGCCTGTGAAATTGCGATTGACCTGCATGAACAGGGCGCTGAACCGCATATGTCTGTCCGCTCACCCGTGAATGTTATTCCCAGGGACCTGCTGGGCATCCCCGTTCTCCGTTTAAGTGTGATGATGTCAAAACTTCCACCCCGCGTGGCCGATGCTCTCAATGCACCGTTACTAAAATTACTTTACCCGGACCTGCCCAGGCTGGGATTGAAAAAAATGCCTTACGGGATTTTTGAACAGATTGAAAGGGATGGAACAATTCCCCTTTTGGATATCGGTACCATAAAGCATATCAGGGAAGGCCACATAAAGATTCATGAAGATGTAGATCATATCAAGGGCAGAACGGTTCATTTTACTTCGGGTGAAGCCGGGGAATTTGATGCGATCATTGCAGCCATTGGATATTACCGCGATTATGCCAAAATCATTGCTGTTGACACCGGCCGGTTTGACGACCTCAGAAATCCTGTTAGCAGGCAGAAATATTTCGGTAAGGATGGTTTGTATTTCTGTGGCTTCTTCGTGAGTCCAACCGGCCAATTAAGGGAAATTGCCCTCGATGCCAGGCAAATAGCCAAACATATTGCCGGGAAAGAAGTGCACCTGTAAGCATTATAGGATTTTTTTATACTTTCGGTATATGCAGTCGAAGGCAACAACTGTTGATCAGTACATAGACGAACTTCCGGAAGACAGGAAGAAAGCGATCACTGAATTAAGAAATGTGATCAAAAAGAATATTCCTGAAGGTTTCCAGGAGGGCATGGGATATGGCATGGCTGGTTATTCAGTACCGCACAGTAAATACCCCGCGGGCTATCACTGCGATCCGAAATTGCCCCTGCCATTCCTTGGATTTGCCTCGCAGAAAAATTTTATTGCTGTTTACCACATGGGGATCTATGCGGACCCCAAACTATTGGAATGGTTTACCGCGGCGCATGCTAAAGCCTCTCCAAAAAAACTGGATATGGGCAAGAGCTGTTTGCGCTATAAAAAAGCGGAAGACATCCCGTATGAACTTATCGGTGAGCTGGTTTCCAAGATAACGCCTGATGACTGGATTGAAATGTATGAAAGCAGCTTTAAGAATCACAGAAAAAAGACTTAACGTAACACTTCTGAAGCCGGCACCAGTTTAATGGCAGGATTAAACTTCATTATTTCATTCAGAATGGCTGTATGTCCGGAGCCAAAAATGACCAATACTTTTTCTTCATTGCCATTTAGCTGCTTTAGTATGTTCTCACAAATCACCATGTTCCTTCGCCACCATTCACTCACTAAATAAGAACCAACATGATTACCGGGCTTTCCTGCCGGTAAAAGCTTGAAGTAAAATTCATGCTGTAGTTTTATCATATCTTCACTGTTCTCACGTAACAACATCTCTTTGATCGTAAGTTTTTGCAATGCTTCATTAAATGAAGTCTGTACTTCTTCAATAGTTTTTTGAACGTGAGATGTGATACCAGTTTGCCCGGCCTCCGTGGCCGATTTCATCAAACTATCAAATGGGAATTTAGTTTCCTGGTAATCTACCCCATATAAAGTTGAATGACCTAATTGCTTTGCAAGCCGAAAACCAAGCTGCTCAACTTCAGAGGCACGAAGCTCTTTTTTCCCAGCCTTGTATAATGTAAAAGCAGAATCAATCTGAGACTGCCTGGCAGGAACTGCTTCGATAAATATTTTATCAGGCGCAAATCTCTTCAGCAGGCTGGTTACTTCCTCCACTTCCCGCTGTCGCTTCTGCGATAAGATATCGGCATCCTTGAATTTTGCGACATCCAACCCGGGGTTATCAAAATGGAAAGTACCAATCAGTAATACCTTAACTTCCTTCGTATTCTTTTGCTGCGCAACTGACGCCAGGCACAAAAGCATACAAAATACATATAGGATGTACTTCATAATTATATTATTTTAGGTACAAGTCTAATTTATGACAAAATAAAAAAGCATGAACGTAGAAGGGCAAATCAAAGAGTACATTGGCAGTCAGCCTGATGCTAAACGTGCTGACATGCAGGCCTTGCACGAGCGCACACTCCAGGTATCGCCAGGATGTAAATTATGGTTCAGCGATGGTAAGGACAGCGAAAATAAAACGGTTGCAAATCCTACAATTGGATATGGATCACAGACAATGAAATATGCCAATGGAAAAACTGCCGAGTGGTTTCGGATTGGCATCAGCGCAAACAAAACCGGGATCTCTGTCTATATCCTTGGGCTTAAGGATAAGACTTATTTAGCGCAAACATTTGGGAAGGAAATTGGCAAGGCGAGTGTCACCGGGTATTGCATCAAGTTCAAAGCACTTAAAGATATCAACATCGATATCCTTGAAGCGGCAATCCGATATGGATTCAACCAGGCATAACCTTCAAAATGCTATCCACACCAGCCAGGTCACCAGGAAGGCCGTTAGTCCCATCAGGATACTGGCGACAGTATATACCCGCAGCATCTCTTTCATTTCCAGCCCGGAAAACCTCGCAATCACCCAGAAATAGGCGTCATTGGCATGGGAAACCATCATGGATCCCGCGCCCATCGACAACACACAGAATAAAGGGCCATTGCCCTTATCCATCATTAAGGAAGGCATCAGCGGCGCTATTATAGAAGCGGATGTAATGATGGCTACCGTTGAAGACCCCTGGGCAGTTTTCAGCAGTGCTGTAAGGAGAAAAGGGAACAATATGCCCAGGCTGCCAAGGTCTAATGACCCGCTTAAATGACCGCCGATATTCGTGGCCGCCAGCACCGCACCGAAAGCGCCACCAGCCCCAATGATCACCAGGATGCCACCTGCCTTTTCAGCTGCGTCCTGCAACAAGGAACCGAGTTTTTCTTTAGTCCACCCCCTTTTGCCATTCAGCGCGAGCAACACACCAATCGATAGTGCGATAACCGGGTCTCCCACCACAAGACATTCCTTCCAGAATTTGCTGTCAACATACTTGTCGGAAAACGACCTTAGCGCGATCAGGAGGATGGGGATTATAACCGGTAGAAAAGATTTAAGGACTGAAGGTTGATCCGGGTTTTCGGTTGCGGCCGCTACTTCAGCCGTAGCCACTGCTGATTTTTTGCCGGCAAACTTTGCCCACAAATATCCAACCGCACTTGCCGGTATAGCGATGCACCCACCCACCAAAATCAAAGTCCCGAAATCAACACCTATTATCCCTGCAGCGGCAGCAGCACCGGGATGTGGCGGGATCAGGCAATGCACGGAATACAATCCTGTTGCAAGCGAAGTTGCCATGATCACCACGGGAATGCCTGTGCGTCTTGCCAGCGACTGGTTCAACCCATTGAGAACAATATATCCCGAGTCACAAAAAATCGGCAGCCCGACAATAAAGCCTGTAATGTTCATTGCGAGAGGTGCACGCTTCACTCCCACTTTGCGTAAAATGTAACTGGCCATAACCTGCGTGCTGCCGGTATGTTCAAGGATCACACCAAGCGCTGTACCGAGCACGATGATCAGGCCGAGTGACTTCATCACATTGCCAAAACCGTCTTTTGTCGCAGTAATGATCTCACTCACGGAAAGCTGGACACCCAGCCCCACTATGAAGCAGGAAATAAGTAACGCAAAAAAAGCATGGACCCTGAACCTGGCCGTTAATACCACGATAACGCTTATGCCTACGGCCAGGAACAGCAGAGTTTGTAAAAAGGAAGCTTCCATTCTTAAAAATAGCAATTCCAGACGTTTAAAACCGCCTGGTGCCTTCCGGGTCTGAAAGGGCCTCCATGAAATGGATAATGTCAGAGATCTCTGTTTTGGACAACCGAAGCGAATCGGCAGGAAGTGTTTGATTCTGCAGGCTGATTCCCCGACCGGCAGCCCCACCTGAATTGTAGAATGCGAGAACCTCTTCCAGCGTACGATAGCCACCCTGATGCATATACGGTGCTGTGAGTGAAATGTTCCTTAATGTGGGAGTTTTAAATGCATGCCTGAAATTGTCAATTTTATAGATTGCATACCTGCCCTGGTCAGGATCGATATTCGCGGAGCCAGGCTTGTCCATTACCCCAAGCACTTCTCCCTCTGACACCGCAAATGCAGGAGGAACCGTACCATTGAACAAAGGAACAAAATGGCAGGTTGCGCATTTTGCTTTTCCGGCAAACAGGTCAAATCCGCGTTGCTGGCTTGCCGACAGTTGCGTTGTATCGCCATTCAGGTAAAGATCAAAGGCGCTCCGAAATGGGTTTAGCGACCGGATAAACGAAGCCAGCGCTACCTGCACCTGGCGGGTGGAGATACTGTCGCGCCAACCTGGAAAAGCGGCAGCAAATAGTTTTGAATACTCCGGATCTTTCGACATTTTCCTTGCCGCACTATCCATATTGCCATGGATCTCGTCCTTGCTTTCCACAACATCCTTCACCTGGTCTTCCAGGAAAGCCACACGCAGGTCCATGAACTGCGCTTTCTGCAAACCAGCATAAAAAAGTGTTGGCGTATTGCGCTTTAGATTGCCCTTGCTCCCAAGTGCAGGACTTGTTGTTAATCCATCGGTAAATGCTTTTTCCGGAAGGTGGCAGGACGCACAACTGATGCTGTTTGAATTAGACAGAACGGGGTCGTAAAACAATTTCCTGCCCAGTTGGACCTTTTGTTTGCTGATAGCCGAAGTGGCGTCGGGAATAAAGAAATCCTGCCGGATAGAGCTATCTGTAAAGATGTGCGGAGCCGCCATGTTTAAAGCCCCGATGTTATTCAATACCGGAATCCCTGCTTGCTCCTGCAAATGCAGTATGGTTGCCGACAGCGGGTTCAGGTACCACGTAATGAATTCCAACCTCGGAAAGGCATCGAAGTCCTGGTACCGGGCAGCAAATTCGCCCGCAGCTGTAATCAGTTTATCAGCCTTTTCCATGCCGGGAACCTTGCTGCGATAAATGTTCAACACCTCCTGGTATGAGCCGAGGGAAACAGGAATCTCCTGTAATCCTTCCAGGGAAACAGGCGCATCAAAACCAGTCAATTGCAGTGTCGTCATCCTGGCTATATCCGTCCGGATCGCATCAAATACCTGGTCGTCGCGAAAAGTTTCCTGCGTCCAGATGCCGTGCAAACGGAAGAACAGGGATCTCATTTTCCGGGCTTCCCGTTTCAGGAAAGCGGTATCGGCAACAGCGTTTGTAAACAGTGATTCTTCCATAACCTGGAAGCCCCCTGGTTCCGACACCTGGTGTTCCTGTGCCTCAATTTCATCGAGCGCGGGTCCAAGAATAAACCGCGAAGAACTGGGGTAAAAATATTCCACGAGGAAGGCAATCTCCTTATATTGTCTCCTGCCCTCACGGTAAGATCTTTTTAATACTGCGGTGTCTGTTGTAGTGCCGGCCAGGGGAATAAAGCCACTGTCGAGCCATTGCTCCATGCCGCTGAACCGGGCTTCAGTGAGCCGGTGAATTTCATCAATTTCCTTTTTGCCGGTACCTGGCGCGCAACCAAAAGCCGCCAATCCAATAATCACAATCACTGCTATCCGCTGTAAAATTTTCATCTCCATAAACAAAAGAAATGTCCTCCCTTCTGACGAAAGGAGGACTAAACGATATAGTAAATATTATTTCTGAACTCCCCTGAGAATGATGGTCTGCCCACCTTCCATATTGCCTGAAACAGTACTGCCGTCTGCATTCAGGAACTTGCTCTCCTGCCAGGTATGCGGATGGATATTCAGGATGAATGTATTTGGCGATCCGATGGTTTCAGAAACATCATACATGGCACCAAACTCCCAGGAACCAAGGCGGTTATTGGCCACTGTGTTATATTTCGCGCTGAATGCTGCATCATCGCGGCGATGATCCATTTTCACATAAGGCTTATAAGTACCGGTTTTGATATTATACTGCCAGATCCAGGAATCATGCAATGCTTCCGGGTAATATGAATCACCGTCTTCCTGTACATACACAAAGTTTTCGGTTGCACACACGTTATCAGGATTGATCAGGTCGTTGCCGGGGTTGATACCACCATCAGCAACCGGCGTAAGTTTACCTTTCAAAGGATTGTTCTTTTCAAAAACAAGACGGTAAAGACGGCCCCATTTTGTTTTACCGGTCTGCCCGTTCACGCCGGTAGACACAAAGTACAATTCGCGACTGTTGTCACCACCGCCTTTGCGATAATCCAGGTCTTCAACCCGTGCAAACTGGATGGCATTTTTCGCTACGGACTGGGCTGCGATTTCAACACCTGTTGCAGTGGTATGGTTATCGATCTGCACGAATTCCACATCATATGCAGAGCCGACTTCCATATTTGTTTCAACAGGATCGTTATTTGATCTCTTCATCATATACAGGCTTCCATTCTCCAGGTTGCCCACACCATTTGAAACATACAATACCACTTGTCCGCTTGCATCATCTTCGCCAATAGCGATAACTGTTTTACCCCTGAATGCATCCTTAGGCAGAGGCACTGCGTTTTCCATGCTGGCGCGACCAAGTGCAGGAACCACACGGTCAGTCCTTTTTTTATCGGATACAGGCGCAAAGGGATTAATGGCATGGATCCTCGATTCTGATCCGCTTTCACCGGCTGTGAGGAAAAGCGGGCCGAATCCATGTTCTTTTGGAGTTGCCATGGATGCCGAACAAAGGCGCCACTGGCCGCCATCGCCATCAACAATATATTCTCCTTTTACCGGCTTAAATGTTTCATCGAGAAAAACGCGTGATACACCGCGGAGAATTTCATGGTTGGTGATCATCACGTATCCTTTTCCCTCTTCATTTTTGATCAGTCCTCCACCATCGGGCTGGGCGCCATAAATAAAGGATGGGCTGCCGGGCAACACATCATCACTCCCGATAAGGGGATAGATTTCGGTCTGCTCGAAACCAGTAGCCATCCTCACCAGTGACGGGGTGATAGAATGACTCTTCAATTCAATCTTTGGGTTGGGCTTTACACCATCCCAATCGCCGAGGTATTCATTCAATTTATTACATCCATAAATACCGGTGATGGAAACCAGGCCTACCATAACGGCCGTGCTGGAACGAAAATTCATAGTGGCTTATTTTCCTAAAAGTAGACGGCCACTGTTACCTTACTGTTACCCTCATGTGAACGTATTGTAACCAGTAATCACAACCAAAATACAGGTAACTACAACCTCAGTTTAATTCCACCATTCAGCACCCGACCTTCGAGTGGTGCATAGATATCATTGAATACAGGATTGTCAATTGGGCCGGTGTAAATCGGCCCAAATTTCGTTTGCCTTGTATTGGTGAAATTCTCCAGGTTAAGGAAGATCGAAAACTTCTCCCAGATCTTCTCTCCCATTATACCGGCCGTCCAATAGGATCTGCCTGTTGTACCGTCGTTCAGACGCTGCGGACTGACATAATACGCTTCCAGGCCAAATTTGAAATTCTCTTCCTTTTCATACATCAGCACATTGTTCAGGCGATGCCGTGCGGTAAGCGGGAACCATGCTTTCGTGCCATCATAATGCGTATTTACATCAGCGAACGTATAGCCGATGAACAACTTGAGGTCTTCGTACCTGAAACGCAGGTTGGTTTCGAGTCCACGCGTATCAAGGCGACCGTTTGCGTTGACAAATTCCTGTTCACCCTGACCTTTATCTGCCAGCACCAGCGGCCTGTTCAGTTGGGTATAAAAGAACATCTGGTTGATCACGAGTTCCACCTCACCAAGGTGAGTACGATAATTCACATCGAGGTTTCCGCCAACGGAACGTTCATTGCGGGCAGTAGATTCATTAATGGGAAGAATACCCTGGAACTGAATTCGCTCTGCCTCTTCGTTGAATACGGTGGGCGTTTTATAACCAAAACCACCTCCAATCCGCGCAGTCAACTGCGATGTAAGTTTCCACATTGCCGACACCCGGGGCAAAAGTTCGAAACCATATTGTTTTACATAATCACCACGCAGGCCGGTTTCGAGTGAGAATGCATCGCCAGGTCGCCAGGTATTCTGGATAAAGCCGCCAAAAGTGGTGTAATCGTAATTCCGGAGTACAGGCGTACTTTGCCTGTCCTCATCGAATTGGTCAGTGAGCACATTGGCACCGATTATCCAGTCCATTTTTTCAGCGCCTGCCGAGTATGTCAATTCAGAATAGGTGCTTTTTTGTGTACCCATGAACGTGTAGCCAGGTACCCTGATTGACCTGTTGAAATGACTGTAGCTATTCTTGAAGTTCAAACTGCCGTTATCGCTTAGCCGGTGTGTGACAGCAAGCTGGGAGGTAAAACGATCCGTGTTATTCTTTTCATAGTAACCGCTCACATCGTTCTTTATGTAATCCATACTTCCGCCAACACGATCTTCGGTGATATAGCTCACACCGAAATTTGCAGTCGTTCGGTCACCATAGTAAAAGATCCGGGGATTGATCGTATAGCGTTGAAACTCCGGGATAGCGGTCAGCCCGATGTCAGCCGGATCGTAAGGCCGGCCGGTATTCCGGGAACCAAATACGGTCACTCCAATCTTGTTGAAGCGTTGTCCATAAAAAGCGCTGAGGTCCAGTCCACCTGCAGATGTAGCATTTGCCAGGAAACTCAGATCACGCTTTTCTGTCGGCGTTTTACTGACCAGGTTAACCAACCCCGCAATTGCCCCACCGCCATAAAGCGTACTGCTTGAACCTTTGATCACTTCCACCTGCTTCAGGTCAAGCGGAACCAGTTGCATGAGGCTCAGTCCACCTGAGAAACCGGCGTATAGCGGGAACCCATCCTTCAATATTTGGGTATACCGGCCATCGAGCCCCTGGATCCGGATACTCGAATTGTAACTGGTAGCAGAGGTCTGCTGTGTCTGGATCCCGGTGCTTTCGCTCAGCAGCATGCGAATTTCCCCTGGTTTCATGTTTGCCTTTTCTGCAAGCTCTTCACCGGAGATCGTTTCCACGCGGGTAGGAATATCCCGGAACGGCCGGGCTGACCGTGTCGCCTGCACCACAACTTCTTCTTCATGTTCCTCTTCCGCTTTGTGTAGCAGGACTTCAAACAGCTGATCCTGCCCCGGCACACTTATCATGGCCTCCTGTTCTTCGAAGCCAATAAACGAGAAGTGTAATGAATACTTACCTGTTGCCAGGTTGGTGATAACAGCCAGTCCGGTACTGTCGGCTACAGCGCTCCTTTTTAATGAACGGATTTCTACAGTTGCCCCGGCGAGTGGCTCCTTACTTTCTTTGTCTCTAATTGAAATACTTAATGTGTGCTGGGCATAGGTGCTGACGCACGCAACCAGCAGCACTATACAAACGGATAGTACTTTTTTCATCTGTTAAAAACGATGGCTTACGCGATTAATAAAATTTACATGCCTATGGAAAAATCAGGCATTCCGCGGGGGTTGCCACGGAATATCGGCGTGTGGCGGAAAAGTTGTTGAATGGTCAATAATGAAATATTCCCGCAGAGCTCCTGGTGGTGTGGAAACATGAATGATTGAAATAGCCGGTGCAAAGCCATGACAGCCACCACAGGCAAAGAAAGGCGAACAATTGCCTTCAAGATTCTTTTTGGCAGCTTCCTGTTGTGTGGTGGCATTTTCCTGGCAATCATCAGTACAGCAGGGTGTAAACACCGCAATTGCAATAACGCTGAACAATATGAAAGCCAGGATTTTTTTCACCGGGCAAAAATAGGCAATTACAAATTATTTCTTCACACTGAACGGAAATCCTACCCGCTGATTTTCCCAGGCAACATAGATCGAGCCTTTACCAGCAGGATCTGTGTCTATGAAGTACTGCAGCCTTTCCGTGTGCGAAACTTTTGCCGGCTTAACCTGGATGCGAATCACATCGTCTTTTTCGTCATATTCTGAAGCCAGGTGCTGTTCCCAGTTTTTATTGATGATGAATGTCCATGTCTTTTTACCCGGGATAGTGAACAGGGCGTATTTGCCAGCGGGAATCTCTTTTCCATTTACAATAAAAGGAAATGGCATTTCAAGAGTAGTTGCATCATGCGCGCCGGTTACCCATACTTCGTCGTAAGGAACCAGTCCGCCCCAGATCACTCTTTTGCGAACGCCAGGCGAATGGTAAACGATCTTAATGCTATCACTCTTTAGAACCGAAAAGGCCATTGACTTAATACTTTTTTTACTGCTGTCCTTCACGAGGTTTGGATTATAACATACCTCACCCGAGGTCTGTGCGCTTGCACTGAAGCCAGCAATAACTAAAATGACAAGAATTAATGATTTCAAAGCAGAGAAGTTCATATGGTTGATTGTTGTTTTAGTGATTGTGGCCCGTCATGGGATCCGATCCTTTCTTAAAAATATATTCACTGTTTAATAAATAGGCCCCGGAAGTTACAACAGCATCACCGGACGAAAGTCCGGAAAGGATCTCAATGCGATCGCCGCTTTCCATTCCAGTCTTTACCATTACATTTTTGAAACTGCTTTTACCGGTGCGCAACCAGACCGTTGCTGCCGTTCCGTCGCGGATCACAGCATCAACGGGAAGACTGAGCGTGTTACGCGCCGGACTTTGCAGGACAACATACACAGGCATCCCGGGTTTGAAACGATTACCGGGGTTAGGTATGGATACCCGTAATAGGTTGATCCGGGTTTCCGGGCTGACCTCCGGGTTGACCAGGTCGATCTTGCCGGTCACCTCTTTGTCTTCGTCCCCAACCAATTGCACAGTAGCAACACTGTTCCTGTCGATCTGTGCAAGTTGTGATGAATACACCTGCGCTTCTGCCCAGAGTTCCGAAAGGTCTACCAGTTTTACAATTGTACCACCCTCCATTACGTAATCCCCCTCTCGTAGCGCCAGCTCTGCTACATAACCTTCTGCAGTGCTGAAGAAAGTGGTTACCGTTCCTGCATTGCGTGTTTTTTCAAGCACGGCAAGCTGGGCATTGGTCATTCCCCATAACTGCAGTTTATTACGGGCACTTTGAAGCAATTGCCCAAAGTCGATGGCTGTCTCATCCTTGAATGCATTCGCCCTGTCGAGGGCGAGCAGGTATTCCTGCTTTGCAGCGTTCAACTCTTCACTATAGATATCCGCCAACGGTGCTCCCTTTTTTACATAGTCTCCCTGGTTGCGGAAGTATAGTTTTTCAATCCTTCCCATAACCCGGGAACTGACCGCCCTGCTTTTCATCTGGTTGAAATTCAGTGTGCCTGTCAACACCATCCTGTCTCCTATTTTACCATTTCGTATGGTGTCCGTAACAATATTTCCCAGCCTGATCTGCTGCTCACTTAACTGGATCTCATCCTTCTTCTCCCCGTTCCGCTTCTTTACCGGTGTCAGGTCCATTTTGCAGATGGGACATTTGCCGGGTTTATATTCAACTACCTGCGGATCCATGGAACAGGTATAATATACATCGGGATCAACCTGCGCGGATTTCTTCTCGCGGCACGAAGCAGCTGTCAACAGGACTGCCACCAGTAAAAATATAAGTTGTATTGACCGTAACATCATTGCTTGATTTTTATGAAGCTTTCGCTGTCCATCAGGTATTGTGCATTTATAGCAACAGAGTCTGTTTCATCCAAACCTTCCAGTACCTGGACATACTGTTTATTGGATATGCCTGTACTGATTGCCTGGGCACGGAAACCATCACCCACCCGGCGGAAGACGACCTGTTTCAGTCCCAGCGAAAGAACAGCTTCCTTAGGCAGCCAGGAGGCATCACGGGTGTTTCCAAAAACAGTTGCCCGCACCTGGCTGCCGATTGGGATCCGGAGTTCACTGTTATCAAAATGGACACGCGCCGTAAGTGTTTTATTTTCCTTCCGGTAAAAGGGTTCAATGAAATCGATCTTCGCCCTGAAATCTTTTCCCGGCACCGTTTCAGGCACAATCCTTACCGTGTTGCCGGTCCTGACCAGGGACTGGCTTTCACCATAAATATTCAACAGCACCCAGGCGCGATCAGGGTTGAAAATGGAGAAGACCGATTGGCCTTTCTGCAGGTACATGCCTTCCTTAACAGACAGTTCTGCTGTTAACAGGGAGATGTCCTTCATCTTCCCTGCTTCGTCCTCCATAGTACCGTTCGCTGCCTCATGAATGTGCCCGCCGTAGCCACTGTACACGGCCACAACCGGTGAAGCCTTGCCAGACCTGATCACCTGCTGCAATTGCTGGCTGCTCATTCCCAGTAGTATCAGCCGCTCTTTGGCTGCTTCAACAAGGCTGTTGTTTGCAGGATCATTCTTTAACAGGAATAAGAGGTTCTGCTGGGCGGTAAGTACCTCGGGACTGTAGATATCCATGATATGCTGGCCTTTCCGGATCTTCTGGTAACGGTAGCGAACATACAGTCTCTCGATCCTGCCGGAAGCCCGGGCAGCAATACTTCCTGTTTCCTTCGTATCATAGGCGATACTTCCTAAAGCTTCGATCTCGATCTGTTCCTCATGCTTTTGCATGGTGGTTACAGCGATTCCTGAGAGCACGAACTCATCCGTCGGACGAACAAGCGCGTCCAGGCCCGAATCCGAAACGGTAACCTGCTCCACGTGACCGGCATGTTCATCATTACTGTCTTTGCAGGAAAGCGCCGTGACAAAAATTGTTAAAGCGATCAATGCTGTTTTCATTTCTGTTCGATTAATCTTTCAATTGAGACCTGTAGTTTCAGTGCCTGGCCGAGCAATTCTAACTGTTCAATCCTTGCCATGTATAATGTCTCCCAGGCATCAAACAACATGAATAATTCTTCCGTGTTCTGTTCATATCCCAGCTGCATGATCTTATAGTTGTTCTGCAATGCCGGAACAATACTGGAATCGTACAACTGCAGCTGTTTCCTTTTAAGCTCCAGTTCATTGCGCATGCCATAGGCCATTCCGCTGTATTCATTCAGCATCATTTCTTTCTGCGATTGAAGTGCAGTTGCTTTCAGGCGGAGACTTTCCATATTCGCGCGGTTCATTTTGGATGACCACCGGGCCATAGGGAGTTTCAGCATTCCCATGACCGAATACTGCATAGGGAGTCCCCCGAAACCGAACATATGCTCGTACCTGACGCCGAATTGCGGACGAAGACTTTGTTTCTCCGTTTCCTGTTTCAGGTATGTGAGGTTGATCTGGTTGTCAACAGCTTTCAGGTCACTCCGGTTCCCGTAAAACAAGGTACTGTCAAAAGCCATGGAAGAATAATCGGTCAATATGTATGCTGTATCGATTTCGAAATCAGTCATAACATTTCGGTTCATCAGCGCGTTGATCCGGATGCGCTTTTCCCGGATGTCATTATCAGCCATCAGCCGCATGTTCTGGATGTTGCCAAGTGCCGCCTTTGCCTTGTAATAGGCATTGATCTTCTCCAGGCCGTTGCGATAACGGATCTCTGCATTCTTAATCATGAAATCCAGCAGCTTTTCATTCTGTTCGAGAATGGACTGTCTTTTTTTCAATACCAGCCATTCATAATACAATTGTTTCGCATCATTAACCAGTTCGTTCAGCGTGGCATTTTTCTTTTCCTTTTCGACGGAGGACATCGTTTCCATATACTTTGCGTCGGCATCAAGTTTTTTCCTGCTAGGAAACATTTGCTGGCCTCCGATCATGTACTGTCCCATCCCCTCTGTTGTTCCGCCCATGCCATCATCCATTTTTTTCCAGCGCGAAGGATCGTAAGGCACCATCCACAGTCCGCTGCTGAATTCAGGTGGCATCCAGCTCCGTGCACCTTTTGCGGCCGCGTCCATCGACCGGATCTCGTAATCATACATCTTTATAACCGGGTGCACAGCCCGGATACTGTCGAGGATGCTTTCCAGTTTCACTACCTGCGCATTTGCCATGTGTGCAGCAAGCAACATAACTGCGAGGCATAAAAGTTTATTCTTTAACATCGATCAGTTCTATTTTACCGTTACGTTTTAATTCTCTTTCCTTGATGATCTCAAAGATCACCGGCGTGATCAGCAGTACATAAATGGTTGATGAAATGGTACCACCGATCAGGGGCACTGTTATGGGTCGCATAATATCACTGCCTACTCCTGTAGCCCACAGAATTGGAATGAGGCCAAAAAGGCTCACGGACACGGTCATGAGTTTTGGCCGTAATCTTTTGGCTGAACCTTCCACTACATATTGCCTGATGATTTTCGGGGTAAGTGTTTCCCTCGAGTTTCCGTGCTCAGCCACCATCTTTTCCATTGCTTCATTCAGGTAGATGGTCATGAGCATGGCAGTTTCTATTGCCATCCCAAACAAAGCGATGAAACCAACCGCAACAGCAACCGATAAATTAATGCCATAGAAATACACCATGAATACGCCGCCGATCAAAGCGAACGGAACGGTTACCATAGTGAGCAATGCTTCCTTGAGCGAATGATAAGTGAAATACAGGACGATAAAAATGATCAGCAACACAATGGGCAGGATCATCTTAAGAGTCTGGTTGGCGCGGATCTGGTTTTCCCACTGCCCGCTCCATTCCAGGAAATATCCTTTTGGCAACCGGCTGATCAACTGGTTCAGTTTACTCCTCGCCTCTTTGACAGTGCTTCCCAGGTCGCGCTCCCGTACGTTGAAGAGCACTGTTCCACGAAGCATGGCGTTTTCAGAATTGATCATGGGTGGACCATCACTCAACCTGACCTCCGCAACCGCGGAAAGCGGGACCGGCCCGAATTCCATTGTCTGCACCTGTAGTCTTTTCAGTGCTTCCAGGTTGTTCCGGAAATCCTGGCCATACCTGGCGTTCACGGAAAACCGTTGCCGCCCTTCGATTGTAGTCGTGAGTTTCATCCCGCCCAATGCTGTTTCAATCACTGCATTCACATCATCAATGCTCAACCCATACCTGCCGATCTCTTCCCGCCTGATGACAATATCAATGTATTTACCACCGGTGATCGGTTCAACATACAGGTCCTTGATTCCATCTATTCCTTCCAGTTGTTTCTTGATGGTTTGAGAGAAGGCATAAATGCTGTCGAGGTTCTGACCATACACCTTCAGTCCCACGTCGGTACGGATGCCCGTCGACAACATATTGATCCGGTTAATGATGGGCTGGGTCCAGCCATTCGTTACGCCCGGGATCTGCAGTTTGGCGTTCAGCTCATTGATGATATCATCCTTGCTGATGCCTTTTCGCCATTTATCTGCCGGCTTCAGCAAAATGATCGTTTCAATCATGCTGATCGGCGAGTTATCCGTTGCGGTATTCGCGCGACCTGCTTTCCCCAGCACATGCTCAACTTCAGGAACAGTACGGATCAGTTTATCCTGAACCTGCAGAAGACGCTTCGCTTCCGAGTTGGAAACGTCGGGAAGGGTTACAGGCATGAATAACAGCGACCCCTCATCGAGCGGCGGCATGAATTCGGATCCCAACCGGGTCATCATAACAATTCCAATTGCAAGAGCCAGGAGATTTATCCCGATGATCGTCTTCCGCCATTTCAGGCACCATTTGAGAATTGGCGTATAAATATTTTCGAGCGTACGAGTTATCGGGTTGGCGCTTTCTGGTTTCAGTCTTCCTTTCAACATCAGGCTGATCAGCACAGGTGTCAACGTTACTGCAAGCACTGCGTCAATCAACAGAATGTATGTTTTTGTCCATGCTAACGGGTGAAATAATTTGCCTTCCATTCCTGTAAGCAGGAAGACCGGGAGAAAGGAAGCCACCACGATAATCGTTGAATAAAATACCCCCGGGCCAACCTGTTTGGAAGACTTTTCTATCACGGCCATTTTTTCCGCTTCGTTAAGCGGATCCTTTTCACGGCTGAACCACTTTGTCATACTGAGTCTTTTAACTGTCCTGAAATCTTTTGTTCCTGTGCTTCGTTCACATGCCTGTACGCGTTTTCCACCATCACAATACCGTCATCGACTACCACCCCGATTGCCAACGCAATACCGGTAAGTGACATGATATTGGACGAGATGCCAAACATTTCCAGCAGGATAAATCCGGCTGCAACGGAAATAGGAAGCTGGATGAGAATGATCAATGCGCTTCGCCAGTGGAACAGGAATAACAGGACAATGAGGGAAACAGCGATGATTTCTTCGATCAGCGTTGCCTTTACTGAAGCGATCGCTTCCTGGATCAGCGTGCTCCTGTCATAGGAAGTTTTGAATGTCACACCTTCCGGCAGCCCCTTCTGCACTTCAGCCATTTTTTCTTTTACGGCTTCGATCACTTTATTCGCATTCTCGTTGTATCGCATTACTACGATACCGCCGACCACTTCCCCTTCCCCATCCATATCGAAAATGCCTAACCGAAGATCTCCTCCCATCTGCACCGTGCCCACGTCGCGCACCCGTACCGGTACACCCTTGTAATTGCCCAGGGCTAAATTCTCCACGTCTTCAAGCGAGCGGATATAACCCAGGCCACGAATGATATAAGCCATCCCCGACATTTCGAATTTTCGTCCTCCTACATCATTGTTGTTGGCCTGGACCTTATTCATCACATCCATCATGGAGATGTTATAGTACTGGAGCTTAACCGGGTCGATCACCAGCTGGTATTGCTTTTCAAAGCCACCGAAAGATGCCACTTCCGCAACGCCGGGAACTGTCTGCAAGGCAAATTTGATGTACCAGTCCTGCAGCGCACGCTGCTCCCCAAGGTCCATTTTCGGGGCATCGAGATGGTACCAGTAGATGTGGCCAACTCCTGTACCATCGGGACCAAGCGTTGGCGTTACACCCTGCGGCAACAGGCGTTGCGCGAAATTCAGTCGCTCCAGTACGCGGGTCCTGGCCCAATAGGTATCGACATCATCGTCGAAGATCACGTAGATGAAGCTCATGCCAAACATGGAAGAACCACGGATGTTGCGCACATTCGGAATTCCCTGCAGGTTGCTCACCAGCGGGTAGGTCACCTGGTCTTCGATCACCTGTGGACTTCGACCCATCCATTCGGTAAACACGATCACCTGGTTCTCGCTGAGGTCAGGAATGGCGTCGATAGGATTCTTCCGGATAGAAAATATGCCGTAGGCGAACATTGCTGCTGCCAGCAACAGGACGATAAGCCTGTTGCGCAGCGCAAGCTCAATGAGTTTGCGAACCATATTAACTGGTTAAAGGGTGAGGCGTTATTTCACTTCTTCCTCTACTGTTCCACAGTTGAGCATTTCAGCGCCGAAATAGGGATTCGTGACTTCCTTGTTTTCGCTCATCCACATGGCGCCCTGGTTGTTGCGGGCCATGGGGCAATGATCGTGGTACATGGTTCGGCCTGCACCGAAGTTCTTTACCAGTTCATATACAGTTTCGCTGAGGGATGCAAAGTGGGTGCGCTGATCGGCGATTTTAGTCCCGCTTTTGGCGATGACCGCGGTATGTTCTTTCAGCGATTGCTCCAGTTTATCGTAAGCACTTTTCTGGTCCGCGCTCAGGTAGGATTTATCGATGCCGGACACCGCTTTCTGCATGGCCTTTGCGCCATTTGCCGCTTCCGCAGCGTTATCGTTCACGAGAGCATTTTTTACATGCAGGTAATGATCAACCACGGCCTTTAAAGAGGCGGCAGCGTTTGGATCCACTGATGTGAACACTACCGGGATAGTCTTTACATCAGTTTCTTTTGTTTCCTGTGTGGCTGCAGGTTCTGTCGGTTGCGCGGTTATGGTATCGTGATTTTCGTGGCCGGATTTTGTTGGTGAATCAGAACAGGCGGCAAATGCCAACGTGGTGAATGCTGAGATAATAATGAATGTCTTTTTCATTTTAATGAGATGAGAGATGGGGAATGATGGGAATGACGATTAGCCCGGCAAACTGAATTACCCGGCACAATTGAAAAAGACTAAATCAAATCAGGAATGTATTGTCCAGTATGTAAATGTCAACCTTGCTGCTTCGGGGCGGAGCATTGCTGTGTGGTAGGATTTCAACCTCATTACTGGTAGCCGGTGCCTGCAAAACAACATAGATAGGATTAACAGGTACTGCAGTCACCAGCATGAGCTGGACACTTTCCACCAGCTTCTGATCGATACTGCCTTTGATGAATTTATGTTCATCCTTGCAGCAGCCATTATCTGATGAAGTGGATTTCTCCATGCCGCAGTTGCTACATTCGCCGGACTTTTCTGCATGTCCGAGACTCCAGTCGGCAATCTTACCCATGCAGTAATGCAGGTGCACCGGGGCACCGGTAATGGAGCCCAGGTAAAGAATGGCGAGTATGGCGACAATGAATTTCTTCATGCTCTGCAAAGGTATAGGGAATTTTTATTCATTACCAACAACTACCAATAAAGTATAACTATTTCCTACAAAAGTGTACTAGTGGAACTATTGAATACTTCTACTTTTATCCTTATAAAGACAGCAGCCATGGAACATCATCATCACCCACAGCCACAGACACAACAACAGCAGGTGCACGATCACACCAACCCACCAATGGGACATGCAGGTCATGACCATCATGCTATGATGATTGATGATTTCAGGAAAAGATTTTTCGTAGTGCTCATCCTGACTATCCCGGTCATGTTGCTTTCTGAAATGATCCAGCACTGGCTGAACATCCATATCAGTTTTCCGGGTTCTGATTATGTGCTGTTCTCTCTCTCTTCAATTGTATTCTTTTACGGAGGCTGGCCATTCCTTAAAGGATGGGGGAACGAAATGAAAGCCCGGAACCCCGGTATGATGACACTGGTCGGTTTTGCGATAACGGTAGCATACGTGTATAGCGTTGTCACAGTGTTTGGTTTGAATGGAATGGATTTTTTCTGGGAACTGGCTACGCTGATCCTCATTATGTTACTGGGACATTGGATTGAAATGAAGTCGATTGCCGGGGCTTCAAAGGAACTGGAGCTATTGGTCCGGTTAATGCCGGATGACGCCCACCTCGTACATGGCCATCATGTAATGGATGTCAAAACAGAAACGTTGAAGGAAAACGATGTTATCCTGGTGAAACCCGGGGAAAAGATCGCCGCCGACGGCGTTATCGTCGATGGACAGAGTTACCTGAATGAAAGCCTGCTTACCGGTGAATCGAAACCGGTAGAGAAGAGCAAAGGCGACAAAGTCATTGCTGGCTCCATCAATGGAAATGGCGCTATAAAGATTTCTGTTCTGCATGGCGCGAAAGATTCCTACCTGTCGCAGGTGATCAAACTGGTGCAGGATGCGCAGCAATCCAGGTCCAGGACTCAATTGCTGGCCGATACAGCAGCACGCTGGCTGACCCTGATCGCCATCGCTGCCGGCATTGCCACATTTCTCGCATGGTATCTTTCAGGAAAGGACCTTGCCTTTGCTATTGAGAGAATGGTGACTGTGATTGTGATCTGTTGTCCGCACGCATTAGGCCTTGCAGTACCATTGGTAGTAGCAAAGTCAACTGCGTTGTCAGCCAAAAACGGGCTGCTGATCAAGAACCGGACAGCCTTTGAAAACTCGAGGAAGATCACTACGCTCGTCTTCGATAAAACAGGAACGTTGACCTACGGTAAATTTGAAGTGACTAAAATAGTTGCCTTACAGGAAGGCGTAAGTGAAAATGAATTGCTGCGTCTGGCTGCGGCGCTGGAACAAAACTCCGAACACCCGATAGCTACAGGCATCATCCAAAAAGTGAAGGACCTTTCCCTCCAGGTTCCGGCTGCACAAAACTTTAACGCGATTACCGGCAAGGGTGTTGAAGCTACTGTTGAAGGCAAACAGGTTAAAGTTGTCAGTCCGGGTTTCCTGAAAGAAAACAATATTTCCCTGCCCGGTAACTTCCGTCCTGATGCCGCTGAAACAACTGTCTTCGTAATTGTCGACTCCACTCCTGCCGGTTATATTTCACTGGCTGACAAAATCCGTCCTGAATCTGCTGATGCGATACGCACCCTGCACACCATCGGGATAAAATCCATCCTGCTAACCGGAGACAATAAGCAGGTGGCCGAAAGCGTGAGTAAGCAACTTGGGATTGACAAATACTATGCGGAGGTACTCCCACACCAGAAACTGGAAAAGATCAAAGAGATCCAGGGCAAGGGAGAGTTTGTAGCAATGACCGGCGATGGTGTAAATGACGCACCTGCACTTGCGCAGGCAGATATCGGCATAGCAGTAGGCTCAGGGTCAGATATCGCAGCGGAAACTGCAGCAATTGTACTGGTAAACAGTAACCCGCGCGACATAGCCAACCTTGTCATGTTTGGAAAGTCAACCTACAAAAAAATGGTGCAGAACCTGGCCTGGGCGACGGGTTATAACGTGATTGCGCTTCCGTTGGCTGCCGGGGTTCTGTATGGCTCCGGGATTTTGTTGAGCCCTGCCACCGGAGCTGTGCTGATGAGTGTCAGTACCGTTGTGGTGGCTATCAATGCAAGTTTGCTTAAGGTAAAGCAATAGTAGACCCAGACAATTAAACTTATCACTATGCACCGCCTTCATAAAGAACTTCCCCTTCTGTTTTTACTATTCACCCGTCAGATTAGTTGGACATACCAGGGTATAGGATAGGGTAAATTTCAAATATCCCATACTTCCTGCCCCTGGTAAATTGGTGACAAACCACCTCATCATGAGTAAATAAATACTCGATATTTCCCCATCAATTGGCGGAGCGCCCAACACTTAGAGGCGCGTGGAGAAAATCCTGCATCGCAGTACCAGCCTGCATTTCCAATGAGAATGGCCATAGGATAACCGTTTCGGCTACGCGAAAACCAGGACAAACAGTAAATCGCTTGCTAATGGCTCATTTATTGTTTTTCTTTCAAACTTATGGCTTTCACAACGGTTTTCACCAACCCATAAGTTAAACCCAAAACAGCAAAACCAATGAAACAAGACATTTCCAGGCTTCTGCAAAAGAAGAAGAAACAACTATTGGAAGACTGGATGAATTTCCAGCTGAAAGATGCAGGTCTCAGAGAAGACCTCATGTCGAATGAAGAGTTAAGAACACAATCTGACGAACTTCTCGACAGTTTGCTGAAATCATTGACTTCAACTAATATAACCGACCCGCAATCCGCCGATTTTGAAGGGGTGAATGAGATCCTCGCAGGAATTTCGATATCCAGGGCAAGGCAGGGTTATTCGCCCAGGGAAACGGGAACCTTTATTTTCAGCCTGAAGGATGCGGTTTTGAAAACATTGCAGGCTGAGCTGAAAGACGACCCCTTAGCATTGGTTGACGCAACGCTGAACATGAATAAACTGATGGACAGCTTTGGCATAACAACTTTTGAAACCTTTATAAAAGGCAGGGAGGAAGTGATCCTGCGCCAGACAGACGAGATCGCGGAAATTTCAACCCCGGTGATCCGCGTCTGGGATGGTATCCTGGCATTGCCTATTATCGGAACCCTCGACAGCGCCCGCACCCAGATAGTGATGGAAAGCCTGCTTGAAGAGATCGTGGAAAGTGGCAGCACAATCGCTATCCTCGACATCAGCGGTGTACCTGCGGTTGACTCACTGGTTGCACAGCATATCATTAAGACAGTAGCGGCTACCCGGCTTATGGGAGCCGAATGCATCATAAGCGGCATCCGCCCCGAAATTGCACAAACTGTCGTGCACCTCGGTATCGATCTCTCCAACATCGTTACAAAAGCATCTCTCGCAAGCGCACTCAAATATGCGTTTACCATGCTCAAACTGGAAGTAAAAAAATCTCAAAGGGAAAAAGCTATCTAATTACATATGGATCGTATTCCAATACTCCGGATGGGGAAATTTTTGCTGGTCACCATCCAGATTGACCTATACGACCGGCTGGCTACTAACCTGGAATCGGATTTGATCCAGGCTGTAAACAAGACTGAAGCAAGGGGAGTGCTGATCGATATTTCGGCACTGTCCATCGTCGATTCTTTCATGGGCAGGATCCTTGGAAATATTGGCAGCATGGCCAAAATTATGGACGCAGAAACTGTGGTTGTAGGTATGCAACCTGCTGTAGCCATTACCCTTATTGAGCTTGGACTTGAATTGAAAGGAGTGCATACCGCGCTCAATGTTGAAAAAGGCATGGATTTATTAAAAGACAGGATCGGGGAAGAACCGGAAGAAACAGAAGACGATGAGAATAGTACTGAATAAGGATACCATGAAAATCGAGAAGGAACAGGATGTGATCCCTTTTCGGAACCGTGTAAAGGAATATGCGGTGAAAATTGGTATGAGCCTTGTCAATCAGACTAAACTCATAACTGCCGCCAGCGAGCTGGTGCGGAACATGCTGAAATATGCCGGTGGCGGTACCGCTTTAATAGAAGTTGTCAGCGATAACAGGAACAGCGGGATCCGTTTGCTTTTCGAAGACAGGGGACCGGGTATTAAGGACGTTGACCTGGCCATGAAAGATGGCTATTCAACAGGAAAGAGCCTGGGACTTGGCTTGCCCGGTGCGAGAAGACTTGTGAACGAATTTGACATTAAAAGTAAACCGGGTGAAGGAACAATCGTCTCCATACTTAAATGGAAAAATGGGTAATGATACCCATATTGTTTTAAAAGCTCCTGACAGGAGTTACCTGGCCATTTTAAAAAAGGAAATACATAATGTTTGTGTATCGGCAGGGTTTTCTGCAAAAAAGATTAGCGAAATCGATATCATAGTCGCGGAACTCGCAAGCAACCTGGTTAAACATGCGGGAGGTGGGGAACTGCTGGTTAAGCTGGTGGAAGAAAATAATATTGCCGGGATTGAGATCATCAGTATCGACAGTGGTCCGGGTATTGCCGATATTAACCGGGTTATGCTGGATGGCGTCTCTTCCAGGCAAACCCTGGGAATCGGGCTGGGGTCCATCAAAAGGTTGTCTGATGTATTCCAGTTGTATTCCCAAAAAGGCTGGGGAACCATTGTACTCGCCAGGATCTTTGAAAAAGAACGGCCGATGTCACTTAAGAAAACAGTTACTGAGATCAGGTCCCTTGTTTTTCCGAAAACCGGTGAAGAGCTAAGTGGTGACGGCTTTGTATACAAAGTCGAAAAAGATAAGGTAAAGATGTTTCTCGGCGACGGACTTGGTCACGGGCCCGAAGCGGCAGAAGCTGTCAGGCAGGCGGGGAATTCTTTCCTGGACTGCAATTCCTGCGATCCTGTCGAGATCATTCGTTCCATGAATACCGCAGTCAAAAAGACCAGGGGACTGGTCGGAACAGTCGTCATATTTGACATGAAATCCAAATCCTGGAAATTGTGCGGCGTCGGAAACATCAGCACAAGGATAACCGGGCCTACGATTTCAAAAAATTATATCGCCTACAACGGTATCATCGGGATGAATTTGCCGCGAACACTTAACGTACAGGAAATCGAGTATGAAAAAGGACAATTGTTACTGTGCTGCAGTGACGGACTGAAATCAAGATGGGACCTGTTAAGGCATAACGGCATTTTGCGCTATGACTTGTCAGTCATATGTGCCTGCCTTGTGAAGGACTTCGCCCGGCATACCGATGATACATCTGTGGCTGGCTGTAAAATAACTCTGTGACATGGACGAGATAGCAAAAATTGCGTTGGACAATGAAATGGACCTGATCCTCGCGCACAAACGCTCAATGAAGCTGGCCGAGCTTTCCGGACTGTCTTTGTCTGCCCAGACATCATTTGCAACCGCTGTTTCTGAAGTGGCACGCACATCTATTGAGTCAGGTAAAAGAAGTTACCTGGTCCTGGGGGTAAAGTCGGACCTTAAAGATGATTTTATTGTGGCATCGCTTACCAACCAACAAACGGGCGAAAATGCAAAAAGGGGATTGGAATATGCGAAGCGACTGGTAAATAAATACCAGGTTCTCAACAACGGCGGATCCACTTCGATTGAATTATATTATGCTGTTCCTGCCTTTTTAAAAGCAGACATCCGTAAACTCGATGAATGGCGCACGCTTTTCCGCAACGAACCTCCTGTTTCACCTTATGAAGAAATCAAACGGAAAAACGAGCAGATGCAGGAAATGTCTGAGCGTCTTCAAAAAAGCGAAAGCCAATATAAGACACTTACCAATTCATTGCCCCTGATCATCTTTTCCCTCGGGTTGGAAGGAAATTTACTGTATGCTAATGAATGGCTTTCCAAATTTACCGGGCAGACCATTGAAAGCCTGAATACCGATGGCTGGAGGTCTATAGTGCATGAAGAAGACTACGATGCATTCTCACATATCCTGAAAAGTCATTCTGCCAGGAATGCAAAAGTGATTCGGACCCAGGCACGATTCCGCAATGGTAATGATGCAGATTATTTCTGGCACATGGTGTCCATTACTCCTTTTCGGGATGACAAAGATGAACTGCAATACTGGATCGGGTACATGGTTGATATCCACGCGCAAAAGGTCTACGAAGAAACACTGAAGGACAATGTCGAATTAAAACAGGCACAGGTTCAGCTCGAATTGAATCAAAAGATGCTTCAGACTTATGTTGACGAACTCAACAGGAGCAACAAAGAACTGCAGCAGTTTGCATTTATAGCATCGCATGATCTCCAGGAGCCAATCAGGAAACTGTTGTTTTACAGCGATTACCTGCTGAACCAATATGAAACGGTGCTGGATAACCGCGGAAGCGACCTGCTCAGGAATATGCATTCCGCTTCAATGCGTATGAGGGCACTGATCCAGGACCTGCTGCTGTTCTCGCACCTTAACAGCAAACCGTTAGAGTTTAAACCTGTCGATCTCAACATAATTGTGAAGGATGCATTGCAGGACCTCGAAATTGCCATTACGGAAAAAAATGCGCAGCTTAATATTTCATCGCTTCCCACTGTTGGCGGGGATGCAGGCATGATGCGCCAGCTATTTGAGAATATACTCGGCAACTCCCTTAAATATTCCAGCACGTCGCGCACCCCTGTAATCAATATCCGATGCACGGAAAGGAATGGCCAATACGAGATTGTGTTTGAAGACAATGGTATCGGGTTCGATGAAAAGTATCTTCCCAAGGTCTTTACGTTGTTCCAGCGCCTGCATAACCGGGAGGCTTATGAAGGCACCGGTCTTGGCCTTGCCATTTGCCAGAAAATTGTTGAATTGCACCAGGGCAGGATCTGGGCGGAAGCAAGGGAAGATGTCGGGGCAAGTTTTTTTATTTCATTACCCAGTCAACTGGTAAAACGGTCAGAGTTATGAAAAGGTGGAAAATCTTACTTGCTGACGATGATCCTGAAGACAAGGAAATCATCAGGGATGCAATGGAAATGATAAATGCAGGCAACACCATAAACTTTGCTGATGATGGTGAACACGCACTGCAACTGCTTTCCGGGGAATATGACCTCGGAAATATCCCCTGTCTCATTGTTCTTGACCTTAACATGCCAAAGTTGAATGGCACCGAAACCTTGCGCAGGCTTAAACTCGACGACCGTTTCAGGGAAGTCCCCGTTATCATCTTTTCCACTTCCATCAATTCCATTGAAATGGAAAAATGTATGCAGCTGGGCGCACACTCCTACATTACCAAACCAATAACCTTCAACGAATGTCTTGAGACCGCACAGGCCTTTCACAAGTTCTGGAAAGCGTATTAATTCACAAAACCAGCCTTGTCACGCATCGAAATCATTCGGTTGCCCGTCAGCCTTAAGCTTGCTTACTTTCTTCAGCACTTCTTCTTCGAGGGAAGTTTTATAGGCTGCTACTTTGTTGCCAACTTCAGCCTCAAACGCACCGATGATCGAAGCAGCGAGAATGCCGGCGTTTTTGGCCGCATTAAGCGCAACTGTCGCAACAGGAATGCCATTGGGCATCTGGAGAATGGACAATACAGAATCCCAGCCGTCGATGGAGTTCGACGACTTAATTGGTACACCTATTACAGGTAAGGGTGTCAGTGAGGCAACCATACCTGGCAAATGCGCGGCGCCGCCGGCGCCGGCTATGATCACTTTGATACCGCGGTCGCGGGCGGTAGTGGCATAATCAACCATCCTTTTCGGGGTGCGGTGCGCGGAAACCACAGTCAGTTCGTAGGAAATCCCAAACTGCTTCAGCATATCTGCCGCAGCCTGCATCACGGGGAGGTCGGAATCAGATCCCATTATTATACCAACAAGACTCATATAATTTAATTGAGGAGCATTAATCAATCAGAGCACAAAAGAACTGATTTTTTGTTCAAACCTCAAACCCGACTTTCTTTTCCTTCAGCTCCAACAGGACAAATTTCTGCTCCAGCACGGGCGAACACTCGTAAATAGTATCGAAGAATGTCTTGCCCAGCCGTGCATAGTAGGGCATGAAATTCTCCACCCGCTCCTGCAGGTTATCGTTGGGGAAGAGGGCCGCGCGAATCGCCGCAATCTGTCGCGATTGGTCGCCAAACTTCCTGCGCTCGGCACGCAGCAGTTTCTTTTCCAGCTCCTGCAACTGTTTCGTCATCCGCTTCTCCAGCGCAGATACATGCACTTCAAGTGTCTTATCTATCTTGCCGCTGACCTTCCGCAAATGATCATAAAAGGCCCTGGTATCGCGCAGCTCATTCGTAAGGTGCACCTGTGCTGCAGAGTCACGCTTCACAAGCTCATCTGTGAGTTGCTGGGTTGACCTGAAGAAATCTTCCACCCGCAGGTCGAGCGAATTCATTTTTTCTTCCCACTTCTGCTCCACCAGCAGGAAGGAATTGCGTAGCACCTGCACGGGGAATGGCACTTTGTAATGTTCGAACAGGTTCTTGAGCTCAAGCCAGTAGGCAAGTTCTCCCCCACCACCGATAAATGCGATGCCGGGTAAAATGGTTTCCTGGTAAAGACCACGCAGGATCACATTCGGACTGAACCGTTCGGGGTATAATTCCAATTCCTGCAACAATTCCGCACGGGTAAAACGCAGGTCAGTATCCACTACAACAAAGTCATTGCCGTCTTTATCTATGCGATTCCTGATATCATCTTTCAGGTAAAAAAGATTGATTTCGCGGGGACTAGCCTGCACTTTATATTTCTTTGCCAGTTGCTCAGTAGTAGCATTTACTATTTCAGAAGGCTTATGCTGCAACAAGTCGTCAGTAAACACCTGGATCATTTTCCTTTTAAGCAAGGGATGATCAGCAATCAATACAACTAGCCCAAATGAAGCAAACAAATTATGCACCAACCTGAATGTTGCAGTCTGGATATCGGGCGACTGCAGGTAGGCTTCCTTTAATAGGCTTACGAGTTCTGCCCCGAAAGGAAGCACAGAGAGTTCCCCTTCAATCCGGTGAACCAGTTTGTCGAGCCCCTTTGTATTCATCCTTCCAACCGCACCGGTCTGCTTGGTATCCCACACAAGTTTCTCGCCGGAGAGCCAGATCTTTCCCAGCTCATCGAGGTCAGCATCTTCACTGCCCATATAATACACAGGCACAAAATCGTATTCAGGAAATTTTCCTTTCAGGTCATCGGCCAGTTTTATGGCATGAATGATCTTATAAATAAAATAAAGGTAGCCGGAGAAAATATTGGGCTGGTGCGCTGTGGTAATAACAAATGTCTTCTGATCACCCAGCTTCCTGATGTTTGCGTCCACAACCGGATCGATCAGCATCGATTTACTGTACTGCTCCGTCAACACTTCAACAATGGTCTGCCTGTCGGTCGGAAAGATTTCACGGTTCCGGATAGCCGCAGCAATGCCCTCATAACTTACCGGGTGTTCGTAAAAGGGGCCGAGGTCGGCTGCACCCTCTACATAATCAGTTACGATCTGGTTAAATGATCCTGTATCCTTATAGCTTAGCAGTGCGCTACTACATTCCATACTGTCGTGGTTGAAACAGTGATAAAGGTATGATGACACCTTATAAATTCTCGTTAAATGACGTTAGCTGAATCGTTCGGGCAGGTAAGGCGCCAGGTCAACTGATGTCCGCCTCTCTCCTGCCACTTCGCTTACCAGTTTACCGGTACCCGCACCAAGGCTCATTCCGATCATGGCATGGCCGGTTGCTACTACCAGGTTCGGAACATTCCGGCATCGCCCTATGTAAGGCATGCCATCTGCAGAACAGGGACGGAATCCGTACCACACATCCTTCTCCGCCGGCATCGGGATCTCAAATTCCGGCAAGTATCTCTTCACCGCATCGATAATTCCCTGCACCCTGCTCATGCGCGGTGGACGGTTGGTATCAGTGATCTCCATTGTACCGCCAAACCTGATCTTGTTGCCATCCATTGGCGTTATCGCCACCCGGCCTTCCATAAGAACAGCGGGATGGTTTAAAAGGTTGGAAGAATTTTCCATCGTTATCGAATAACCACGGCCCGCCACAATCGGGATACGCAATCCCGCTGTTGCTGCCAGCTCACGGCTCCAGGAACCTGTCGCCAGCACAACAGTATCTGCGTCATGCCTTCCCTTATTGGTGATGACGGTTTTAATATGGCCATCCTGCTTTTCAAAACCCGTAACCATTTCATGTGTCACAAACTTCACTCCTTTGTCGCGCAGGTATTGAATGAGCGACTGCATCACTTTATTCGGGTACACATGGGCGTCACACTTAAAATACAGCGCTCCTTTCACATTCACTTTTGTCTGTGGCTCCAGGGTCTGCACTTCCGCAGCACTCAGCATCACGGCATCCAGTCCCAGTGCCCGTGCATCTTCACAGAAATGATGTGCATGCTCTTCCTTTGCAGCAGTCTGGAAATATTCCATCAAACCCTTATGCTCATACGCCATTTCAAACCCCGGAAGATTGTTCCAATCGAGGTAACATTGCTGGCTCAGCAATGCAATATCACGCAATGGCACCGCTGCTGCTTTAACTTTTTCAGGTGTTGCACTTTTGATGAATTTCATTGACCAGTCGATCAGCGACCAGCTGAGCCGTGGCTGGATATAAAACGGGCTGCGTGAATTCAGCATCCATTTCAAGCCCTGCTGTACAATGCCAGGCGTTGCGAGGGGAACAAAATGCGAAGGACAAACATATCCCGCATTTCCATAACTGCAGTTATTCAGGAAATCATCTTTATCTATAACGGTCACCTGCCATCCGTCCTGCTGCAGGTAGAAGGCGGAACTAAGGCCGATAATTCCGCCACCAATTACTATCGCTTTGCTCAAAGTAAAAAGTAAATATTATAAATTAAAAAATGCTTCAGGCACAATTGTCAAAAATATATAAAAGCGCGCATCTTATTGACTGATTGAAGCTGTGTGGGTAAGTTGTTCACTGATGTACCTGTCAGTCATCTGCTCGAGCAGTTTCATGGTTACAGTGCCCCGGGAAAGGATCATATCATGAAAGGATCGAATATTAAAGCGGTTACCCAGGGCCTTTTCTGTTTTCTCCCTGAGGCGGCGGATCGTGAGCTCGCCTATCTTGTAACTGAGTGCCTGCCCGGGCCAGGAAATGTAACGGTCGATCTCGGTATTGCATTCGTGCAGGCTTAATGCTGTATTCGACGAAAGATAATCCACAGCCTGCTGCCTGGTCCACCCCTTCGCATGGATGCCTACATCAATTACCAGCCTGCATGCCCGCCACATCTCGTAAGTGAGCTGGCCGAACCGCGAGTAGGGCGATTGGTACAGGCCCATTTCGCGACCAAGGTATTCGCAATACAGAGCCCAGCCTTCACCGAAAGCATTTACATAAAAGTTCCTTCGGAACGCCGGAATGCTGTCGAGTTCCTGCGTCAGCGAGATCTGCAGGTGATGGCCGGGAACCGCTTCATGCAAGGTCAGGGCCTCTAGGTTGTATAATGGCCTGCTTGGCAGGTTCACGGTATTCACCCAATATTCGCCCGACCGTGTACTGTTTACCGGGGCGCCGGAATAACGGCCCGCAGTATAATTGGGCGCAAGGTGCGCGGGAACAGGCTGCACGGCATACGGCTGCCGGGGAAGCTTGCCGAAGTATGCGGGCAACAATCCATCAATCTTTTTTGCAATAAAAGAGGCTTCCTTCAAAAGTGCTTCAGGAGTCGTAACATAGAACTGCTTGTCAGTCCGTAAAAAACCAATGAATTCCTGTAGACTGCCCCTAAATCCGGTCGCAGTTTTTACCTTTTCCATTTCTGCTTTGATACGGTCCACTTCCTTCAGCCCGGTCTCATACACTTCTTCATAAGAAACGGTAGATGTGGTATAAAAATTCACCCGCTGCTGGTAGTATGCCCTGCCATCGGGGTATTCACTTGCTCCAATACTTTTACGGGTTTTGGGAATATACTCCTGCTCGAAAAATGCCTTGATGATCCGGTATTGAGGCACAATGTTATTATCGATGAGCTGCAGGCAACGTTTACGGTAAGCATTCCACCGCACATTGTCAACCGAAGACGGCCGCTGATCAAAAGGATGAATGAAAATGCTTTGCTCAGCATCGCTCACAATATGCTTGTCATAACTTGCTGCAAAGCCGCGGATAATAAAATCCGGCTGCGAAAGCCCGATCGACAATCCCTTTCTCAACAACGCAATCTGCTGACGTACATAAACCGGGAATGCCTCCAGCCTGCGCAGGTATTTTTCGGCAGTGGAAGCATTGTTTATTGGCGTGTTGGCAAAGCCCGCAAAACCAATATGAAAGCCATAGTCACTCAACACAGTATTGAGGTACCGCTTCATTTCGTATTCCTTCACTTCATCTTCCAGGGAAAACCGCAGCAGTTCCCAACTGATATAATCATTGAAATCAAGCTTTGCCGTATCGATATTTTGCAGGTCGGCAAGCGTTGATTTGCTGAAAGCATAGCGCCTTTTGAAGTCTTCTTCGGCGTACCTGCCGAGCGGGAAACTGTCGCTTTCATTTTCCCTGCGGTCAAAAGCTTCCATCCTGGCGACCAGGCTTTTAAGTGCCGGTGAATTGAATCCCTCCTGTGCAGTCAGGCCAAGGCTGGTTATCATGAAGGTGATCACGGTCAAGATTCGGGCTGGTATTCGTTTCATCGGCTAAAATCTGTTTAAATTCGTACAAAGGATCGCTGCTATATGGAAACCTACGGAAAGATACTACTCATTGCCATGCCGGCATTCCTGTTACTTGTATTGTTCGAAAAATGGTACGGCTGGAGAAAAGGCTTCGATACCGTAAGGAATATGGACATGATCTCCAGTCTCAGCTCCGGCATAACCAATGTTACCAAAGACGTGCTGGGACTTAGCATCGCCATTATCAGTTATGGCTGGCTTGTTGATCGTGTTGCACTCGTAACAGTTCCTGACGGATGGCTTACCTATGCCATTGCGTTCCTTGCACTCGACTTCTCGGGATACTGGACACACCGCATCGCACATGAGTATAATTTCTTCTGGAACAACCATATCATCCATCACAGCAGTGAAGAATTCAACCTGGCATGCGCCCTCAGGCAAAGCATTTCATCGATAGTCAAGATCTTTATCATCTTCCTGCTGCCGGCAGCTGTACTCGGCGTACCTGACAAAGTTATTGCAGTTGTGGCACCACTGCATTTGTTTGCACAGTTCTGGTATCATACCCGTCATATCAATAAGATGGGCTTTCTCGAACATATCATTGTAACTCCTTCGCATCACCGCGTGCACCATGCGCTGAACCCGGAATACCTCGATAAGAACTATTCACAGATCTTTATTTTCTGGGATAAGTTATTCGGGACTTTCCAGGAAGAAAGGGAAGACATTCCACCTGTATATGGAATCACAAGACCGGTGCGGACCTGGAACCCGATCAAGATCAATTTCCAGCACATGTGGCTGCTGACGAAAGATGCATGGCGGGCGGCAGACTGGCGCGATAAATTCCGCATCTGGTTGATGCCTACCGGCTGGCGTCCTGCAGATGTCGCAGAAAAGTTTCCTGTATATAAGATTGACGATCCTTATCACTTCGAGAAATACGATCCGAAAGTGTCTGTCGCCATGCATGTGTGGAGCTGGATCCAGCTAAGCATGTGCCTGCTCTTCATCAGTTATCTTTTTGGGAATATCGCACAGATCGGATCGCCGGGAATCTTTGTTTACGGGCTGTTTGTATTCCTGCAGGTATATGCGTTTACTGACCTGATGGACAGGAACCCCGGGGCATTGGTATGGGAAGGCATGAAAAACCTGTTCGGGATCAGCATCATTATCCAGCAGGGCGACTGGTTTGGAGTAAGCCAGTATTCGCCATTGGTTAAACCGATGCTGATTGGCTATTTCATCCTATCAATTGTTGTTACCGCCTGGTTCGCATATGCATACCTGCGGGAGAACAGGCAACTGAGCGTTACAGTTTAATCATTATTTTCCGGGTGGACGATACTGGTAGTCAGGATTATCTAATACAAGCACCCAGTCCTGCCCCACTCCTTTCGTCGGTGGTGTTAACTCCAGCACGTCCTTGCGATAAAGGGAGATCCCCCTTACCATCAGGCCGATCCGCGGGTCATACCACCACACTTTTATATCGGAGCTTTTCATGAATTTGGTCTTCACCTTGATGGTCTTGCCAACAGGCATATAGATCATCGCATAGTCGTTGTCCTTTCCCCTGAAAGCGGTAATATATTCCCCTTTCTCGCCCTGTCCTTCAACAATGAGCGAGGGATCATAGATCCTGCCGATAAAAGGCCTGCATTCGATCAGTTTGCGCAGATAGCTTACACTGAAAGCCCCCGGACGATCAAGGCCGTTGGTCCAGCTGCGGTCGGCGAAGGTGATCGGCTCTTCCCTTTCGCTATAGAACTGCCACACACCATGGTGGCCATATGTTACCCCGGCAGCGCCTGCAAAAACGGAACGGTAACATTGCCTGCGAACGTCATAATCGTCAAAGTAGCCATCCTTTTGTTCGGTCCACCTGGGAGACGGGTTCACCGGGTAGTCCTCGAAGTTAGGTTCGACATCGATAGTGGGTTTAGGGCTCGGCAGTTTAAAGTCGCGCTCGATATAAGTCCAGACCGGGATGTCTTTTGAGGTATTACCACTTCGGAAAGTGTTCATATTGAGCCAGGGCTCTTTATGAAGTGACTGGCTGGTACTGCTTTTTTCGCCGACAGTGGAATGATAGGTGATGAAAGCCTTGTAGTCGCTTCCCTCCTGGATCCCACGCGCCATTTCGCGCCAGATCGGGCGCCAGTCATTTGTATCCTTTTGGGGAGCGCGGTCACCGCCGAGCATCCAGATGATGTTCTCATCATTCTTATAGCGGTTACCCAGCCATTTTCCATATTTGTAGGCATTCTCCTTGTTGAAGATCGCGGACCCGGGTTTGCCGGTCACCTTATCGCCCCAGGCCGGCGCCAGCGCCATGAACATGTCGTGGGTTGCAGCCAGTCGTACGACCGTATCCACCAGCGCGAAATAATTATTATTGGGTGTTTCAGGCTTGTTCTGGGTCAGCGGGAGCGCACCATATCGGTTTGGCTTTTTAAGCCCTTCATGTTCTGCAATGATTGACGCCTGGATCACATTAAAACCCTTGGCATACCTGTCCTCCAGGTATACCTCGATTTCTTCAAAACTCAGCCGGTGGAACAGCTCCCATCCGGTGTCGCCGAGCCAGAAAAATGGCCTGTCATTGCTCGTTTCCAGGAAATGTGCATCTGCACTTACCCGCAGGCGGCCGTGCTTCCAGGTTTTCTGGGCGGAAAGCGCAGAGGATATTGCCAGCAGCATAATACAGATAAGGTAACGTAACGTCTTCATGGGAATGAATAACGGTTGGCAGACCTCTTTTATTTCCTGTGGGAAGGGCTACTTAAACATATTTTAAATCATAAGGTTTAGGCGGCCTGGCCTCTACGTATGCTTGAGAGCCTCTCGTTTTGCCAGGCCGGTTATTCCGCTTTCTTCGACGAAGTCATTCACAGCGTCGGGGTCAGTCCGGTAGTACTGCCGCAGGCTCCAGCCAATGGCTTTCTGGATGAAGAACTCCTTCTTGTGCTTCAGGGCGGTGAGGGTTTCGAACAGCAGTTCTTTATCTGTCTTATCCTTATAATTTAGCTGGAACAGGATGGCTGTGCGGTTCTGCCAGGTGTTTTCGCTCTTCACCCACTTCAGCATTACCCTTGGCCGGCGCTCCCCCTGGTAAGATTCGCCGATAAGGCGCGTGGCTATAAAGTCAACCGTATCCCACCACGATTTTCGGGTAACCAGGTCCAGGTAGAATGTAACGCTTTTTTCTGTGCGGCTTTTCCTTGCCGCGTACAGCAATTCCATGGCAATATATTGCGCTTCCCTTTCGGACATTTTCCAGAGCTGGTCCGCCAGTCTCAGCACCTGCTTTTCCTCCAGCTTTTTGTTTGCTTTGATAAATTCCGCTGACAGGGCTTTTCGTACGGGTTGCTTGATCCCGAAAAATTCAAAATGCCCCTTCATATAGGCAGCCATAGCTTTGGCGGCATCGTTGTCGCGGTGAAAATCCAGCGCAGATTTTAATTCGTCGATAGTCACGGTTGAAATTAAAAAGTATAAACGGCTTTTTACTTTTTCCCTTTTAAATTCTGAATTAGAAAATTATCTTGGGCCGGAAACCATCCTAAACCATGCTGAGAAAATTGACCCTGGCCCTGTTAACCCTTACCTGTCATCTCGCAGTCTTTGCCCAGCAACCTTCCATTCAGTCCGCCCCATCATGGCTTTTTACCATTGCGCCCGACCATAACCGTAAGGCAAATGATAAAGAGATCAGCGATGGCTTTTATTACGGCCTGATGGACGTACAGGTGAACATACCTGAGCAAACGGAGTACTCTCATTTTATTCGTCACATCATCAATGAAACGGGTGTTCAGCAAGCCTCGGAAGTTTCCGTCACTTATTCACCGGAATACCAGAAGGTCACATTTCATTATATCAACCAGGTGCGTGACGGCAGGATTATCAGCCGGCTTTCACCAAAACAGATCCGCGTAGTGCAGGAGGAAACCGCGGCCGGAAACTACCAGTACAATAACGAGAAAAGAGCGTTTGTAATTCTTGAAGATGTGAGAAAGGATGACCGCATAGATTATGCCTACTCGGTTACCGGCTTCAATCCAGTGTTTGGAAACCACTTTACAACATCGCAGTATTTCACATACGGCACACCCATCACCAATTTCTTCTACAGTGTATTCAGTTCGCCTGCACAACCCCTCCAGTACGCATTATACAACCAGGCGTCACAGCCCGTAGTGAAGGATCACAATAACCTGAAACTGTATCATTGGAGCCAGCCTGAATTGAAGAAATATGAGTCAGTATCCGGGGCCCCGGCATGGTTCGACAAATATCCTTATACCACACTTACCACTTTTAAAAGCTGGGCTGAAGTAGGCAGCTGGGGGGTAAAAGTATTCAGTAACTACCGGTTCCCGCTTGATGCGCCATTGAAGAAAAAGATCGCCGAATTACGGACGCAGTCAAAAGGAAACAAAGACCTGTATGCAGAACTCGCCACAAGGTATGTACAGGATGAGATCCGTTACCTTGGTTTTGAAGTGGGTGTGTACACGCATAAACCGCACGATCCGAATAACATTTTCCGGCAGGGATACGGCGATTGTAAGGACAAGGCACTGTTGCTGGTGTGCATGCTGCGGGAAGAAGGAATTCAATCTTATGTTGCACTGGTAAATACCAGTCTCCGTGCAAAGGTGGAAAATGAATCTCCTGCCGCAATCATGTTCAACCATGCCATCGTTGCCATTGAACGTTCATCTGGATATGTATTCATCGATGCCACAAACCAGCAACAACGCGGAAGCCTCATTAATATTTACATTCCGCCTTACGGCAAATCACTTGTATTGAAAGAAGGCACAGGTGGACTGGAGGACATTGAAGAAGCTGTTGTCAACAACGTGGAAATTGAAGAAGACCTGTCAGTGAAGGCGGCGGACAAAGGCAACAGTACACTGAAAGTAAAAACAATTTATTCCGGTGGCATTGCTGATGATATGAGAAGCTATTTCAGTTCATCAAGCAAGTCGTCCATTGAACAGCAATACACAAACTATTATTCGGCTATTTATGACAGTATAAAACTCAGCGGCGAGATCGGGTTTGAAGATGACAGTATTGAAAATATTGTCACGGTCACTGAAACCTACGAGATCCCCGGGATCTGGGAGGAAACTGACCACGGCAAAAGGTCGTTCTCCGTTTTGGCCAAGGCAATCTATGAGAAACTGCCTTCAGCAAAAAACCTGGCTGCCAATGCGCCGTTGTCGCTTCCGGATCCAGGCTACCTGAGATATAAAATGAACATTCACATGCCGGAGCACTGGAGCTTCCCGCTTAAACCGTTTAACATCGAGAACGACGCTTACCGTTTCTCTTACAAACCTGAGGTCGCGGGCAACACTATAACACTGACGTACCTCTATAAAACAATAAAAGACCATCTTCCCGCCGAAGAAGTTGCAGCGTACCGGAAAGACTATGCCCGCATAGAGGATGTGCTGCAGTTTGAATTATATCAAACGGATGGCTTTGCAGCGGATGATACCGCCAACACATCGTCCGTACAGAGCATCAACTGGCCATCCATGTTGCTGACCCTGTTTTGTGCTGTTATCGGGCTGACCTTCATCCGGTGGTATAACAACAGGCAGTTCATGATGGAATGGACAGACCTGCCGGAAAAACGCTCGGGAGCCACCGGGTTCCTTGGATTTACATTGGTCGGTGGCGGAATTATCCAGTTGTACAACTTCCTCACGTCGGGATACTATACGCCGGGCACTTACCAGGTTTTTGAAGATGCTGGTGGTGAAATTGCAGTGTATGCCATTTATGCTGAGCTCTTCGTCAGCCTTGCATGGCTCATTGGCGTGGGCGCTTTGTGTTACTGGTATTTTATGAAACGGGATATTTTCCCACGGTTCTTTATCGGTTACGCATTAAGCCTGCTGATCGGCAATCTTGTTTTGCTGACTGTATATAACGTCAGCAAGGTTGATGCACTTGTACCGGACGCGATGACAAACCTTTATAAAGCAATCGGGCGTTCCTGCGTGTATTGCCTTGTCTGGATTCCCTACGTAATAAAATCGCAGAATGTGAAACGCGTATTCGTAAAATCGAAGAGCGACCCTTACTGATTTGAATTTCTACTTTCATCGTGTCGCCCGCCCTTGTTAACGCTAAACACATGCAGCACATGCGGAAAGATCGCCCGCATGTTTTCGGTTACTGCTTTGGGTGAGCCTGGTAAGGTGATCAGCAGCGTGTTGCCTGCAAACCCTGCAATACCGCGAGAGAGCATGGAATAGGGCGTGTAGGATTGTCCATATGACCGTGCATGCTCCATAATTCCGGGCATGGGCCGGTCAATGATTGCCGACACTGTTTCGGGCGTAATATCACGTGGACCGGCGCCTGTGCCACCGGAAAGCAGTACAAGATTATAACCGTCATTGACCAGTTTTTCACAGGTAGAAGTTATAGCCTGCGGATCATCAGCGATAACACTATAGTGCGTGGCAGGAATACTGTATTCTTCCAGCAGTGCCATGGCAGTTTTTCCCGAAATATCTTCTGCATCGCCAGCGGCCACCGAATCAGAGCATACTACCACCGCCGTACGGATTGTAACTCCGGGGGCGAATGCCCGGTCCGACTTCCCTCCTTTTTTTTGCTGCAGTTTGATCTCCCCGATCACCACACCCTTATCGATCGGCTTCAGCATATCATACATCGTCAATGCAGCAACGGCGGCGCCATGCATGGCTTCCACTTCCACACCGGTCTTGTAAATGGTATGCACTTCCACTTCGATGCGGATTGCCAGCCCGTCAATGCTGTGCCGGATAGAAGTGTATTCAACGGGTAAGGGATGACAGTCAGGAATTACTGAGCTGGTATTCTTCACACCAAGCAGGCCGGCTACCCTGCTGCATTCCAGTACGTCGCCCTTGGGCACCCGCTTCTCATTAATAGCTGATATTGTTGCCGGTTCGGAAACCCGGACTTCTGCCGTTGCGATCGCGATCCGGTATGTATTCTGCTTATGCGTGATGTTGACCATGTTCAGGTGTTGACTTTCCATTGGTGACCTTCCCCTTCGAAGATCTCTTTTCCCCACACAGGTAATTCTTTTTTTATCCTTTCCACAAGCTCCTCACAGGCATCAATAGCCGCTTTACGGTGAGGAGCCGAAGTGAATACAAAGAGGCAGATCTGGCCTGCTTCCACCGTGCCGAGACTATGGTAAACATGCATGCAGGTAAGCGCATATTTCGCAATTGTTTCTTCGCGGATAAGGTGCATCTGTTCCAGTGCCATTTCCTGGTAGGTAGTATATTCGATCGCGGCTACTGTTTTGCCATTGATCTCGTCGGCCCGAACCTGTCCCAGGAAAATGCTGTGCCCGCCAATACTGGTCTTAGCCTGGTGACTGGCAATAGAACTGCCGATGAATTCAGCGGGAATAGCCCCTTCCCGGAAAATATTCTTAATGGTTTTCTCTTTGCTCATATTGTTGAAATTGACTCCAGCCCAATACACCACCCTGCAAACTATAGAGTTGGCGGGAACCGTCCAAAAGATTCGAGAAGCGCAGCACTGCTGCTTCACTCCGTTTTCCTGACTGGCAAACAAAAACGATCTTTTCTGCTGTGTCGCCGATATGCTTCGGTAAAAGCTCTGCTGAAGGAATGCGCAGATCTGCCAGTCCTTCGCTTCCGGGCAATTCATGCGGCTCACGGATATCGATCACCAGCCATTCGCCTTGTGCGCGCATTGCTTTCAGCTCCGCTGCGGTTATGTTGTTGACTTTGCCTGTGCCGCAGAACCACGAATAGTCGAACGCTTCCAGCTCCGTCCAGTTTCGTGGCCCCACCCGTCGGGCCTCACCCGTCGGGTGCCACCCGTCGGGTGAATTTTCCATGACCATACTGTTATTGGTCAACAGGTTCCAGAGCAACAGCTTTGCGTATAGCGGCTGGCCGATGCCAGTAATGATCTTGATCGCTTCCTGGGCCATCAGTATGCCGATGAGACCGGGTAACACGCCAATCACGCCCGCCTCACTGCAATTCAAAACAGAGCCGGGTGCAGGTGGGTCAGGGAAAAGATCGCGGTAATGAAAGTCGGGCGTGAATACAGACACCTGCCCTTCGTACTGCGAAATGGCGCCATATACCAATGGTTTGCCGGCTATTACACAGGCATCATTTACGAGGTAGCGGGTTTCAAAATTATCCGTACCATCAATGATTAGATCGTAACCTTCCACCAGTTCACGAATATTCTGGTTACTTACCCGCTGTTTATAGGGAACGATGATAACCCCAGGGTTCAGGGCGGAAATGCGTTCAGCCGCAACCGTTACTTTTGCCCTCCCCAGGTCTTCCATGGTATAAATCACCTGGCGGTGCAGGTTATGGATCTCTACTGCATCATCATCCACCAGTCCAATTCTGCCCACGCCGGCTGCAGCGAGATACGATAACACCGGGCAGCCCAGTCCACCCGCCCCTATCACCAGTACGGATGCTTGTTCCAGCAGCATTTGCTTCTGCTCACCAAACCCCGGCAACATCATCTGCCGCTGGTATCGTTCATATAAATCTTCCCTGTTCATGTTGTTCCTTCCTTAAATTCACTATTTGTTTACTCTCTCTCATCCTCCTGAAAAAGGTGGCAGTAAAGCGATGGTGGCGCCTTCCGGGATCTCCGTTATTCCACTGACTACTTTATTGTTTACAGACCTGACATAAGTGAAACCATTCAGTCGGGGGTACCGGGCTTTTAACAGTTCATCAAGTTGAACCGTATCACGGACATGGGCAATTGTTTCCATGCCTGTTCCCACAGCTTCCGCCAGTTGTCCAAAAAAGAGTATCGTCAATTGTGCCTGCATGTCAATTTAATTTTCAGGTGACCAGCAATTTGATCGCGGCCACCAGTAATACGAGCGCCAGTACATTCCTCAGTACAGACTGCCTGAATTTCAGGGCACCCAGCCAGGCGCCGAGTAGTCCCCCGGCAAAGGCCACCGCAACAAACCCGGCCATGCCACTGCTCCATTCTATGCCTCTTGTCATTTGCCCGGTTAGTCCAGCCATTGAATTCACCAGTATAAACAATGCACTGATGGCTGCGGTTTGCTTCTGGTTGGTATAATGTAACAATAATAAAACCGGTGAAAGTATAATGCCGCCGCCAATGCCAATGAGCCCGGACAAAAACCCGATCAAAGCACCGGTGAGGAACAGGATGGCACGGTCGGCCTCTTTTGTTTCCACTACATCAATCTTCTGGAAAAACCAGAACCGGATCACCGGCAACAACAACAACACACCCAGGAATTTTTTATAGATCTCATCATTAACTTCGACCAGTCCACCCAGGAAAGCAAACGGCACCGAAGCCAGCGCCAGTGGCCAGAACAAGTTCCACCTGAAATGTTTGCCGCGGTAATATTGCAGGAAGGCAGTGAGTGACACGAAGAGATTCAGGAGCAATGCCGTTGGCTTCATGACATCAGGCGCCATCCCGAATAAAGCCATAAGAGCCAGGTACCCGCTTGCGCCGCCATGGCCGACTGACGCATAGAGGAAGGCGACAATGAACAACAAACTAAAAAATAACCATTCGTAGCCCATAAGGATCGTATTACATGGGAATAGGATGAACTTCTACCTGCTCTCCCGCAAGATATTCCGTTTTTCCTTCCTCAAGCTTAATGAGTGCATTGGCAACCGCGAAGGAGCGCAACCGGAAAGATTCCTGGGCGTCAAGCGGCATCACACCGCTTTTACCATCGTAACCTGCCTTTACAAAACAAGTGAGATCAGCTGGTTTGGAATATGCACGTTGCAGCACAGCTGTGATAACAGGTTGTTCGAAATCTTTTCCCATCATGGCGCAGATCGCCGGGTACACATATTCATAAAAACAGGTCAGCACGGATCCCGGGTTTCCGGGCAGTCCGAAGACTATCCCTTTGGAGTGGCGTCCGTAGAACAATGGCTTTCCCGGTCGCTGCCGGATCTTGTGAAAGATTGTTTCAATTCCTGCCCGGCCTGCAGCTCCGACCACATAATCATAATCTCCCACGCTTACGCCTCCGGTGAGTAATACCAGGTCCGAACTTCCGATTGCAGAACTGATGGCAGACTCCACCTGGTCGGGATCATCCTTTACAGGGATGATATTAATATCGTTTATCCCTGCACGTTGTAATGCGGCGCGCAGGGTGTAAGAATTACTTTCGTATACCTGTCCGTGTACCAAAGGAATTCCCGGCGTCTGCAATTCATTCCCGGTGATCAGCAGGCTCACCTGTGGACGTTTATATACCGGCACTTCAGTGATGCCCATCGATGCCAGCAGTCCAAGTGCCGCAGGCAGTAAAGTTGTTCCTTTGCCGATCGCCACTACATCCTTATCCACTTCCGACCCTACCTTCCGGACATTCGTGCCTTCAACGAGTTGTTCGTCGGTTATGGTCAGCAGCCCATTATCACGGGTGGTCTTTTCCTGCATTACAACAGTGTCTGCGCCCGCCGGCAATGCAGCACCGGTGAAGATGCGCATAGCGGTTCCTGTTACCAGGGTATTTACAGCCGCAGTGCCTGCAGCCTGCTCGCCTTCGATCTTCATCGGGCTGCCATTCCAATCTGCAAACCGGAATGCATAACCATCCATGGCAGACTGGTCAAACGGCGGCAATGCAAGTGGGGCTTTAATGTCTTCGGCGAGAGTTAAGCCATCAGCGGCCTCCAGTTTTACCTGTCCGGCCGGCATCAGCGGCACATGCTGTTTAACCAAAGCTTTGGCTGTCGATACGCTTATGATGTTTTTCATTTATCCTCCGATTGTGATCATGCTCCTGTTTTCGAGTTTGCTGGCATCAATATGGGCATAATCGCTGGTAAACTGGCCGCCCAGTTCCTTTGCCTTTTCCGCAATTGATTTCAGGATCAGCGGACGGATATCACCGCCCTGCCGGAATGTGGTCAGCAGGTCGGTTTCCTCGCGGGAGAAGAGGCAATTCTTCATTTTTCCGTCGGCGGTGAGGCGCATGCGGTTGCAGGTGCTGCAGAAAGGCGCGCTCATGGTGCTGATCACGGCAAATGTGCCGGGGCTGCCGGGCACACGGTATTTTTTATCGGTATCGTGCGCTCCGTCGGAAAGACGCTCAACCGGGTGCACGGTAGTAATTACTTCAAGCATTTCCTGCCAGCTGAATACTTTCTCGTGCTGCCATTTATTACCGGCAAAGGGCATAAATTCTATGAACCGCACGTGAACGGGAAGGTCTTTCGTCCACCCCACAAAATCGAGCAGTTCTGTTTCGTTGATGCCCTTCATCACCACCATATTCACTTTCACATGAAAGTGCCGGTTGACCAGCATCTCAATATTGTTCTTCACAGTTGCAAACTGGTTACGGCGGGTGAGCAACTGGAACCTGTCTGCATTGAGGGTATCAAGACTTACATTCACCGACCGGATGCCGGCAGTTTCAAAAGTATCGACAAATTCATGTGCCCTTACACCGTTCGTTGTGATAGTCAGTTTTACCGGCAGCTTCGACAATCCTTCCATTATCGCTTTCGCATCTTTTCTTACCAATGGTTCACCGCCGGTGAGGCGGATCTTATTCACGCCCATCGAAACGAAGATCTCCGATATGGCAAGGATCTCATCTACCTGCATCAGCTTAGAGGCAGGTGTAAATTCATAGTCTTCCTCCGGCATGCAATAAAAGCAGCGAAGATTACAGTTATCGGTCAGTGAGATCCGTAAGTAATCGTGTATCCTGTTATACCTGTCCTGGATCATTCTTCATTTTTAAAAGTGTTTCATAGTCGGTTTCCGTGTCCATGTCGATTTCCCCACCTGGAAATGCGATTCCGCGGGTGTCCGAAGCATGTTGCACGAACAATTCCTTTGCGCCCCTGTCACCCTTCAGCCCTTTCAGTTCATGAAAATATTTGCGGTCGAAAATAGCTGGGGTTGCCATTGTTTGTGAATATACCGATGCAACGATGCCGGCACCTGTCGTTTCCATTTCATTTATAAGCGCCTGCAGGTGGTCAGCTGTAAGCATCGGTTGGTCGCAGGTTGTAATGATTACGCCGGCATCGTAATCTTCACCGGCTTCCAGGTATTCGATGCCTGCAAATATGGATGAAGCCATCCCGGTTTCCCAGTCTTCATTGTGAACCAATGTGACCATCATTCCGGCAATAGCTTCTTCAGTTACTTCTTTGTTTGCACCGGTTACAACCAATACACGGTCACTGACTTCGAGAGCGGCACTTACAGCGTGTTTCACCAGCGGTTCACCATGATACATCAATCCCTGCTTGGGTCGTCCCATCCTTCGCGATGCCCCCGCAGCGAGCACCACCACGGCATATGTATGATCATTTCTCATGATGTACTGGCTTCTGGTCTGGCGAAATATGTTGCTGCCTTACTTCCTGGCTGGCGCGGTCATGGATCGGTGTAGCCATTTCACGCAGGTAGCCGCCTTTGCGGGAAGCGAAAACGGCGCTGATCTCGGCGATCACGGAAACAGCAATTTCCTCCGGCGATTCCGCACCGATATCCAGTCCGACAGGTGCATAGATCTTTGTTTCCTGTTCCGGAGTCAATGCCTGGCCTTCCTCAGCCAGTTGTTCTTTCATCCGCTCGTATTTCTTCCGCGGGCCAAGCATCCCGATATAACTGACAGGCGAGTTGACCAGGTAACGCAACATCGCCAGGTCGTAGTTGTAATTGTGTGACATCAGTACGGCAACTGTATATTCATCAATCGACATCTGCTGAAGCAATGCTTCCGGCTTTGACACCACCACATTGCATCCGCTGCTGAACCTGGTCGTATTGGCATGGGTATTACGTCCATCAGTAACCGTAATTGTCCAACCCAGCATTTCCGATAATGTAACCAGTGGAAATGCATCATTACCTGCGCCTGCCACTACCAGGTGAATCACGGGCGGATGCCATTCCACAAATGCAGTGTAAGCGATCTCGCCACTGGTATAGGTCTTAATCATGCTCTGCCGGGCATTTGCCACAACGGCCATGTCTGCCCGCACATACTGCTCAAGCGATGCCGGCATCGCACCCCAGGAATTATCCCTGCTATCGGCAAGCAGGCAGGTGCCCGCCTGGTTGTTGACCTTATCTTTTAATGAAAACAATGTGACCAGTACCGCTGAACTGCGATTGCTGATCAGCCGCCGCAGCAGCATGACCGGGTTGTTGGAATCCTTAGCGATGATCGGTTCAATCAGGATATGGATCACACCGTTGCAACCGAGTTGTACGCCCAGTGTGAAATCATCTTCATCGGAAGTATCGTAGGTTACCAGCCTGGAGCGGCCGTCGGCAAGTACCATCAGGGCTTTGCGGAGGGCATCGCCTTCGAGACAACCACCACTTATCGCCCCTGTTAACCTGCCATCGTCGGTGACCAGCATCCTTGCCCCGGGCTTGCGGTATGATGAACCTTCCACGTGCACGACAGTAGCCAGAACCGCATCACGGCCCTCAGCTTTTGCAACGTCGTATGCCGCTAGTATATCCCTTATCTCTTTCATCCTACTAAAAGTACGACCTATCAGCAACATTTATTACCTTTTACCCCTAAACAACCAGTTTTGTATGCCCTCCTATCAACTCAACATTAACGGGAAAAATTATGCAGTTGAAGCGACCGCTGACATGCCGCTGCTTTGGGTCATCCGTGACATCGTTCAGCTGACCGGAACCAAGTACGGCTGCGGGATCGCACAGTGCGGCGCCTGTACCGTTCACCTCGACGGAACCCCGGTACGCGCCTGCAGCATGCCGGTGAGCGCCGTTGGAAAAAAACCCATTACCACTGTGGAAGGATTGTCTTCTGACCTCACGCATCCTGTTCAACAGGCATGGCTAACCGAGCAGGTTCCCCAGTGCGGGTACTGCCAGAGCGGACAGATGATGGCAGCAGCCGCATTGCTGAAAAAATACCCAATGCCGACTGATGAACAGATTGACACGGCCATGCAGGGACATATCTGTCGTTGCGGTACCTATCCCCGGATCCGCAAAGCCATTAAAACAGCTGCTAAACTTGCAGCTAAATAATTACGCGTGATTTTTCTTTCACTTCGAAAAAATGATCATTGATTATGCAAAACCCTCCTAATAAATTTTCCCGCAGGAATTTCATCCGCATGTCCGGGCTTACCGGCGCATCACTGACTGTCGGCTTTTTTATGCCTGCAGCCGCCAAAGGCATCCCGGAGCTGTTTACAGCAGGGGATGCGATTGAACAGGGTGTTGAACTGAGTGCCTGGGTATCTATAGATAAAAATGGACTGGTAACCATTATGAGTCACCGTGCTGAAATGGGCCAGGGTGCTTACCAGGCCATTCCGCAGATCGTTGCGGAAGAGCTCGAAGTGGAGCTCGATAAAGTGAAGGTTGCTTTTGCACCTGGTCACCAGACCAAGTGGGGCAGCCAGATCACCGGCGGAAGCTCAACGGTGAGAGGCGGATTCAAGAACATGCTGCGTGCAGGTGCTGCCGCCCGACAGATGCTGGTCATCGCTGCTGCTGCAAAATGGAACACAGCATTTGATGAATGTTATGCAGAAAAAGGATTTGTGATCCATCGCCCGACAGGCAGGAAATTCGGCTATGGTGAACTGGTGGAAAATGCTGCAAAGCTGAAGCCGCAGACCGGCGTTAAACTGAAAGAAAGAAAGGACTATAAGATCATCGGCAAGCCATTGCCGCGGCTCGATACCCCCGCAAAGCTCAATGGCACTGCGGTGTTTGGGATTGATCATCGTCTCCCCGGACTGGTCTACGCAGTCGTGGAAAGATGCCCGACCTTCCATGGAAAAATCAAATCAGTCGACGATAAAGCTGCCCGTGCCTCTGCGGGAGTGAAGGATGTGATCCGCGTGCAGATGCCTGTATTCGCAGGTACGCGGGAAGGCGTTGCGGTGATTGCAGATAATGTCTGGAACGCTTTAAAAGCACGCAAGCTTTTGAAGGTTGAATGGGACGAGACGGGCATCGACCCGGTGGATACCGAACAGTTGTACGACCGCATGCGGAAGGACCTGGCAAAACCCGGACTTACCCAACGGCAACTCGGTGACAGCGAAAGGGTGATCGGCAAAGCGGAAAAGAAAGTAGAAGTGGTTTATGAAACGCCGTACGAGTCACACAGTGCAATGGAACCATTGAATTGTACAGCACATTATACCGACGAAAAGATCGAAGTATGGGGACCGATCCAGGGCCCGGACTGGATCCAGACTGACCTGGCTGACCGGTTCAAAATCCCTGCCGACAAGGTGATCGTAAACATGACCTTCCTTGGTGGTGGATTCGGTCGCAAGGCGTTTACGGATTACACTACCGAAGCTGTGACAATTTCGAAGGCTATTAAAGCGCCGGTGCAGGTTGTGTGGACCCGCGAAGATGATATGACGCAGGGACCGTTCCGCCCGGGTGCCGTATATGGTTGCCAGGCCAGCATTGCCAATGGCAGGGTCAATGCCATGCAGATCAAGATGGCCGCACAGAATATGGATCACCAGTGGGCTCCCATTCCCGATAAGGGTGAGTACAATCGCAGTACGACCGAAGGTTTCCCTGAAGCCTATTTCGATATGATACCCCATTACCGCTTTGCTGATATTCCAACGGAAGCGGCCATCCCTGTAATGTGGTGGCGCTCGGTGTATTCGTCGACCAACGCGTTTGCATTTGAAAGTTTCTGGGATGAACTCGCGATCGCAGCCGGGAAAGACCCGCTCGAGTTTCGCAAGATGCATATCCCCGGCGACAAGGAACGTTACCATGCATTACTTAACAAGCTTGATGAAGTTTCCGGCTGGAGCAAGCGTGGTAAGAATGAAGGCTGGGGTCTCGCAATCGCAGAGTGTTTCGCAAGTATTGTTGGGGAAGTGGTAAAAGTGTCGAAGAACCCTTCAGGTGGAGTGAAGATCGATAAGGTTTACACCGTGATGGATTGCGGCTGGTATGTCAACCCTGATATTATCCGCCAGCAGGTGGAAGGCAGCATCATCATGGGACTAGGAGCCGCTGCAGTTCATGCCACTAATTTCAAGGCTGGCAGGGCTGTTGAAACCAACTTCCATCAATACCGGATGCCGAGAATTTCCGACACTCCTGAGATCGAAGTGCACATCATGGAAAACGAGGAAAAGCCTGGTGGTGTTGGTGAGCCTTCTTTGCCACCGTTCGCACCGGCTTTGTGCAACGCGATTTTCGACCTGACGGGAACGAGGGTGAGGAAGCTTCCGTTCGACCTGAAGAAACTGGGTTAAAATAAAAATTCAAAATTAAAAAGGCGTTCCGGGGAGGAACGCCTTTCATATTTATACCAGTTTTTTATACCAATTCTCCTTCGAGATCGTAATCGTAAGCTTTTGTAATCAATACATCAACAAACTCACCTGGTGTAAGCTTTTTGTTGGTATTGATCACTACTTCGTTATCCACTTCAACGCTGTCGAACTCAGTGCGGCCAAGGTAACGGCCGGCTTCTTTTTTATCAACGAGAACGCGGAAAGTCCTTCCAACTTTCTCCTGGTTCTTTTCGAGGCTGATCTCCTGCTGCACTTCCATGATCTCCTGCGCGCGGGCTTCTTTTTCTTCTGCCGGAATATTATCAACAAGGTCGTATGCCGAGGTATTTTCTTCGTGTGAATAGGTGAAGATCCCTACACGGTCGAAGCGCATGCGGCGAAGGAAGTCTTTCAGTTCTTCCACATCTTCCCTTGTCTCGCCAGGAAAGCCGGTGATCAGCGTCGTACGCAGGCAGATGCCAGGCACTTTCGCGCGGATGTCCGCGATCAGCGTTTCCATTTCTTCACGCGTGATCTGGCGTTTCATTGCTTTCAGCATGTTGTTGGAAGCATGCTGCAGCGGCATATCGAGATAGTTACAGATGTTCTTCCTGTCGCGCATCACGTCCAGTAATTCGATCGGGAATTTAGACGGGTAAGCATAATGCAGGCGAATCCATTCCAGTCCTTCCACATCAGCCAGCTTGTTTAACAGCTCGCCTAACTGGCGTTTCTTATAGAGATCGAGACCGTAATAAGTTAACTCCTGTGCAATGAGCATTACTTCCTTCACACCCTTCTTCACGAGGCTTTCTGCTTCCTTTACGAGTTCTTCGATCGGGCGGCTCACGTGTGTACCGCGCATCAAAGGAATGGCACAAAATGAACAGGTACGGTTACAACCTTCGGAGATCTTCAGGTAGGCATAATGTTTAGGCGTGGCGAGCAGTCTCTCACCAAGTAATTCAGCTTTATAGTCTGCTTCGAGTTCTTTCAGGATGAGGGGAAGTTCCATGGTTCCAAACCAGGCATCCACTTCGGGGATCTCTTTTTCGAGATCGTCGCGGTAACGATGGCTGAGACAGCCTGTTACATATACCTTGTCCAGTTTTCCCTTTTGCTTCAGGGCAACCTGGTCAAGGATGGTGTTTACGGATTCCTCTTTTGCCTTATCGATAAAACCGCAGGTATTAACCACCACGATATTATGATCCAGCTTACCGTTCTCGTGAACCACTTCTATGTCGTTGGCCTTCAGCTGTCCGCTGAGCACCTCACTATCCACCATGTTCTTACTGCAACCCAGGGTAATGATGTTGACCTTGTCCTTCTTCAGCGTTCTTGCTTTCATGCCTTTTCAAATGAGGTGCAAAATTACGCAAATTGTTCAAGGGGCATTCAAAGTAAAAAGCAAAATTTGAAGTCCCACCCGGCGTTTGGCTTCCTAACTACTTGGTTATTAGCACAATATATTTTAAGTGTAAAATGCGCACTTATACAAAGTGCTGATTATCAATTTTATGTACGCTAATCCATGTATTAACCATGTATTAACCATGTATTATCCCTTCTGTCGCAGGTATTTTAAAGCATGGATAATACATGGATAAAGCATGGTTAAGACAACTATAATTGGCCCGTTTTTCGCATTCCCCGGGGCAAAACGTACAGATATGAAAAGATGGATGATGGCCGTGGCCATTATAGCAGCGATGGGATTTGCGCAGGGAACAAATGCACAGTCAATGGGAAGCAGTTACAAAACTGCCCTCGGTGTGAAGTTCTGGCCTGGCGCCGTTACCGTGAAGCACTTTATAAAAGATAACCGGGCTTTGGAAGGACTCGGGTACTTCTGGGACCACGGATTCCGCTTTACCGGGCTATACGAGTTTCACGGAGATTTCAGTGGTGCACCAGGACTGAAATGGTATGCCGGCCCGGGTTTCCATGCGGGGGTGTATAATGAGAATTGGCATCGTCACCACCATAATGGAAACCACGACCATGATGAAGACGATCATTTTGAGGAGGGACGTGGTTCATTTGGACTTGATGGCGTCGTGGGTCTTGACTACAAGTTCAAGGGCGCTCCTATCAACATGAGCCTTGACCTGCAGCCGTATGTAGAATTCGTTGACCACCCCTATATGGATTTGTGGGGCGGAGTGGCCGTAAGGTTCACTTTCTGAGTAACTTTCACCCGTCGGGTACCACCCGTCGGCATTCACCCGTCGGGTCCCACCCGTCGGGTGAAGCTGGGTGAAAAAACGGTTATTTTTCGAGGTTGAAGAGGCTGTCGACGAATTCGTTTTTGTCGAAGATGAGGAGGTCTTCCATCTTTTCGCCCACACCAATGAACTTCACGGGGATCTTGAACTGGTTGGCAATGGCAAGCACCACACCACCTTTGGCGGTGCCGTCGAGCTTGGTGATGGCAAGCGCACTCACGTCGGTAGTGGCGGTAAAATGTTTCGCCTGCTCCAGGGCGTTCTGGCCGGTAGAGCCATCGAGCACGAGCAGAACTTCATGAGGCGCGGCAGGAATAACCTTCTGCACGACCCGGCGGATCTTGCCGAGCTCATCCATCAGGTGAGCCTTGTTGTGTAAACGCCCGGCTGTATCGATGATGATCACATCGGCGCCCCTGGAAACACCGCTTTGAACGGTATCGAAAGCAACGGCTGCGGGATCAGAGCCCATATCCTGCTTTACAATGGGAACACCTACCCTGTCGCTCCAGATCGTAAGCTGGTCTACCGCTGCGGCACGGAAAGTATCGGCGGCGCCGAGCAGTACTGACTTGCCGGCCATCTTGAAATTATGTGCCAGCTTCCCGATTGTTGTCGTTTTGCCCACACCGTTAACACCAACAACCAGGATCACATAAGGCTTTGAAGGAAGTTCAGACTGGAAGGAATATGAATTACCCTGTGGTGCATCAACCAGTACTCCGCGGATCTCTTCCTGCAGAATGCGGTTCAGTTCGGAAGTATTGAGGTATTTATCACGCGCCACGCGACTTTCAATGCGGTCGATGATCTGCACTGTCGTATCGATCCCTACATCCGCGCTCACCAGCGCTTCTTCGAGATTGTCGAGTACTTCTTCATCAACCGTGCTTTTTCCCGCTACAGCTTTTGTGATCTTGGACAGAAAACTATCCTTGGTCTTCTGCAATCCCTGGTCAAGCGATTCCTTTTCTTTTTTGCCAAACAGTTTATCAAACAATCCCATAGTCCAATCAATTTGAGATTTACGAATACAGAAAACAGAAAAAGCTGTCCCGTTGAATACAGAACAGCTCATACTAGTACTTACTGAAACCTATAATTATTTTTCAGCCAGAAAATCCTTGATCTTGTCCTTGTGTACGATAGCCTCTTTGAAAGTGTAGGCACCGGACTTCGGACTGCGTACAGCCTTGATCACTTTTGTCCAGTTCTTAGCTTCTGCTGCTGCCTTCTGGTCTTTGGTCTTGATCGCCGTTTTTGCTGCTTTTGCCATTGTATAATGAATTAGTTGATGAGTAAATCAGGTTATACGCCTTACTTGATTTCTTTGTGAACAGTCACCTTCTTCAGGATCGGGTTGAACTTTTTCAACTCCAGGCGCTCCGGAGTGTTCTTTTTGTTCTTGGTAGTGATATAACGGCTTGTTCCCGGCTTACCGCTGGTTTTGTGCTCGGTACACTCCATAATCACCTGAACTCTGTTACCTTTCTTTGCCATTGTTAATCAATTTTATAATTTATTCCGGAGTCCGGAACGAAGGGTAAATTAGATTTTAGCTCCTTTTGCTCTCAGGTCCTTTACTACTGAATACAAACCATTCTTGTTAATGGTCCGCAGTCCCTCAGCAGAAAGTTTCAGTGTTATCCACTTGTCTTCTTCTGCCAAATAGAACTTCTTTGTCAGCAGATTCGGAAGGAACCTGCGCTTTGTCTTGATATTCGAGTGAGATACGCGGTGACCAGTGATCGGCGTTTTACCCGTAACCTGACATACTCTAGCCATGACTGTCAAAATTTAGGACGGCAAAGGTAGGGAAAAATCAAAAGGAAAAATTCAAAATTCAAAAATATTCTCGGCGCGGTCCGTCCGTTTACCCGGCCGGGTGCAAAAATAGGCCATTGGGACGACCCGGCCCACCCCGGCTGATCACAATCCGCCCTTTTTAAACTATTATTTTCAATTTTGAATTCGGGGGCGCGCAGACATTTGCCTAATTTGAGGGCCAAAGGCAGATAGGAATGGACAATAAGAGAAAGCTCATCCCCCGCGACATCAGCTGGTTATCATTCAACGCCCGGGTGCTGCAGGAGGCGGCCGACGCCACTGTGCCACTACGGGAAAGGATCCGGTTCTTAGGCATATTTTCGAATAACCTGGACGAATTCTTCCGGGTCCGGGTAGCAACCCTGCGGCGCATGATCGAATTCGGGGGTAAGAAAGTGAAACTGAACATGCACCTGGAGCAGTCGCCCGACAAGATCCTTGAAGAGATCATGATCCTGGTACTCCGGCAGCAGAGCGAATTCAACCATATCTGGGAGAATATCCGGCTCGAAATGGAAAAGGAGAAGATCTTCCTGGTCACCGAAAAACAACTGAACCGCGAACAGAAAGTGTTCGTGAAGCAGTATTTCGAGGAGGAAGTGAGGGTCAACACCATTCCCCTGATGATCGAGCAGATCCCCCAGCTCCCCTACCTGCGCGATAAATCCATTTACCTGGGCGTAGTCATGACCCGCCAGAATACCGCATTTGAGCAGAAATACGCCCTGATCGAAGTGCCGTCGAAAGCACTGGGCAGGTTCGTACAATTACCGGCACCAGCAGGCGAAAATCATATAATCCTGCTGGAGGACATCATCCGCTTCAACATTCCCGCCATCTTCTCCTATTTCGGGTATGATAAATACGATTCCTGGGTGTTTAAAGTCACCAAGGACGCTGAGATCGATATCGACAATGACATTTCCACTTCGCTGATCCAGAAGATCGAAAAAGGTGTGCGGAACCGCCGCAAGGGCAAGCCGGTGCGTTTCGTGTACGATAAGGAGATGGACTCAGGCCTGCTGGAATTCCTGATGCGAAGAATGAACCTGGCCCGGAAGGATAACCTCATTCCGGGTGGACGGATCCATAATTTCCGTCATTTTATGGATTTTCCGGACGTATTTCCCAAAAGGTCGCAGCGCAGGAAGCCCTTCCTGCATCCACTGCTCACGGGTACACAACGGGTCACGGATGCGATCCTGCATAATGACGTCATGCTCAGTTTCCCCTATCATTCCTTTAACCCGGTGATCGAACTGCTGCGGGAAGCTGCCATTGACCCGGACGTCGTTTCCATCAAAATAACCGCGTACCGGCTTGCCTCAAACAGCAAGATCGTGAACGCACTCATCAATGCCGTTCGTAACGGCAAAATGGTTACGGTGATGCTGGAACTACGTGCACGCTTCGAAGAAGAAGCCAATATGGAATGGAAAGAAAGGCTTGAAGAAGAAGGCGTGAAAGTGCTGCTGGGCATTCCGAATATGAAGATCCATGCCAAGCTCTGTATCATCCGCAAACGGATCCAGAACCGGACCATCCAATATGGATTTGTAAGCACCGGCAACCTAAATGAGTCCACTTCAAAGATCTATGGCGATCACTGCCTGCTTACATCGCACCGTGGCATCATGGCAGATATCAACCGCGTCTTCCTGTACATCGAAAAACATAAGACACATCCCGACATCCTGAAAGGTTGCAAGACCTTATTGCCATGCCCTGGGACACTAAGGCGTGAATTGCTGAAACTTATCGGCCAGGAGATCAGGGCAGCAAAAAAGAAAAAACCTTCGGGGATCATCCTGAAAATGAATTCACTTTCGGATGAAATCCTGATTGATAAACTCACCGAAGCCGCACGGGCAGGCGTTCCCGTAAGCCTGATTGTCCGTGGCATCTTCTGTATGTATGCAGAGGGTAAAAAATTCCGCAAGCCAATCAAGGCCATCAGTATCATCGATGAATACCTGGAGCATGCGCGGGTGTTTGCATTCCACAACGGCGGCAAAGAAAAAGTTTATATATCTTCGGCCGACTGGATGGTAAGAAACCTGGATCACCGCGTTGAGGTAACATGCCCTGTGTTTGATGAAAGTATCCGCAAAGTGTTGAAGAATATGATGGCTATCCAGCTGAACGATAATGTAAAGGCAAGGGTGCTGGACAATGCACTGAGCAATCAATATGTGCGAACGGATGGAAAGAAGGTCAGGTCACAGCTCGAATTGTACAGTTATCTCCTGTCGAAGAAAAGTAAAGCCATTGTTTTTGAAGAAACACCGGCAACCCCGATGGCCCCCACAGCCGAGGCGTTAAAAATTGAAGAAACACTTTGAGACTCGCAGCAATCGACATAGGCAGTAATGCCGCCCGCCTGCTCATTACAGATGTGGTGCAGGATGGAACCGGCGGAAACCGGTTCAATAAGCTTAACCTGGTAAGAGTGCCCCTCAGGCTTGGTTTTGACGTTTTTGAAACCCAGTCCATTTCCCCGGAAAAGGAAGACCATATTCTCAAAACAATTAAGGCATACCGCGCATTGATCGATGTGTATGGAGTGAAGCATTACATTGCATGTGCCACTTCGGCGATGCGTGATGCAAAAAATTCAAACCGCATCATCGATCGCGTGTTGAAAGAAACGGGTATTGAAATAAAAGTGATCAGCGGCGACGAAGAAGCATCGTTCATTTATGAGAATCATATCGCCGAAAACATGGATACGGATCACTCCTACCTCTACATTGATGTGGGCGGTGGCAGTACAGAGCTCACTTTTTTCAGCGATAACAAACTCATCTTTAAGGAATCATTTAATATCGGCACCATCCGCCTGTTGAAGAACCAGGTTCCTGATGAATTGTGGGATAAGATGAAGGATTATATCCGCATGCAGACCAAAGGTTTCAAAGAGATCACCTGCATCGGTTCAGGCGGGAATATCAACAAGGTGTTTTCTCTTTCAAAGAAAAAAGATGGCAAGCCACTGCCGCTGGAACTGCTGAAAGACTATCATAAGGAATTGAGCAGCTTTTCTGTTGAAGACAGGATGCGGCTGTACAACCTTCGCGAAGACCGCGCCGACGTAATTGTGCCGGCGCTTAGTATATACGTTAACGTTATGCGATGGGCCGATGCCCGCGAGATCTATGTACCCAAGATCGGGCTCGCTGACGGACTTATCCATATTCTTTATGAAAAAGTCCGGCAATCGCAATAATTTTCCACTCTCAAAAACTCACAATGTCTGTTCATCACGAAGTAAAAAAGGTCACCACCAACACCCTTCTCAAAATGAAGGCGGCCGGTGAAAAGATCTCCATGATCACTGCATACGATTATTCATTCGCTCGCATCTTTGATGCGGCGGGCATTGATGTTATCCTGGTGGGAGACTCGGCAAGTAATGTTATGGCCGGGCATGAGACGACTGTCCCCATTACCCTCGACCAGATGATCTATCATGCCCAGTGTGTCGTGAGGGGTATTGACCGTTGCCTCGTGGTTGTTGACCTGCCGTTTGGTGCATACCAGTCGAACTCCGATATCGCGCTGGCTTCTGCTATCCGCATGATGAAGGAGACTGGTGGTCACAGCATCAAACTTGAAGGTGGTGAAGAAGTTGCCGACAGCATCCGCAGGATCGTGAATGCTGGCATTCCTGTAATGGGCCACCTCGGACTGACCCCGCAATCCATTTATAAATTCGGCACCTATACGGTAAGGGCAAAGGAAGAAGCAGAAGCAGAAAAGCTTAAGCGTGATGCCCTTGCACTGCAGGAAGCGGGTTGTTTTGCAATCGTGCTGGAAAAGATCCCGGCGCAGCTGGCCAAGGTCGTTTCTGAAAGCCTGCATATTCCTACCATTGGAATTGGTGCGGGTCATTTCTGCGATGGACAGGTGCTCGTGATGCATGACATGCTGGGGATCAATAATGAATTCAATCCCCGTTTCCTCCGCAAGTACCTGAACCTGCATGAGCAGATAACCCAGGCCGTACAGCAATATGTTAAAGACGTACGTTCAGTGGATTTCCCCAATGACCAGGAGCAATATTAAGTGCGGGGACACTCATTCACTGCTGCCACAATACCGCAGTCCAACCACAATACTATTCCTTACCTTTGGCCGCTAAAAAATAGCTTGTCATGGAATTCCTGAAAGAATTAGGTATTGCTGATAAAAACCTGGGCACTTCTACCGGGTCCAACTGGATCAATACCACCGGATCTGTAATCAACTCTTATTCTCCTGTTGATGGCAACCTGATCGGATCGGTGGTCGAAACAGATAAGGCCGGTTATGAAGAAGTGATTCAAAGCGCCGCAGCCGCCTTTATTGAATGGCGCACCTGGCCGGCTCCAAAACGTGGGGAGATCGTTCGGCAGATCGGTGAAGCTCTGCGGGCAAAGAAGTCAGCACTTGGCCAGCTTGTTTCCTACGAAATGGGCAAGAGCCTCCAGGAAGGCCTTGGCGAGGTGCAGGAAATGATCGATATCTGCGACTTCGCGGTTGGTCTTTCCCGCCAGTTATACGGACTATCCATGCACAGCGAAAGGCCCGGCCACCGGATGTATGAACAGTGGCACCCACTGGGCATAGTTGGCGTTATTTCCGCCTTCAACTTCCCTGTTGCGGTATGGGCCTGGAATTCCATGCTGGCCTGGGTCTGCGGTGATGTCTGCATCTGGAAACCCTCCGAAAAAGTTCCCCTCTGTTCAATAGCCTGCCAGAATATTGTGAATGAAGTCTTCACCAGGAACCTGGTTCCGGAAGGCGTGAGCACGATCGTAAACGGTGGTCGTGAACTTGGCGAATGGCTGGCAAGCGATACCCGCATTCCACTGATCTCTGCAACCGGCTCAACACGCATGGGCAAGGCAGTGGGTGCCGCAGTGGGTGCAAGACTAGGGAAAAGCATACTCGAACTCGGCGGCAATAATGCAATTATAATTTCAAGTGAAGCCGATCTTGATATGGCATTAATAGGTGCAGTATTTGGGGCTGTGGGTACGGCAGGACAAAGATGCACATCAACCCGCCGCCTGATCATTCACGACTCGGTATATGATGCTTTCCGCGATAAACTGGTAAATGCATACAACCAGCTTCGGATAGGCGATCCGCTCGACCAGCACAACCACGTGGGACCGCTCATTGACCGGGATGCAGTCCGCCAATACCAGGAATCCATCGAAAAGTGCAAACAGGAAGGCGGCAATTTCATCGTTGAAGGCGGTGTACTCGAGGGCGACGGCTACGAAAGCGGCTGTTATGTAAAGCCCTGCATCGCCGAGGTGAAAAACCACTTCGCCATAGTTCAGCACGAAACCTTCGCTCCCATCCTTTACCTGATCAGGTACAGCAATATCGACGAAGCAATTTCGTTTCAGAATGATGTGCCACAGGGACTCTCATCCGCCATTATGACCCTAAACCTGCGCGAGGCAGAACAATTCCTGTCGCAGGCAGGTAGTGATTGCGGCATTGCAAATGTTAATATTGGCACAAGCGGCGCAGAGATCGGTGGCGCGTTCGGCGGTGAAAAGGAAACGGGCGGTGGCCGCGAAAGTGGCAGCGACGCCTGGAAAGCGTATATGCGCCGGCAGACCAACACAATTAACTACACGCACAAGTTACCACTGGCCCAGGGCATTAAATTTGATATTTAAGAAAATTATAATCGATCTTCTCGTGAATGGCATACAAGATGCTAAAATTACGGGAACGGTAAACCACATGACCCGAATTGGCGTCTATTTGTATTAATTAAACTCGCACTGCATGAAGCATTTTCTCTTCCTGTCTGCCGGACTTGTTATGGCTACTCTCAGTTTCAACCCGGCAAGCGGACAAGGTACAACCGCACCTTTGAAAAAGGAACTCCCCAAAGGATGGCATCTTTCAGACAAGACCACAGATGGATTTTACGGGATCAGCATGGACAAAGCCTATGAATTTGTTAAAGGTAAAACGTCCAAAACCGTAGTGGTTGCGGTGATTGACTCCGGAATTGATACCCTTCATGAAGACCTGAAACCGATTTTGTGGGTTAACCCGAAAGAAATTCCCGGTAACGGCATTGACGATGACAAGAACGGCTACGTGGATGATATCCATGGATGGAACTTCCTTGGCGGGAAAGATGGTACGAATGTGAAGCAGGACAGCTACGAAGGTGCCCGTGTGTATCACAGGCTGAAGGAAAAGTATTCTGCTCCGGGCTTCGATGCTTCCAAACTGCAGGGCGAAGAGAAGGATGAATACGAAATGTGGAAAAAGGCTAAAGAAAGAGTGGAAGGTGATGCCGGCGGCGGTGGCGCTGACCTCCTGTTCCTGAAACGTGCACTCGAAAGCAGCCAGAATAATGACAGCATCCTGACCAAGGCGATGGGAAAAGACACCTACACCGGGAAAGACCTCGAAACCTGGGTTCCCAGCACATCCGAAGCTCAGAAATCAAAGGCCGGTATGCTGTATATCTTCAAGGCCTTCAATATGATGGAAACCAGCAACAAGGAATTCCTGGAAGGATTTGAGGATTATGTTAGCGGTGAAGAAAGAAAGAAGGAAGCTGCAGAAAAAGCTCCAAAGGACTACCGCGGTGAAATTGTAAAAGATAACTACTACGATTTGAACGATCGCTTCTACGGTAATAATGATGTAATGGCGGGCACTCCCTACCATGGAACACACGTTTCCGGTATCATTGCAGCAAAGCGCGGCAATGACCTGGGTATGGATGGTGTTGCCGACAATGTACGCATCATGATGATCAGGGCCGTTCCTGATGGCGATGAGCATGATAAAGATGTGGCCCTTGCTATCCGTTATGCGGTTGACAATGGCGCAAAGGTGGTGAACATGAGCTTTGGTAAGAGCTTCTCTCCTGAAAAGAAATGGGTTGATGAAGCCGTTAAATATGCCGAATCAAAAGGCGTATTGCTGGTACATGCTGCAGGAAACGATGGAGCCAACGTGGATGAAGTGGACAACTTCCCCAACGCGAACCTCCGCGCCGTGAAGGAGAAAGCCAGCAACTGGATCACAGTTGGCGCCAGCAGCGATCCGCTTTCCGAGCCTGGTTTCAGCAGCTATACAGCATCGTTCTCCAACTACGGTAAGAACGAAGTAGATGTATTTGCTCCGGGCACGAAGATCTATTCAACAATTCCTGGCGGGAACACTTATGGTAACCAGCAGGGAACCAGTATGGCAAGCCCGGTTGTAGCAGGAGTAGCAGCATTCCTGTTAAGCTACTATCCTACCCTCACACCTCAGGAAGTGAAAATGGTGATTGAAAAATCAGCTACCCCTCCTGCAGAAAAGGTGAAAAAACCCGGTTCCGAAGACATGGTATTCCTGTCTGAGATCAGCAAGTCAGGTGGTTTCCTGAATGCCTACGAGGCAGCGAAACTCGCCGAAACCATTAAGGGCACGGCTCCTTCAAAGAAGAAGGCACCCAAGTCCAAGCTGAAGCAGGGCTCACGAGGATAATCCTCACTTCAAAGAAATTCCGTTTTTTCAACATATTTTACCCGACGGGTGGCACCCGACGGGTAATTTTTTTTTGTTACTCTTCAGTGTATTCATAAGAGACCTGGTAACCGGTTCCGATTGTCATGGCAAGCGGATATCCCTGGGTGTTATAGGAATAACCGTAGGTTTCTGTTCGTCCATCCGCAGCTGTCTGAAGGGGGTTATTTATTCCGGCTAAATACAAGGGGCTGGTAAGCGTGGTTGTGTACAAGCTGTTGCCAGTAAGGTACATCAGTGATGCAGGTGTCATCAGGCGGTAAGGATTTTTTCTTCCATCGTTCTTTTCAACCGAATGCCGCTTTACCTTTCCGTTGACCTGGTGGTCGAGATATGCAAGGCCACCCTGGGCGTCATAAGTATACTGGACCAGTTCTTCGTACGGTTGATCGTCAACCTGGTCATGTAAATACTTGCGTATTGATCGCAATTGCTGGCCTTCAAAATTGAAGTACACATATGCTGTGTCAATTCCTCCGTTTGTTGCTTCAGTGGATTGGTCCCACCTGATCGTACTTCCATCTGCTTCCCATATCATTACATTTACCTGGGTTGATATTTTCACACCATTACTCCTGAAACTGGTGGCTTTGTTGACCAGGTCACCTTTGTATTCAAGTTGAAAATAGGTGCCCAGGTTGAGATAGGTAACACGGGTGAGCTGTCTTTTGTCGTTATACACGTAACCAAATGAATCAATGATCTTCTGGCCGTCAGCAAGTGTAGTCTGGAAAATTCGTTTAGTCATCAGCAATCCCGGAGTTTCACCAACTGGATTAATGGGAACGTTTACCGGGTCTTTTGAGCAGGAAATAAAAAAGAGCAGCACTGATGTAGCAGAGAGTACACGAGTTATCATAGATAGGGTTTAGACGCCAAATATAATGCAGCAATTAAATTTTACTAATTTCACTTGAAATAATTTATCGTTATGAAGCAGCCATACAACCTCGTCTATGGAGATTTCTATAAGCATTATGTAAGCCTGGTGCAGGACAAATCCGTAAGGAAAGCAATCAAAAAAAACACCCAGGACTTCCTCCAGCTGCTCGACGACATCCCTGCTTCAAAGATTGACTATGCGTACGCTGATGGGAAATGGACGATCAAGCAACTGGTCCAGCACATCATCGACGCAGAGCGCGTTTTTTCATATCGCGCACTCCGGATTGCCCGCTATGATGAAACTCATCTTGCCGGTTTTGATGAGAACACCTGGGCCGAAAGAACTGATGTCTCAGCCCGCGGCTGGAAAGACATGATCCGCGAATTCAGGCAACTGCGCAAAAGCAATGAACTGATGATTGATGATTTCAACATCGAACAACTCAACTCAACAGGTACTGCAAGTAATCACCCGGTAAGCGTAGCCGCACTTTGTTATATCATGGCAGGCCATGTACAACATCATATGAACATCTTAAAGGAACGTTACCTGTCGAAGAAATAATTCAAATAAAAAAGCAACCCCGTAAGGTTGCTTTTTTGTTCAGGTCATGATCCTGGTCTATAGAACTCGTTTAGTCGTCACCTTTCACCTTCAGGCTGCTGGGCTGCTGCTTTCCGCTCTGCGCCAGGTTCTTCTGGTACACCATGTCGTTCACAGCATTGATCGCTTCATCGAGATAAATATCGTTACGCAGGTTTTTCTTCCACGCCTTGTAACGCTCGAGCTTGTCGGTATCTGAAGCGAAACGGTCTTCATCGCCTGGTACACTTTCCACATCAAGTTCGCGGGAAAGTTTGTACAGGGTTTCGATCTGCTTCACAGTTGAGCTGATCTTCTTTTTATTCTCACGGAATTTTGCGAGGTTCAGAGAATACACTTTATCATTCTGCTCTGCCAGCCAATCCGTATTCGTTTTGATCAGGTTGAAAGCAGGATTATTGTTAACCCGGGTCTGGCTGTTGCGGCTCACCATCGCGAGGTCGTACGGAGCCTTCCAGGTTGTATAAGGAGATCTTGATACTTCATCCCATGGCAATGCATCCGGATCATCTTTCTCGCGCACTTTGGATTTCTCCAGTACGTCAGGAATCACGATGTCGGAACTCACCCCTTTCAGCTGTGTTGATCCACCATTGATCCGGTAGAATTTCTGCAGCGTAAGTTTGATGGTTCCCAGTTCACTGTTGGATGAGAACATACCGGTTTCTTTATCGAGGCCGATATTGCGTTGAACAGTACCCTTACCGTAAGTAGATGTACTGCCAAGCACCACACCACGTTTGTAATCCTGGATTGCAGCCGCAAAGATTTCAGACGCAGAAGCACTGAATTCATTAACCATAACTGCAAGCGGACCATCATATAATACGCTCTTATCGCGATCTTTCAGAACACTTGGTTTACCATCGCGGTCTTTCACCTGCACGATCGGTCCCTCTTCGATAAAGAGACCAGCCATCTGCACCACATCATACAGGGAACCACCTCCATTGCTGCGCAGGTCCATGATGATGCCATCAACCTTCTGTTCTTTCAGCTTAATAATTTCTTTTGCCACGTCAACCGCGCAACGGTTTCCACGCGGGTTATCGAAGTCAGCATAAAATTCTGGAAGGAATATATAACCAACCTTGCTCTTGCCATTCGCTACAATTGCGCTGCGGGCAAAGGTCTCGTCCTGCACAATTTCATCACGGATAATTGAAACCACTTTTACGCTTCCGTCCGTCTTGCGAAGAGTAAGCTTCACTTCGGTTCCTTTTTTACCCCTGATCAGTTTCACCGCATCTTCCACGGCAAAACCAGTGAGGTCAACAGCCTCCTCGTTGCCCTGGGCAACTTTCAGTACCACGTCACCAACAGTCAGTTCACCTGTTTTCCAGGCTGGACTTCCGGTCAGCAGGGAAGCAATTTTAATATTGCCTTCTTCTTCGCGCAGTGAAGCACCGATCCCGAAGAAACGGCCACTCATCTGCTCATCGAAATAGCGTTTATCAACCGGCGGGAAGAAAGTGGTGTGGGGGTCCATTGTATTGGTCACGACGTTCACATACTGGTTGAACCTGTCGTCGTCGCTGTATTTCAGTTTCAGCCGGTCGAACATCCTGTTCGTGATCTTAGTTACTTTATCGCGGGCTTCCTGCTCCAGTTCCTGGTTGGACTTCGCTACAAAACCTGCCTTGCCCTTTGACTTCTCCTGTGTTTCCAATGCATCGGAATATCTTTCCAGCACCAGGTATTTCAGGCGCTTCCGCCAGCGGTCTTTTCTTTCAGCCTCATTTTTGGGGAAGTCAAGCTTTTCAGCGTCCATGGTAACGGACTCGTCCGTATTGAATTCAAAAGGCTTGCTCAGGATCTCTTTTGCCAGCTGCTCAACTTCAAGCACCCTGCTCTTGAAGATCACAGACACTGCCGGCACAAACTCCACATTTCCGCCATTGATCTCGTCATCGAGCTTTGTTTCATACTTTTTCAGGGAAGCCAGGTCAGACTGGAGAAAGATATTTTTCTCCCCATCGATAGCCGGCAGGTATTTAGCGAAGATCTCCTTTGAAAATGCATCATCCACTTTTTTTGGACTATAGTGGACCTGCTGGAGGATATCACCAATATTATGCAGGATCTTCTCATATTTTCCCGGAGGCGCCGATCTGTCTGTTCCACTCGAACTAAACCCAATGAAAAGGGCACAGCACAACACGATCACCAGCACGGGTAAGCTTCTTTTACTAAACATAAAGTCAACCAGTTTTTGCATTGTACCAAAAATAACGATTAAATGACCAGCCTTGTTGCAGGCCGGGGCAATTAACATGTGATTGTGATGAACGGAAATACAGATTTTTTTTTACAGCCTGAGCAGTGATTCATTTTTTTACTTATTTTTGCCACCCCTTCTGAAACAATTATTTTTGAAGTGGAAACGGAGGTTGTAGCTCAGCTGGTTAGAGCATCAGATTGTGGTTCTGAGGGTCGGGGGTTCGAAGCCCCTCAATCTCCCTGAAAGGCCCCCACTGCGGTGGGGGTTTTTAATTTTTATCTCTATGAACTACTGGCTTTTCCTGATACCACTGATCTCCGCATTCATCGGATGGTTCACCAACTGGATCGCAATCAAAATGCTCTTCCACCCCCGCGAGCCTAAAAAGATCCTCGGCATTACATTCCAGGGCATCTTCCCCAAACGCCAGAAAGTATTTGCTGAAAAACTGGGCCGCCTCGTAAGTGAAGAACTGGTTTCGTTTGACGATATCTCCCATAAGATCACCGACCCGAAGAACATAGACCAGATGATCCCCTTCGTCGAAGACCATATTGACAATTTCCTTAAAGTGAAACTAAAGGAAGCGATGCCAATGGTGAGCATGTTCATTGGCGAAAAGACGATCACCCAGCTGAAAGGAATCTTTATGGAAGAACTGCGTACACTCTTCCCTATGATGATGGAAAAATATGCCACCGGGCTGCGCGACCAGCTCGACCTGGAACATATCGTAGTGGAAAAAGTGAGCAGGTTCTCCAGCGACAAACTGGAAAAGATCCTGCACCAGATCATGTCGAAGGAGTTCGTGTTTGTAGAAGTGATCGGAGGCGTGTTAGGATTCATCATCGGACTGATACAAGTTGCAATCACACTGGCGACCAGTTAATAAGTAATCCTTTCCGGTTGCTCTTCAATCTTTTTTAAGCAGTTGACTTGTGAACCGGGTACTATTTTCGCCACCCACCAAATTCACTAATTGCTTTGTTCGCCCATTGCTTTATTCGCCGGCCCATAGCCGTATCAGCAAGGACGCCGTATCACCGGCTCCCCTATTCGCAGACCGCCCCAGGGTCGCAGGTCGCCTATTCACTTATTGACTCATTCACTCATTGACTTATCGACACAATCGCACTGTATATATACATCCCCTTACCATTCATCAATTTGTCGGGTAACTGTCATGAACAAATGCAGAACTTCGCCGCACTCAGAGAAAACCGTAATAATGATTAAACAGATCTTTTTTATCCTTACCCTCCTGGCCTGTACAACCCTCAGTGCCCAGGTTCCGGGCGGAATGCCCCAGGGCGCACAACGTGGCGCCGGCGGGGGAATGAATATCGGCCGCTTTTATGGCCGGATCATCGATGGCACATCGGGCAGTAACAAAGGCCTCGACGCCGCTTCCGTACAACTTATCCAAAGCAAATTCGACACACTCAGCAAGAAAAGAAAGGATACCATCATCGCTGGTATGCTTACAGATAAAAGAGGGGAATTCAGTTTTGAAGGACTGCCAATCGCAGCAAGCTTCCGGCTGAAAGTAACCGCTATCGGGTTCAAAACTATTGAACAGAAAGTTGGATTCGAATTCAAACCTGGCGGCGATATGCAGCGCGCCATGAGTGCGATGGACAAAGACCTCGGTAATATCAAACTCGAAGCAGATCCGAAACTGCTCGAGAACGTTACTGTAACCGCATCCAAACCACTGATGTCGATGGGAATTGACAGGAAAGTATACAACGTGGACAAGAACCTCGTTTCTGCCGGCGGTACAGCTGAAGACGTGATGCGTAACATCCCTTCCGTTTCGGTTGATATCGACGGGAATGTTTCCCTCCGTAACAGTGCCCCGCAGATCTTCGTGGATGGCAGGCCTACTACGCTTACCCTCGACCAGATCCCTGCCGACGCCATCGAAAGCGTTGAACTGATCACCAACCCTTCAGCAAAATTTGATGCATCGGGCGGAACCGCTGGAATCCTGAACATCGTGCTGAAAAAGAACCGCAAGGCAGGTTACAACGGCAGCATCCGTGCGGGCATTGACAGCCGCTTAAAACCAAATGCCGGTGCAGATATCAATTTGAAACAAGGCAAAGTGAACGTGTTTGCGAGCGCCAACTACCGCACCCGCAAATCGATCATGGATGGTAATACAAGTCGTACCACCTTTATTAAAGATCCCTACACGCACCTCAACCAGGATGACCGCAGTGAGAACGAAGGCAGCTTTATGTTCGGCCGTGCAGGCATGGACTATTTCATGAACAACCGGAACACCCTCGGCTTCGCTGTTAACCTCGTCCGCGGAAAGTTCGAGTTCGACAACAAGAGCGATATCCGTACAGACAGCCTGTTCAACACCGGCACTAAATCTTATTACAGCGACAGGCTTTCAGATGGCGATCGTGAGTTCCGCAACATGGGTTCGTCTGTTTATTATAAGCGCCTCTTCACCAAACCGGGCCGCGAACTTACTGCAGACCTCAACTTCAATAAAAGCAAGAACGATAACCTGACCAATATTGCGAACAACGTACTGGACGGACCAAACGGAAACATCACCCGCAGGTACGGCCAGCTGAATACCGGAAACGGCAACAACAGCAACCTTACTTTCCAGACAGATTTTGTAAACCCGCTCACCGAGACTTCAAAATTCGAAACCGGGCTGCGCCTGATCACGCGCAAACAGGAAAGCGTAAACGATATCAGTGTGATCGGTAATAACGGCCAGATCATGTATGTGCCTGAACTGTCTTCACAATTCGATTACACGGAACGTGTTTATGCAGGTTACCTGACTTACACCGGCAAAGTGAGCAAGCTTGGTTACCAGCTTGGTTTAAGAGCCGAAAGTTCGGAGTATAAGGGTGAAATGCTGACCACAACTGCACCACCTGAAAGCAAGGATACCATGATGAACTACGGGAACAGCTTCCCGATCAGTTTCTTCCCGAGCGCGTTCCTTACCTACCAGCTGAATGACAATGATGAGCTTGCCTTCAACATCACAAGAAGGATCAACAGGCCGAATTTCTTCCAGCTTTTCCCTTACACCGATTATTCAGACACGCTTAACCTCACACGAGGTAACCCTGACCTGAAGCCGGAGTTCACGGCATCACTGGAATTCTCTTACCAGAAAAAATATGGTTCGGGCAACAGCTTCATTGCAAGTACTTATTACAAGCATACCACAAACCTGATCACGCGTAACCAGGTAGAAGACATCAACCCGTTCACCGGTAAGGAAGAGATTGTCATCAGCTATATCAACGCTGATTACAGTTACATCACCGGGCTTGAACTGATTGGCCGCAACAAGCTCACCACCTTCTGGGAACTGGTGACAAACTTCAACCTGTACCAGTCGAAGATCAATGCGAACCAGCCGGATATTCCTGACCAGGAAGCCATCACCAGCTTTTTCGTTAAGGTGAACAACAACATCAAGCTGACGAAACAACTGACACTGCAGCTTTCCGGTAACTATACGTCCAAGACCATTCTTCCGCCCGGCGGTGGCGGTGGTGGTGGAATGTGGGGCGCACCGCAGACCACGGCGCAGGGATATATCCGTCCACGCTACGAGGTGGAAGCAGCCCTCCGCTACGAATTCATGAAGGAAAAACGCGCCAACATCACACTGGCGATCAACGATATTTTCCGCACCAACATCAACGACACTTACAGCTCATCACCCGGCTTCGAGCAGAATACCTGGAGACTGCGAGATCCGCAGATTGTGCGCCTGAACTTCAGCTGGAGATTTGGTAAATTCGATACCTCGCTGTTCAAGAGAAAGAACATGCGGGCAGACCAGAACATGGGTGAAGGTGTTCAATTCTGATAATTAAAAGCCGGCTCATCGCTTATGACTACAGCATTTACCATCAGGGAAGCCGTAATGGCAGATGCGGAGGCGATCAGCCGGCTTTGTATTTCAGGGTTTTCGTATATCCATGAGAGTGGATTCCTCCCGGAAGATCTTACGGCCATCTGCGAAGAACTCTTTTCAACGGAACCTGTCAATGCCGATATGTTGCAGGGCGACAGGTTTTACCTCGTACTCGATACGCCCGATGGTGTCAAAGGCTGCCTGAGAATGGCGCCTCCCAGCTTGCACGATGCAAAGTTTGACCGCGGCGGATTCGAGCTATCACGTTTTTATATCGACGAAGAAATCCGGGGTGGCGGCTGGGGAACCAAAATGTTATCCATTGCCCACAAGCGTACCCGGAGCATGGGATTTGAAAGAAGCTGGCTGCACGTATTTATTCCAAATGCCCGTGCGCAGCAGTTTTACCTGCGGCATGGTTACCAGATGATGGGACAGGAAACATTGCATTTCCGCAACAGTGAGCCAACCGGGTATGTGATGATGAAAGATCTCCGCCAGGAAGTGTGTATCGCTGCCCCGTCTTCAGTCTCTTCTCCAATGGATTATTGAGCACCCTCGTAAGCTGAACGATCGCAGACACGAAAAAAACCAGCGCGACGATAAAGTTGATGGTCCGCTGCCCAGTGTTCAACCGCTGTACGATCCATTTGCCTCCGTAAATAAATAACAGCAGGCCGGTAACTGTTCCCACCCCGATACCAAGCGTATAAGCATTGAAATAAAAGCTGTCTGCTTTCAGCAAACCCGTACTGTACAGGTAGCTGCTCCACAAAAACCAGAACGGGATCTGCACCGGGTTTACAGCACTCATGCTGAGGCCGAGCCAGAACCTGTTCACCTTGTTATTCAGCAACAGGTTCTTCTGTTTGCTTTCCGCACGGCGCGACACCATGAAACTGCTAATTGCCAGTACCAGGAACAACACTACGGTCACCCATTCAAGAAAATAAAAGAACTTCCTGTTGGCAATGATCCAGTCAATTCCTTTAAGCGACAGGCGTACGTACAGGATCTCTACAATGGCAACCCCGAGGGCATAGGCAAGCGCGCGGCGGACGGTCTCCTGCACGGCTATCTGCATGGCCGCAATATTCAGCGTTCCCAATGGAAGACTGCCCAGGAAACTGATGACCATTCCTGCAGCGAAAATTTTGATGAAGCTAAACATACAACCGGGCGATCTTCTTCTCGAATTCGCTGTTCTCGCGGAACATCCTGCGACCTTCGCTGAAGCTCATATAAGGTATGCCTTTTTTGTGATTGCGACGGCTGATGCGGAACAAAATGTACCAGTGCCGGATGATCTCTTTCCAAGCGAAGAACAACGAATGCTTCGGATCATACATATGCGTCGGTTCTGCTCCGGCACCGTTCAGTTCTATTACAGAGTAAGATTTGCCCTGCTTCATCAGGTCCCAGCTTTCGAACCTGATGTCCAGCCTTCCATAATGAAACCCTTCGATCTGCCGGCAAAGCTCATCCATTGCATTTAACAATGCATCATCCGCGAGATGCGAATGATCAAGGAATTTTGCGCCCCGCGCATGATTGCCATATGGAACCAGTTCACGTTTCTCCCCTGCCTGCAACACTTCATTCAGCCTGCTTCCAAACATAATTTCAAGCGCGGGCAACTGAAGGATAAATCTTTTCTCCTGCATCACCAGTTCGCGCATGCTATGTACGCCATCACCGGTTACCGCAAGAAATTCCTTACTCACTATGCCGGTTATGCGCCCTTTGCTTTCGCCCGGCATCCGCACATAGAAAATTCCTACTTCGTTCGCAAAGGGTACATATTCCTGTACAAGGAAATCAAGCGCCGACTCCTGGCTATAGCCAACCAACTCTTCTTCGTTGTTCACCTTCCGGACCCCTCTTCCCCTTCCGCCGACATCGGGCTTTGCAATGAGCGGGTATTTCAATCCTGCAGTGCGAACAGCGTTTACCACGCATTCCCCTTTAGCTGGCAGTGCAAAAAATAAAGTACGCGGGTAAAAACCTTCCGGCAGCAGGTCGTAGATCTGCTTCTTCGACTCCATCAAAAAGCCACCGTTCATGATGGTGGGATTTGAAGCGGAAAAAAAGAAAAATGACCTGGCCCTGGCACAAAGTACAAGCCAGATGGGAATGATAGGGCCGTAAACTGTATTGAATGACCAGTATTCCCAGTGAAGAAGTTTTATAAAAAAAGGCTTGCGGAGCAGACTGTTGAGCAAATTCAAAAGTAAAAATTCAAAAGTGAAAATTAATTGACCAGTGAAAAGGAGAAACTGTGTTCTGCGTTGTCAAGCAGGTCGTGGTATTTCATTGTTCCTGACTTTGCAGTCATGTGGATGCTGGTAACACTGACCGTCTTCATGTGATCATCGCGGTTGATGACCAGCCCACAGTCGGAGCTTCCTTCCCCCGCGCTGTGGTGAAAGTCACGAATTTCATTCACTGTCGGCCGGCGATGGTTAACCCTCCATTCTTCAAACCAGCGTTCGCGCTGTTGACGCATTTCCGCATCGTACAGTGTAACCGAAGACCAGATCTGCGGTTCATCAACAGGAAGGTCTCTTACATGCTTTTCGGTGCCATCCCAGCGGGCTTCTGATAGTCTTCCTTTACCGTAAATCACCAGTGTGAATGGTTCTATATCCCGCAGGTCGTAATCGTAAAACGCAACGACCATATCTGCGCCTGAAACGATATCGAGGAATACCAGTCCACGGCTTCTGCCATATGCTGCTTCCGGTTTATGCTTCCGCCAGCCACCATTCAGCAGTACGGCCATTGATCCGTTTTCATTCAGGGCGATCCATGAACCGCCGGCCTTCGGATCCTTCGGGTACACCAGCGTTGAATTGCCAACCTTATATTCTGTGGGTGGAATAGCCCTCGCACGGGTTGTCTTTTCATCGCGGTTTGAAGTGATCACCACTCCTTCGCCCAACGGCAGGTAAGTTACTGTGCACATGCTTTCCGGTACTTCAGTGTTGAGGAAGCTACTCCGAATCCTTCGGGAAGGGAAATATTCGATACTTCAATTACTCCGACCTTGATGAGTGCCATATGATGAATGGCATGTTCAAGGTTATAGGCAATCTCACGGTAAAAATTCGTGTCTAAGTCAACTACTTCGTTGGTATTGTCGCAATAACCAGCATGCAGGATCAATGATTTATTCTCTCGCTGCAACATGTTATAGATCACCTGCAGCAGGCTGGTGGCCACTTCGCGGCTGGTTTCTATATTCACATCACGGTCCCGCTTCTCATAATTAACCACCCCTTCTTCAAATCCATTGATAAGGCATTGAAACATTTCAATGATGTGGCGGGTATGCTGGCCGATCGTGGAATGACTGAGCGTCTTGCATTGCTGTGTATACTGGTGATCCGACAAGAGAACCAGCGTAGCCGTCAATTGCCCGAAAACCTGGTGAACAGCGTGGAGTAAATGCATCCTTTTTTGTTATAGTTCCGAATATAATTCATTTCGTAAATACCTGCAGCACTACTGTGGCCTGGTCGGCCATCGAAATACTGTTTCCGCCTACCTTGTAATCCAGCCGGTTCACCCGGAAGGTTCCGTCGAACTGGTAACCACCATTCTTTGCAACCGCCTTAAACGGGATATCAATGTCCCGAGTCACATCTTTTATCGTGAGTTTCGCATGCAGTACATATGAGCCCTTCTCCTTTCCTTCCGTAACCTTTTCACCTTTAACGTTGATCTTCGGAAAACGCGCCACATCAAAATAGTCATCGGAACGAAGATGCCTGTCGCGCCTGGCTATCCCGGTGTTGATCGAATTTACATCCAGGCTCATCTCGAACGCCGAGGCTTCCGGCTTTGCCGGATCAAAACGCACTTCACCCTGCAGTCCTTTGAAACTGCCGTCGACCGTTACACCGAAATTCTTGATAAAGAACGACACCTTCGACGACTCATCAACGGGATGCATCGCCTGGGCCATACAGGTGTTCCTGCACAGTGTGAAAAGTAGTCCCAGGACAACGAAAGTTGCTTTCATGATGTTGATTTCGTTCTGCAAGGTAGATTGTATCCGCGAATCCTGTGCCAATTACCCCCATGCCCATGCGAAAAGCCCGGTGCAGCTATTTGGTTCAATTCCTCTAGATTTACAAAAAAAATCGACATGCAGGTTCCGACGATGGCTGAGCTTACTGCCAGTGGTGAAACTCCCGAAGTGCTTTTCTGGGTTGGTTGTGCGGGTAGTTTTGACCAGCGTGCCCAGCGGATCACAAGGGCGTTTTCCTTGATCCTGAATACCGTTGGGGTAAAGTTTGCGATCCTCGGAAAAGAAGAAATGTGTACCGGCGATCCCGTGCGCCGCGCAGGAAATGAATTCATGTTCCAGATGATGGCCTACCAGAATATCCAGGTCCTGAATGGTTATGGCATCAAAAAAATTGTGACTACCTGTCCACACTGCTTCAATACCCTGCAGAATGAATACGCCGAACTGGGCGGGCATTACGAAGTGATTCACCACGCCACATTTTTACAGCAGCTGATCGATGAAGGAAGGATCAGGATGAAAGAGAACGGGAACTTCAAAGGCAAAAAGATCACGTACCACGACAGCTGCTACCTGGGCAGGGCGAATGGCATTTACGAAGCACCAAGAAAAGTATTAGAGGCGCTCGACGCCGAACTCATAGAAATGAAACGCTGCCGCTCAAAAGGCTTATGCTGCGGGGCCGGCGGTGCGCAGATGTTCAAGGAGGAAGAAAAAGGAACTACCCGCGTTAACTGGGAACGTACCGATGAAGCACTGGATACAGGAGCTGGCATAATAGCATCGGCCTGTCCTTTCTGCAATACCATGATGACTGACGGGGTAAAGACCAGGGAAAAGGAAGAAAATGTCCAGGTCCTCGACATTGCAGAACTGATTGCAGCCAGCCTCAGCTGAGCAACCAACGCATCAATATATGAGACGTTATTTTCTGGCATATGCCTGGAAGCTGTTGCTGCTCCGGGGCATCATGGCAACCTTATTTGCACTTGTCGCTATATTCCTTCCCGCCATTGCCTTTTCAACGCTTATCCTCCTGTTCGGTGCCTGGCTCATTTTTAACGGCATCCTCACCATTATCGGCGGCATCCGGTCAAGGCACGAAGACCCCCACTGGTGGATCGCGCTGCTGGCCGGACTGGTCGGACTCCTGCTTGGTATCTATACCTACGCCAACCCTATTGTCACCGCAGCAACAATAATGATCCTGATTGGCATCTGGTCAATTTTAATCGGTATTGCCGAGATCATTTTTGCCATCCGCATCCGGAAAACCATCGAAGGGGAAGGCTGGCTGATTGCCGGCGGGGTAATTTCCGTCATTTTCGGCTTGCTGTTACTTGCCAATCCCATCCAGGGAGGTATAACCCTGACACTGCTCCTGGGAGTATATGCGCTCATAATGGGACTCTTTTTCATAATCCTTGGCCTCCGGATCCGGAAGATGGCGAATAAGCCCTAAATAGTACCTTTGCCGGATGAATCTGGCTTATAAAAACTTGTTACCGGAAGATTTTTCTCCCGGATCGCGCGTATGGATCTACCAGTGCAACCGTCTCCTTAGTATGTCCGAAGTGCTCGAAGCTGACGCTATTCTCCAGGAATTTGTCGCCCAATGGAACAGCCACGGCGCCCCCGTGAAGGGATTCGCCTCTATTTTCTTTGGACAGTTCATCATCGTTATGGCTGATGAAGATGTTACCGGTGTCGGGGGCTGCAGCACGGACAGCAGTGTACGGGTCATCAAACAGCTTGAACAAAAATTCCAGGTCAACCTGTTCGACCGGCAGCTGCTGGCTTTGGTAGTAAAGGATAAAATCCAGCTATTACCGCTTGCCCAGCTTAAACCTGCAGTCGACAACGGGTTTGTTACGGGAGACACCCTGTATTTCAACAATACTGTTCCCACAAAAGCTACGCTGGAAGAAAAATGGATCATTCCTGTCAGCGAAAGCTGGCTGGCGACGCGACTGGACCTTACCGGGAAAGCAGCTATATAAGAATCTAAAACTGCAGGCTGAATGCCGTTCCTTCGCCCGGGGCAGATTGCACCTGGATAGTGCCCTTATGCAGCATCATAATCTGTTTGCACAGGCTAAGCCCGATGCCGCTGCCGGTCTTTTTGGTACTGAAGAATGGAATGAAGATCTTATCCATTACTTCCTGCGACATTCCTGCGCCATTGTCGGCCACTTTGATTACCGGCCTGCGGCTACTGGAAACGGAAGCAGATAGAATGACGCGCGGCTGGTCGGCATCTTTCACGGCATCCATGGCATTTACCATCAGGTTGATCAGCACCTGCTCCAACAGGTTGGGGTCTGCTTCAAGTACGAGTTCAGGTTCCCGGATGATCACTTCCAACTCGATCTTTTTCTGCTCAAAGGTCGGCTGCATAAGTTGTTGCAGGTTTTGAAACAGGTCCACGATGTAGATCTTCTCCACATTCAGCTGGGTGATCTTGTTCAGGTTCCGGTATGTTTCCGCGAATCGCAGCAAGCCCTCGCTCCGCCGCTTGATGGTTTCAATGCCGAGGTCCAGGTCTTCCAATGTACCATTGGGGTCATCGATCTCTCCTGCCGCCACATGCAGCCGGTTCTTCAATGTATCCGCGAGCGATGAGATCGGCGCCACTGAATTCATGATCTCATGCGTCATTACATTCAGCAGTTTCTGCCACGCCTTTGATTCTGTTTCATCGAGGGCCTCGTTCACATTCTGGAATGCAATCAGTTTATACTGGCGGCCATCCGTTTGAAATCCCGTGCAGGAAACCAAAACTTTGAATGTCCCTTTATCATTATGCGCAGTAGCCAGCTTCGATTCGCCGGGCCGCAGCGTGGTGATTGATTGGTACAATCCTGCATCCCTTCTCTCCATGCTGTTGACGGTCTTGAGATAGGGCAACTGAAGCATTCGCTTCAGCGATTCATTCATCCACACCACCTGGCCGTCCTCCATATCGTATGACAGGATCCCGGTATCTACGAGCTCGAGGATCTTCTGCACGTACTGGTACTGCGTTTCCTTCTCTTTACTGATTACTTTGAAAGTAGAGTTGATCTCGTTGAATCCATGCCGCAAAGGCTGTAACTCTGCCGGCGCATGCTTCACATCAAAGTAACGGGAGAAATCGCGGTAGTGGACCGACTCCACAAACTGGTCCAGTTCATCCTGCGCCTTACGCTGGTAACGGTATAAGTCTGTCAGCTGCCAGGCAATCAATGGAAGAATGAGAAAAAGATATTTGTACTGCTGGTGCACCACCAGGAAGGCGGTACCACAGAGTACTGCAAACAAGAGCAGTACTTTCAGGAATAACCTGTTCTCTCCTTTTTTAAATATCATATTTGCTGAGTCTACGGTACAGGGCGGTCCGCGTCAATCCCAGTTCCCTGGCGGCGCGGGTGATATTGCCATTGTGCTTTTCTATCACTTTAAGGATGGTGTTCTTTTCGATATTGCTGAGTTTCATTTCATCTGGTTCATCATTTGCCGCAGTGGCAAATTCGATCGGCGAAAACAGCAGGTCTGCAGCCGTCAGCTCTTCGCCTTCAGCCATGATCACGGCACGTTCAATGGTATACTGCAGCTCCCGTACATTCCCTGGAAATGGATATGTCATCAGCTTGTCAATTGCCGATGCATCGAAAGGCAGCTGTGGTTTCATGTATTTACGGCAATACATGTTGTTGAAATGTTTCGCGAGCAGCATAATGTCCTTCCCTCTTTTACGAAGCGGCGGCATAATGATCTCGACAGTATTGATCCGGTAAATCAAATCCTTCCTGAACCGTGTTTCATTGGCGAGTTCTGCGATCGGCAGGTTGGTTGCGCAAACCAGTCTCACGTCAACAGGCACAGGTGTATTTGAGCCGAGTCTCGTTACCGTCCTGTTCTGCAGAACGGACAATAATTTAGCCTGTTGCTGCAGGCTGATGTTGCCAATTTCATCGAGAAATATTGTTCCTCCATTGGCAGATTCGAACCGGCCGGCCCTGTCCTCACGTGCATCTGTAAACGCTCCTTTCTTATGACCAAACAATTCGCTTTCAAACAGTGAGTCTGTCAGTGCGCCCACATCCACTTTTACGAATGGTTTATCGGCCCGCAATGAATGCTGGTGAATGGCTTTTGCGATCAGGTCCTTCCCTGTTCCATTCTCACCAAGAACAAGAATATTGGCGTCTGTCGGTCCCAGTTTTTCGATCTTGTAGAAGATCGCCTGCATGGTTTCCGACTCACCGAGAAGTTCGTTTCCGATGATCGTGGTATTGTCTGTCGTGCGTTCCGAAGATCCCGAGCCCTCCCGCTTTTTAAGCACCTCCTTGATGGTACCGATCAGTCTGTCGTTATGCCAGGGCTTCACCACGAAATCTGCAGCGCCATCCTTAAGTGAGCGTACCGCCAGGTCCACATCACCGTAGGCGGTGATCATAATAACGGCAGCATCCGATTTCAGTTCCTTGATCTTCCTGAGCCAGAACAATCCTTCGTTCCCTGTATTGATGGAACTGGTAAAGTTCATGTCGAGCAGTATCACATCGAACTTACGGGCGCTGAGCAGGGTCTGGAGCATCTGCGGGTTCTTCTCTGTTACCACGTCTTTTACTTCTGTTTTCAACAGGAGGCGAACTGCGGTGAGCACGTCGGTATCGTCGTCGATCACCAGTATGGAGGCGTTCTTAAGTGTCATAAATATTTCGCCACAATGATAACATATTCCCCGCACTGTACGTCTCTATCAAAAGCGGACAGTTATTGTATCGAAAGCGGACAGTACCCTTTCTTATCCTGTTCACAGTCCTTTGATTTTCAACAGCTTGAAATATCGGCACGGGGTTTAGCCTTATTGAAACAAATCTAAAAGAAAGGAAACGAAAACTGATTAACCGTGGATAGAGTCATCGCAAAAAAGAAATGGTCAACTAAAAAGATCCTCACCATCGCAGGAGTAACAGCACTGGTTGCATTACTGGCCGGCAGTTATTATTTCACTTCGGGCAAAAGCCGACTGAACGTGGATACAGAAAGGATCACGATAAGCGAGATCAAAAAAGGGATCTTCCAGGAAAATATCCCGGTTAACGGAATCGTTCTTCCTGTTACCACCATCTACCTAGATGCAACGGAAGGCGGAAGGGTTGAAGAAAAATACGTGGAAGATGGTGCGATCATGACGAAAGGCCAGCCGATCCTGCGCCTCAGCAATACAGACCTTGAGCTAAGCCTGTCGAACCAGGAAACCCAGGTATTCAACGTATTGACCCAGATGCAGATCTCGAAGAACAACGCCGACCAGAATACCATCACCCGTCTGAACCAGATGGCGGAAGTGGATAACGCAGTTAAAGAAGCTGAACGCGTGTATAATGTGAACCGCAAACTGTACGCCCAGAAAGCGATCGGTTCACAGGAATATAAATCCTCCGAAAACCTCTGGAACTACCAGAAAACCCGGAAAGACCTTACCACCGATATCCTCAAGAAAGATTCGCTGAGCAACCGCCAGCAGATCGCCCAGATGCAGCAATCATACGAGCGCATGCAGAACGCGCTCCAGTTGATGCGCAAAAAGGTTGGTGACCTGGTGGTTCGTGCCCCGGTCGACGGTCAGCTTACCAGCCTGGATGCTGAGATCGGCCAGTCGAAGAATAAAGGCGAAAGGCTGGGACAGATTGATGTACTGAGTGGATTTAAAGTAAGGGTGGACATTGACGAACACTATATTTCAAGAATTTTTACAGGTCTTAACGGTTCTTTCACATTTGCAGGCAAGGACTATCGTCTCACCATTAAAAAGGTTTATACCCAGGTGGCTAATGGCAGGTTCCAGGTCGACATGGAATTTGAAGGAGAGGTTCCAAAAGGTATTCGCCGCGGACAGACACTACAGATCAGGCTTGCATTGAGTGATGAAAAACAGGCATTGCTCCTTCCCAAGGGCGGATTTTACCAGCAGACTGGCGGTAACTGGATCTACAAACTGAATGATGCAGGAACAGTTGCCTACAAAGTTGATATACAGCTGGGGATGCAGAGTCCGGACAACTATGAAGTACTGAGCGGTTTGCAGCCGGGTGATAAGGTTATCACCAGCAGCTATGAAAACTATGGAAACATGCAGGAACTCATATTGAAAAAACAATAGCCATTAACCATTAAACCTTTTTTATGAAAAAGCTGCTGTTGGAAAACCCATTGCTGAAAATATGCCTGCTGTCGCTGATGCTGGTACTGTTTTCAACGCCCACCCATAGCAGGATTTATTGTGCTGCCAGTGGTGGTGGCTGTCCCACAAAATCGGCAGAAACCGAGGGAAAAATTTCGGAGTCGATTCCGGAAGTACCATCGTCCCCGTTTGTATTATTGCTTTCTATATAACCAACAAATATCACACAACATGATCAAGATCACTGGTCTGGAAAAGATTTACCGCACTGAGGAAGTGGAAACTGTTGCCCTCAACAAATTATCATTTGAAGTTAAGGAAGGAGAATTCGTGGCTGTAATGGGCCCCTCCGGTTGCGGAAAATCCACCTTGCTGAATATCCTCGGACTTCTCGATGATCCCGATGCAGGCAGCTTCCTGTTCAACGGAATCGAAGTAGCAAAATTCAATGAAAGAAAAAGGGCCGACCTGCGCAAACACAATATCGGGTTCGTATTCCAGAGCTTCAACCTGATCGACGAACTGACCGTTTTTGAAAACGTAGAGCTTCCGCTTATCTATACTGGTGTGAAAACATCCGAAAGGAAAAAGATCGTGGAGAATGTGCTTGACAAAATGCAGATCATGCATCGCCGCAATCACTATCCCCAGCAGCTTTCAGGTGGTCAGCAGCAGCGTGTTGCCGTGGCACGCGCCGTGGTGAACAATCCCAAGCTGATCCTGGCGGATGAACCTACCGGTAACCTCGACTCCAGCAATGGTAACGAAGTAATGCAACTGCTTACCGACCTTAACGAGCAGGGTACCACCATCATCATGGTTACCCACAGCGAACACGATGCACGCTACAGCCATCGCGTGATCAGGATGCTCGACGGTCAGACAGTAATGGAAAACATCATGGCATAATACTGCCTCCAACTTACGGTTATGATCTACAGCTATATCAAGATTGCGTTTCGCAACCTGGTCAGGAATAAAGCATTCTCTTTTATCAATATAGCTGGTCTCACGATCGGCATGTGCTGCACGATCCTGATCTTATTGTGGGTTCACAATGAACGGTCGTGGGACAAAAACAACAGTCGTTACGCAGACATCTACCACATATTCTGCAACCGGAATTTCAATGGTGAAATTTCCACCGGCCCGGATATGATGTATCCGCTTGCCGCTGCACTGAAGGCCGATTTCCCCGAAGTGCAGCACGCAGTGGCTGTCAATTTCGGCGAAACGACCCTCTTCACTTCTGGTGATAAGAAACTTAACCGGCGTACGATCACTTCATCGCCGGAACTTTTCGATGTGTTCACGGCAGATTTTATCCAGGGATCGAAGGCTGCCCTTTCCGACCCCGATGCTGTGATCCTTACCGAGTCCACTGCACGCGCCCTGTTCAACCAGGTGAACGTGGTGGGACAACCGATCCGGGTGAACAATGGCCGCGATGCCATTGTAAAAGCCGTTATTAAAGACGTACCGCGGAATTCCACATTGCAGTATGAAGCTGTCATACCTTATAATCCTTCATCAGAACGCGTACTTGAAGCCAGTTCCGATTGGGTGAATTGCAGCAACCGGGTCTTCCTTGCGCTGCAACCCGGCGCAAACACCGCCGCACTTGAAAAGAATATCCTCAAGCTCGTAGCCAGGAATGCAGGTCATGAAAATCCCACTACAAGGGGAAGCATTATCCTGCACCCGATGAGCAAGTGGCGCCTGTATGAAGAGTTCAATGGTGGCCTCAATACCGGTGGTCGTATCCGTTATGTGAAACTCTTCAGCTGGGTGGCAGTGATCATCCTGGTAATTGCCTGTGTGAACTTCATGAACCTCTCCACCGCACGTTCGGAGAAAAGGGCAAAAGAAGTTGGCATCCGCAAAACACTTGGCTCTGAAAGAAAACAATTGCTGTGGCAGTTCCTGACAGAATCATTGCTGCTGACAATCGCGGCATTTGTACTGGCAGTATTCGCAGTATATGCCTTCCTGCCCGGGTTCAGTAAGCTGTTGAATGCTGACATTCTCGTACCGCTCAATGAACCCAGGACCTGGATCCTCGTAGGTTCGATCATTATCTCAACCGGTGTGCTTGCTGGCAGCTATCCTGCATTGTATTTATCCGGCTTCAACCCGGTGAAAGTGCTGAAAGGAACTTACCTGCCTGGCAGGTCTGCCCTGCTTCCCCGCAAGATCCTGGTTACTTCACAATTCATTGTTTCCATTGTACTCATCTCTGCCACGCTTATTATATATAAGCAGATCCACCACGTCCAGAACCGTGACCTTGGCTATAATCCCGATAATCTTATCATGGTCAACTCTTCACGCGACCTCGACAAGAATTTCGAAGCGGTGAAAAACGAGCTTAACGCTACCGGCATGGTAGCTTCTGTAACAAGAACGTCAGGACCTGTAACAAATCTGTTTGGTTTTACGTCTGGTATAAGTTGGGCAGGCGCGCCGGTGAATACGAACCTGGTGATCGGGTTCATTTTCGCCGACAACGGGCTCGCGCAAACGCTGAATACTGCTGTTATTGAAGGAAGGGATTTCCGCCAGGGCGATACGAACACCGTAATGTTCAACAAGGAAGCGATCAGGCTGATGGGACTCCAGCAGCCTGTAGGCAAAGAAATTACCTGGGGTTCAAGGAAGAAAAGAATCGTCGGCATCATCGATAATATGGTCATGACTTCTCCTTACGAAGCACCATCACCACTGATGATCGCATACGAAAATAAATGGTCGGGATACATGGATATCCGGCTGAAAGACAAAGCAGATGTAAGGTCAGCAGTTGCAGCGATCGGCAATGTATATAAACAATACAGCTCCGACTACCCTTTCGAATACAGGTTTGTGGATGAAGCATTCAACGAAAAGTTTGCGACAGAGCAACTGATCGGTAAACTGTCTGTGATCTTTTCAGGTCTTGCCATTTTTGTTTGTTGCCTCGGACTGTTCGGGCTCGTCAGCTTCTCCATTGAAAGAAGGACACGCGAGATCGGCATCCGGAAAGTATTGGGTGCAAACGTCAGCCAGCTGCTGGTTCTCATGTCGAAGGAATTCTTATGGCTGGTTGGCATTGCATTCCTTGTTGCGATTCCCGCATCATGGTGGGCAATGAGCGAATGGCTGACCAATTTCAGTTATCGCATCACTATCCAGCCGGTAATATTCATTGTTGTCGGTGGACTAACCCTGATAATCGCGCTGGTAACAGTAAGCCTGAATGCATCGAAAGCAGCCCTGAGCAACCCGGTGAAGACTTTACGGTCAGATTAAACCAACCATATGCTCCGAAATGATTTCAAACTCGCCTGGAGAAACCTCCTGAAAAACAGGTTTTTCTCGCTCATCAACATCCTGGGCCTCGCCACCGGTCTCGCCTGTTTCATATTAATAACGCTTTATGTTACTGACGAACTCAGCTACGACAGGTACAACGAAAAAGCTTCCAGGATCTACCGGGTAAATTCAGATATCATCTTCGGCACAACTGAGCTCAAACTTGCTGTAAGCTCCGACCCGATGGGAGCAACCCTTAAGAAGGACTACCCGCAGGTCGAGGAGTTTGCCAGGCTCTATACCTCTTCCGGTTCCAAGCTGATCAAAAAAGGCAACGTTTTTATTAACGAGGGAAATGTGGGTCATGCTGACTCCACTTTCTTCCGGGTATTCACGGTGCCTGCAATTTCCGGTAATACAAACACCGCCCTTAACGAACCGAATACGGTTGTGGTTACGAAGTCTGCCGCGCTCAAATATTTTGGCACTACCGATGTGATCGGCAAAACCATCGAGACCAATGACAATAACGGCACCCTTTACAAGATCACTGCCGTAGTGAAAGACATTCCCACCAATTCACATTTCCACTTCGATTTCATTTTCTCAATGGATAATGTCGACTATAATTTCGGCAATTACCTGAGCCATAATTTCCAGACCTACCTGTTGCTTAAAGAAGGTACTGACCCGAAGGAGTTCGATAAGAAATTCATTGAATTTACCGATCGCTACGTGCTGCCCCAGGCGAAACAATTCATGCAGGTGAACAGCATGGAAGAATTCAGGCAGGCTGGCAATAAACTGGAGTATCACCTGATGCCGCTTACGGATATCCACCTTCGTTCCGACCGGGTTGCTGAGATCAGTGTGAATGGCAATATCCAGTACGTATACATCTTTTCTGCAGTCGCCCTCTTTATTCTCCTGATCGCCTGTATCAACTTCATGAACCTGAGCACGGCCCGTTCGGCCAACCGCGCCAAAGAAGTAGGCATCCGGAAAGTGCTGGGTACAGAACGCAAAACACTTATCAGGCAGTTCCTGACCGAATCAACTACAGTGGCTTTGCTGTCACTGCTGCTGGCAATAGGCATCGCCCTGCTGGCCCTTCCCTATTTTAACCGCATTTCCGGAAAGGAAATGTCCTGGACCCTTATGACCACCACAGGATTCCTCCTGTTACTGGTGATTCTTCCCGTAGTTATCGGCCTCCTTGCAGGCATTTACCCGTCGTTCTATCTCTCTGCCTTCAAACCGATCATGGTGCTGAAGGGCAAGATCAACGCAGGAGCAAAACGAAGCACTTTACGCAGTGTGCTCGTAATATTCCAGTTCGCCACTTCCATCATCTTAATTGTAGGTACGATCATCGTTTACCGCCAGCTCAATTATATCCAGAACAAAAAGATCGGGTTTAATAAGGAACAGGTACTGCTGATTGAAGGCACAGGCGCACTGGGCAATAATAACCAGGCATTCCGGAATGAAGTGATGCGAATCGCCGGCGTAAAATCGGTTGCTACAGGCGGATTCCTGCCGGTGTCCAACAGCTCGCGGAACGACAATACATTTTCGAAGGAAGCAGTAATGGATTCGAAGAACGGCTTCAATATGCAGGTATGGCGCATTGATGAAAACTACATCCCCTTAATGGGAATGGAAATGGCTATGGGCCGCAATTTCTCAAAGGAATTCAAGACAGATTCCAGCGCCGTCATCATCAATGAAACCACGGCTTCCATCCTCGGTTACGATAACCCTGTCGGTAAAAAGATCTATACCAGTGATGTCAATGATCCGGCTCAAAGTATCGAGTATAATATCGTTGGGGTGGTTAAAAACTTCAACTTCGAATCCATGAAACAGCAGATCGGTGCTTTATGTTTCAGGCTCGGCGACGCATACTGGGAAACCGCATTCAAAGTGGACCCTGCCAACATGAAACAACTGGTCAGCCAGGTAGAAAAAGAATGGACCAAACTGGCTCCTTCCTACCCTTTCAGTTACAAATTCCTTGATGAGTCATTTAACAATATGTACCGTGCCGAACAAAGGGCCGGCCAGGTTGCACTGAGCTTCTCCGTGCTGGCTATCGTGATTGCCTGTCTCGGTTTATTCGGGCTTGCATCCTTTATGGCAGAACAACGTACCAAAGAGATCGGAGTGCGCAAAGTGCTGGGCGCATCCATGAATAATATTGTCAGCATGTTGTCCCGCGATTTCCTTCGCCTTGTACTGGTATCAGCAGTATTCGCGATTCCTTTATCCTGGTTCATCATGCACCGCTGGCTGGAGAATTTCGCATACCGCGTCAATATCAGCTGGTGGGTGTTCCTGCTGGCTGCCATACTCGCCGTTGTCATCGCACTCCTGACCATCAGTTTCCAAACAGTAAAAGCTGCACTGACCAACCCGGTCGACAGCCTGAGGTCTGAATAATAAACCAAACTTATGTTGCTGAATTATTTCAAAATCGCATTCCGGAACCTGCTTAAAAGCAAAGGGTTTTCCGTGATCAATATTACCGGCCTGTCTATCGGCATGGCAAGCGCGATCCTGATCATCCTATGGATCAACCATGAAGTACAGTACGACCAGTTCCACGAAAAGAAAGACCGCATCTATGAAGCCTGGAACCGCTCAACTTTCAGCAACAAACTGCAGAGTTGGAACACCACGCCGAAGATCCTGGCAAAGGCTATGCAGCAGGATCTGCCGGAGGTTGAAAAGACTGCACGTGTCAACTGGCAGGACAACTACCTGCTGACCGTAGGTGAGAAAAGCGTTGCGATAGATGGTAATGTGGTTGACTCGACATTCCTGGACGTATTCAGTTTCCCATTATCAAAAGGCAATGTCGCCACAGCACTGCAGGACCCGCATTCCATGGTGATTACCGAAAAGCTTGCCCGTAACCTCTTCGGTGATGAAAACCCAATGGGTAAGATCGTCAAATTAAATAACAGCGAAAACTTCACCGTTACCGGTGTTGCGAAAGACCTGCCGGATAACAGCCGTTTCAAATTTGAATTTCTCATCCCCTGGGCTTACCAGCGTACAATCGGGAATGACGATGAGAACTGGGGCAACAACTCGACACGCACCTATGTACTGCTGAAACAAAATGCCAGTTTTGATGCCGCGCAACAAAAGATGAAAGGCATGCGAAAGAAATACGACCCTTCTGAACCGGAAGGCGAAATGTTCCTGTATCCCATCAGCCGCTGGAGATTGTATTCGAGTTTTGAGAACGGTGTGGAATCAGGCGGACTGATCGAATTCGTCAGGATCTTTTGCAGTATCGCTTTCTTTATCCTGCTCATAGCCTGCATCAATTTTATGAACCTCAGTACCGCCCGTAGCGAGAAAAGGGCAAAAGAAGTAGGCATCAGGAAAGTGGTCGGCGCCCAAAAAGGAAACCTTATCGCACAGTTTCTTGGCGAATCTGTTCTGATCGCACTCATTGCCGGGTTGCTGTCATTGATGATCGTACAACTCAGCCTGCCTGCATTCAATAACCTTACGCGCAAACATTTAATTGTTGATTATTCCAGCATGTCCTTCTGGCTGGCCTTCCTCTCATTCGTTATACTGACGGGAGTTATTGCAGGAAGTTACCCGGCATTCTACCTTTCCTCATTCCGGCCAACAAGCGTATTGAAAGGCACTTTCCGGAAGATCCGGGCACTCGTTACACCAAGAAAAGTACTGGTGGTAGTCCAGTTCAGTTTTGCCATTATTCTCATCATGAGTACCATCGTGGTGCGGAAACAATTGAAGCATGCGCAGGACAGGCAGACAGGATACGAAAAGGATAACCTTGGATATCATTTCCTCACAGGCGACCTTGAAAAAAATTACCTGCTGGTAAAACAGGAATTGCTGGCATCCGGTATCGCATCTTCAGTTAGCAAAACCAGTGCGCCACTTACGGAAGGATGGAGCGACAGCTGGGGTTTCGAATGGGCGGGAAAAGCTCCCGGCGACAAGACCGACTTCGACCGCTTCTGCGTTGACGAAAGCCTGGCTAAAACAGCCGGACTACAACTGGTGAAGGGCCGCGATTTCGACTTACAGCAATTCCCTACCGACTCATTAGCCATCCTGCTAAACGAATCTGCCGCGAAAGCAATGGGCTTTAAAGATCCCATCGGCCAGCTGATCCGTGACAACGGAAAAGAATGGCACGTGGTGGGTGTATTCCGCGACTTCATCCTGCACTCACCCTTCTATCCTACCAGGCCAATGGTGGTGGAAGGCGCCAAAGGCTGGTTCAATGTCATTCACATGAAACTCAACGGGAACAATGGAATGGCAGCCAACCTGAAGAACATGGAACAGATCTTCAAAAAATATAACCCTGCCTACCCTTTCGATTTCAAGTTTGTTGATGAAGAATATGCCAACAAATTCGAAGACGAAAAACGCATCGCAACCCTGTCCGGATTATTTGCGGCACTTACCATTTTCATTTCCTGCCTTGGACTGTTCGGCCTGGCCACGTACATGACCAGCACCCGCGTAAAAGAGATTGGGGTAAGGAAAGTGCTTGGTGCATCAGTCGGATCAATAACCAGCCTGCTGTCGAAGGACTTCATAAAACTGGTGGCTGTCTCATTCGTGATCGCAGCGCCTATCGCCTGGTATGCGATGAGCAAATGGTTGGATGATTACCCGTACCGTACTGCTTTGGAATGGTGGCTCTTTGCAATCGCCGGACTGCTTGCGCTTATGATCGCTTTGGTCACAGTCAGCTTCCAGGCAATCAAGGCAGCAATTGCAAATCCTGTCCACAGTCTCAGGTCAGAGTAAATAAACAAACATATGCTCAGGAATTATTTGCTAACGGCGCTCAGGAACATCAGGAGGAATGCATCCTTCTCCGCCATCAATATTGCAGGTCTTGCACTCGGCATGACCTGCAGTATCCTCATACTGTTATGGGTACAGCACGAGAAGAGCATTGACGGTTTCCATGAAAACAGCGACCGTCTCTTCCAGGTTTATGAACGCCAGTACCACGATGGACAGATCGATGCAGGCTATTTTACCCCGGGGCAACTTGGAGAAGAAATGAGAAAAGTGCTTCCTGCAGTTGAATACGGTACCAATTTAGCGTGGGAGGACAAACTCACATTCCAGGCTGGCGACAAGATCATTAAACAGTCAGGCAACCATGCAGGCGAGGATTTTTTCAAAATGTTCAGCTATCCCCTCATCGCCGGTACACCAGCGACTGCACTTAACTCACCTGTCAGCATTGCCATTTCAAGGAAAATGGCGAATGACTTTTTTGGCAGCCCGGCAAAGGCGATGGGACAAACCCTTCGCTTCGAAAACCGGAAGGACCTGAAGGTCACTGCCGTTTTTGAGAACATAACGGACCTGAGCTCTATAAAATTCGACTACCTTATCAACTGGCAGACCTTTCTCGAGAACAACCAATGGGCAAAGGACTGGGGGAATAATGGTCCGCGTACAGTCATAATGCTGCGTAAAGGCACCAACCCACGCACTTTCGAGGCGAGCATCAAAAAATTCCTTGACGGTTACAACAAGGAGCAAAGCAAGAAATTCTATATCGAAATGGGGATGCAGCCCTACAGCGAGACATACCTCAACAGCCGGTTTGAGAATGGAAAGATGAGTGGCGGCCGGATCGAATATGCCCGCTTGTTCAGTCTCGTTGCCGTGTTCATCCTCGTGATCGCCTGCATCAATTTCATGAACCTAACCACTGCGCGCTCAGTGAAACGTTCACGGGAAATCGGCATCAGGAAGGTTATCGGAGCACGACGAATTTCACTGGTCGGGCAATTTATCGGCGAAGCAATGGTGATCGCCACTTTTGCCTTTATACTCGGCTTCATCCTGGTGTTCCTCCTGCTGCCAGCCTTCAACAGTATCACCGGCAAAGAGATTCACATACCAGTAACCGATAGTGCATTCTGGCTTTGCATTGTATTGCTTGTTGTATTCACAGGCTTCTTCTCCGGCAGTTACCCGGCTTTCGTCCTGTCTGCTTTCCAACCGGTAAAAGTGCTGAAAGGAACCATGAAATTCAGCAACAAATCCATTCTCTTCCGGAAAGGCCTGGTCATCTTCCAGTTCATGCTATCCGTGATCCTGATTATCGGAACCATAGTGGTTTCAAAACAGGTCGGCTACCTGCAGCATCGCAACCTGGGATATGACCGTGAGAATGTGATCTACATTCCCCTTGAAGGTGTGTTGCCGGAAAAATTTCCGCTGTTCAAGGAGGAGATCCTGAAACAACCGGGTATCGCCGGTGTTACCCGCATTTCCGGAACCATTACAGATATCAGCAACGGTACCGGCGGTGTGGAATGGGAAGGGAAAGACCCGAATTCAATGCCCATGTTCACGCAGGCCGGTGTTGGTTACGAGTTTGTGAAGACAATGAATCTCCAGCTCAAGGCTGGCCGCGATTTCAATAAAGACTTCGCCACAGATTCATCAGCCTACATCATCAACGAAGCGGCTTTAAAGATCATGAAGCTGAAGAATCCTGTCGGCAGTCCCATTACTTTCTGGCAAAACAAGGGAACCATAATCGGCGTGCTGAAAGATTTCCATTTCCAGTCGCTGCACGAACCGATACGCCCGATCATCATCCGCCTCATGGAAAAAAATGGCTGGGGAACAGCACTGGTCAGGACAAAACCGGGACAAACAAAACAAGCCCTCGCAGGAATCGGGGAAGTTTGCAGAACCATTAACCCGCAATTTCCATTTTCCTACCAGTTCTCAGATGAAGAATACCAGAAATTATACAAAAGTGAACAGGTAGTAGATAAACTCGCCAACTGTTTCGCCATGCTTGCCATCTTTATCTCCTGCCTTGGCTTGTTAGGGCTCGCCATCTTCGCTACCCTGCAACGTACCAAGGAGATCGGCATCAGGAAAGTGCTGGGGGCAAGCATCACCTCATTGTTCACGATGATCTCCAAAGAATTCATGCTGCTGGTACTGATCGCATTTTTTGTCGCAGCACCGCTTGCCTGGTTTGCACTCGACAACTGGCTGCAGCAATTCGCCTACCGTACCGAGATCAGTGCCTGGATCTTCCTGCTTGCAGGATTTGCAGCCATGTTCATTGCGCTTGCAACAGTAAGCTACCAGGCTATCAAAGCCGCATTAACCAACCCCGTAAAAAGTTTGAAAACCGAATAACACCATAGTCATGCTGAAAAACTATTTCAAGATCACCTGGCGTAACCTTACCCGCCACAGGTCGTACGCGATCATCAATATCCTCGGTCTCGCCATTGGTATCGCCGCCTGCCTGCTCATCCTCCAGTACGTATATTATGAACTGAGTTACGACCAGTTCCATACCAAAAAGGACAGGGTATACCGGGTGATCCAGGACCGTTACGACAACGGTAAACTCAGCACGCAGTGGGCGGCAGGTGCATTCGCAGCCGGCCGGAATTTCAAGGATGCCTTCCCCGAGATCGAAGACTATGTATCCATGACAGGTCGCGGCGCATCTGTGATCAAGGAAGGTGAACGGATCATCAAACTCGAACGTACCTACTTTGCGAGCGAATCGTTCTTCAGGCTCTTCTCCTACCCGCTCGTACAGGGCGATCCGCAGACAGCACTGAAAGAACTGAATTCCGCCGTGATCTCTGAATCTTCTGCCAAAAAACTATTCGGTACTGAAAAAGCGCTTGGCAAAACCATCCGCATCAACCAGAACAACAGTTACACCATCACAGGTGTAATGAAAGATATTCCAGAGAACTCACACATGACGGCTGATGTACTGCTGTCATACAGCACTTTCATCAAACAGGTGGGCCCGGATAATAACCCGGACAATGCCTGGGATTGGGACGGTTGCTTTACTTATGTTCTCCTTAAACCCGGAACCGATGTAAAAGCACTTGAGAAAAAACTGACGCCGCTGGTAGCCCAAAAGAATGGCGACAGCTGGAAACAATTCAATGCCAGTGCTTCATTCTACCTGCAACCTGTAACCGATATTCACCTGTATTCAAACCGGATGATCGAATTCAAGGCCAATGGTGACGGCAAAACGGTATACCTCTTGCTCGGCATCGCATTTTTCGTGGTGATCATCGCCTGGGTGAATTACATTAACCTGGCAACTGCAAAAGCGGTTGGCCGTGCCCGTGAAGTAGGCATCCGCAAGGCTATCGGCTCGCAGCGGAGCCAGCTCATTTTCCAGTTCCTGTTTGAATCGGCATTACTGAACGCTATCGCATTGTTTGTGGCATTGCTGATCATCCTCGCTGTACTGCCGGCATTCAACCGGATGACCGGAATGGACCTCGGGCTGGGACTACTGGCCGGGAAGAATTTCATGCTGCCATTCTTCGGGCTGTTCCTGCTGGGCACATTCCTCTCAGGGATCTACCCCGCGCTTGTGTTGTCCAGCTTCAACCCCATCACTGTTTTAAAAGGAACAATGGTGAGTACCGGCAGGGGCGCACTATTGCGTAAGTCGCTCGTGGTATTCCAGTTCACCGCATCCCTTTTCCTGTTGATCGGAACCCTCACCGTTTCGAGGCAGATCTCCTATATGCAGGGCCAGGAACTCGGAATGAATATCGACCAGACCCTGGTAGTGCGCGGGCCAATTGTAACTGGCCCTGATTCACTATTCGCAGGTAAAACAAATGCATTTACAAATGAATTGCTGAAGATCCCGGCAATAAGTAAAGTAGCGGTTTCCTCATCAATTCCCGGTGAACCTGTTGGCTGGAATGCCGGCGGCATCCGCCTGATCTCCGCGCCTGAAAACACCCAGAAGCAGTTCCGGGTAATTGCAGTGGATTATGAATACATTGACCTGATGGGACTGAAACTCATTGGTGGCAGGAAATTCTCCCGCGACTTCGGCGACAAGAAAGGTGTGATCTTCAATGAGGCGGGACTGAAACTGATGGGATTCGATAAGCCTGAAGAAATAATCGGTAAAGATATTTTCTTCTGGGGCGATACCCTCACTGTTCATGGCATTGTAGGCAATTTCCACCAGCAGTCGCTCCGCGATGCTTTCGAACCCCTGATCCTTCGCCTGATCCCCGAAATGAGGGGCTACTATTCCGTAAAAGTGAAAGCCGCCGACGTCAGCCAAACGCTCACCGCCGTACGAAAATCGTGGGATAACTTCTTCCCCGGAAATACATTCGAATATTTCTTCCTCGATGAACATTTCAACGACCAGTACAATGCTGACCGCAGGTTCGGACAGGTATTCGGCATCTTCACGTGCATGGCGATCCTGGTGGCCTGCCTTGGTTTGTTTGGACTCGCGTCCTTCACTACTATCCAGAAAACAAAAGAGATCGGGATCCGGAAGGTGCTCGGCGCATCGGTTCCGTCGATCCTGAGGTTGCTGTATAAGGAATTTGCTGTGCTGATCGTGGTTGCATTCCTGGTTGCCACTCCCGTCTCCTGGTACGCCGCATCACAATGGCTGCAGGGTTATGCATTTCGGATCAATGTGCAGCAGGGATTATTCCTCATCCCCTTCATGATCATGATGGTGGTAGCTTTGCTCACCGTAAGTATCCAGACGGTAAGAGCCGCGCTGGCAAACCCCGTGACTTCATTACGTACAGAATAATTATCCTTAACCCGGAATATGAACAGGAATTATTTAATCGTTGCACTCAGGAATTTCTGGAAACATAAAGTCCTTTCGCTGATCAATATAGTGGGACTTGCGATCGGTATCAGCGCGTCGCTGGTGATCTACCTGATCGTGAGCCACGACTTCAGCTACGATAAATTCCATCCAGACCGCGACCTTCTTTACCGCGTGGTATCGAAGATCGAATTTCCCGACCTGACGATCCATAATTCGGGGGTGCCCGCTCCCACTGCGGCTGCAGCCAGGCAGGAAATACCCGGACTGGCAACTGTTACCATTTTCAGGACCAACGGCGAAATGAAGGTTTCCATTCCAGCAGCCGACAATCAGAATGTGGGTGTATACAGGAAAGAAAAGGACATCATTTATGCCGACCCGCAATACTTCGAAACGTTTCAATACAAGTGGCTGGCGGGTTCGCGCGCCGCTGCGCTGGCAAATCCACACTCTGTCGTGCTTGCGGAAAGCAAAGCGAAAAAATATTTCCCGGGAATAAAGCCTGCAGACATCATCGGCAGGCAGGTCATTTATGACGATACGATTAAAACCATGGTGAATGGGATCGTGGAAGATTTTAAGGAAACCACACATTTCACTTTTGGTGAATTCATTTCGCTGTCCACCCTGGAGCAGTCGGCACTCGCAGACTTCTACAGCTGGAAAGACTGGAACAGCATCAGTTCCAATACGCAGATGTTTGTGAAACTGGATCCCGGTATGCAGCCGGCAAAAATTGAAAAGCAGCTTGCCGAACTCCGCAACAGGCACCGTGAGAGAAGGGATAAAGACAAAAAGGATGATACCCAGCATTTCCTCCAGTCACTGAACCAGATCCATTTCAACACCGACTATGATACTTTCGAACAGCGCCAGGCCCACCTGCCGACTTTATATGGATTACTGGCAGTGGCTTCATTTCTCCTGTTGCTCGGCTGCATCAATTTCATCAACCTTGCAACGGCACATGCATCAACGCGTTCAAAAGAAATCGGGATAAGGAAAACACTGGGCGGAAGCAAGGCCAATATCAGGATCCAGTTCCTGAGTGAAACCTTCGTGCTCACCTTGCTTGCCACTATCGTATCCATTTTCATCACGCCCTGGCTCTTAATGGTGTTCGGGGATTTCATTCCGCCTGCTGTTACCACCGCATCCGTTTATCAATGGCACGTATGGCTATTCCTGCTTGCATTGATCCTCGCGGTAAGTTTGCTCTCGGGGTATTACCCTGCCTACATTCTCTCGAAAATGCAGCCAATGGCTGTGCTGAACCAGCGCGCCAATGCGCATTCCAGCGGATCAGGAAAGATCTGGTTGCGAAAGATACTTACCACGAGCCAGTTCGTTATTGCGCAGTTCCTGCTCATCGCAACGCTGGTTGTAAGCAAGCAGGTCCGCTATTCACTCAGCAAGGATCTCGGCTACAAAAAAGATGCGATCGTTTATTTTTCCGTCCCCCGCAATTTTTACTCCGATAAAAAAGATGACCGCAGGCTGGTATTGCAACAGAAACTCAAAGCACTTCCCGGTATAGAAAAACTCAGCCTGTCGGCAGAACCACCAGCATCCGGAAGTACATCCACCACTACCATGGAGTTCGCTAATGGTGACAAAAAAATGGAAACCATGGTGGAGGTAAAATTTGCCGACACCTCCTATTTCAACCTTTATGGCATGAAGCTGGTCGCAGGCAATAACCTGCAGCAAAGCGACACTACCAAAGAGTATGTCATCAATGAAACCTATGCGAAACTGCTGGGCTTCAAAAATCCGGCAGATGCAGTTGGGAAATTCATCGAACGCGATTTCCTGGTACCCATCACCGGCGTCATTTCCGATTTCCATACCAAGTCAACCCACGAGGCTATAAAGCCACTGGCTTATTCTTCGGCTACCAAACGCAGTTATACATTCCATCTTGCCCTTCCGACGGGTACACGTAATGCAGCCAACTGGAGTAATACCCTGGCAAAGGTGGAACGCGAATTCAAATCCATTTACCCCGAAGAGGAATTCAGTTACAGCTTCTACGATGACAGCCTTGCAAAAATGTATAAGGCCGAACAGGATGCCACAAGCCTGTTGCAATGGGCATCGGGACTTTGCCTGCTGATCAGCGCCCTTGGTATGCTCGGGCTTGTCATCTTCATCACCAATTCACGCACGAAGGAAATCGGCGTACGCAAAGTGCTGGGCGCATCGGTATCCCATATCGTGATGCTGTTGTCGAAAGACTTCCTGAGTCTCGTTCTCCTCGCCTTCCTCATCGCCCTGCCCTTGTCCTGGATCGTCATGAACAACTGGCTGCAGGACTTCGCCTACCGCACCAACCTCAGTTGGTGGCTGTTTGCGATCAGTGGCTTAGGCATGATGGTGATTGCGGTAGTGACGTTGAGCATTCGTACTATCAAGGCAGCCACAGCCAATCCGGTGGAAAGTCTGAAAGTTGAATGAACGCAGTGCGTCAAAACGTTACATCGATTGTATCAATTCCGAACACAAAAACCTTAGCAACAACCGCAACAAGGTGAATATCAGTTACTTACAATGTTGGCATGTAATTGTGTATGGTATCATTACAAGTTGGTAAATCATCAAAATTGACTTTTTACATACATGATTGCACTTCAACATATTTCAAAATGGGTGACAAACGGGGGTCTGCGGACCTTTCTGCTGAAGGATATCAATCTCCAGATTGAAGAAGGCGAATTCGTTTCCATCATGGGGCCATCAGGTTCAGGGAAATCAACCCTGCTCAATGTGATAGGCATGCTCGACGATGCCGACGAAGGCGAATACAATTTCCTCGGCCAGTCGATTCATACCATGAAAGAGAAGCAGCGTTCGCAGCTGTACAAGGCACATATCGGGTTCGTATTCCAGGCATATCATCTCATCGATGAACTGACTGTTTATGAGAACATCGAAACGCCATTGCTGTACCAGGACACCAAATCTGCAGAGCGGAAAGCCATGGTGGGCGATATGCTCGACAGGTTCAATATTGTAGGTAAGAAGGACCTTTTCCCGAACCAGCTTTCTGGCGGACAGCAACAACTCGTGGGCATTGCGCGGTCGCTGATCGCCAGTCCCAAGCTCCTGCTCGCCGATGAACCTACCGGTAACCTGAACTCGAAGCAGGGCGAAGAAATTATGGACCTGTTTAAACAACTTAATGAAGAGGATGGCGTCACCATAATCCAGGTAACCCATTCAGAAAAAAACGCGGCTTACGGAAACAGGATCATCAACCTGCTCGACGGCCGAATTGAACATCCCAGATAAAGCATCCTGAACATGAAAATTTCATTTTTCTACCTGGTTCGTATAAGCGCAATTGTGACCGGGCTGCTGACCTATAGCAATGCTGTGAACGCACAGGCAGAGACAACTTCACTGCCTGATACAGGAATTCACCTGACCCTGCAGCAGGCTGTTGAAATAGCCTTCAAGAACAACCTCGAGCTGAAGCAGGCGGAACTGCAGTCGCAGTCGCGCAAACTCGATTACAAGGAGGCTAAAGCTATGCAGCTTCCCGATGTGAACGGCTCCATCGAACACGGCCGCAACCAGGGCCGCAGTATTGACCCCTTTACCAATACTTACCTCAATCAGAATATCGATTACGCCAACTATGGACTGAATTCAGGCCTCTTGCTGTTCCAGGGATTGAGTACCCGGCATTTCATCAAACAGCAACAGCTTGCGTCGAAAGCCGGCGAAATGGATGTGCAGCAGAACAGGGACAACCTGACCCTGCAGGTGATCCTCGCCTATTTTGCCGTGTTAAGCGCAGAAGATCTTACCGTGCAGATCGATAACCAGGCCACTGTAAGCCGTAAGCAGGTGGAAAGGCTGACCATCCTCAATAGTGAAGGAACCATCAATCCCTCGCAGCTCTACGACCTTAAGGGCCAGCTGGCAAACGACGAGATCAGTCTCATTAATACACGTAACCAGCTCGAAGCCGCGAAGCTGACCCTGTCGCAGCTGCTGAACCTGCCATACGATTCAACCCTGCGGCTCGAAAGGATCAGTCCCGAACAGTTCCTCACTACCTACGAAGGCACGCCAGCCGGCATTTACCAGGTGGCGCTGAAAGAGCTCGCGATGGTAAAGGCAGCAGAACTGAGAAAGCAAAGTGCCGAAAAAGGAGTGAAAGCCTGGAAAGGACAGTTATGGCCGTCGCTCTCCCTCAATGCCGGGCTATATACCAATTATTCCAGCGCGGCAAGCACGCAGCAATTGCTTAGCTCAAGCGATGTACCATCCGGCGACTATGTGCTCCTTAATGGCGGGAAAGAGCCTGTATATACGACCCAGGGATCTTATGCGCAACAGAAGATCGCTTATGTTGACCAGTTCAAAAACAACTACAGCACCAACGTGAACTTCGGCATCCGCATTCCCATCCTGAATGGCTTTACGACCAGGCTCCAGGTGAGCCAGTCGAAGCTCGATCTGCAGAATGCCGATATCGTGGAGAAGACGACGCGCATCCGCCTGCAGCAATCGATCGAACAGGCCTGGTTCAATATGACGGCAACCTATAAGCGGTACAAGGCCCTGATCGAACAGGTAAATGCGTTCCAGGAATCCTTCCGTACAACCGAAGTGCGGTTCAACGAGGGCGTCCTGAACTCAGTCGACTACCTCGTTGCCAAGAACAACCTCGACCGCGCCAGCACCAACCTGATCGTTGCCCGCTACGAATACGTGTTCCGCACCCGCATCCTGGATTATTACCAGTCCAAGCCGCTGTGGTAGCCAGAAATTTGCTGCCAATTTGGCACAATTTTTCTTTATTTTTGCTGCCTTAATTTGATTTTGATGTTGGATCTATCACCAAAAATCCATGACGAGGCAAGGCAGGGGGAAGCGTACGCCCCCTTTGCGAAGGATGAGAATCCGTACCGCAAACACTTCTATATTGAAAGCTATGGCTGCGCGATGAACTTTGCTGACAGCGAGATAGTTGCATCCATATTAAACGATAAAGGCTTTGGCGCCACCCGCAACGTGGAAGAGGCCGACCTGATCTTTATTAATACCTGCTCCATCCGCGAAAAGGCGGAACAAACCGTCCGCAAACGCCTGACCGAATTCAAAAAGTTAAAGCGCGCGCGCCGGGGAATGCTCGTGGGTGTACTTGGCTGTATGGCCGAACGCCTCAAGGCAAAATTCCTGGAAGAAGAAAAACTTGTTGACCTGGTGGTAGGTCCCGACGCTTACCGTACCCTTCCCAACCTGATCGAAGAAGCGGAAGGCGGACAAAAAGCAGTGAACGTTTTGCTGAGCCGCGACGAGACCTATGCCGACATCGCGCCGGTGCGTCTCAACAGCAACGGAATCTCTGCATTTGTAAGCATCATGCGCGGCTGTAATAATATGTGTTCCTTCTGCGTGGTTCCCTTCACCCGCGGCCGGGAAAGAAGTCGCGACGCAGAAAGCATCGTAGCCGAATGCGCCGGCCTTTACAATGAAGGCTATAAGGAAGTGACGCTGCTCGGCCAGAACGTGGACAGCTACTACCATATCAATGAAGAAAAAGATGAAACAGTCACCTTTGCCTCACTGCTGGAAAAGGTTGCGCTGATCTCACCCGACCTGCGGGTGCGCTTCTCTACTTCACACCCGAAAGACATAACTGATGACGTGCTTCATGCCATGGCGAAGTACGAGAACATCTGCAAGTATATCCACCTGCCGGTGCAAAGCGGTAACTCGCGTATCCTGCAGCTCATGAACCGCACCTATACCCGCGAGTGGTATATGGCGAAAGTGGACCGCATCCGCGAGATCCTTCCGGGCTGCGGAATTTCATCGGACATCATCACCGGCTTCTGTACGGAAACCGAAGAGGACCACCAGGAAACGATGAGCATCATGGAATACAGCCGTTATGACATGAGCTATATGTTCTTCTATTCAGAAAGGCCCGGGACACTTGCCGCGCGCCGCTACCAGGATGATGTTCCGGAAGCGGTAAAGAAGCAACGCCTGGTGCAGATCGTCGCGCTGCAGGGCAAACTCAGCCGCGAAAGCAATGAAAGGGACCTGGGCAAAATTTTCCAGGTGCTTATCGAAGGCGAGAGCAAGAAAAGTGAGAGCGACTGGATGGGAAGAAGCAGCCAGAACAAAGTGATCGTTTTCCCCAAGGCCGGTAACGCCTTCAAGCCAGGAGATTACGCAACAGTTGAAGTAGTTGATTTCACCCAGGCGACCCTGATCGGTCGGAACGTAAGTCAACCGTAACCCTGCTTTTCAATTTTGAATTTTGAATTTTGAATTTGAAAGATGGACCAACAGAATATAAAAAACAGATTTGGAATCATTGGCAACTCCCCTGCCCTGAACCACGCGCTCAACGTTGCTGCACAGGTTGCAAACACCGACCTGAGTGTGCTGATCGTAGGTGAAAGCGGGGTTGGTAAGGAAGCGTTTTCGCAGATCATCCATTCAATGTCTGCACGCAAGCATAACCCCTTCATCGCGGTTAACTGCGGCGCTATTCCCGAAGGCACGATAGACTCGGAATTATTCGGACATGAAAAAGGCGCATTTACCGGTGCAGTCGACAGCAGGAAGGGGTATTTTGAAACGGTAAACGGCGGTACAATTTTCCTCGACGAGATCGGTGAAATGCCATTGGGTACACAGGCACGCCTGCTGCGTGTACTGGAAACAGGTGAATTCATCCGTGTCGGCTCCTCCAAGGTGCAGAAGACGGACGTACGCGTGATCGCAGCTACCAACAAGGACCTGCTTGAGTCCACCCACAATGGCAAGTTCCGCGAAGACCTTTATTACCGGCTCAGTACCGTGCCCATCAGGGTACCGGCACTGCGCGACAGGAAAGAAGACATCACGCTCCTGTTCAGGAAATTTGCCGTTGATTTTGCAGAGAAGTATAAAACACAACCCGTTCAGCTGGAAGAGGACGCAAGGCAATTGCTGGTTAACTATTCATGGCCGGGTAATGTGCGCGAACTGAAGAATATTGCAGAACAGATCTCCGTACTGTCACCCAACAAACAGGTATCCTCAATAGACCTGCGCAGGTTCCTGCCTGACCAGCCAAACCGGTTGCCCATGGTTGTTGGAAACGGAACGCATTCCAATGTGCATGAATTCAACAACGAACGCGAGCTCCTGTATAAACTTTTCTTCGATATGAAGAAGGATGTCACAGAGTTGAAAAAGATGTTCGTGGAAATCCTGCAGAACCCGGGGGAAGCCGCCGCTGCTGCTGCTTACACAAAAGAAAACCTGTTGCGTGAATATCCTGTAACTGCAGACCTGCACCAGGGCGCTGCACTTCCGGCATCATTTGTGCAACCCGTTGGCGCGCAGCAACCAGCCGTACTGATGCCACACGACGACATCCATGAACATGAAGAAGTGGAAGAGTCGCTGAACATCATGGACAAGGAAAAAGAACTGATCGTAAAAGCGCTTCGTAAACACAAAGGAAAACGGAAGGATGCCGCTTCTGATCTCGGCATCAGCGAAAGAACCTTATACCGGAAACTAAAAGAATACGATATCAATGACTAAGCAACTCATTATATTATTCACCACGATTGCACTTTTTAGCGGGTGTTATTCCTTCAAGGATATCTCAATTCCACCGGAAGTTAAAACAGCAAGGATCAACTATTTCGAAAATAAAGCGCGCTACGTGAATCCGATCCTGAGCCCGCAGCTCACGGACAAACTCCGCCAGAAAGTGGTCAGCCAGACAAAGCTCACGCAGATCCAGGGCGATGATGCGCATTACGAAATCTCGGGTACCATCACGGATTATTCCCTTACTACTGTCGGCATTGCAAACCAGCAATCCGCAAGTAACCGCTTAAATGTTTCCGTGCATATTATCTTCAAGAACAGGCTTGACGAAAAGAAAGATTTCGAAGCTGATATTACCCGCAACTTCGATTTCAATGCAAACCTCAGCCTGCAGCAGGCGGAACAACAATTGAATGAAACCATGATCCGCAACCTGGCCGACGAAATTTTTAACCGGATCTTCTCCAACTGGTAATAACCCATTATATTGCCAGCGACCACAAAATGGAATTAACACGGACCATACAATTTTATTTCCGGCAACCCTCGCTTTCCGGCATCACTGTAAGTGAACTTGAGAAGGCTGTTTCCCGGTACCCGTATTGCGGACCACTGCATTTGCTGCTGTTAAAGAAGCAGGTACAGGAACGGCATCCCGATCTGCAGAAACAATTTGAAAAGACATCCATCTATTTTCCGAATAGTTTCCTGCTGAACGAACTGTTACGGGCTCCCGAGGCGCCACCGAAAGTGAAACCGGCTGCAACTCTTGTCGCGGAACCTATAGCAGTTGTTGCGGAACCTACTGTTGAACCACCGGTACCCGAAATTTCAGCAGTTCCTGAAGAGGCCCTGGCATCGGAAACGACTTCCACGCCTCCACCAGTATTTGAACCGCAGGCTGCCGAAACTCCAGCCAAAGAGTCGAAGGAAGAAACCTTCCGCTCCGACATCCTGCAAAAGGAATCGCCGATCCGGATTCCCACGCTGAAGGACATTAACCCGCAGACAGACGAGCAACCCCTGTTTGAGCCCTACCACACGATCGATTATTTCGCGTCGCAGGGAATCAAAATGTCGGCCAACCTGCCTGCTAACGACAAGCTGGGCCGACAGCTGAAAAGCTTCACCGACTGGATCAAAACGATGAAAAAGCTGCCGCAGTCCACCATCGAGAAACAACTCCTCGATTCCGGGAACGGCGAAAGAATAGTGGCCATGGCCGCGGGCTCAGTCGAGCACCGGGAAGTTCTTACCGAAACAATGGCCGAAGTACTTGTAAAGCAGGGCAGTATCGAAAATGCCATCAGCCTGTACCGGAAATTAAGTTTGGCCCATCCCGACAAATCCGCTTATTTTGCGACTCGAATTGAACAATTAAAAAACAGATAAAAGATGACCGTCCTATTCCTGATCTTAGTTTTATTGGCCTGTGTGATCCTGGGTTTGATTATCCTGGTACAAAACCCCAAAGGTGGCGGACTTGCCGGAAATGTTGCCGGATTAAGCAATCAGTTCATGGGCGTGAAACAAACTACTGACGTACTTGAAAAAGGTACCTGGATCTTTGCTACTGTAGTTGCATTGCTCTGCCTGTTCTCTGCGATCTTCATTCCTAAGGCTACTTCCAGGAACAATGGCCTGCTGGAACAACTGAACACTAAACCTGCTGTTACTGCTCCGGCAAACACTCCTGCTACCCAGGGCACACAGCCGGTGACCCCTGCTCCCAGCCAGCAAACTGCGCCGGTAGACAGCAATAAAAAATAATTCAGCTTCTTTCGATAAGGAAACCCTGCTTAATAGGCAGGGTTTTTTGTTTACTTTACACAGCAATCTACGATCCATGAAAAGATTCATATTACTATTTTTCCTTACACTCATCGTATTGGCTGGTATTGGTGCCTGGCTGGTTATCGGTCCCGCCACAGCCTTTGGCGATAAAGTGTACCATCTCGAAATCCCGACCGGCAGCAGATATAATGACGTATTAGAAAAACTTGACACCGGCCACATCGTTCATTATCCCGCAATCTTTAACCTCATCGCCCGTCAGCTCGATTATCCGGAACGGGTTAAAGCGGGCAGGTACAGCATCCGGAGCGGAAGCAGCCTTGTTTCCATCATCCGTAAACTGCGCAATGGCTCGCAGGACCCGGTGAACCTGGTGATCACCAAACTGCGTACGAAAGAAGATTTCGCCGGGCTCGCGGGCAGGAAGTTCGAATTCGATTCCGCCGCCTTCATCAGCTATCTTAACAGCAACGACTCCCTGTCGAAGTACGGACTCGATTCCAATACCATCATGGCAGGCATAATTCCCAATACCTACACCTATTACTGGAATACCACCCCGTCGAAAGTGCTTGAAAAGATCATGCAGTCGAGAAAGAACTTCTGGAACACCGGGCGCATGGAACTTGCTGCAAAGAAAAAAATGACCCCGGAACAGGTAGTGACCCTTGCCTCCATCGTGGAAGAAGAAACAAATAAGAATGACGAGAAGCCGGCAATCGCCAGCGTATACATCAACAGGCTGAACAGTGGGATGCGCCTGGGTGCCGACCCGACGGTGAAATTCGCCTTGCGCGACTTCAGCCTCAAACGGATCTACAACAAACACCTGGCAGTAGAATCGCCTTACAATACTTACCGGGTAACCGGATTACCGCCCGGTCCCATCTGCACACCACAGGCAGTAACGGTTGATGCAGTCCTGAATGCACCGGATACCCGCTACCTGTATTTTGTTGCGAAACCTGATTTTTCAGGTTATCACGTATTTGCAGAAAATTATAAGGAACACCTCCTGCTTGCGCGGGCATACCAACAGGCACTTGATACTTTCATGAAGAAAAAAAACCAGCCTGAAGAAACCGGGAACTAACGGTCATGATCAAGCTAGAACGCATCATAAGGAACAGTTTCCCAGTACAGTGGGTTACCAACAAAAGCAAGAAGATCATCCTTCCCGGGTTTGAAGGTCTTCCGCTTTATGATGTGGTGATCTTTTTCATGCAACAGGTACGCAAGGTGGGACTCAACGACAGGGCTGCTGCTATCAGCTTCAACCTGCTCATGGCCATCCCAGCTGCAACGATCTTCATCTGTACGCTTATTCCTTATATGCCTTTCTCCAGGCAGATCACTGTTCAATTATTGTTGCTGACCCGCGATATAACGCCAAACTATAACACCTTTAAGCTTGTAAAGGATTTCCTGGAAGACTTCCTCGAAACCCCGCGGTCAGGACTCCTTTCAATTGGTTTCTTCCTGGCAGTGTTCTACGCATCCAATGCGGTAATGGGAATCATGCGCACTTTCAATAAATCATTGCTGTACGCAACAAGCAGGAACTTCATTGAAAGCAGGTGGATGGCCGTTCGCATAACCACGGTCCTGATCTTTATGATCCTGCTTGCAATTATATTGCTGATGGCACAGGGCCAGTTACTCCACTGGGTACTCGATAAACTAAATATCAATTCACCAATCGTGAGTTGGCTGGTTACGAATCTCCGGTGGCTGTTCATTTTTTCACTGGTATATTACAGCATAGCCATCATTTATAAATATGTGCCCGCGATCCACGAACGCTGGCAGCTTTCCTCACCCGGAACCATATTCGCAACGGCACTTATTATTCTTACCATGGTCGGGTTTTCGGTGTGGGTGAACAAGTTCAATAACTTCAACAAAGTTTACGGGTCAATCGGTACCATCCTGATCCTCATGCTGTTCATCTATTTCAGCTCACTGGTATTGTTGATCGGTTATGAACTCAATGTCAGTATCCATTCCCTCAAGATCATGGCGTTGGAACGTAACCGCAAGGAAGCCGCCAATGACGGGATTCTTAAAAAAAATCCCGAACTTTAAAGTAAATCCGCTTGCTCATAAAACTACAGCTATGAAAAAATTACTTTCCCTTTTTGTGATGGCCAGTGCTGCCATTGCATTTAAAGGAACAGCAGACCCCCTTCCCATAGGCTCACCTTTGCCTAAGGCATCAGTAAAAATGAAGGATGTTTCCGGTAAGCTCGTCTCGCTCGCAGACCTGAAGACCAATAATGGGTTGCTCGTGATGTTCAGCTGCAATACCTGTCCATATGTGATCAAGAACCAGCAACGTACCAACGAGATCAGTGCTTATGCCCTGCAGAAAGGTGTTGGCGTTGCCCTTCTCAATTCGAATGAAGGCGGCAGGGAAAGCGAAGATTCTTATAAGTCCATGCAGCAATATGCCAAATCACAAAGTTACCAGTGGCCCTATGTGGTCGACAGTAACAACGAACTGGCAGATGCCTTTGGTGCAAGCCGCACTCCCGAAGTATTCCTCTTCAATGGCGATGGAAAACTTGTTTATCATGGTGCGATTGATGATAGTCCCGCCGACATCAGCAAGATCAAACGTGCCCACCTCAAGGAAGCAATAAATGAAATGTTGAGCGGAAAGGATATCGCAGTAAAAGAAAGCCGATCAATAGGATGCAGCATTAAAAGGAAAGGATGATCTGACGAGTTATTCACTTTTTGCAGCTGACAGCAGGTCAAACTCCCTGCTCACTTGACCTTCCGTCATCGGGCGACCAATGAACTTCCTCTGTTTGTCTTTACTTACAAATAAGGTCACTGGCATGGCGCCTTCCCATGAACTGTCGATGCGTGGACAGAATGTATCCGCATTAGTTTCATTCAACCAGAAATTTGTGGCCTTCGTGTAATTACGTTTCTTAATGAAATCAGTCACTTTGGATGGATAAAAATCAGGCAGGTCGAGACTCACAAACACCAGCTCCACATCAGGGCGACGGTTTGCATTCCCGACAAAATAAGGCATCTCTTCAACACAGGGCTTGCAGAATGTAGCCCAGAAATTGATCACCATCGGGGTTTTACTATCATCAATATATTTTTCCAGCTGGTCAATGGACACTTTTTTAACAGTCTGTCCGCTCACGTATGGCCGACCCAATACCAGCATGAATATAATGAGTGCTGCTTTTTTCATTAATACAAAACTAAATCGTTCAGTTTCAATTAACAGCACAACAGTAATGCCGGATTACCGTTTATACTATTTTTGCGCGGCATGGTATTTTCATCATTACCTATTTAAATCGATACCCGATGTTGAAGAAAATCCTGGTTATTACAGGCATATTCCTGCTGGTCCTGGTTGTTTTTGCAGTAGCAGCACCCTTTATTTTCAGTGGAAAACTGAAAAGCCTGGCCAAAAAAGAAATGAATGAAAAGCTGAAGGCGAAGTCCGATTTCAAGGATGTGAACCTCTCTTTCTTCCGGCATTTTCCGAAAGTATCAGTCGGACTCGAAGACATGTACATTACCGGCCCGGATGCATTTGCAGGTGATACCCTGATCGCCGCAAACCGCATCGATGTGGCCGTGAACCTCTTCAGCCTGTTCGGCAGCGGCCCGATGGAAGTGACCCATGTGAGTCTCAACCAGCCCCGCATCCATGCCATCATCGCCAAGGATGGAAAGGTGAACTGGGACATCATGAAAGAAAGCGCCCCGGAAGAGACTACCGACACAAGCAGCTCAGGCTTCCAGATGGACCTGAAAAAATACGAGATCGTCGATGGTTATATCCGCTACGACGACGAGCAGGGCAACATGCACTTCACTGCTGCCAACCTCAACCACGAAGGCAGTGGTAACTTTAGTGCAGACCAGTTCCGGCTCAGCACCAGCACCAAAATTGACGCCGCAACATTCACTTTCGATGGCGTTCCTTATCTCAATAATACCAACACCTCACTTGATGCCGATTTCGATATCAACACCACCGACAGCAAATACAGCTTCAATGATGTAAAGCTTAAGCTGAACGAAATGGAACTGAATACGGAAGGATTCTTTCAACTCGTGAATGATTCCACGTATAATATGGATATAAAATTCAATACGCCCGGCAACGACTTCAAGAATATCCTGTCGCTCGTCCCTGGTATCTATACAAAAGAATTCAAGGACCTCAAGACCAGCGGTACAGCAGCATTTAATGGTTTTGTAAAGGGCATTTATACAACAGGTAAAATGCCCGCTTATAATGTAACGGCAAATATCAGGAACGGATCATTCCAGTATCCCGAATTGCCACAGCCGGTGCAGGATATCAACCTCGACGTTAAGGCTGCTAACGTGGATGGACAACCGGATAATATGGTAATTGAAATTCCACAGGCTACGCTGAAGTTCGGCAAGGAGCCATTCCAGTTCAGGCTATTGTATAAGCAACCCGAGACGGCACAATACGTCGACATGGCGGCAAAGGGAAAGCTTGACCTGGGAACAATCGGACAATTCATCAAGCTGGAAGGAGATACAAAGATCGGTGGACAGGTAAACGCCGACATCGAAGCGAAAGGAAACCTCAACGTAGTGCTGCAGCAGAAGCCCGGGCCATTCCAGGCAAAGGGACTGATCCAGCTAATCAACCTGATGTATGCATCGAAGGAGTTCCCGCAACCGATCAAGAATACGAATGCAACAATAGAAGTCAGCAACCCCGATGGAGTACCAGACCATACGGTCGTGAATATCCCGGCTGGACATGCAGAATTTGGTGACGATAAGGTCGACTTCACCCTTCACCTCACAAATCCAGCTACCGACCCGGCAGTTGACGGATCTGTAAAAGGTGGATTCCAACTGGACCGCGTGAAACAGTTCTACACTTTTGATGAAGGAGAAAGTCTTTCCGGCCGCCTCGCTGCAGACGTAAGTTTCAAAGGCAGGAAGTCCATGGTAGACCAGGAGAAATACGATGCCATCCAGACTTCGGGAAATGTGCAGCTCAGCAATGTATTGTATAAGACCAAAGATTACCCGGCAGGACTGGCCCTCCGGACCGCAAACCTCAACTTCACGCCAAAGGATATCAGCATCAGCAATGCAAACGGAAGTTTCCAGCAGACCAACTTCCAGGCAGATGGCCGGATCACTAACGCCATCGGCTATGCGCTGAAGGATGAACCACTAAGTGGTACCATGAACCTGGCGGCGGATAAGATCAACCTGAATAAATGGATGGGCACACCAACTTCAACGCCGGAACAGCCGGCAGAGGAAGGTCCCTCGAAACCATTCGAAGTGCCGGCCAACATCAACTTCAAGCTCAATGCCAATGCAGGCGAAGTGGTGTACGACCAGGTAAGCTATAAAGATGTGAAGGGCGGCGTGACCATCGCAAACGAAACGGTGAACCTGCAGGACCTTACCATGCAGGCGCTGGGCGGAAGCATCGGGCTGAACGGCTCCTACTCTACCCGCGAAAGCAAACTCAAGCCGGCGGTAAGTCTTGCCTACAAGCTCACCAACCTCGATGTGGAGCAGACTTTTAAATCATACAATACTATAAAGGCGCTGATGCCGGTAGGCCAGTTCATCTCGGGAAAGATCAATTCGGCACTGACCCTGAACGGACGCCTGGGTGAATCCATGATGCCGATACTGGAATCGTTGACCGGTAAAGGCACCCTGGCGCTGTTGCATGGATATATCAGCAAATTCAAACCGCTGGAAGAGATCTCATCCAAACTTAATATAAGCGAACTCGAGCGGATCGAGCTGAATGACCTCAAACAGCAGTTCGAGTTTGTGAATGGAAAAGTACTGGTGAAACCATTTAAGGTTAAGGTAACAGACATTGAAATGGAAGTAGGCGGTGTACATGGCGTTGACCAGTCGATCGATTACCTTATTAATATGAAAGTTCCCCGGGCGAAGCTGGGAAGCCAGGCTAACCAGTTCATTACCGGGCTGGCGGGCGACCTGGCGAAAAAGGGCTTACCTATCCAGCTGGGCGAAACCGTGAACCTGAAACTGGCCCTTGGCGGCACCATCAAGCAACCAAAACTCACCTATAACCTGATGGGTTCGTCGGGTAGTCTCGCCGGTGAGATGGAGCAAAAAGCAAAGAACGTGGCAGACAGCGTGATAGCTTCCACCAAAAAGCAGGCGGCCGATTCACTCGAAGCCGTTAAGCAGCAGGCGATAAAAGATGCAAAAAAAGCTGCAGAAGAGCAGATCTTCGGCAAAAAGGACACCACTTCCAAAGGGACATCCACGCCCAAACGAGCTGAAGAAGCGGCCAAAGGCATCCTGGAAGGACTGATCAAAAAGAAGAAGCCTGCAGCCGATACCACGAAGAAAAGTCCGTAAATAATTAAAAACCTCACTGGAAAGGGCACCTGCAAATAAACAGGTGCCCTTTTTTGGCTTTTCCCCCTTATTTTTGCCCACTCTAAATTTTTGTTAACTAGCTTTTCTTTATGGACAAATTGTTTTACCTGGTCCCGGCAATGGGTGTGATCGGATTGCTGTACACCTTTATCAAATTTGCCTGGGTATCAAAACAGGATGCCGGCTCTGACCGCATGCAGGAGATCAGTAACCACATCGCAGAGGGCGCTATGGCATTCCTCCGCGCCGAGTGGAAGATCCTGACATATTTCGTAGTGATAGTGGCGATCCTCCTGGGCTTCATGGCCAGCCGCAACGAACATTCACACTGGTTTATCGCCATCGCTTTCATTGTCGGTGCCGTATTCAGTGCGCTTGCAGGTTTCATCGGGATGAAAGTAGCCACCAAGGCTAACGTTCGTACCACACATGCTGCCCGTACCAGCCTTGCCAAAGCATTGCAGGTATCTTTCACCGGTGGTTCAGTAATGGGACTCGGTGTTGCAGGTCTTGCTGTACTTGGACTTGGAAGCGTGTTCATCGTGCTGGTTCAATATTTTGCACCTTCTCTCTCTGCCGATAATCAGCTGGTGGCAAAAGCCATCGAAGTGCTGACCGGGTTCTCACTTGGCGCTGAGTCCATCGCCCTCTTTGCGCGTGTAGGTGGTGGTATCTATACAAAGGCTGCCGACGTTGGTGCTGACCTCGTAGGTAAAGTAGAAGCCGGTATCCCTGAAGATGATCCGCGTAACCCTGCCACCATCGCCGATAACGTAGGTGATAACGTAGGTGACGTTGCCGGTATGGGTGCCGATCTTTTCGGTTCCTATGTAGCAACCGTTCTGGCTACGATGGTACTCGGACAGGAAACCATTGCAACCGACAGTTTCAACGGTTTTTCTCCCATCCTGCTTCCCATGCTGATCGCAGGTGTAGGAATCCTCTTCTCTATTGTTGGTACCTGGTTCGTTCGCATCTCTGACAGCGCAGGCATCAGCACTGACGTTGTTCAAAAAGCATTGAACATGGGTAACTGGGGTTCTATCGTTCTTACTGCAATTGCCTCATTCTTCCTCGTTCAATATATCCTCCCTGACAATACGCTCAGCCTTCGTGGCTTCGAGTTCACCCGCATGGATGTGTTCTACGCCATCGTAGTAGGTCTCGTGGTAGGTACGTTGATGAGTATTATTACCGAATACTACACAGCTATGGGCAAGCGCCCGGTGAACACCATCATCAGGCAGTCTGCAACAGGTCACGCCACTAACGTGATCGGTGGTCTCGCAGTTGGTATGGAATCTACATTCCTGCCCACCCTTGTACTGGCAAGTGGTATCTACGGTTCATATTATTTCGCAGGTCTCTACGGTGTTGCGATTGCAGCTGCCGGTATGATGGCTACTACTGCGATGCAGCTTGCGATCGATGCTTTCGGTCCTATCGCTGACAACGCCGGCGGTATCGCCGAAATGAGCGAGCTTCCCAAAGAAGTTCGTGAGAAGACCGACGTTCTCGATGCAGTTGGTAACACCACTGCAGCTACCGGTAAAGGTTTCGCCATCGCTTCTGCTGCCCTTACCGCCCTCGCGCTCTTCGCTGCGTTTGTAGGTGTTGCCGGTATCAGCGGTATCGATATCTATAAAGCGGATGTACTTGCCTGTTTGTTCGTGGGTGGTATGATCCCCTTCATCTTCTCTTCCCTCGCGATCCGCGCGGTTGGTGAAGCGGCCATGGCGATGGTGGAAGAAGTTCGTCGCCAGTTCCGTACCATCCCCGGTATCATGGAAGGAACAGGAAAACCGGAGTACGACAAGTGCGTGGCTATCTCTACAGATGCTTCCATCAAGAAGATGCTTGCTCCAGGTGCATTTGCCATCATCTCTCCTCTCGTGATCGGTTTCATCTTCGGACCCGAAGCACTCGGCGGATTCCTCGCAGGTGCTACTGTAAGTGGTGTACTGATGGGAATGTTCCAGAACAACGCCGGTGGTGCATGGGACAATGCGAAGAAATCTTTCGAGAAAGGTGTTACCATCAATGGTGAAGTATATTATAAAAAGTCAGAACCCCATAAGGCATCCGTAACCGGTGATACTGTAGGTGATCCGTTCAAGGACACTTCCGGTCCGTCAATGAACATCCTCATCAAACTGATGAGTATCGTTTCACTGGTAATCGCGCCGACCCTGAAAGATCTTCACATGACCAACGGAAGCGACGCTTCTGCGCAGGTTGTGGAGAAGAAAATGGAGATCAGGCTTGCAGATGCAGCGAATACTGAACATGCTGAGCACGCAACAGAAGCACTCGCTCCAGTTGCAGCCGACGATGTAAACAAGTTTGCTGAAGTCCTGAAAGCTGACGGTTTTGTGAAAGATGGTAAGCTCGCAGTTGAATTCAAAAAAGGCGAGTTGACGATCAACGGCGAAAAGCAATCTGCAGACGCTGTTAAGAAATACGAAAATTTCCTTTCTGCAGGCAGAGATTTTTCTTTTTCGATTAGCGAGGAAAAGAAATAGTTCGTAGTTTTGATTTAGAAACTAATCAAGTCCAAATACCAAAAGCCCCGATGTGTCTACACCGGGGCTTTTCTTTTGCCCCACCTTCACTTATTCACTTACTCCTGATTGACTCATCGACAAATCGCATCCTTGCAGGCATTTTAACATTTCATGTTTACGAAACTAATCGTATATTGAGGTCAAATTGCATGACTATGGCTGCAACGAAGTATATCAAACCAACTGAAAGCGAACTGGAGATCCTGCAGGTACTGTGGACCAGGGGACTTGCAAGTGTCCGTGAGGTCCATGAAGAACTGGCCCTCACAAAGGATGTCGGTTATACCACCACCCTCAAGCTGATGCAGATCATGCATGAGAAGGGATTGGTAAAACGCGACGATTCTGTAAAAACACATATTTACCAGGCTGCGGTTAGCCGGGAGAAAACACAGAAGCACCTGTTGGGAAAAATGATCGATGGACTGTTTGGCGGTTCATCCACCCAGTTAGTATTGCAGGCGCTCGGTAACCACAAGGCTTCAGCGCAGGAGTTGGAAGAGATTCAACACCTTTTAAACAACTTAAAAAAGCAATAATATGCCAAACCATCCCCAGGCTGCTTTTCTCGAAGCGCTGGGCTGGACTCTTCTGAACAGTTGGTGGCAGTTTGGGATTTTGTGGGTTCTGTATCTGTTCCTGAAAAAGGTCTTGCCGCGACTTACTGCTTCAAATCGATATTCACTTTCCCTGCTTTTCCTCGTAGCAGGGATGGGTTGGTCGGTTGCTTCTTTCCTGCTCCGGTTTACCAACATTCTCGAAAGCGGGTACCAGGTGGGTTCCTACACAAACGATGAGCTGCACGGCGTTTATGCCAGCATCAGCTACTGGATCCAGCTTTCTTCACCTTATATTTCAGTAGTGTACCTCGTTTGGCTGGCGGTACGACTGATACAGTTTTCCAAAATTCTTTATGTAACGGGAAAGATCAGGACGACCGGGCTCCGGAAAGCGCCGGTTGAATGGCGTCTCTACCTTAATAAAATGTGCGGACAGATGAATATCCGTTCCGTGCAGTTCTGGCTGTCCGACAGGATCGACACCCCGCTGATCCTCGGCTGGCTGAAGCCCATGATCCTCCTCCCAGTATCTGCCATAAACCAGTTAACACCCGACCAGCTCGAAGCCATCCTGATCCATGAGCTTGCCCATATTAAACGAAATGATTATTTCTGGAACCTGGTGGTAGCGATAGCAGAAGTGATCTTCTTCTATAATCCATTCACCCGCAACCTGGTTGCTGCGATCCGCGAGGAGCGCGAACATTCCTGCGACGATTGGGTGCTGCAGTTTCCGTTCAGTCCTGACCAGTATGCCTATGCGCTCCTGAAACTGGAGCAGCACCGTACAAAGGACCAATCCCAGTTACTGCTCGCAGCGCGTGGCAGTCACCGGAACGTATTGCTCATCCGCGTACAGCGGATGCTGAAACTGCCCGTTGCACCGCAGCGCAACATGAAGATGGCCGTACTGGCCGGACTCACTGGTATTGTTTGCCTGCTTGCCCTCGTTCAGCCGCAGCGCGAGATCCGCCAGTTGATCCGCAATGTGGTTACACCGCTTGCGAGCCGCGAAAATAGCGACTACATCAGGAGTGTTTCCTTCAACCCGCAGCAGGCCGCCACCCAAATAGTAAATGAATCCAAACCGCGGACAGCCAACCCGGCCTACCAGGTAAACGCGGTTAATACTCAGCCATCACAACCCGCCCTGGCCCTGTCCGTCCCTGCGAAGAATCCGCAATTGGTGCTTTCCCCCGTGGAATGGGTAGCGACAATGGATGAAGACGATGAAGAAGACCAGGCGACCGCCTTTACCCCCGCTACGAATGTGGTGGTTGAAGACCGCTCCTTCTCCCTCCCGGAAAAGCAGGTAGCTCAGCCGGTAGACGTGCTGATCACTACTACCCTGCCCTATGTTCCCCGCAACAGTTTCCAGGCAGGAAGTATCGATACCACTGTTCCTACCTCAGTCCAGGGTCGTGTATCCCTGACCGTGAAGGCTAAGGAAGCAGCTGTGCAGGCGCAGATGGCTCTCCAACAACTGGATTTTGAAAAGCTGAAGATCCAGCTTGAGCTCCACGGCAAAACACCGGAAGCCATCCAGCTCGAGCTCGAAAAAGCCCTTGCCCGGATCGACTGGAACAAAGTACAGCAGGATGCTTCCAAAGCAGTTAAGCAGATGGAAAAGCAACTCGCAGACCAGAAAGTGCAGCTTGAATTGCACCTTAAGAGCCAGCAGGATTACCAGCGCAGAATCCAGCGCGAGCAGGAACGCGAATACTTCCGCGTGAATGAGTGCGAGAGCAAAAAGACTGAAACCAAGAAAGCCACCTGCAACAAGAAGAAAGTGGTATACCTGTAAGAACAGGGATTACGATAAATAAGAATGCTTAATTGATCTCCGCACCGGGCCTGCCAGCCCGGTGTTTTTTTTTTGCGCCTTCATGAAATAGCCAGATTAACCGGTTATAATCGGCTGGGTTTAGCCAATAAGGTTACCTTTCACGTTCAACAATTAAAGTATATGAAGGCGACACTTAAAGTCATTCTGAAAAAAGGCAAGGATGATTACGGTGCCTGGGTGGAAGGCAGAAGTCGATCCGGGAAGCCATAGATCTTTACAAGAAATACAACAGCCAAGTCCCTGAGATATTACTTAAAGACTATAAGATCGTTTTTATAATTCGGAATTAAGAGAGACTATTGAGGGTTACACTGTACGACTTGATTCTTCCAAAGTCCGGGCTTTTACACAAAGTTCCAGGACTTCCAAATCGTAAGTTTACGAACAATGTAAAGGCTGCAAAAATTGAAAGAGCAGGATTGAACTGCGACGTTTTCCCCAAAATGCTGCACCATGTCTACCCCGATTTCTGCTGGGATGATTGACATTAATCTTTAATATCAGCACCCCGTAAACGAAGCTGATTTCAGAAGTTCACCAACCTTGTAAACCCCGAAAATTAAAAAATGGACGGGTCTTTAAATGGTCGAGACACCCCTTGCTGATCCAAAACACCACTTCCTAACGGGCATCCCCAACCAGTCTTTTTACCCCCGACAGCCCCTCGCAAAACATCAGATCGAGGATCGAAAGTCCGGGCAAAAAACCGACCCGGTCTTCAAAAACCTGGGAGTAGCGAAACCGGTTTTCATCACCATGGAGCCAGTTTCCGGAGTTCGAGGGATGAAAATAATCTGTAAAATTTACCACACCGTCCGCGCCTGGGGCACTCTCATTTTCGGGAGCCTGACCACCATTTCCGGGCAGCCTGGCCACGTCAACCGTCACCGGCAGGTCCAGCTTTTCATTCATCCACTCAAAGCAGGCCAGGTTCCAGTCGAAGAGGTAGTCCACCGGTTTCTCATACAATGCTGCCAATTCGTCGCGGTAATGCTCGAACCAGGGTGACCGGTTATAACAGGAGACCAGCGCCCTGAAGTGTTCGGTCTGCCAACGACCCGGAACGATCCTCACGTCCTTGTATACCTGCTTTTCATTTCGCGCATCAACGATGGGGACGGACAAATTCATCCGGCCCTCAGCGCCCGCAATCCATAAACGATTGCGAAAACCCATTTTTCGATGTTTTTCGTATTCACTAAATTCTACATGCGTGTATTTATATACTTTTTTATACCAATAAACACTTCCAAAGTATTGTAAATCAATTATTAACGTACTCATATTTAATCCTTTGAGATGCACTTTAAATCTGTCCTGTTTAACTCCGGTCAAGCGTAAATTGAAGCGACAAATTAAGTACTAAAAAACATCGTTATATCTTGTATTTAATTCTAAATAAACACTTTACGAACTTTTTTTAACTGCTAAGATTATTGGCTTATCCTATTACCCTTTAAATATGAGGTCAACTCCCCGCCTGCCAAATTTCTTGGCGTTAAAGATATGGCATTGTTCCATATTGAATTTGCTGTTAAATCATTTATCTCCTATTTTGCCTTAATTATGATCAACAGCACGAGAAGCCCCAAGAGGGCTACCCAGATCCTCCTGGCAGCAGCTACCCTGTTCGCCTTCGCCTCCTGTAAGCAACCGGAGATCCCGGAGTACCAGGCGTTCGAGAACTTTACCATCAGTAAGATTGGGATGAAAGAATCTGTCGTTTCGGCAGACCTTAAATATTATAACCCGAACAACTACCCGCTGCAGCTGAAGCGTGCAGACCTGGCAATTGCCATAAACAACAAGTCGGTTGGCACCACCACGCTCGACACGCTGATCACCATTCCGAAGAAGGACACGTTTTACGTACCGGTAAAAATGAAAGTAGACGTTAAGCAGTTATTGAGCAATGCGCTAACCCTTCTGATGAGTGACGAGATCGATGTGAAGGTGAACGGAACGGTCCGTTTGGGCAGGTCAGGCTTCTTCATAAACATGCCGGTGAACTATGCCGGGAAGCAAAAATTGGAGTGGTAAAATTGGCCCTAAGGGGCGCAAAATAAAAAACCCGGTCGGAGGTCCGACCGGGTCACAGGAACCGTTTTTAGACGGTTCTTTTTTTGTCCTATTGTTTCTTCATGCCGCCGCCATCTTCCGGCTTTTTGCAGCACTTGGGAAGCCTGTTGTAAGTTTCTTCATTGGCGGTTACATCGTCCGCATCATAGCCAACATTGGCGATGGCGGTCTTGATATTCTCGATGTTTGTACGATCGGTGTAAAAACTCACCTTCGTAGTTTTACGTTTATAATCCACCACGGCAGAAGCCACTCCGTCTTCTTTATCCAGGAAAGCTTCGATCCGTTTTTTGCACATGTCGCACTGAACGGTCGGGGTTTTGATCACAGCCGTTTGCAGCGCCTTTTTGCTTTGCGCCATCGTGGCGGTCCCGATAGCCAGTACGGCAACCAGGAGCAGGTACAGTTTTTTCATTCGTAAGCAATTTTATCCAAGGTACTAAAGTCCGGTCCAGTTTGCGGGGTCCTCCCTCCATTTTAACAGAATCGGTTCCGCAGCACTATCGATAATCCCCTTTTCGAGGGCCAAAGAGATCATGTTTTCGTAGTTGGTTAGGGAACGGTAAGGAACCCCGGCATCGGCGAAAGCCTTGTCGGCCACCCCGAACCCATAGGTAAAGATGGAGATCATGCCCATTACCTCAAGTCCGGCGGCACGGAGAACGTCCACTACCTGCAGGCTGCTCTTCCCGGTCGAGATCAGGTCTTCCACCACAACCACTTTCTGCCCCGGCTCATAGTTCCCTTCGATCTGGTTTCCCAGTCCATGCTCCTTCGGCTTTGGTCGTACATACATGTAAGGAAGCTTCAGTTGGTCGGCAGCCATGGCCCCCCAGGCAATGCCCGCAGTTGCCACACCCGCGAGGACGTCCGAATCCGGGAACTCGCTGAAGATCACATTACACATTTCAGACTTGATAAAATCTCGGATATACGGAAAGGATAGTACCTTCCGGTTGTCACAGTAAATGGGGCTCTTCCAACCGCTTGCCCAGGTGAAAGGCTGGTCGGGACTCAACCTGACTGCATTACTCTGGAGCAAACGCTCGGCGACTGCTTTTTCGTTCGACTTCATATTAACTTTATTCAACTTTGCGTGAAATGATAGTGGCGCAAAAATACCCATAGCCTTTATGTACATCAAAATCTATTTTGGCGATAAACCCCTCTTCCTCTGTGATGACATCACCCCCGACCTCGAACCCTTCCTTCACCACGACGACGCGGTGTTCATCGATGAGTTCTCCACGCCCGCCCTCAAATCGATGATCTACGAAATGGAGCTGCCCGGGATTCATGCGGGAATCCTGAAGCACAACGACCTGCAGGCGCTGAAAAAGGCTTTCTGGAAGAAGTTTACCATCATCCAGGCCGGTGGCGGCGCCGTATGGAACGAGAAGCATGCCCTGCTCTTCATCCATCGCCGGGGGAAATGGGACCTTCCCAAGGGCAAACTCGACGAAGGCGAAACCATCGAGCATTGCGCCGTCCGTGAGGTTGAAGAAGAAACCGGCCTGCAGGGCGCAAGTATCACGCGGCCCCTGCTCACGACCTACCACACCTACCACGAAAGTGGCAAGCACATTTTAAAGGAAACCGTTTGGTTTGAAATGAAGATCAAGGGTGACCAGCACCTTAAACCACAAACTGAAGAGGATATCCATGCCGCCGAATGGCTGGCCAAAAAAGACTGGGGAAAGGTGAATGGGAATACATTCCCCTCCATAAGAGATGTGATAATTGCCTTGGGTGAACGCCGCAGTTAAGTTGGTATGTCCGTGCGCTTTAAGATCGCAACGGTCAGCCGCGACACACAAACCAGCTTGTGCTTCTCGTCAACGATCCTGATCTCCCACACATGTGTAGAGGCGCCACGGTGAAGCGGCTTCGCTGTTCCGATCACAAAGCCATTGCGCGCACTGCGGATATGGTTCGCATTCACCTCAACACCTACGGCCATGAACTTCGACGTATCAACCGACATCGCCGCACCCACGCTGCCAAGGGTTTCGGCCAGCACAACGGACGCACCGCCATGCAGCAACCCGTAGGGCTGGCTGGTACGGTGGTCAACAGGCATGCGCGCACGAAGAAAATCGCCGCCAATCTCTACCCACTCGATACCCAGGTGTTCGGCCATATTGCCGGCACCGAGCCGGGTAAGGTCATCAAGGTTAAGTGATTGATTGTGCCAGATCACGGACATGTTTAACCGATTAAATGGTTAGCTGATTTGATGAAGGCTCTTATATACAGCTTCAGGGATAAACTGGGAAACATCGCCATGGTTCCGGATAATATCGCGCACAATAGTGGAAGCGACAGATGTATACTTGGGCTCGCCCGTTAAAAAGATCGTTTCAATGTTCTTGTCCATCGTCCGGTTCGCATCCGCGATCGTTTTCTCATATTCAAAATCGCTCACATACCGGATTCCGCGCAGGATGAACCGGGCACCGATCTCCTGGCAGAACTTAACGGTCAGCCCTTCATACACCGCACCTTCCACTTTCGGCTCCTTTTCAAAAATCTCGCTGATCCATAACAGTCTCTGTTCGGCAGAGAACATGGGCGCCTTGGCGGCATTGAGGCCGACCCCGATGATGATCTTGTCGAACAATGGCAAAGCGCGGTTCACGATGTCAACATGCCCCAGCGTAATGGGATCGAAGGTTCCGGGAAACAGGCAGATCTTCATATAGTAGTTGGTTGTACTTCTCTTCCGGCCAGCAGGTACAGTACCGCCATGCGGACGGCAACCCCGTTTTCAACCTGCTGGAGAATAAGGGACTGGCCACTATCGGCCACATCACTGTCGAGTTCCACACCCCTGTTGATTGGTCCGGGGTGCATGACAAGGATTTTTTTACCTAGACTGTCAAGCATACTGCGCTTCACACCATAAGCCAGGTTGTATTCCCGCAGCGAGGAGAACAGCACCTGGTTCTGCCGCTCGAGCTGGATCCGCAGCACGTTGGCCACATCACACCACTCCAGCGCCTTGCGGAGGTCATATTCCACCCTCAAATCAAAAGCTTCAGCCATATGTTTCGGGATCAGGGTAGGCGGACCAGCCACTGTTACCTCTGCACCCATTTTTTTCAGGAGATAAATATTACTCAGGGCAACCCGTGAGTGCATGATGTCACCGATGATCGCGATCTTCTTCCCTTCCAGCGAGCCCAGGTTTTCGCGGATCGAAAACGCATCGAGCAGTGCCTGCGTCGGGTGTTCATTGATGCCGTCGCCGGCATTCACGATCGCAGCAGGAATGTGTTTGGCCAGGAAGTGCGGCGCGCCACTGGCACTGTGCCGCATCACAACCATATCCACCTTCATGCTGAGGATATTGTTCACGGTATCGAGCAGGGTCTCTCCTTTTGATACGGATGAACCGCTCGCAGTAAAATTGATGGTATCGGCACTCAGCCTTTTTTCCGCAAGCTCAAACGAAATGCGGGTACGCGTCGAGCTTTCATAAAAGAGATTCACGATGGTAACATCGCGGAGGGAAGGCACTTTCTTGATCGGTCGCTGAAGTACTTCCTTGAACTGGGTGGCCGTATCTAAAATTAATTGAATATCCTGGGGGGAAAGCTCTCTAATGCCGAGGAGATGTTTTGTACTAAGTCGCATTAGGATGCAAAGTTAATCGTTAGAGTAATACCACTTCATCCTTTCCATGATTTTCCTTCCAGTAAACTTTCACGCGCTGCGAAACGATGGAATCGATCGCCTTGCCGGAATAGTCTGGCTGAATAGGAAGCTCGCGGCTGAACCTGCGGTCTATCAGCACACAAAGCTCCACTTTCCGCGGCCTGCCGAAATCAATCAGTGCATCAAGCGCCGCACGGATGGTGCGACCGGTATACAGCACATCATCAATGATGATCACTTTTTTATTTTCAACAGAAAACGGGATATCGGTCTGGTTGGCTACGGGCAGACTATTACGCACGTCATCGCGGTAGAACGTAATGTCAAGAATTCCATATTGAAGCGAAGTCTCTGGCCGCAGGCTGCGGATCTCCTGCGCAATCCTTTCGCTCAGCCACACCCCCCGCGGCTGGATGCCAATGATGCAGACCTCAGACAGATCGGAATTGTTTTCAAGGATCTGGTGACTGAGTCTCTTTATTGTCAATGCCAGCTGGTCACCGGTTAGAATGGTCTTCAATGATTCAAATTTTCGCTAAAATACTAAAGCTGCGCCAACCTGTACCATCTTCCTTAGATATTCAAATGCAAATGGGAGCCGAAGCTCCCATTTACTGTTGTTGATTAAAAAATTAATCGGGAAGTTATTTTCCACCAAATACATAGAAAACGCCAACCTGGATTACGCCGTTGCGAAGTTTGCCATCACCTTCATCAGGCAGGTTGCTAAGGCCGAAATTGTAACGACCATTAACGCCGAAGCCCTGGGCGAACTGGTAACCAACACCAAGTCCCCATGAGAAGTCGATCGACTTCAGGTCTTCCTTGATGTCTACTGATTCACCTTCGCCTTTCATTTTTGCAGAAGCAAGGATCCCCAGTTGAGGGCCTGTTTCAGCAAAGAAACCAGAAGCAGTGTGGTACTGGAACATAACAGGTACGTTGATGTAGCTGAGGTTCATTTTTGTCTCGAATGTTTCTCCTGCGAAGCTTTCCTCGGATTTCGCACCCTGTGTTGAGAACAGGATTTCGGGTTGGATTTTAAAGCTTTCAGCGATAGACAAGCGGGCAAATGCACCTGCATTAACACCAATCTTCATTTTGGCGTCCTCGGCATCTTCACCAACGATGTTGGCGATATTCGCTCCGGCTTTAACACCAAACTGAACCTGGGCTTTAGCAGTACCAATGGCAGCTGCACACAAGAAAACTAAAAACGCTTTTTTCATGATAAGAAATTTATTGCGATGCTATAAACGTAATGCATACCCGAATAGTATGCAGGCTCTCTTAAGAATGTGAAAATAAACTGTTAAAGCGCGGACATATTATAAAAAAAAACGGGAGACCAAAAGGCCTCCCGCTAAATCCAATACGTTATGGTAACGATTACTTTGCGTTGAAGATGTAGAACACACCAGCCTGCAGTACGCGGTTGTATGCCCTTGCATCACCACCATCATCAAGACGGCTCAAACCAAGGTTGAAACGGCCGTTTACACCAAACTGTGGTGTAAAGTGATAGCCTGCTCCGAAGCCCCAGCTGAAATCAAGTACGTTACGGGAATCTTTGATGTCGTGTGAATCACCATCATGCTTTGTCTTTGCAGAAAGCATGAATCCGAGCTGTGGACCAGTTTCGCCGTACAGGCCGAAATCAGTATGGTACTGGAACATTGCAGGGATATTCAGGTAGTTGAAGTTATACCTGATCCTTTCGCCTTCGTAAGTGTTTTCGGTAATAGCACCTTGAGTGGAGAATACCAACTCCGGCTGGATCTTAAACTGTTGGGTGATGGGGATGCGAACCAGTCCGCCAAGATGGAAACCAGGCTTTCCACGCAGTCCGTCAGAATCTTCGCCACCGACAGTGGAAACATTCATACCGCCCTTAACACCGAACTCAACCTGTGCCTTGGCTGAAACTAACGCAGCCGAACACACTAGAACTAAAAATAGTTTCTTCATGGGAATACTTGATTTTTTACGGGCGCAAGAAACACAATAAAATTGAAAAGTAAAAACATTAAGGCAAAAAAAAGACGCTCCACTGCGGAGCGTCCTCTATATTATTCACTTATTGACTTATTGTTCCTGTAAGAACGGATATCTATAGTCAACCGGCGGATTAAACGTTTCCTTAATTGTTCTTGCACTCAACCAACGATAAAGGTTGATCATCGATCCTGCCTTATCGTTAGTACCGCTTCCGCGTGCACCACCGAATGGTTGTTGTCCAACTACCGCACCTGTCGGTTTGTCGTTGATATAGAAGTTACCTGCTGAGTTACGCAGCACATTTGTTGCCAGCTCTACAGCCGCGCGGTCCTGTGCAATGATAGAACCGGTAAGCGCGTAAGGAGAAGTTGTATCAACAAGGTTCAATGCTTTTTCGAACTGGTTCGCATCGTACACATAAATCGTCAGTACGGGTCCGAACAGCTCTTCGCACATTGTCACATACTTCGGATCGCGGGTTTCGATAACCGTTGGCTCAATGAAGAAACCTTTACGTTTATCGCAGGTACCACCAACAAGGATCTTTGCCTTGCGGTCTTTCTTTGCGTTATCGATATACTTCTTCAGTTTGTCGTAGCTTCTTTCATCGATCACGGCATTAACGAAGTTGGTGAAGTCTTCAACGCTTCCCATCTTCATGCTCTGGATCTGCTCAACGAGCTTTTTCTTAACCGCATCTGCAATGTTGGAAGGAATATATGCGCGTGATGCAGCAGAACATTTTTGTCCCTGGAACTCGAATGCACCACGGGCCAGCGCTGTAGCTACCACATCCGGATCCGCACTGCGGTGTGCGATCACAAAATCCTTTCCACCTGTCTCCCCTACTATGCGCGGGTAAGAACGGTACTTCGAAATATTGGCACCGATCGTGGACCACATCGTATTGAATACACCTGTTGAACCGGTGAAGTGTACGCCGGCAAAATCTGGGTGATTGAAACATACTTCGCCGAGGGTCGGACCATCTACATAAATCAGGTTGATCACACCGTCGGGCAATCCAGCTTCCTGCAGAATGCGCATGAACATCTGTGCAGAATAGATCTGCGTGTGTGCAGGCTTCCAAACTACAGTATTACCGCACATCGCTGCTGATGTAGGCAGGTTACCACCGATCGCAGTGAAGTTGAATGGAGTGATAGCGAGCACGAAACCTTCGAGCGGGCGCCATTCCATCCGGTTATGCATTCCGGGTGAACTGATGGGCTGCTGCTTATAGATCTCGCTGAGGAAGTGTACGTTGAATTTCAGGAAGTCGATGAGCTCGCAGGCTGCATCGATCTCTGCCTGGAAAATATTTTTGCTTTGACCGAGCATGGTGGTACCGTTCATATATGGACGATACTTCGTTGCGATCAGGTCGGCCGCGCGGAGAAAGATATTGGCACGGGTTTCCCAGCTCATCGCTGCCCATGACTCTTTAGCTTTCAGCGCTGCGTCGATAGCCTGGCGCACATGTTTTTCTTCACCTTCATGGTAGTACCCGAGCACGTGGTTTCTTTCGTGCGGCGGATTCAATGCAATGCGATTGCCTGTCCGTACCGCCCTGCCACCGATATACATCGGCACATCAGCTTCTTTTTTCTTTAACTCGGCGAGTACTTTTTTCAATCGCAGTTTTTCCGGTGACCCTGGTGCATAGCTCAGCACTGGTTCGTTTACCGGAAGCGGGTAAGAAAAATATCCCAAACTCATGTTTACTGTTTTATAGTTCTGTTAGGTTATTAGTTGACCTCGTCTGCCGAAGCTTTAGCCTACGCCTTCGCTTAAGCTACGGCGTACAAGGAAGGCATATGCGCTTCTTTGCGTCTTTGCGTGAAACACTTAAACTGGTTCCTCTTCTTTCTGGCTCATCAGGTAGGCCTTAATGAAACCATCGAGTTCCCCATCCATCACGGGTTGCACGTTGCCGACTTCAAAATCGGTACGGTGGTCCTTGATCATTTTATAAGGGTGGAAGACATAGCTCCTGATCTGGCTGCCCCACTCGATCTTCTTCTTGCTGGCGTTGGTAGCGTTTTTCGCCTCTTCGCGCCGGCGAAGTTCCTCTTCGTAGAGTCGGCTCTTCAGCATCTGCATGGCCTTCTCGCGGTTACCCAGCTGCGTACGTTCGGTCTGGCAGATCACCACGATGCCTGTCGCCAGGTGGGTAAGCATCACCTTCGTTTCCACCTTGTTTACGTTCTGTCCACCCGCACCACCGCTTCGTGAAGTTTCCATTTTCACTTCACTGTCTTTCACTTCAATTTCAATGGTATCGTCAACGAGTGGATATACGAACACAGAGGCGAATGAGGTGTGCCTGCGGGCGTTGGAGTCGAATGGTGAGATCCTTACCAGGCGGTGTACGCCGCTTTCCCCTTTGAGGAAGCCGTAGGCAAATGGACCATCAAACTGGAAGGTTGCACTCTTGATACCGGCGCCGTCACCGTCCTGCCAGTCGAGTTCGGTAACGCTCCAGCCCTGCTTTTCGCCGTACATGCGGTACATGCGTGAAAGGATCTGGGCCCAATCCTGGCTTTCCGTTCCGCCTGCGCCGCTGTTGATCTGCACGACTGCCGGCAGTTCGTCCTCGGGCTGGTTGAGGGTGCTCTTGAATTCAGCTTCTTCTATCCTTTCGAGCGATGTATCATAAGCCACTTTCACTTCCTCTTCTGCAGCCTCGCCGGCTTTCCAGAATTCGTAGAGCACGGCAAAGTCTTCCACTGCCGTTTCCACTTCGTTGAAGAGGTTGATCCAGTACTCATGTACTTTGATCTCTTTCAGGATAGCAGTTGCGCGCTGGTTATCATCCCAGAATCCGGGCGATAGGGTCAGTTGTTTGTCTTGTTGGATCTTGTCAGTTCGGTTAGCGACGTCAAAGAAACCTCCTTAGAACCGAAACCCGCTCCCGTAATGTTTTCAAATTTTCTTGTGTCATAGCGGTTGCAAAGATATTGGGAAATGCTTTATTTTCATGAGGCATAATAAATACACCATGAAGAAACTGGCTGCCTGCATTGCTGTCATGTTGATTACATATATACAACCAAATGTTAAAGCAGCGGCGGTGAAGCCTCTCCACGAGGTGCCTTCAGCCCAGGCTGATAGCGCCGCGCTGGCAATTGCAGACCAATCCATAGCCGATTTCAAGGCGCTCGATAAAAAGGAAAAGAAAAGCCGTTTCCGGGCAGTTAAAAAATTGTTGAAAGAGTACCGCGCGGAAATGAGGGCCGGGACAGATGACGAAAATTCTTCAGGTGTAGTACTGCTGGCCATCCTTGCGATCCTGGTGCCGCCGTTGGCGATTTACCTGAAAGAGCGCAATTTCACCTGGAAGTTCTGGCTCAGCCTTGCTTTGATGGTGGTAGGCATCATCTTCTTTTCATCACTGGCATTTTTGTGGCTGTTTGCAGCTGCGCTAGCCTTGCTTACAGTGTTCGATATTCTTTAACAGTACTTTCAACTCCACACCGGCAATGCAGTCGTATCTTGCATTGTCATTATATAATACCTGTCAGATAATGCAGAGACTGAAACTATATTTCCCCCTATTATTAATGTCCGCCATGCAGCTGTTCAGCAGTTGTGCGCAGAAAGAAAACCCAAACAGAACCATGAGCAATGATGTCGCTTACGCTTCGTATGGAAGCACGGACACTGCTACACTTGGTGCAGGCTGTTTCTGGTGTGTAGAGGCAGTGTTCCAGCAATTGAACGGTGTACATAAGGTGTCTTCCGGTTATTCCGGTGGCCACGTAAAGAATCCGACCTACGAGCAGGTATGTGAAAAGAATACCGGCCATGCAGAGGTGATCCAGGTAGTATATGATCCGCAGGTGATCAGTTTTGATGAGTTGCTGGAAGTGTTCTGGCAGACCCATGATCCCACCACCCTGAATCGCCAGGGCAATGATACGGGTCCCCAATACCGCAGTGCCATCTTCTATCACAACGAGGAGCAGAAGCAGAAAGCTTTACACTACAAGGAGCAGCTCAATGAGAGCGGTGCCTTCAAGGATCCCATCATCACCGAGATCGCGCCTTTCAAGAATTTCTACGAAGCCGAAGATTACCACCAGAATTATTACCTGAACAACGGCTCGCAGCCTTATTGTTACTTCGTTATCCGTCCCAAACTGGAGAAGTTTGAGAAAGTGTTCAAGGATAAGATGAAGAAGTTCAA
>NZ_JSVC01000017.1 GCF_000814475.1 Flavihumibacter solisilvae | reverse complement strand
TCCTGGGTAATTCCGGTTATCTTACCGATAGAAATTTCCCCTACTCCCTCAACAAGATTAAACCTGATGTTGGGTTGCTGGGAATAGAGCTGAAGTGAAGCTCCTGAAAGAAGGATAATAATAAATCGAATGGTTCCCATGTAAGGACCATTTGAAAATTAAAGATAGTATAATTAAAACCAGGGTGGGCAATTGTAAGATAGCCGAAGAAAATACCTGTGGCAAACGCAACTGAGTAATTAACACAATGGCAGGGTAGTTGACGACACTACTAAAGGAGGCTGGCAACAATCTCTGTCCATTCCGCTTCGGTGGAGTTGTTTGGTCGTTGCCGACCCGCGCGCTGATACCAGTAATCTGCATTCCAGATATCACCTTCAGTCCGATGCAGGTAAGCATGGATGTGTGCTGCAACCTGGTCCGGCAGGTCCTGAACCAGTTCGTGAGCCCTGTTCCAGTCGTCCTTGCCCGCGTACCACATGGCTAACTGGTAAACTGACAGCTGCTTTGGGGGTTCTGCCTGACGTAGCGAATCTCTGAAACTGGAAACATTCATAGGGGTGTTTCTTTAAATGCAAGTTTATAACATAAATCTATCATTCGTTTTTTTTCCTATTTATATTATCTTGTCCGCAAAACCTAAACCGGCTTTATGAAGAAGACCGCCTTGTCCCTGTTTTTATTGCTTTCCGTTACCCGGTTGTTTTCGCAATTACAGACTTCCGACAGCGAGGGTGCCACACAGGCTACTGCCCTAAAAAAGATCTCGAAGAAAGCCAAATACGGCGCTCACCTCATTTCCCAGGAGTTCAGTTTCAATACCGGCAAAGGTCTTGACGGTGCTACAGTGGTAACGGCACGTGAAAACTCGAGCATAGAAATGGTATCAATGGACAATAAGGCCTACATGGGATACCTGGTACCCTATAATAATTTTGTGCAGGTAAAAGATTATGATTTCGAAGTTTTTTATAAAAACAAATTTCGCAGCCAGAAGTATGCTCCACAAAAGGTTTCACTCACAGACGATGCTATCTTCTTCGATGACAGTTTCGGCCAGTTTTATGGCATGAATGCAGAAGAATCGGGGCAACGCTGCCGATTTACTTATGATTACATTTTTTCTGATGCAAAATACCTGACAAGGGTTTTCTTCCATGAGAATATGCCAGTCAAGGAACACCGAATCAGTTTCAAAGTGCCGTCCTGGCTCGAACTGCAGATAATGGAGAAGAATTTCGACAGCCAGTATAAGATTAAAAAAGAAACTAGGAAAGAGGATGGTTTTACAGTTTATACCTATACTGCACAGAATATGCAGGCAGTACGTCAGGAGCCGGTTTCCCTTTCACGGCCATATTATCTTCCTCACCTGATAGTTACGGTAAGATCATTTACAATCAATGGCAAGAAGCAAAACGGCTTTACAAAAGTTGATGATATGTACGCCTGGTACAACTACCTGTATAAGAAGGCCAACAACGACATTGCATCTCTTAAACCGCTGGTTGCACAGCTTACCCAGGGAAAGGCAAACGACATGGAAAAGATCAGGTCCATATACTACTGGGTACAGGATAATATCAGGTATATAGCTTTCGAAGAAGGCTATTCCGGCTTTATTCCTCATACTGTACAGGACGTATTCAAAAATAAATACGGCGACTGCAAGGGTATGGCCAACCTGCTTACTGAAATGATGAAGATAGCCGGGTTTGATGCGCATTTCGCCTGGATCGGAACAAGGGAAATTCCATATGACAGGAGAGAGGTATTGTCCCTGTGCGTAGACAATCACGCAATTTCGGTACTATATCACCAGGGCAATACTTATTTCCTTGACGGTACTGAAAAATATGCCCCGCTGGGGAAAAACGCCTACCGGATCCAGGGTAAGAATGTCCTGGTCCAGGATGGGGATAATTTCAGGCTTGAAACAGTTCCGTCAGCAAAACCGGAAGATAACAACCTGGCTACTACGGTGCGGATGAAATTAAACGGGGACAAGCTTACAGGCCACGTTAAACTTACCTACAATGGGGAAGCGAAGAACTTCTTTCATTACATCTATAACCGCATTCCTGCCAATAAGCGCAGCGAATTTATCAAACGCCTTGTGGAATTGAACATTTCCAGTGCAGAAGTATCAAACGTTAAAAATTCAGATTTCGCAGACCGTGACCTGCCGATCGTGATTGAAGGTGATGTCGAGATCAGCAACCGAGTGACTATAGTAGACAAGATCTGTTATACCAGTATGGATTTTTATACCAGCACATTTGGAGGATTTGTTCCGGATGAAGAGCGCCAGAACCCGATCGATCTTGACCATGTATTTTTTGCTACTGACGAGGTGGTGCTGGAACTTCCGGCAAACGCAAAGGCAAACGGTATACCACAAGCATTTACTGCCGCATTCAGTAAAAACAACATGGAAGCTTCTTATGCCATTGAGAAAAATACAATTGTGCTAAAAAAGAAGATGCAATTAAACAGCCCGGTAATCCGAAACAACGAGTTTACAGACTGGAAAAACTTCCTGGCGAAAATCAGGGAATTCAACCGAAACAACATCAGTATCCAACTTCAATAACTTTCCTTCAACACAGTTATATGCGTATCCTGCGATTCTTTTTAATAGTTGCGGCACTTTCATTAACCGGCAGTCAAACCTTCTCACAACATCGCATAAGTAAGAAAGAAGCTGATATGATCGATCGCAACCTGTCATCGAGTCCGTTGCTGATTGATGATGCTGACTTCAAAGAAAGTAGCACAACCAGGTGGCCTGATGAAAGCGGTGTGATATTATGCCAGAAGACAACTTTTGACTTCGACAAGAAGGGGCTTAGTGTTGGTAAGCGGATTGGCCGGAATGTATGGGGGGTGTTATTTGCATTACCTACTTTTGGCGCTTCCATGTATGCTGCAAATGCCCGCAATGATACGCGCATTCTGGTGGAAGAGACGGAGCGAAGGAAAATATTACTAAAAGACAAGGCGGCGATAGATCAGTATTCAGTACTCTACTTCCGTTTATCAATGGAAGATGATGCGTTTGCAGCCCGGGTTATCAAGGCAGATGGCAGCATTCAGCCACTTAACCTTGAAGAAGCAATTAAGGTGGATGATGTAAAATCGGTTCCTGGGATTTTCCAGGGATATACTGATTTCCGGGTGAGCAGTGTATATCGTCCCAGCTATTACAAAATAGCCGTACCGGACCTGACGGAGGGAGATATAATTGAATATGCTTTCCGCCATATCAATACACGCCAGTACGGGCACAATCCAAGTTACAAGGAATTTGACCCCGTCTACTACCTCTGCAACCGCGAAATGCCGGTCGCCCGCCAGGTGATAGAAGTGGTTACCCAGGACGACAAATACCATATTGGTTATAAAAGCCTGAAAGGGGCACCCGATTTTATGGCAACTGATGCATCCGGGAATAAGGTATATAAGTGGGTAGATAACAACCGCGACAAACTGGTGGACACCAAATTCGTTAATGAATTCCTTGAGCTTCCCTCAATAAAATTCCAGATAATATATGCTCGGAATAGCAGCCGGAACTTCATCTGGTTTGCGGATGAAACGGCCATGAAAAAAGATATTACGCCGGAAGAACTATCTATAAAAGCCCGCACCTTCTGGTTTTCGCCGGAAAAGCTGCAGGCAACAGGGGATTACACAAAAGGGTTGAACAGTAGCATTGAAAACACTACAGGCGCATTATATAAGTTATTGAGAAAAAGAGGAGCCTTTGAAGGCTCTGAAGATGAATACGTACAAAAGGTTTATTACACCATCCGTTCTATGACCATTCACGAGACATGGAGTGATTATGCCTTTGCAAAAATCATGAGTGGTCTTCTCACTATGAAGCGTATTCCACATGAGATTATCGCAAGTACAGTAAACAACAGGACAGACATCAATAAAGTCGCCTTCACCCAGGAAATTGCATGGATGATCCGTTATAAGAACCGGTATTTTGCAAATCCAGATGAGCACCTGAACCCGGATGAGATCCCGGTATACCTTGCCGGAAACACTGCGTTGCGTTTCAATAGCAACGAAAAGGAAGAAAAAGTAACGACTGATGTGATCCCTATGGGAGACACCCTTCTCAATACATTGAAATCCCTGGTAAAAGTGAGCCTGGATGTCAGCAAAGCCACTTTTATCGTAACTAAGGAATCAGAAGCCTCCGGCCTCGTGAAGCAGGGGATGATCGATGAGGTTCTGGCGTTAACCCCATTCCTTGAAACCGACTTCCGGAATTATGATGGCGTGTCTATGTGGGATGGCCTGTCAGCCACAGATGAGGAAAAGGCAACTATGGAGTTCAATGACCAGAAAAAAGAATGGAAGGAAGAAAAGCCCAAGGTAATGAAATCACTGGCTGAATCTGAATATGGTCACACTGTAGAAAAATATGACGCATTTCGCCTGGTACAGGACGGCAGAAACGCCAAGAAGCGTGGCCTCCGGTATACAGAGAGCTTTACATTATCGGAGATGACTTCCCAGGCAGGTTCTGACCTGATAATTTCATTGCCAGTACTGATGGGTGAACAGAGCAGGATCAAGAAAGAAGAGCGCCAGCGGACTTTGCCAATAGATATCCAATACCCGCGAAGCTTACAATGGAAGATAATCTGCCAGGTGCCTGCCGGGTATACTCCCAGGGGACTTGAAAACCTAAACAAAACGATTTCAAATGAGGCCGGCAGTTTTGTTTCTACTGCTACAGTGGAGAACAATGCAATTCACCTCGCCGTCAAAAAAACGTTCAGGTCAAGGCACCTGAACGTGAATGACTGGAATAAGCTGCTCGAATTGCTGGACGCCTCGTTTAATTTTTCAGAAAGCAAGATCATCCTTGTAAAGCAATAGTCCGGTCAGGGTCGCAGCAGTTTGATCAGGTTAGTAGTGTTTGCTTCAATGTTTGCGGGTAAACCATTAACATTCTGCCTGACGGCGAATTTCAGATTACCCTTCATTACCAGGGTATCACCGGCCATCATGAGCCTGAATCCCATTTCCTCGGATTGGATAGGGGCGCCGGATGGTGCTGAGGTAAGTTGCCCGATAATTACGATTGAATCGGCACTGATCTTCCGGTAGGGCAACGGATTGCTGGGCTGCACGACTTCCATATAAAATGGCATGTCGGCGGAAGTTAACAAAGCGCCATTTGAAAATACGCTCAGGGTCATTGTTGTGTCAATGATATAATTCAGGTCCTGGGTGAGGAAAACTTTATCGTCCACCAGCATTTTACCTGAGGTGTTTTTTGAAAAGTAGGCGTATTCCACCACAGATTTCAGTGATTCGCCTGCTACCGCAGTGGTTGAACTATTTGATCCCTGGCTGGCGACTTCTACAATGTCCCAGGTTCCGGTAAAATCAACGGGAGCCGGACCATTTCCCGAATCATCCCTTTGCGTGCTATATTCTTTTTGGCAGGAAATAAGAAGCAGGGAATTTAAAGCAAATGCGACCAGGCAGAGTTTTGATTTCATAATTACGGTTTAGAATTACGGTTTAGAATTGGCGCCAAGATAATTTCAAAAACTGGTAAAGCAAAGTGTTGCCAATCTCTGGCACCATTTTTCCAGCTAAGAACAGATATGAATTTGAAGCCAACCAGGAACTTAACAGAGAAGGATCTGCAGTCAGGAATGAAGCTGGTTATCGGGGATGGGCTTGCTTCGGAGGCTATGACAACGCTGACAGGCGGAACATTCCTGGTGGCGATGGCTGTACTTCTCGGGGCATCGAACTTCCAGATTGGCATGCTTGCTGCCCTTCCTACATTTACAAATATCTTTCAACTGATATCTATCTGGCTCGTCCGGCGATTCAACAACCGACGGGCTGTTAGCGTACTATGTTCAATATTTGCAAGGATCCCGCTGATTCTTGCCGGTATGATGATCCTCTTTCTCCCCGAAGCGGGAATTGAAACGGTGATCTTTATCCTCTTCTTCTTCTACTTTTTTGGATCGATCGCTGGACCAAGCTGGAATGCGTGGATGAAGGACCTGATCCCGGAAAACATCCTTGGCACCTATTTCTCCAAGCGAAGCAGCTATATGCAGACATTGAATGTAATACTTGCCCTTGCACTAGCCTTCACAATAGACTATGTAAAGAAACACTATCCGCAATTTGAACTGAGTACTTACGCCTATATGTTTATTCTTGCAGGAATTATCGGAATTATAGGGGCATTGGTTCTTTCGAAGGTGCGGGAGCCTATGTCGTATCTTACCCGGGAGAATATTTTCCAGCTCATGAAAAAGCCGCTGACGAATAAAAATTTTCTTCGGTTGCTTATGTTCAATTCCGCCTGGGTTTTTGCCCTGAATATTGCGACACCCTTTTTTACTGTGTTCATGATGAAAACCATGGGGCTTTCCATCTCTTATATAATAGGCTTTACCATCATCAGCCAGTTGTGCAGTATTCTTACAATCAGGTTATGGGGCAGGTTTGCAGATAGATATAGCAATAAGACGATCATTGCCATAAGTGCACCCTTATATATATTGTGTCTCGTGGGCTGGTGTTTTGCAGGCATTTATTCGCATCCTTACATGAACCTGGTTTTACTATTCCTGATTCATGTTATGACGGGAATTTCAACAGCGGGAATAAATTTATCCCTTACAAATATCAGCCTCAAATTGTCGCCTGGAACAGAAGCAATTGTATACCTCTCGGCAAAGAACATTGTTACGGCTGTTTTTTCATCACTTGCGCCACTGGTTGGCGGGTATCTTGCTGACTATTTTGACAATCGATCTCTCAGCGTGATGGCACAATGGAGTGGTCCGAAGGTAAGCAAGGCTGTAACATTGGTACTACTTCACGAATATAATTTCCTGTTTCTCATCGGTGCGGTACTTGCATTGCTCGCAATAGAATTGCTGGTTGCCGTTAAGGAAACCGGTGAAGTGGAAAAAGATGAAGTTGTCCGGATAATGCGGATGAATGTTAAGAACAACCTGAAAGACTACTATATAATCGGGGACCTCATTTCCTGGCATGAACAAATCCGGAGTCTACTAAAGAGGCGGTCATCTTCAACGAATTAGGTTCGGTTCTGTGGAAAAAAATACACATCGACACCAGTTGACATACCCATTAAAACTTGATATATGGCAAAGTATTCAAAGGGAGCGCAAAAGACAGTCGAAAGTGCTATGCGCCGGATGAAGAAGGGTACACTTGAAAGTGGCAGAAGCGGTCGCAAAGTTACCAATCCCAAACAGGCAGTAGCAATAGGATTATCGGAAGCCCGGGAAAAAGGGGCAAAAGTACCTGCTCCAAAGAAAAGTGCGAAAAAAACAGCCAAGAAAACTGCAAGAAAAACCAGTCGAAAAACGACAGCAAAAAAGCCAGCTCCCCGTATAACCACAAAAAAGTCAACGTCGCAGAAAAGAAGCAAGTCTTCGAGCCGCTGATAAGGGCACAGTTATTTAAATCGTTCCGTTATGAACGACTTCAATAACCGCCTTAAACAGGTTGTGCTGCTGCTTATCATAACCCTGCTGCTTGTTACTACCGTTATTGCACTCCGGGTGTTGATACCCGGAATGCTTGGGGCAATAACGCTTTATGTCATCAGCCGTTCAAAATACTTTCAGTTGGTGTATAGTCGAAAATGGCGAAAAGGCTGGACGGCTGCTTTATACATTTTGTTTTACCTGGTAGTATTAGGAATTCCGATTTACCTGGGGATAGTACTTTTGCGGCCTAAACTTAATGATTTTCTTGCCGACCCTGAAAGGTATGTCAGGATGGTTGAAACAACTCTTGCCAACCTGCAGCAGAAGGTAGGACGTAACCTGTTTTCACCTGCGACTGTAAACAATTTGCTGGAAAAATTGTCCGCACTTATACCTGAACTCGTAAATAGTACTACGAGCCTGCTGATTAACCTTGTCGTCATGCTGTTCCTTTTATACCACCTTCTGGTTAATGGAAGTGAAATCGAAAAATACATGGTGCGTCTTACCCCTTTAAAAGACTGCAACATCCAGCTCCTGACGTCGGAAACAAAAAAGAGTATCAAAGCTAATGCGATGGGCATTCCAATCATTTCCCTGATCCAGGGACTGGTGGCTGCTGTTGGCTATTACATCTTTAAAGTGCCGGAGCCTTTTGTCTGGGGAGTTCTTACCGGGATATGTGCGTTTTTCCCCTTAGTGGGAACAATGATTGTGTGGGTGCCGATCGTCATTTACCTGTATACTACAGGAGAATCGTGGGATGCAACAGCCCTGATGCTTTATAGTTTTATCATAACTGGGAATGTAGATTACCTGGCAAGGATGACGTTATTGAAGAAGTTCGGGGATGTGCACCCTGTCGTGACGGTTTTAGGGGTCATTTCCGGGTTAACCCTATTCGGCTTTATCGGCCTCATATTTGGACCGTTGCTGATCAGTTATATAGGTATCCTGGTGAATATTTACCTGAATGAATTTTCGCACCAGCCTGACGAGGGAACCGAGTTAAAACCAGATTCTCAAAAGACATGACTATCCAAATGTTTCAGAGTAGCCACCTGGATGCCAGAATGTCCCTTCAGCGAACTGCATTTGGTCTGTTATAATCTTGAATCTACGGTTCGAAGTTGTTTTCGTTTTCATCTGAATCAGTATGTTAAAGTGACGTAAGTTTTTGGCCCGCAGGGACTGGGCTGTCAAATGGATAGTAAATTCCGTTCTGGTGCCTTACAGTGTCAAGGATATCCATTACGCAAAGACTGGTAGAATGCGTCAAAGCCGGAGACTCCAGCTGATTCTTTTCGATACATCTGAATACTTCATCTACTTCATATTGAAAGCCATGCCCATCCCATCCGGATGGTATGCGGGTAATATTCCCATCCGTATCTGATAGTTCAATACATTCTGGCATTTCATTCCACGGTTTACAGATCCTGATTGATCCCTCGGTTCCGTATATGCCAGCCGTATTTCCAGTGTTTGTGATCAACGAAGATTCACAAACTGCAAAGGTCTTTTTTAGAAATTCCAGGTTAATGAGACAATGCTCATCAATCTGGTCTGCATTAACCCTTGCGCGGGATGAAATGGAAATCGGCCTTCCCATCAACAGCACTGCAAGGTAAACGGGATAGACACCGAGATCAAGTAATGATCCGCCACCGAGCGCTGGGTTAAAATACCGGTTACCTGATTCCTTAGGCGCCACGTAACTTAGGTTTGCGTGAATGCTTACAATTTCGCCAATCAATCCCTGTTCGCATATTTCCTTCACCTGCCTGATGCTTGGAAGAAATCGGATCCACATACCTTCCATTAGGAAAGTTTTAGTCCGTTCTGACGCAGCAATCATTTCCTCTAACTGCATTTTGTTGATCGCAATCGGCTTTTCACAGAGCACAGGAATGCCCTGTTCAAGGCAGATCAGCGTTTCTTTATGGTGGAAGGGATGGGGCGTGGCAATATATACAGCGTTCATATGGCACTCCTTTGCCATTTCATGAATACTGTCATAGAAAAACGGTATCTTCCATTTCTCCGCAAATACGGCTGCTTTCTCTTTTTCCTTGTGAAATACAGCAGTAACGATGTGATTAGCGGATGTAGCTCGTTTAAGGTCTTGCAGAAAAGTTTCCGCAATATTTCCGGGCCCTATTATACCCCATTTGAACGTAACCATATTTAGCCATGTAATTTCCTTGAATTAAGGAAAATTCGGTGCCATTGAAACTGAGTAATCCACTCTACAGGCATTCCGCTTGCAAAAAATGTTTGAACCAATAAAAACACTTAGATAAGAAGAAGTATTTTGATCCGGGTCCGGGTAACGGGAATGGCAAAAATAATATCGTCAATAAGGATAACGATATAACGAACACCGAGGAGCAACTGGAGATTGATTACGGACTTAGAGAGGAAGTGACGCAGAAAAGAGAAGACAACAAGCCAGAGGTCGAGCAACCGCTCAACAAACCAGCTGAGACCGGTCGAAGAATGCCGGATCTGAATACTGGCGCTAAGGAAGAAGAAAAATAAAATGCTCACCGGCAAGCGGTGAGCATTTTACTATCAGGTTCGTCTCACCATTCCCATAATCAGGGATATCACAAACAGAATGATGAAAATGTAAAACAGAACTTTCGCAATTGAGGCCGCACCTGCTGCAATACCTCCGAATCCCAGAATGGCTGCAATGATCGCAATGATCAGGAAAATAATAGTCCAGCGTAACATAATTTTTGGGTTTTGGTGAATGTTTCAGGTTAACTAACCGGCAAATGAAATTTCCATACCCGGGTGCCGGCACAAATAACTTGAGCCAGCTGAGGAATTAGATGCAGCTTCAGACGTAAATGTGTAGAGTGGATTCAACATAAATTCCCAATTATTGCGTATTCCCGCACATATTAGTTTGGTTCGGTACTTGTTTCCCCTACTTAAACACCTGCCATGATCTCTCAGCAAATTACCCGGTCCCAGCGCATCAAGATCCTGCCGCAGCAGATTCACCTCTTAAACCTGTTTCACCTTACCACATTGGAACTTGAACAAAGAATTTCCCTCGAACTTGAAGAAAACCCATTGTTGGAAGAGATCGAGTCATCCGTTGATTCCGAAAGCCAGGACGAAGTTGTTGCTGACTATGCAGACTATGAAGAATTCGCATATGACGATGTTCCGGATTGCAGAAAGGAGCATCAGAATTTCTTTACGGAAGGAAATATGCCGGACCGGCAAATCTCAGAAGAGCCGAGCTTCCGCGATCGGCTTAAGGAACAGATGGGCTTTCAATGTGGTACTGAAAAAGAGTTGAGAATTGCATGTTTTATAATCGACAGTCTCAATGACTATGGAATGCTGGAAGAGGATACATCAAAACTAGCTGAAGAATATTCGTTTCGGTCAAGTGGCTGGACTGACCCTGGTGAAATTGATCTGGTGCTTCAACAACTGCAGGAACTCGATCCACCGGGCGTTGGCGCAAGGAGTTTCCAGGAATGCCTCTTGCTGCAACTAAAAAAAGAAAAAAAAGCCGACGAGATCACAGTTGAAGCAGGGAATGCCATTAGCAATCATTTTACTGACCTACTTCATCGGGAATACGGAAGAATTTGTAAAGCGATGAATGTTACCATCAACCGGCTGAAAGAGATAGTCAAATACATCTCAACATTGAGTTTCAGGCCAGTGCTGGAAACTCCGCCTCTACAAACAGAAAATCGGGTTATTATCCCGGATTTTAGTGTTGCTGTTAAAGATGATAAGATCAATGTTTCTCTCACAAGGCAGCGATCCGATACCCTTCAGATCAATCATGACTGGATGAACAACATAATGACTCAATGTTCGGAAAGGGATAAAGGGACACACCAGTATCTGAAAGGCAAAATGCAGGCGGCGGAATGGTTCATTTCAGCCATACGCCAACGCGAGCAAACCATGACGCGAACAATGCTGGCAATCGTAAACTGGCAAAAAGCATTTTTTCAGTCTGGTGATGAGCTCGATCTCAAACCGATGATCCTGAGGAACATTGCTGAAATAGTGCAGGTTGACATCTCAACAATAAGTCGCATTACCAGTAATAAGTATGCAGAAACGCACTTCGGAACCATCCTCCTGAAAAACCTGTTTTCAGAGGGGCTCCGCGATAATAACGGCATGGCAGTTACCTCGAAAGTTATACAGGCTGAGCTAAGGGAACTGGTTGAAGCAGAAGATAAGCACAATCCGTTTAGTGATAACGACCTGTCGCATTTATTGTCGCAAAAAGGATTCAGGGTTGCAAGGAGAACGGTGGCAAAATACCGTGAATCACTGGGGATTGTAGCAGCAAATTTCCGTGCTGCAACTTAATTATAGCATCATCTCTAAATACCTCTCCATGAAAAGAATACTAGTTGTCGACGACGATCCGGATATCTGCTTTTTGTTGTCAAAGTTCCTGACGAAATATGAATATAATGTGGACGATACTCCTTCTGCCCATAAGGCGCTGGAAATGATAGAAAAGAATGTTTATGACCTAGCTATCTGTGACTACAGGATGGAGGAAATGGATGGCAAGACGCTTATGTTGCGCATAAAGGAAAAGCAGCAGATTCCTGTAATCATCATTACCGCGCACAATGACCTGAAGACTGCGGTATTAACAATAAAATCCGGTGCGTTCGACTATATCCTCAAGCCATTGTTTCCGGAGGAAATCCTGAATACCGTTCAGAATGCACTCAAGTCAGGAACACGCTCTGCCGAGGTTTCTGAATCCGGCAAAGCTCCGGCGCCCGTAGCAAAAACACCAGTAGCAGAGTTTTCTGAAAACGATTCATACATTTTCGGAAACAGTTACGTATTCAGGCAGATCATGCACCAGATTTCGCTGGTTGCCCCAACCGATTATAGTGTGATCCTGTATGGAGAAAGCGGTAGCGGCAAGGAAGCGATAGCGCAGGAGATTCATAAGAAAAGTCACCGCAAGCAATATCCGTTTGTCGCCATCGACTGTGGAGCTCTTTCACGGGATATTGCAGGAAGTGAATTATTTGGCCATGAAAAGGGATCCTTTACAGGCGCGATCCAACAGAAACAGGGTAGTTTCGAAGTGGCCAATAAGGGAACAATTTTTCTGGATGAAGTTGCCAACCTTTCGTACGACACACAAGTGTCCTTATTGAGGGTGATACAGGAACGAAAAATGAGAAGAGTAGGGGGGACGCGTGACATTGACCTGGACATCCGCATTATAATTGCCAGCAATGAAAATCTTCAGGAAGCAGCCCGTAAGGGCGCATTTCGGGAGGATCTGTACCATCGTTTCAATGAGTTTACAATTGAGGTTCCTCCGTTGAGGGACCGCAAGGATGATATTATGTTGTTCGCAAATCATTTTTTGAAACTGGCCAACCAGAACCTGGGCAAAAATATTAAAGGGTTTGCCGGTGAAATTGAGTCCATATTCCGGGAATACCATTGGCCTGGTAATCTCCGTGAACTTAAAAATGTTGTTAAACGGGCTGCCCTGCTATCGGACGGTGATTATATTGAAGCCAGGTCGCTTCCTTTTGAAATAAACAATTTCCAACGGTTACTAAAAAATGATTCAGATATTGCCTTTCCCGAAATTCCACAACACATCGAAAGCAAAATTCCCGCAATTCCTTCCCAACCGGAACGAGCGACAGAAATACACTCTCTGAAAATGGCGTCAATCGACCACGAATATGAACTAATTGTCAAGACGTTAAGAGAAAACAATTTCAATAAAAGCCGTGCAGCAAGGGTTCTGAACATTGACCGGAAAACGCTGTACAACAAAATTGCTTTATACCAGGAAATTATTCTCGGCAAAAAAACTAATAATGAAATCTGAATACCCTTTCGCACCATACCTGATGTATGCGCAGGAGTGCCTGAGGTTTGGCTTTTTGCGATGGGAGGTCGGAAAAAATGTAGAATGCTGGAGTGAAGGAATTTACCGCCTCCTTGAAACTGAAACCAATTCTATCTCAACTTATCCTATTGGCGCTTTTTTTAAAAGTACTACAGCTACGCAAAAGCCTGATATCAGTGAAACGCTGCTTCCCCAGCTGCGAACCGGCACATGCTACCAGGGACAGTTTAATCTCGTTACGTCAACCGGCCGACAGATCGTCGTTTCCTGTGATGCCAGGCCATGCAATGAGGAGAGATCCGACTGGATTGTCCTGGTAAGCGACATTACTTTTCGGCAGGATCTTGAGAACTACCGGGAAATGATGATTGAACGGGAGGAACAATTACAGCAGGGCTATTGGGAATATGATATCGGGAATAGCCAGCTGAGTCTTTCCAAAGGGATCTACTCTCTATTTGGTATACAACAGGTCGAAGCTCCAAACTTCAACCGGCAATTCAGTATATCAAACGGTTTTGACGAACTCGAACACCCTGTTACAAGGGAGGTAACTGCTAATGAAGAAAAGGACAGCTATGTAAGGGAGATTGAAGTTACAAAAGCTGATGGTTCACAGCGAAAGCTTGAAACAAGTGGCCGGATATTCCGAAGTCCTGACGGTAAACCTGTGAAAGTAGTGGGCACAACGCGCGACATTACCAGGATAAAGACTTACGAAAACGAAATGAACCAGATTATCCAGGACCTTAACCGTTCAAACCAGCAACTGGAAGACTTTGCATATGTCGCCTCTCACGACCTGCAGGAACCACTTCGTAAACTTATTATCTATAGTAACCGGCTGTTTGAAAACCTGGGCGGAAAGTTGGATGATGAGAATATGGCCGTTTTGAACAGGATGCAGAAATCAGCCAAAAACATGCAGCAGCTTATAGAAAATCTGTTGAAATATGCACGAATTTCGACGGAGGCTTCGAGGTTCGACACTACTGATCTGAATGATGTGCTGAACCAGGTTCTATCGGAATATGAACTAAAAATAAAAGAAGGCGGAGCAGACATTGACCTTGAAACACTGCCCGTCATTGAAGCATATGCACCACAGATGTACCAGTTGTTCAGTAACCTGGTAAACAATGCATTGAAGTTTACCAATAAAACTGCACATCCGAAAATTCGTGTAACTTCAAGCCCATTGAGCAATCAGGAGAAATTTCAACTTAATATCTATGGTGATGAAGTATATGTCAGGATCAGTTGTATTGACAATGGAATTGGATTCGATAACCAGTATGCAGAAAAGATCTTCCAACTCTTCCAACGTCTGAACGGAAAGTGGGAATACCCTGGAACCGGCTTAGGATTGGCTATCTGTAAAAAAATAGTTGACACGCACAGAGGATTATTGTATGCTGAAAGCAAACCCAATGAAGCGACTACATTCTATGTAATCCTGCCTGTTCATCAACATGCCTGAGCAATATGATTTACACCAGCTATTCCCGGTTGAACATATTAATTATAGAGGACGACTGGGATGACTATTCTTTAACGGAGGAGATGATCCGGGCCATTCCGGAATCAAAAGAATGGACGGTTGAATGGTGCTATAACTATAACGAGGCTATTGAAGAAATACGCAGTAAAAAATACCACCTGTACTTTGTTGATTATTTTCTTGGCGCAAAAACGGGGCTTGACCTGCTGAGGGAATCGATAGAACTTGGTTGCAACGATCCGATTATCCTATTCACCAGTAAGGGAAGCCGTGATATAGACATGGAAGCAATGAAAACCGGTGCAATGGATTACCTGGAAAAAGGGGAGCTGACTACGGAAAAGTTGGAAAGGTCTATCCGTTATGCCCTCGGCAAGTCGGAAACCATGAAGGCGCTAAGGGTAAACGAAAGGAAATACAGGAACATCTTCGAACAATCCAAAGATGCCCTTTTTCTGACTACTCAGTCTTTTTCTTTTGTTACAGTAAATCATGCAACCTCGCTAATGCTTGGCTATACGTTGGAAGAATTTGCAGACATGTCCTTCCTGGATTTGGTGGCAGATGATAAAAATGCCGAGTTGATCGATGAAGTATTCGCTACTAAGGGAGAGGTAAATGATGTTGAAGTTGAGTTAGTATGTAAATCAGGAGATGAAATAATTTGCCTGTTCTCAGCAATAATTCTAAGTGATGATGAGCCTGAAAAGCTTGTCCAATGCATACTTCATGACATCACTCTGTTGAAGAGGGCAGAAAAAGCAGCGCTATTTTATGAGAAGCAGGCTGCAACCGGTAGGCTGGCGCAGGTACTTGCCCACGAGATCCGCAATCCGCTAACCAACATTAACCTGTCTGTGGAAAAACTTAAATATCCTGATATTGCAGACCGGGAAAAATATTTTGAGATAATTTTCAGGAATAGTCAACGGATAAACCAGATCATCAGCCAGTTGCTTTTTTTCTCCGGTGGTACAGAGGTTCTCCAAAGGCCGCTTATTGTGCAGGAGTTAATTAACGGTGTAATTACAAATGCTACCGACCGACTGACATTAAAAACGATACGATTACAAACCAATTTGCCACACACACCGATCCGTATTATGGCAGACAGGTCAAAGTTGACCATGGCATTGCTTAATATCATCAATAACGCGATTGAAGCGATGGATAAGGAAACAAAGATCTTAGTCATCAGCGTGAAAAAGGACCGGGATGGTTGTGAAATCCGGATCACGGATAATGGGCACGGTATGACAGAAGAACAACAGAGAAGATTATTTGAACCCTATTTTACGACCAAGAAGGAGGGGATAGGCCTCGGACTTCCAACCGCACTTAGCATACTAAACAGTCACCAGGCCAAAGTGGATGTGATATCTCTAAAAGATACAGGCACTACTTTCAGCATTTTTTTCAAGACATTAGACGCTGTTCCAGCATAAAAAAAGGCCGGATAAAAATCCAGCCTTTTTCTACCTTCCAATCTGTGTGCTATAAAAAAAACTATTTTAGTTTGCTGTGACAAGCCATGAGTTTATCATGGTGACTACGAATAACTGGTAAAGTTTCAGTAATCCAGGCTTTCAAATCTGCATCATCAGCATCATTCTGTTCCTTTTCAAGCTTTTTGATAGAGGCATCATGCTTATCCATCATTTCCTTGCACCAATCCTTGTCAAATTTATCCGCTTTCTTTTCAGCAAATCTTTCGGCCTGGTTCCGTGCTTTATCACTTTCTGCACCAGGAACGGTCAGCGATTTGCTTTCTGCTATTTGCTTAAGTTTTGTCAGTGCTGCGCTATGATCAGATTCAAGCTGCTTGGCTACCTGTTTAACTTCACTGTTGGTTGATTTTTCCTGTGCAAGTGTCGCCAGCTTTATTTCCGCATAATTGGATTCGACCATGTCTTCAACAAATTTCCGGTCATCATCTGAAAATGCGGCTCTGTTTGTCGTATCCTTGTCCTTGTTCACATCCTGTGCCGCAGGATTGGGATCATCATAGCCTGGTGTTACTACATTAGTTGTGTCATTACCATCACTACCGGTTCTGGTACCGTCGCCACATGCGGTTAATGAGACAATTCCAACAGACATTGCAAGAAAAAACAACAACTTAATTGTTTTCATATTATGGTGTTTTGAGTTCTAATGTGCTTTTTGTCGTTGATCAGCATCCCGCATCGCTTTAATTCTGTCGTGCGAAATTTTTAGCATATCCTTTTGTGTTCTTACCAGGGTTCTTACATCTGCGTCCATGGTAGCGTCTGATTCCAACGCTTCTTCATATGCCCTTTGAGCAGCGTCTTCCCCAAATTCGCATAACTCAAGAGCGGATTTGCCTGAATGTCCACTGAATACAGACTTGATATCCATCCACATCCGGTAGACTTTTCCTTTTACTGTTGTGTCATCAGTTTCCACTTCTCCTCCGTATTTTCCAACCATTTGCTGCAACGATGACTTAAATCCCCTGCTCTCTTCAATCATTCTATTGAATACCTGCAGCAGATCACTTCTTTCCGTTTCTGTATCTTTTATTGCACGTTCATAACCTTCAATGCGGTCATTGTTGATCTGGATGAGATCATTCAGTACCTCGTTTAATTCTTCATTTCGTTGCATAATTTTCAGTTTTAAGTGAAATAATATAACAAGTCAAAAAAAACATACCAGCGAATCTCCGCTGTAACGTGCCTCTGCCATGTAGAAAAAGCTACGCATTTGTGACATTAAATAATTGATGCGGGAATCGTGACTTTCCGGCATTATTTTTTTATAGGCTGTTCAGACTGGGAACCGTAGACTAAACAGAATGGTCATGAAAGAAAAAATTCAAATCCAGGTAGAAGGAAACAATGTAGAAGGTGATGTAAGATATATTTATCATCCTCTTCATAAAATGTTTCAGGTCACTTTTGAAGACGGATACTCAAATATCTTTTTCACAGATGTGGAATCAGGACAATGGGTTGAGCAGGACCTGGGGTTTACTGACCTGGCGTCTGAAGTTGGCGAAAAGTTGGGCGAAGGTGATACCTTGGAAATTGAACGAAGGGAATTACAGTGGTACAAAGGTGAAAACGGAGAACAACCGGATGCGCTTTTTTTCGGTTATTACCGTTATATGATTTTAAATTATACTGCATTCGAGATATATGCTCCGAACCGCAGATACCTTTATACAATTGTTCAGTTGAATCCTGAATTGTGGCAGATCTTTAAGATTTATGGACCTGCAGAATGGGACGGTGGACAGGATCTAATTGATAAATTGCCGACTATCCTGGAAAACGACGTGTACTGATCGCCGTACCTGTCTTTACAACAGTTCCCTTTGGCCTTTATGTTTCATCAACCGATATTTTTCCTGGTTAATTTCCGTCCAGTATTTCTTCGAATTGTTGCAGCACATAGTTTGTGTAGAACAACCTGTTCTGCACAGGATCTTTATGAACACCTTTTACCGTGTTGCTGTACAATCGCTCGTTGCGGTAACAAAACGCAAAACAGGCGAATAGGTTTGTGATTCCTTTTTCTGGTACCGGTGAAGCATAACCTGTTATTGCTATTCCCCAGTCGGACGTAAAATGGACCCTGATTTGCCTGGCCATTTGTATCGCAACAAGTTCACTTACACAATTACATTGTTCTGCATGAATGGGATCAACCAATAGTAGTCTTGATTTCTGTCCAAGGTTATAAGCAGTAAGTCCGCCCTGGAAATAATTCATGGCGCCATCTGGCAGTGAGAAAGCCAGTTGCAAGAGGCCGGATGTTACACTTTCTGCCAATGCCACGGTTTCTTTCTTCTTCTGTAGTTTTTCTGCAACTGTATTTAGAATGCCCCGGTCAAATGAATTCCAGCCAATTGTATTTGTAGTCATTGTTGTCAGCTTTAAATTCTTATGCCATTGTCTGGCATATGAATTTTAACAGTTTGCTGTCAAATGCACTAAAATTAATTGAGATGATACCCAGGCAGGTAAAGGGAAGCCAATCTACAACTTGTTATAAGGTCAGTTCGGGGAGGTCCCTAGAAGCATCAATAATATATAACAGGGCAAGAGAATCTCTGCTAAACGTAAATGATTGGCACAGGATCGCAGGGGGCGGAGCAAGATTTCAGCTGGTAAACGAAATGGGAGAGCAACTACATGCAATGGCTAAGCAGGATGACTTTATCCGGATTTCAATTCCTAATGTACCGGGCCCTTCAGATGGAGACGGCTTTGAATGGGTAAGGGTCGAGAATATCGAAGAAAAATGGACGAGTGACATGTCCAGCATCGCTATGAGTGTACGTCCGGCTGTGCCGCCGATTCCACAAAAGAAACATATTGCCCATTTCTTTACCGATGAAGCTACCAGTACATTTTATTTGGAAAGGTCAGGTAAAAGTGTGAAGGCTGCTGTTTTCGGCAGGAACGAGAAACCGAATATTGGGCATGCCGGCTGGCTGGATGCGATACGGAATTTAATTATTAGCGTAGCAGCCATGCTGGGATTCAATAAGCCGCAATGGAAGAAATTTGTGACGGGGCTACTGAAAAAAAGTGTCTTTTAACGTGTCATTTTCAGGAACCTGGTAATGAGGAAAAACGAGGCAAAACTTAATCCGGCAATAAGTCCTATCCACATGCCCTGGGCTCCCAGGTCGAAAGAAAACGCGAGCAGGTAACCTAGCGGAAGACCAATTACCCAATATGCGACGGCTACAAGTATTGTAGGCCGGCGAACATCTTTTATACCCCTTAATAATCCTGCCCCGATTGCCTGTGTACTATCGGAAACCTGGAAAACAGCGGCAAACAATAGTAGGGTAGATGCCAACAGTATTACATTATTGTCTTTGTTGAACAACAGGGGCAACTGGTCCCTGAAAATGGTGAAGCCGGCTGCACAGATTGCGCCATAAATCAACGCAGTAATTAGGGTGCTTTTGCCTATTTCTCCAATTTTTGGCCAGTCGCCGCGGCCAAAAGCATTGCTTACGCGTATTGAACCCGCCTGTGCCAACCCCATTGACACCATAAAAGTAAAGGATGCGCAACTCAGGGCAATCTGGTGGGAAGCCTGAGCAACGGCGCCAATTGTACCGATGATGATTCCAGAGACGGCAAATGCACCTGCCTCCATACCGATTTGCAGACTGCTGGGGATCCCGATGTGTAACAGGTCCCGTATCGTTTTCCGCCTGAGTACCCATTGACTTTTCCTTACGGCTACGTAGCGTCGAAAAGTTGGATGCCAGAGTATCACCGTTGCCAGGACGATAAAAATTATTGTTCGGGAAATGAGTGTTGCCCAACCAGCCCCCAATAGTTCAAGGCGCGGAAAGCCCCAGTTGCCATAAATGAGCAGCCAGTTGAGAAATGTATTCAAAGGCAGGGCACATAGGGAAAGCACCATCGCAGTCTTTGTAAATTCGAGACCGTCGGTAAATTGCTTCAGTGTCATAAATAGCAGCATAGGTACAATCGACATCCCCATCAGTTTCATAAAGGGAACCGCCAGTTCCACGACTTCCGGATCCTGCTTAAGATGATAGAGAACCGAACGTCCGGAAACCAACAACGCCGAAATAAGGATTGCAGTGATGGTGCAGAGGATAAAACCATTGAAGAAGTAGTGCGAGACGAGCTGCGAATCGCGACGGCCATGTGCCATTGAAACCATTTGTGACACAGAGATGGTCATTCCTATGCCGATCACAAATGGAATATTGAGTGAATTGATTACCAGTGAAGCGGCGGCAAGCTGTTTGTAACTGATTGCACCGACCATTGCAGTATCAATGATATGCAATGCCATCTGGGCAAGTTCACCAATGATGATGGGAAATGCCAGTCTGAGCGTATTTGAAGCTTCCTTTCTCAACATAAACAGGTATAAAGGATTGCAAATCTAGGAAAGATCAGAAAACAATACCTTTGGCAACCGCCGGGAACCGGCGATGAATTTTACATGAAATTTGAGCAATACAATATTTCAGCTGACATTAAGGAGAGTTTAGCCGAACTGGGCTTTAAACGACCTACTGACATTCAGTTTAAGGCTATTCCGTCTATCCTGAAAGGAGAGGATGTACTCGCGATCGCCCAGACCGGCACGGGGAAGACCGCCGCATTTGCCATTCCCATATTACATGAGCTGTGGCGACAGGATAGTCGTTTTCGTAAACGACGACAAAGTAAACTACGTTGCCTGGTTATGGTACCTACCCGGGAGCTAGCCGTACAAATCGCCACGGTATTTGAACAGATTGGTCAATATACAGACCTGGAAATTCTTGCAATCTTTGGTGGTATAGAACAGGATGATCAGATCAGGAAACTCAAACAGGGTGTGGACGTACTGATCGCAACTCCGGGAAGGATGTTCGACCTTATTCACCAGAAAGCGCTGAACCTGGCGACTGTCCAGGTGCTTGTTCTCGATGAAGCAGACCATATGCTTGATCTTGGATTTATTAAAGATATCAGGGATGTGATCCGGCTTTTGCCTCCCAACCACCAGACTTTATTTTTCTCCGCAACAATCAATAGCGAAATCAAGGACCTTGCATATTCCATCGTAAGGAACCCCATCCGTATCCAGGTGTCTCCGGAAGATCCGGTGTCGAAGAATGTTGATCATTCTGTCGCTTATGTTGAAATGGATGACAAGCGTTTTTTCCTGGAACGCCTGGCAAAAGAACTTCCAGATAAAAAGATCCTCGTATTTGTACGGACGAAGGTAAGAGCTGAAAGGGTTTACAGTGCGATGCACCGGGTAGGCCTGAACGCAGTAGTTATGCACGGCGGTAAAGAGCAGGAAAATCGCCTTGAAGCTATGTCGGAATTCACAAGCGGACAGGTTAAAATGCTCATTACCACGGATGTAAATGCCAGGGGTATAGACATTCCCGGAGTGGACTACGTGGTTAACTATGATTTACCCGATTTACCTGAAAATTATGTTCACCGTGTTGGTCGCACGGGCAGGGGGGTGAAAAAAGGTTTGGCCGTTTCTTTCTGCAGCTCTGAGGAGAAGAAATCTTTGGGCGCCATCCAGGAATATATCGGCAAAGAGATCAAAGAAATGATAATCGATAAAAGCTCATACCGCGAAACCATAGCATTTTCTGAAGAAATTCCACATGATAACTGGCGCCACTTGCTGGAGGAACAGGCAAATCTGAATGACAGCAGGCGTAAGAAAAAGAAGAAATAATTCAACATCAATAATAAATACAGGAATATTTGAATATGAAATACTTATTTGCGCTATCCCTTTGCATTGTTGGTAGTTCCATTTTTGCCCAGTCCGTATCTCCGGCTGAAGACCCTGTTGAATGGGTGAATCCGCTTATGGGAACTGATTCAAAGCCAAGTTTGTCTAACGGTAACACCTATCCAGCCATCGCTGTGCCATGGGGAATGAATTTCTGGACACCTCAAACCAATAAAATGGGGAATGGCTGGACTTACCAATACAGCGCTGATAAAATACGTGGATTCAAACAGACCCACCAGCCTTCACCATGGATGAACGATTATGGCCAGTTTTCTATTATGCCGGTAGTCAATAAAATGGTCTTCAATGAGGAAGAAAGAGCAAGCTGGTTTTCACATAAGACAGAGATCAGCAAGCCTTATTACTATAATGTATACCTCGCAGATGCAGATGTAACTACGGAACTTACTCCAACTGAGAGGGCAGCTCAATTCAGGTTCACTTTTCCTCAGTCCGACAGTTCGTTTATCGTTGTTGATGCATTTGACAAAGGCTCATATATCAAAATTATTCCTGCCGAGAGAAAAATCATTGGCTACACAACCCGCAACAGTGGTGGGGTGTCAAAGGAGTTCAGGAACTATTTCGTACTGTTCTTCGATCGACCCTTTGAAGTTGCCCATGCGTGGCATGACAACATGCTGGCAAAAGATACACTGGAATATACATCGAATCACACCGGTGCAATTGTTGGTTTTAAAACAACAAAAGGAGAACAACTGCATGTTCGCACCGCATCGTCATTTATAAGTTTTGAGCAGGCAGAGATCAGCCTCAATCGTGAACTGGCCCGGGACAATTTTGATGAAACGATGAAGAAAGCAAAAAGTGCCTGGAATACACAGTTGAAAAAAATCGTGGCTGAGGGTGGATCGGTAGATCAGCTTCGTACTTTTTATTCCTGTCTTTACAGGACGATCCAGTTTCCGCAAAAACATTATGAGATAGACGCATCAGGTAAAATTGTTCACTACAGTCCATATAACGGTAAGGTGCTTCCCGGTTATTTATTTGCGGGTACCGGATTCTGGGATACATTCCGTGCATTATATCCGCTGCTAAACCTCGTATATCCTGGGATCAACAAAGAAATGCAGGAAGGACTGATCAATGCCTACAAAGAAGGTGGTTTCCTACCTGAATGGTCGAGTCCGGGATTTCGTGATGTAATGGTGGGAAATAACTCTGCAGCTGTCGTTTCGGATGCTTATATGAAAGGGTTGCGTGGTTATGATATCAATATCCTCTACGAGGCATTGTTACATGGAGCTAATAATGAGGGCCCGCTGACAGCAGTTGGCCGCAAAGGGGTCTCATATTACAATGAACTCGGGTATGTTCCATATGACGTTAAGATCAATGAAAATGCGGCCAGGACACTGGAGTATGCATATGACGACTTTACCATCTATCAACTGGCAAAAGCATTGAAAAGACCGAAGGCTGAGATCGAATTGTATGCAAAAAGAAGCCAGAATTACAGGAACCTGTTTGATCCATCGACAAAGCTTATGCTCGGAAAAAACAAAGATGGAAAATTCATGACGCCTTTTAACCCTTTCAAATGGGGAGATGCATTTACGGAAGGGAATAGCTGGCATTACACCTGGAGTGTATTTCATGATATTGCAGGACTTGTGAATCTTATGGGCGGCGAAAGAGACTTTGTTAAGATGCTTGATTCAGTATTTGTTATGCCACCTGTTTTCGATCAAAGTTATTACGGTTCAGTGATACACGAGATACGTGAAATGCAGATCATGAACATGGGGCAGTATGCACACGGCAACCAGCCCATTCAACACATGATTTACCTATATAATTATGCCGGAGAGCCCTGGAAAAGCCAGTATTGGAGTCGAACAGCAATGAATAAACTTTACAAGGCTACACCCGACGGCTATTGTGGTGACGAAGATAACGGGCAAACATCTGCGTGGTACGTATTCAGCGCCCTCGGATTTTACCCTGTTTGCCCTGCTACTGATCAATACGTATTGGGAAGTCCCTTGTTCAGGAAAATTACAGTGCAGCTCGAAAATGGAAAAGTGCTGCAGGTTCAGGCACCCGGCAACAACGATAACATGCCATACGTGGAAGAACTTCGGATAAACAATGTTGTTAGTGATAAGAACTGGCTTTCCCATACTGCAATAATGAAAGGAGGCACGCTTCAATTTAAAATGGCTTCAACACCAAATAAAAAAAGAGGGACAGGTGCTGACAGCCGGCCTTATTCATTTTCAACCGAAGCAGGAAACAAGGGATTTTAAACCATGAAATTTATCTGGCTCGGAATAGTCTTTGCTTTTCTCTGGGCGTCAGCTGCAGCAGCCACAAAAATCGGTCTGCAATCCGCCCAGCCATTTGTACTGGCAGTTACACGTTTTGCAATTGCCGGGATATTGATGACGGCGATTTCCCATGTGTTCATGGGAAATCGTCTTCCCCGTGCGGGGGAATGGCGACAGATCATGATTTATGGCTTGCTGAACATCACTATTTACCTGGGTTTATATGTATTGGCGATGCAGACAACATCGGCCGGACTGGCAAGTCTCGCTATCGCAATAAACCCTGTCCTTATCAGTTTTATGGCTTCGCTACTCTTCGGCCATAGAATTACGGGGATAAATGTGATAAGCCTGATTCTGTGCAGCGGTGGAGTATTGCTGGCGGCTTACCCATTACTAGAGAATAGTTACTCAACGCCTGAGGGACTTGGGATACTATTGATAAGTATGGTAGCTTATTCCGGTGGCGCAATTTATTATTCCCGTTCGAAGTGGAATAACCTTGACATACTTACGATCAATGGTTGGCAAACCTTATTTGGGGGATTATTTCTGCTTCCGTTTGCTGCTTTGAGTTATAAGGGAGAGGTGAATAAGTTTGACTTCCGTTTTTTTGGCAGTGTGCTCTGGCTTGCCATACCTGTTTCAATCGCCGCTGTACAGGCATGGATGGTTTTACTAAAACGATCACCTGTTTCAGCTTCGTATTGGTTATACCTTTGCCCGGTATTCGGTTTCCTGATTGCAGCTATAACCCTTCATGAGCCATTAAGCATTTTTACGGCCGTTGGGGTGGCTATGGTGATTTTCGGATTATGGCTCGTCCAAAGATATAAGGCTCAATCGTGACCCTCCGCTTTCCTGATAAAGCTGATGATTCCTTTCATATAGGTTTCCTGGTCATCGTACATGCTCATGTGGCTACCTTCAGGGCAATAGAGAAAGCTGCCTTTTTTTACCTGTTGTGACATCCACTTCATGTGTTCAGGATCCATCGTATCGTATTTACCACCGATGGTGAGTGTGGGCACGGCAATTTTAGGCAAGTCAGCTTTCCTATCCCAATTAACCAATTTACCTGAAATGCCAAACTCACTTGGTCCCTGCATAGTAACATAAAGCGACTGGTTCATTTTGCTGAATGATCTTGTCATAGGTTCCGGCCACTTATCAAGCGGTATCCGACAAATATGTTTTACATAAAAATTAGGCATCAACAAGTCCATATACCTGGGATTGCTAAAATCCTTCCTGGCTTCCAATTGCCGGATCGTATCGAGCACAACGGGGTCCATTTGTGGGGCGAGGGTATTTTCGGCATATTTCCCGTAATCCGGGCAACTTGACATCATATTTGAAATGATCAGCCCCTTCAGGTTCTGCTGGTACTTAAGGGCATACTCCATAGCCAGGATCCCTCCCCATGAATGTCCAAGAAGATAAAAATTGTTTTTGTCAAGGTTTAAAGCCTTTCTTACCTGTTCTACTTCTTCCACATAACGGGCAAGATCCCACAGTGCAGTATCATTTGGATTGTCTGAATTTCCGCAACCCAGCTGGTCATAATAAATAAACGATATCTCTTCTGCGGGTAAAAAGCTTTCCATGCATTCGAAATACTCATGCGTTGCGCCTGGTCCACCGTTTAGAAGTAATATCCTGGTTTTAGGATTGTTGCCAATACTTTTTGTCCAGACCTTAAAGTTCCCCTTTGGTGTATTGACAGAAATCACTTTAACCCCACCTGTCCTGATTCCTGTATCAGTTGAAGTCAGGTAAAGACTATTTGCTTCATGGTTATGCTGCGACTGATCGCTACATCCGGAAACTGCCGTAATAAACAGCAATGCTGAACAAAGCAGGATCAACAACCCTGATCTCATAAAAGTAGTTTTAGGAAGTTAAATAAATGAATGCTTTGGCTATATGATCGGAAATATCACCAGCTAGAACTGATTCCATACCCAGGTCAGCACTTGCAAATTCCCCCGCGAGCCCGTGCAAATGCACTCCCAGCAATGCCGCCTGTTCTGGTGTATAACCGCGGCAAAGTAATCCCGTTAGCATCCCTGTCAGCACATCACCACTTCCTCCTTTGGCCATGGAAGCATTTCCACTCATATTAAAATAGGCACTGCCGCCTGGCATGGCAATTAAACTATGATGTCCTTTAAGAACAAAGATAAGTTGATGCTTTTTTGCAAGTTCCCGCGCCTTATTGATCCTTTCTGTTTCATTTGCTGATTTTCCAGCAAGTCTTTCAAACTCTTTGGGATGAGGGGTAAGAATTGAAAAGGGGGGGAGTGACGGGAATAAATCCTGATTTTGTGATAAGATATTTAGCGCGTCAGCATCCAGGACCATTGGTTTCCGGAAATTGGCAATAAGTTCCTTAAAAAGTTGCACTGTTGCAGGGTTGGTGCCAATGCCTGGACCACATCCGATCGTCTGGTATTGATGTAAAGGAGGTAAATCACCACCAAGATGCTCGTCATTCGCGTTAGTTTTTTCATGATCGGAATTGGTCGATCTGACAACCATCGCTTCCGGTACGGCCATTTGCATGATACTTATCCCCTTTTCGGGAACAAAACAGGAGAGGAGACCGGGTCCACATCTGAGGCATGCCCTTGCAGCAAGTACAGCAGCTCCCATTTTGCCAAAGGAGCCTGCTAACAGGAGTGCATGACCGAATTCACCCTTATGGGAGAAATTATTCCTTGGTCGGATGATACTTTGTGACAATGTTTTGCCGGTAAGTTCGTATTCAGGTTGTACCTGGTTCAGGTATCGGGGCAAGAGACCAATATCCATTACTTGCAGGTCACCAATTGCTGCAGCATTTTCAGCCAGGAGTTGCGCTGGTTTAAGACATTGGAATGTAAGGGTAAATGCTGCCCTGACACTTGAAAATGGAATAGTACTTTGGTCGGCAAACAGTCCAGAAGGCATATCTATACTAATGGTGGGATTGGGGCTGGCATTGATTAATTCAATAAGCGCCCTCATTTCACCTTCGACAGGCCGGGTAGTTCCGGTGCCTAATAAAGCATCTATAATAATGACGCCCGGGGGCACGATAGGAAATCCTGATCCGGTCTGGATATAGTGGATGCCGACTGGTAGCGGATGCAGACGTTGAAGATTCTGTTGAAATTCAGCAGTCCCGGAACTACCAAATTCGAGGATAAATACGTCAACCTGCCTGTCAACTTCATACAGCATTCGTGCAATGGCGAGACCATCAGCACCGTTGTTTCCTTTACCGCAGAAAATATAATAGGATGACTGGCTTGAAGGGAGGTTTGTGCAAAGCCATTCAGTGCAGCATTTTGCTGCCCGTTCCATCAGGTTAATCGAAGAAATGGGTTCATGTTGAATAGTGAACCTGTCCCATGCCCTGACCTGGTCAGCTGTAAGTACAACCATATTGGAATGTACACAAAAAAGGGCGGTTACTGTGAACCACCTGCAGCAATAGTAACCGGATCGCCATCAGTTTCCTGGAAAAGGTTGTTGCTTTGTTTGTAATCTCCGAACAGGTCGCATAGTTGTTTGGCGCGGTAAATGTTCCGGTTATACTTGTTTCCCAGGAGAATGATTGTTGCCTTTTCTTCCGGCAGCCGGATGAAAACGGTGTTATTACCATGCCACCAGCCATTATGATAAACGATTTTCTTACCGTTCTCAATCTCAGACAAACGCCAGCCTAAACCATAATTGCGTTTACCTGCTTTTTCATAACTATATCCAGTGAACGCTGCGGCAAGTGTGGAATCTTTGAATAGTTGTCCATTGTAAAGAGCCTGGTCCCATTTCAACATATCCCTGACTGTGCTGTAGATGTTTTTATCGCCATAAACCAGGTCCATAAATTCCAGGCCATATTTGCGATTATTCCACTCATATGAAGGCAGTGACCTGTCAAGGTCCTCCTGTTGAAAAACATATGTGTCATTCATCTGCAATGGAGTGAAGAAAGTCTGCTGCATGTAATCGTGGTAACTGATGCCGGAAACTTTTTCAACTATAAGGGCCAGAAGAGCATAATTAGTATTGCAATAACTGAATCGCTTGCCGGTAGGAAACTGCAGCGACGGTCGCATTTTATAAAGGGAGGCCAGAACATCCAGGTTTGTTACAAATTTCTTTCTATCCCATTTATAAACATCCAGGTAATTGGTGTAATTCGGTAATCCGCTGCGATGATTCAACAGCATTTTTATGGTAGTTCCAGGGTAAGGAAACTTATCAAAGTATAATGAAAGGTCGTCATCGAGTCCTAATTTTCCGTCTTCCCAGAGCTTCAGAATGGCCATTCCAGTAAACGTTTTTGAAACGGAAGCAAGGTGAAAAGCGTCATGCTCGCCTAAAACACTGTTTTTTTGAACCGGATCCCTGAACCCCCTGTAACCTTCAGCAAGGATCTCACCGTCTTTCGCGACCAGGAAAGAGCCATTGAAGCCGCGGCTGCCGAAATTCCGGTCAAAAAAAGAATTAATGGCCGATTCATACCTGGTGACAGTCTCTTTATCAGCAAAATTAAGGGAGGCAGTGATTACCGGTGGGTGGGCTGGCACGATATTCCCGGTTAAAGTGGCCGGATTCTGACCGCAGCCGTACAGGACTGCAGAAACGATGAGCAATTGTACGAATCTGTTTTTCAAGAGGTTCTATTTTGCAGGTATGGATCTCGTTTTACGCGAATATAACGGAAAAGCCAGCTCAAATCTTATGCCGCAGGCAATTTCTTGGCTTTTTTTATGACAGAAATCAGGCATATTTGCAAATCGCAAGCAAAAGTTATGGAACCTACTACGAGTTACCCCAAGGACAAGATTAACATTTTATTCCTCGAAAACATCAGTGACAAGGCAGTAAAACACTTTCAGCAAATGGGATATGCCTCGGTAAAAAAATTTACAGGGGCACTTTCTGAAGCGGATCTGATAAAAGAAATCAAGGACGTGCACCTGCTGGGAATCAGGTCGAAGACCCAGGTTACAGAAAAAGTACTTGCAGCCGCTACAAAATTGCAGGCAATTGGCTGTTTCTGCATCGGTGTGAACCAGGTTGATCTGAAAGCTGCTACAAGAAATGGAGTTGCAGTCTTCAACGCACCATATTCCAATACCCGTTCAGTCGCGGAACTGGTGATTGGGCTGTCGATTATGCTGATCCGCCGGATTCCCGACAAGAATAAAGCGGCACATAACGGAGTTTGGATGAAAGATGCCAAAGGCAGTTTTGAACTACGCGGTAAAACTTTAGGGATCATCGGTTATGGGAATATTGGAACGCAGGTAAGTATTCTTGCTGAAGCATTCGGAATGAAAGTTCTTTACTATGATATCCTTACAAAGCTTCCATTGGGAAATGCCGTGAACGGAAAAACATTAAAAGAAGTGGTATCCCAGGCGGACATCGTGACTTTGCATGTACCAGAAACTGCACAGACCAAGAACATGATCAACAAAACCACCCTTAAGCAATTCAAAAAGGGCTGTATTCTTCTCAATTATGCCCGGGGTGAAGTAGTTGACCTCGACGCATTGAGGAAAGCATTGATTGACGGGCAATTATCAGGCGCTGCAATAGATGTTTTTCCCTGGGAACCGGAGAAAAACGGTGATAGCTTCGAATCACCGGTCCAGGATCTTCCAAATGTAATCCTGACGCCGCATATAGGAGGGTCAACTGAAGAAGCCCAGCAGAATATCGGTGAGGACGTGAGCATGAAACTGTACCAGTATCTGGAAATGGGTAATACATTTGGATCACATACCGTTCCGCCGCTCAGCTTGCCACCACAGGAAGGAACGCATAGAATTCTACATATTCACCGGAACGTACCCGGTGTACTTTCAGCAATCAACACTGAGCTATCCAACAATAAAATAAACATCCTTGCACAGTATCTCAAGACCAACGAGGACATCGGCTATGTAGTGCTTGACGTTGACAAGAAACTATCAAGCCAGGCCCAGAAATTACTCCGGGAGGTTAAAGAAACTATCAAAGTCCGTCTTTTATACTAATCCATGGGACGCTATTCACGGTAATTCCAGTTGAAACAAGGAGGCCGGGGCAGCGTCCTTTTTCCCCAATAAGGTATTTAACATAATATAAATTATGGACAAATAGTACTGCCTGAAATGAACGCAAATGAGCAATTTCAACGGGCGGGCGAAATCTGCCCATTGTTAATGAAGCTATTGCCCCAGCAGCATAGTTTCTTGTCCAATTAAGCGGTTGGTAAATCTTACAAATTTCTGATAATCAAATATTTTAGCTGATCACCCACATAAAAAAAGCCGTCCACTATGGACGGCTTTTCTATGAAAAATAATTCGATTAGTGAACTTTATCGACGTTGTTGAACTTCTCTTCGTAAGCCTTGAGTTTTTCTTTGTTGCCTTTGTTATCGTAGATAGTGATCAGCAGATCATAGGCATCTTTCAGATATCCTTTGTCTTCCATTTTCAATTTACCCTGGCCACCCAGCAACGCATCGACTTTTTCAAAATAAGGTATCGCAGCATCGAATTTCTGGGTGATCTGACCGCGAAGCTCTTCCTTTTTCTTAAGTTCTTCCGGTTTCAGTTTGCCACCAGATGGCGGACGGATAGCCTTATTCTGGTTATTAAGATCCACGCCCTGGTTGTACTGGATTTGTCCAAGAACCAGGTAAGCTGCGGCATAATCCGGCTTTTGTTCGATCACTTTTTTCAGGTTTTCATCAGCTTTTGTGATTAGCTCCGCAGAATTTGCCGGGCGCTGGGCAACTTCGGGTTTGTAACCTTCCTGGTACAGCTCCACTGCATAATTGTAGCGAATGGCAGTATTGCTCGGGTCACCGGCCAGAACAGCTTCATATTTTTTAAATAGTTCAGCTTTGTCACCTTTGTCCCTTGCCATATCAAGGTCATAAGCGGCCCAGAAAGCATCTGTTGGATAAACTGATTTACCGAGCTCTAAGTATTTTGCTGCGGTTGCAGGATCTTTTTTCTGGTTATAATAATAATCAACCAGCCATTTGTAGATTTCCACCATGCCTTCACCAGCTACTTTAGCATCCGCCAGTTTTGCATAGTAAACCGCTGCATCATCGCGCTTGCCTGATTTCTCAGCGCTGATACCGGCATATAGAATTACCGTGGTGTCCATGGCAACATTGCTCCATTTTTGCTGGGCCATGTATTCACTTACGGCAAGACAGTTTTTAAAATTAGTGAATGCGGGTTCAAAACGGTTTGCATTATAGTCATCTGCCCCAGCCTTAAAATAACCCTGGTAAACATCCATGATTGGTTTATAGTTGTCCAGTTTTAGTGAAACCAACTGGCCTTTATCATCCAGCGTTACATATTGCTTCAGGGATTCAAAGGCGGTCCACCTTGCGTCTGGTGTTGAAGACGCGACTGTGGCATCCTGTGAGATTTCATTATATACTTTGGCCTTTGTATACCAGCCTTCGGCATTTTTGGCGTTCTTTTCATTTGCCAGGAACTGGTCGATCTGGGTCTTAGCTTCTGAATACTTTTTCGCCTTTAAGTTAGCCTGTATCTTATCCAGGTTCTGGGCAGATGCGGCCACAACAGCTGAAGCAAACATCATGGTTAGTAGGAGCTTTTTCATCAGTCTTTATTTATTAGTAAGATTAGAATTACTCAGCGGAAGGTTGCATTTGTTCATCACCGTTATCCAAATTTTCTGAGCCGGGTTCAATGTTGCCGGCAGCTTCGGTTTCTTCAGAAACGGATGATGTTTCAAGTTCGTCCAGCTTTGTGATGGCTGCAATTTCATCTCCGCCCTGGAGGGAAATCAGTTTGACACCCTGCGTTGCGCGACCAGCTTCACGGATATCAGCGATGCCTGTCCGGATTGTAAGGCCGCTCTTACAGGTAATCATCAGGTCTTCGGATTCCTTAACATCCAGAATTCCCACCAAAGGTCCGGTCTTATCCGTTACACTGATGGTCTTAACCCCTTTCCCACCGCGGTTGGTAATACGGTATTCGTCAATCGGCGTTCGTTTTCCGAATCCTTTCTCACTCACCACCAACACCGTTTTTTCCGTATCGTCCTTCTTGACACATATCATGCCAATCACCTCATCATTCTTTTCGTCAACTTCTATGCCACCAACCCCGATAGCACCCCGACCTGTCGGCCGCACCTTATCTTCCGGGAACCTTATGGCCCTTCCGCTTTTCACCGCCATCATGATCTCGCAACTGCCATCCGTCATCCGGGCATCCAGCAGCTGGTCACCTTCAATGATGGTAATAGCATTAACACCTGTCTGACGGGGCCGGCTGAAATCTTCCAGGAGAGTCTTCTTGATCACTCCCTGTTTGGTACATAACAAAATGTAGTGCTGTTGTACAAACTCTTTATCGTCCAGGTTTGACACGTCAATGATCGCCCTAACCTTGTCATCAGGCGGTAATTGCATAAGATTCTGGATTGCCCTGCCCTTGCTGTTTTTTTCGCCTTCCGGAATCTCATACACTTTCAGCCAGTAACACCGTCCTTTTTCTGTGAAGAAAAGCATGGTGTGGTGGGTGGACGCTACAAATATATGTTCAATATAATCTTCATCGCGGGTCTTACCTCCCAAAGCTCCACGGCCGCCACGGCGTTGCTGGCGAAATTCAGTTGCCGATGTGCGTTTGATATATCCAAGGTGCGAGATAGTGATCACTACATCTTCTTCCGGAATGAAATCAAGGATGTTCATTTCATCCGCCAGGTAAGTAATCTCAGATTTGCGTGGGGTAGCAAATTTGTCTTTAACCTCCGCCAGTTCTGTTTTGATCACATCATAACGCATACCCTCATTTGCAAGCAACTCCTGCAGGTGTGCGATTAGTTTCATAAGCTGGTCGAATTCTTCACGAATCTTTTCCCTTTCCATGCCCGTAAGGCGCTGTAACCTCATTTCAAGAATCGCCTTGGCCTGAACATCGTCCAATCCCCAGCCTGCACCCACCAGGTTTTCACGGGCGATATCAGGTGTGGGAGAACGACGGATCATAGCAATTACTTCATCGAGATGATCCAGAGCAATCAGGTATCCCTGGAGGATATGCGCACGTTTCTGAGCCTCCTTTAATTCATATTGCGTACGGCGAACCACCACTTCATGACGGAATTCAACGAACTCATGAATGAGATCCCTCACGTTAAGTGTACGCGGACGACCTTTTACCAGGGCCACGTTATTGATACCGAAAGATGTCTGCAGCTCAGTGAATTTGTACAGTTGGTTAATTACAACATTGGCAACTGCATCTCTTTTAAGGTCTATAACGATCCTGGTACCTTCTTTCTGGTTTGACTCGTTATTTACGTGAGCGATCCCTTCAATGGTCTTGCTGATCACCAGTTGGCCGATCTTATCACACAACGCGTCACGGTTCACCTGGTATGGAACTTCAGTAATGATGATCTGCTCGCGACCGCTGGGTTTGGTGTCAACATGCATCTTGCCACGCAATACCACACGACCTCTTCCGGTTGTCATGCCCTGGCGCACACCATCCATTCCCCAGATCATTCCGCCTGTGGGAAAATCAGGTGCTTTTACATACTTGATCAGTTCTTCCGCCGTGATTTCACGGTTATCAATATACGCGATACAGCCATCGATCACTTCTCCCAGGTTGTGGGGAAGCATATTTGTAGCCATACCTACAGCGATACCGGTAGATCCATTTACCAGTAATTGGGGAATACGGGTGGGCAGCACTGTAGGCTCTTCCAGTGAATCATCGAAGTTCAGCTGGAAGTCAACAGTTTCCTTATCGATATCTTCCAACATCGCCTCAGCAAATTTCTCGAGGCGAACTTCGGTGTACCTCATTGCCGCAGGACCATCGCCGTCCTGGCTTCCGAAGTTTCCCTGGCCATCAATCATAGTGTGGCGCATACTCCATTCCTGGGCCATACGCACCATCGTATCATATACTGATGCATCACCGTGAGGATGGTACTTACCAAGTACTTCCCCGACGATACGGGCAGATTTTTTGTATGGTTTGTTTGACGTGATGCCGAGATCATTCATAGCAAACAATACCCGGCGGTGAACCGGCTTCAATCCATCCCTAACATCCGGCAGGGCCCGACCTACAATCACCGACATGGAATAGTCGATGTAGGCGGTCTTCATCTGCTCTTCAATATTGATCAGGATAATTCGGTTGGAGTCGTTCGTTTCCAGTGGCGTCAGATTTTCTTCCATGCGTAAAATATTAACCGATTCTACGGTCTTGTTTTAATCAGAAATTGGCCTTTTTTGAAGGTGGGCAAATCTACCGTTTTTAGGTGTCAAAACCTTATCCAAACGGCCAAATTTGGTCCTTTTTTTCCACGCGTTATCCAATGCCTTTTTGTACTTTTATAGCCCCGACCAGACACAACCCCTGCCCAACTTTATTTAACAGTTAATAGACGGACAATGCAACAGTACAAATTGTTGCGAGATAATAAGGAGACCGGCCCTTACGGCTGGCAGGAACTCGTGGAACTGGGACTGAAAGCCCATGACCTGGTATGGGCGGACGGCAAAAGCGCATCCTGGAAGTATCCTGCAGAAATCGAGGAATTCAGAAATTACGCGCCTGCCGTTACTGACGACTTGTACGTGCAGTTCCATACACCTCCTTCTCAAGCATCTGCAGAAAAAAAGCCCCGTTCTGTACAGAATATTCCCCAAACGAGATATGTAACGGTTATTCTTCCTGCAAGGACCGCAATTGCTGAAGTCCGGCAAAACGCGCCGTCCCTGCACTCGGTTCTGATGGAAAACGGCACAGACAGTTACCTGCCGGAAAGCCAATATTATACCGGCGCTTCTTCCTATACCTTTTCCCAGTTGCATAAGAAGAGTTACCTGGCTTCCCTTACCGCAGCATTTTTGATCCTTATTTCTGGCGGAGTCTTTTTCGGCACTTATAAAAAAGCATTTCTGGCAGAGAGAACCGATCCTGTCAATGTCAAAGTCCAGGTTCCCGGGATTGAACCAGCCCCTGCACCGGCGGAGTCTTCTGTGGACGAGCCGGCAATAATCCAGCTTATCAGTAAAAATGATGCGGCACCTGTTGTCGCACGCCCCCGGAAATCCATTGACCCTGTTCCATCTCTCCCACCTAATCCGTCACTTCGTTTTGCATCCTTGCGAAGGTATATTGACGTCAAAGCTACTGGATTCAGTGTCGGCTTCTTTGGAGGCATTACGGGGCTGTCACTTAGGGTGTCCAATAATGGTAGTGAACAATTACAGAATGTTGTTATAGCCGTGGATTTCCTGAAACGGAACCGGCAATTGCACCATTCCGAATACATTACCATACCTGTGCTCAATGCAAACAGTACAATAACCCTTAGCATTCCCGAAACCAACAGAGGTACGGCATTTCAAACAAGAATAACGGGCATTAATGGCATATTAAGTAAGTGACAATTGTCCAATGGCGGGCTGCTTTGGCATGATGCTTGGATAACTTACACCTTCAAATATGCTTAACCGTTAGCATAGAAACCGGAAATATGACCAAATCAACCTGGGTACTTCTTTGTACCATAGCCGCTGTTACAACTTTGGAGGCATCGAAAAAAAGAACTGTATGCAGCATCAAAGGGGAAATTCACCCTGCAAAAGCCATCCGTCAGGTATGGCTGATCAGGAATGGTGATACTATTCCTGCTTCCTTAACCGGAACCCGGTTGAATGTGGAAGTGAAGCCGGGTGTATATGGAGTCTGGATCGATGCCATTGCTCCTTACCAGGACCATTTGACAGCAGATATCGACCTCTTTGATAACAACTCGATGGAACTGGGCAATATTGAATTACTGCAATAAATATCCATTCAACTTTAAACGATTTTCTATGTCAATTGTGAAAGTCATCGAGGTAATTGCCTCATCTGAAAAGGGACTGGAAGATGCAATCCAGAATGCGGTTACAGAGGTCTCCAAGACTGTACGCAATCTCGACTCCATATTTGTCAAGGATATCAAATGTCATGTCAAGGACGGCAAGATCCAGAGTTATGGTGTCATTTGCAAAGTGTCATTCAGAGTGGAGTAACATCCAGGTCTTTCACCGAAAGAATGGCATAATTGATATCCCGTAGCACAAGCTTATACTTTGCGGGGGACAAATACAACCAGTAATACCCGTCAGAACCTGTAACATATGTCTGATCAGCCGGTACAAGAAGTGGAAGTGACCTGGTTTCCATTTCATTTGCATAGTAAGCCTGCACAAAATATAACATCTTTTCAGTTGGACGGACAGCCGTAGCCAGACGTTTGCCGTTTGCAGACAACCAGGTGGGCCGGTTGTATTTCAATTCCTGGGCAGGATGGATCACCTGTATATCATACATATCATTTTCGAGCAGACTGACAGGTAAATTATTGCGAAAGGCGATCACGGGTTCTTTAAATTTCCGCGATGACTGCAACTCGCTATAAAAGACGCGCCCATATTCAAATGTACTGCCAGGAGAGAGTTCGGTTTGATCGATGGTAAAAGGGTCAATACCGGTTTGCTGCCTGAATGCTGCAGCCAGGGGTACGAAATCTTCATTGAGCTTGTTTTCACTGACCTGCACCCCTCCTGCCAACACTACAATTCGTGCTCCGGAGTCTTTTTTGATTATAGTTGCGAGCTGATTTGCTCTAATGATGTCTCTCCCCAATGTGGTATGCTTGTGAGCCGCCGTATCTTCATATGGAATAACCTGGAAACCCAGTGCAAGAGCATTCCTGATTAACTCGCCTGCATTGGGTTCGGCAGCCAGAAAGCCGGCCCGCATATCCATTTCAGTTATAGAACGGACGCCCCGGTTTTGCAGCATTTCCATCGCAAGGTAGCGAAACCCCGCCTCATACAATGGTCGCAATAAGGTCATCAGAAAAATCCGGTGCATCGGTTGGCGAGCCGATTCGTTAAACATAATTACCTGTTCCCCCGCGGCTCTATTGAGGATATAGTTGGCTGCCGGCCGAAACATTACCGATTTCATAGTGTCAACATAATGATGAGCGTCGTCATAACCTTCCTTTGGCATCGAGTCATATCGGAGCCGGCCAATGCCGGGTGCCGAGGTGTAATCTCCGGCAAATGCAAGATCACGGCATAAAGCAGAGTATTGTTCCGGCTTCATCATTTGAACCTGTTCCCCTGTATTTTTCACCCACCTGTAAACGGGTATCAGGTAATGAAGTCCTTTAGCATCATAAATACCCTGTCCAGCGGGCAGGCTGTCACCTTTTATTGCTACATGTTGCTTCAGCTGGATCAAAGAGGAAGGCAACTGGGCGGAAGATGAATAACTAAACAAGAGTATTAAAAGGGAAGGCGGGATCTTCATGTTGCAAATAGAAGGGATTATTTTGTCTGGTCCTGTTAGTGAAAAACTAAATGTCGTTCTTGTTCAGCATCTCAGCAAGTCTTGCCATCCCTTCAGTCGCAGGTCCTTCAATGGCATGTAAATTCGACATTGATCCCGCATAGGGAATCTTCTTATCCACGATATACCTGGGGATGTCATGAGGCGCATAATCGACCAGGCCGGCTGCCGGATAAACAAGCAAGGATGTTCCTACGACTAGGAAAATATCTGCACTTCTAACTATTGGCACTGCCTGGCTGATTCGTGGGACAGGTTCCTCAAACCACACCACATCAGGTCTCCAGGCATGACCATCAGGGGCCAAGGCGCCATAAATCATATCTGACCGGATCTCCTGCACAAGCGCCGGGTCCTGGTCACTTCTCATTTTGAGTATTTCTCCATGCAAGTGAAGCACACTGTATGAACCGGCCCTTTCATGCAGATCATCGATATTCTGGGTAATAATGTGAACGTCAAATTTGTCCTGGAATGATGCAAGGATCTGGTGGGCTTTGTTAGGTTCTGCCGCGAGCACATTTTTACGTCGCATGTTGTAGAAGTCAAGCACCAATGCCGGATCGCGTTTCCACGCGCGTGGAGTAGCTACTTCTTCAATATCATATCCTTCCCAGAGGCCATCACTGTCGCGGAATGTTTTCAATCCGCTTTCCGCACTGATGCCCGCTCCTGTCAATACAACAAGCTTCTTCTTATTCATATTTAAATGTACGAAGCTGTTATTTGCCGGGCACCATGCAGCACAGGCTATTTTTCGCCTGCCAGTTGCATGATAATCTTCCATTCATCATCTGTGACCGGCTGAACGCTGAGTCTGCCAAGTCTTATCAACGCCATATTTTCCAGTCTTTTGTCTGACTTTACTTCAGTAAGGCTAACGGATTTGGCCAAACGTTTTACAGGTTTAAGGTCAACGACAACCCATGCATCTTCTGTCGTTGTAGGATCCTGGTATGCTTCTTTCGCTACCTGTGCAATGCCTACGATTTCAAGACCTTCGTTACTATGATAATAAAGGACTTTGTCGCCCTTCTTCATTGAGCGCAGGTTGTTGCGGGCGGCATAATTTCTTACTCCGTCCCACATAGTCTTCTTGTCTTTTTCAAACTGCTCCCAGCTGTATTTGAAAGGTTCCGATTTAACAAGCCAATATGCCATAATGATATGGAGTTGATTTAGCAGTTTAGAAATAACTACCACCCTGTCGCCAGCACGTCAGCAATATGCATGGTTTTAATCGGCAGGTTGTTTTGACGGATGTACCCTTCGAGATGCATCAGGCAAGACAGGTCAGTTGAAACAATATGAGTGGCACCGGTCTGAAGCGCATTACTTACTTTCTGATCAGCCATACCGACAGAAATAGGTGCATATTTAACTGCGAAAGTACCTCCAAAACCGCAACAGGTCTCCACGTCATTCATTTCCACAATTTCAAGTCCTGCTACATTAGCCAGCAATTTTCTGGGTTCCTCCTTGATCCTGCATTCACGTAGCGCTGCACAGGAATCGTGATAAGTTGCTTTAACCTGAAGTCGGGCGCCCAGCTTTTCCACTTTCAACACGTTCACCAGGAACTCCGAAAATTCATATGTCCGCATCCGCAGATCCTTCACATCGTTGTGCAGGGATGAATTGTCAAATATTTTCGGATAGTAGTTCCTGATAAAACCTGCACAGGAAGCACTAGGTGCAACCACCAGGTCGTCGATTCCTTTGGTCTCGCGGACAAACTTCTCGCACACCGTTTTGCTTTCCTCCCAGAACCCGGCATTGTACGCGGGTTGACCGCAACAGGTTTGTTCAGGGTTGTAGGAAACGGTACAGCCAGCTTTTTCCAGGACTTTAATCATGTTAAAGGCGGTCTGTGGAAAGAGCTGGTCCACAAAACAGGGTATGAAAAGCTGTACGTTCAATGGTTATTTTTTAAAACTTCGCTGAAGTGCGATCATCTTAATTGCGGTTATGGCTGCTTCTTCACCCTTATGACCATGTTTCCCTCCTATCCTTTCTTTTGCCTGTTCATCGTTATTGACGGTGAGAACTCCAAAGATCACAGGGATCGGCAGGGTGAGGTTAAGCTGGGAAATGCCATGAGTTACTGCCTGACACACATATTCGAAATGCGGCGTATCACCCCTGATCACACAACCGAGTGCAATAAATGCATGCGGCCGGTCGTCAAGGTATTTTTTTGTTTCCCAATAGCTTTTGACCGCGAACGGAATCTCAACCGCCCCGGGAACTGTAAGGGTTGTAATGCGATCCAGCCCGTTTGCAGAAAATACGCGGAGGCAACCTGCTTCCAGTTCATCAATTATCTCAGCGTTCCATTCTGTTTTGACCATAACAATACAGGCATCCTTCGGAAGAATGCCTGTATCGAGTTGTAATAAGTTAATATTACCTGTATTCGCCATACAAAAGAATATTTATTCTGTTTCACCCAACCTGGCGAGGTACTTATCAATTTCAAATCCTCTTTCTGTGCGGGGGTATTTTTGTTTAATCTGCCTGAATGCGTCGATCGCTTCCTTGTTCTTACCGAGGCTCTCATAAAGATAGCCCGCACGGAACAGGTATTCGGCAGAATTGAATTCGTCTTTTTCAAAAGCTTGTGCAGCTTCAAGATACAATTTTGCTGCTTCCTCTTTTTTGCCCTGTTCTGCATAGGTATCCGCTAAAAGACCTTTTGCCCTGGCATTCACCTGAACCGCGTCAGTTGAGAAGTCTTTCAGATACTTTTCTGCATTTTTGAAATCACCAAGGCGAAGGTAACTGGCCCCGGCATAAAAACGCGAAAGGTTAGCCGCGGGAGTACCACTGTACTTGTCCATGATCTTCAGGAAACCAGGATTGGTTCCGTCGCCATTCAAAGCAACCTGCAGCGAATCCATTCGGAAATAACTCTCTGCACGAAAAATGGCCTCATTGGCTTTTTCCAGTTTGGGCCCTGAAACGAAATGTTTGTATCCTGCTATACCGGCGCTTGCCACTACAATTATGGCAAGACCGATAAGTATGTTTTTGCTGTTCTTTTGCCAGAAGCCGGTCACTCTGTCTACTGCTTCATTTGATTCTACCGGTTCTGCTTGGGTATTCTTGATATCAGCCATGATAATTTTGTACGATTTGATTAATCAACGATAAAGGGGTAATTCTGGTCAATATAAATATCTTTGAGCACTTCGCTATCATCAGGCCATGGACTTTCCTCAGCGAATTTCACAGACTCTTCAACTTCCGCTTCCACACGCTTATTGATTGCATCTATCTCTTCCTGGGTAGCAAATTTATTAGTCAGGATAGTCTGGAGAACCAGTTCGATCGGGTCACGCTGCTTATACTCTTCCACTTCTTCTTTTGTCCGATATTTCTGCGGGTCAGAAATAGAGTGGCCTTTATAACGGTAAGTTTTGATTTCAATCAGGGTCGGACCATCACCTTCGCGGGCACGTTTTACCGCGCGGGCAACGCTTTCATGTACAGCTTCCGCACTCATACCATCGATGGAATCTGCAGGCATTTCGTAAGCGTCGGCCAGTTTATAAATATCTACAACATTGGAAGTCCGCTCAACGGAAGTTCCCATGGCGTAATTGTTGTTTTCACAAATGAAGATAACCGGCAGTTTCCAGAGCATTGCCAGGTTAAAAGTTTCGTGAAGCATACCCTGCCGGGCAGCGCCATCACCGAAATATGTGAGGCAAACAGCATCAGTACCTTTATATTTTTCAGCAAAGGCAATACCTGCCCCGGTACCAATCTGAGCGCCTACAATTCCATGTCCACCGAAAAAGCGCTCTTTTACTCCGAAGAAGTGCATGCTTCCACCCTTACCCTTTGCACAACCTGTAGCTTTACCATACAGTTCAGCCATACAGGACTTCGCACTAATTCCTTTTGCAAGTGCCAGACCGTGGTCGCGGTAAGCAGTGATAAAAGCGTCTTCGGGTTTGGTGGCGGTCATACAACCCGCAGCAATAGCTTCCTGCCCAACATAGGCATGGAAAAAACCGCGGATCTTGCCTTCCATTTTGTATTTCTCTTCTGCTTTAAGTTCAAACTGACGGATCAAAAGCATCAGTTCGTACCAGTACAGGTAGGTCTCCTTTGAAAATTTTGTTGCCACGTGATTAGTTTTGAGCCGGGCAAAGATAAGGGAAAAGGCATAATGTGAAAATGTGGAAATATATTGCAGCCAATTTGTTATCTCTCCAAAACATATCAGTTTTTCAGTATAAGAATTATCTCGGGCAATCCTGGACTTTCCCGGAAAGGGTTACCGGAATTACAGGCCGGAACGGTACCGGAAAGACCAACCTCCTCGACGCCATTTATTTCCTGTGTTTCACCAAAAGTTATTTCCAGAAATCCGATGCCCAACTCGTTTATGGCGGAGCCCAGGGCATGAGGATTTCAGGCCGCTTTGTACGGCAGGAAGAAACCTACGATGTCAGTGCGGTAATAAGGGAAAATGGAAAAAAGGAGTTCCGGGTAAACGAAATGCCCTGCGAGAAAATGGCCGACCATATAGGTCAGTTTCCTGCTGTTATGGTAGCCCCCGATGATGTCCAGATCATCACCGGCGGAAGCGAAGAAAGACGCCGTTTTATGGATGCCCTGTTTTCACAGGTCGACCACGACTACCTGGTACACCTGATGACATATAACCGCCTGCTGCAGCAGCGTAACAGCCTGTTAAAGCAGATGGCTGAACAACGCTCCAGGCAATTTGAGCTGCTCAGCATCATTGACGAGCAGATGAACTCTCCGGCCAGTTATGTATTTGAAAAACGTACACTTTACCTCCGGCAACTCCTGGAAGAAATAACGACCCGTTACATCAAAATTGCCGGGGAACAGTATGATCTCCGGATGCAATACGAAAGCCCTATGCAGCAAGGCGACTGGCAATCATTACTTCGCCGTAACCGCGACCGGGACATCGCCTCACAGCGCACTACCTCCGGTATTCACCGCGATGATATCAGTATATCCCTGGAAGACAAGATGTTCCGGCAAACCGCTTCGCAGGGACAGCGGAAAAGCATGCTCTTTGCATTCCGGCTGGCGGAATTTTCGTTGCTGAAGGAAAAAAAAGGTTTCGCACCCATTCTTTTGCTGGATGATGTTTTCGAAAAACTCGACCAGCAACGGATGCAAAACCTGTTGTATGAAGTGTGTGTGTTAAACGATGGCCAGGTTCTGGTTACTGACACCCATCCTGACCGTATTGGTGAAAGCTTTTCAGCATTAGGACTCCCCTATCAGTCAATAGAGACGAGCCGCTGATAAAAACATAGGGTGGGTACGAATTAAAATAAATACGGACACGATTTTCTGGGTATAGCTCCTATAGGGCGGGTACGCATTTGTCTATCTGTCAACGGATTAAACAGTCGAACAAAGGATTGGATATAAAAACGGGACCAGTTCGTCGGATTAAATCCTCACTAAAACCTAATAACGCCTTTTGAAGTTGCAAATATCGGCAAAGGTTGCAACAACAACCAGCATGAAGCCGCTTTTCTTAAGAATTATAGCCATTGCAGTCACTTCGCTCTCCGAATCAGGCAATTGTTATCAGCTCCAGGTTTATCTTTGTCCTATGGGAGAATACTCACTAGGAGATGCAATCAAGCAATTTCTGAAAAAAAGCAGGCTTAAAGGTTCTGTACAGGCACTGCAGATCCAGGATGTCTGGGAAGATATAATGGGAAAAACCATTGCCCGCTATACTGACAGCATCAAGATATATGGCGATAAGTTATATGTCACCACCTCGGTAGCGCCGCTTAAACAGGAGCTTCTTTTCCAGAAAGAAAAGATTATCGAGCGGGTTAACCAGGCTTTGGGCGAAAAGGTGATCAAAGAAGTAATTGTTCAATAGGTATTTCGCTGATTTTACCACTTTCAACCTTCCAACTCCCAATCCCCTTAGGTTTTCTAGTTTATAGAGTCTTCCTTAATCGAGGGTACAGGTAAATTTTACAGTTTATAAAATGGTCGGCCGCAACTGGCTGCGAGAGTTGGGATAACAGTATTTTGTTATCTTTATTACCACCCACCTTTTATTCTTATGACAGAGGATCGGATCAAACTTGCAATTGAGCGGAGCATCCAGGCGATCTCTTTGAAACCGTCACTGGCTCTCGGCACCGGCATTTCCCGCACAAGAGTAGTAAATGGTCTTCATTGCGAAACTGAAGAAGGTGAGTGGAAATTCAAAGCAGATATGCCATCATCAGTCGGCGGCACAGGGTCTGGTCCCACTCCTGGCATCTACGGTCGTGCCGCCCTCGGCAGTTGCCTGGCAATCGGGTACATGATGATGGCCGCACAAAAAGGTATCCAGGTTTCGCGTCTTGAAGTGGAGATCCAGGCAGACTATGACGACGGTGCCTTACTTGGCACGTCAGACGAAGCTCCGGGCTACCTGGAAGTTCGTTATAATGTGCTGATTGAAAGTGACGCTGACGAGGTTTTGATCATGGATCTGCTGGATGAAGCAGATAAGCGCAGTCCCTACCTTGATGTATTCAGCCGCGCCCAGAAATGCCGTCGCGAAGTTCAGCTAGTCACCCCAAAACTACAGTCCTGATGGACCCTGCACTCCAACGCAGGGTACAGCGATACGGCTGGGATAAAGCTGCAGCGTACTATGAGAATTTCTGGCAGCAACAATTAAAGCCGGCACAGGAAAAATTACTGGAGCTTGCAGACCTTCAACCCGGAAACCTGGTAATTGATATTGCTTGTGGCACAGGGCTGGTTAGTTTTCCTGCCGCGGAAAGGGTTGGCCCGGATGGACAAGTATTGGCAACCGATATTTCTGATGCAATGGTGACGATCGGTAACGAAACCGCAGCTGCAAAACAGTACCTGAATGTGCGGTTCGACAGGATGGATGCTGAAGCCCTTGAAGTTCCCGACCATAGTTTTGACGTGTCATTGTGCGCATTGGGTCTGATGTATGTGCCGGACCCGTTAAAGGCACTAACGGAAATGTTCAGGGTTACCAGGGTCGGTGGACGATCAGTTGCAGCCGTCTGGGGTCGGAGGAATCATTGCGGTTGGGCGGATATTTTTGAGATTGTTGATCGCCGGGTGAGTTCCGAAGTCTGCCCCCTCTTTTTCCAACTTGGAAACGAAGGCATGCTTAAGCGCCATTTCGAAATGGCTGGATTTTTTGAAGTAAAGGAATCCCGAATCAATACATCCCTGGTTTACGCTACCCCCGAAGAAGCCTATGGTGCAGCATTTGCTGGTGGACCCGTCGCACTTGCTTACAACCGGTTCAGTGAACAAGTGAAACTTGAAGTTCACCAGGAATACCTGGACTCCATCAGCCAGTTTAAGTCTGGAAATGGGTATGTTGTAAGTGGCGAGTTTGTTATCGCAACCGGTCTTCGCCGGTAAAACAATTACTTCTTCTTTTTGTCGGCCCTGGCTTCGTTTTCCTTCATACGGAATTTTACAATTCTTGTGATCAGGGTAAGCGGTAATGGTTTGTCGATAGGAAACTGGACAGTTCCTTTTCCGCCTTTATACAAGGAAAGCTGCTCTTTAAACTCAACATTTTCCCTTGGTGCAGGATATACGCTGACATGATTTTTATATCCCGCAAAATAAATAAGGTAATAGCCTTTATAATGGAATGCAGGTATGCCGTAGCTGATCACTTCTTCGGCATCCGGCGCTGCTTTCCTTATAGCGGCCCGGATTTGGCTCAGGAGCTTTTGAACATCATCCGGATAACCTGCAATATACTGGTCGGTACTTTCTGGTTTTGTTCTTTCCATAATGAATCACTTTTGATGATCAGCACGTTTTTTTTACGCCAAGGCAACCCAGAGCTAACGAAAGCCGTATTTCTTTTATACGGGCAATAATAATATTATTTTAAACACCAAGTTGCGCGACAGATTATTTCAGAACCTTTCCGCCAATTCAATACAGCTGCTGGTTAATCAACTATGCGGACTGGTCATCTTTTACCTCTTATCCACCAATCTTAACAAGCCAGATTTTGGCCGGCTGAATCTTGTACTGGCGATTCTGCTACTGGTGTTCAACCTGCTTTCATTCGGAATTGACCAGGTGGTGGTAAGAAAGGTAGCTTTGGGTTATGATGTGAACCGTCTGTCATCGCTGTATTTTTTTCATGTTATACTGTCGGGAGTGATATTCTACCTGTTACTCCTGATATTATTCGCAGTTGATCACCGGAGCTCCGGTATTTCCCCACTTTTGATATTTATTGGTGCAGGGAAGTTGATGATCTATTTCTCTACGCCTTTTAAACAGATCGCAAGTGGCCTTGAACGGTTTAAACTGGTGGCAATTATGCTCGTGGTTTCCAATGTGGTCAGAAGTGCTGCCCTCGCAACACTCGCACTTTTTCACCAGGTCACGCTTAAAGAATGTATCTTGATCTTCATACTGGGTGATCTTATTGAGTTATTGTGGTGCTACTTCCTATTCAAACGGAGATTAGCTATCCCTGTTTCCTTCCGGTGTGCAAAGTCCGGCTATCTTCAATTACTCCGGGAAGCATTGCCCCAGACGGGCGTAGTAATTATAACATCCGCCATTGCACGATTCGACTGGATATTCATCGGGTTAATGGTTTCGTCGGTTAAACTTGCGGAATATAGCTTCGCCTACAAAGTGTTTGAACTATCAACCTTACCGCTTCTTGCTATTGCTCCTCTCCTGCTTCCATGGTTTACCCGTCTGTCAGGGAACGGTGAATTTGACGCGGGAAAATTCAAGTCACTCCTGCGGATTGAACTTACTATTGCTGTACTGACGGTGCTGGTTATGAATTTCCTTTGGGTGCCTGTAGTTGATGCCGTTACTGATGGCAAATATGGAGCTGTAAACAGGCATACCATTTTTTTTCTGTCACTTTGTATTCCTTTCCTTTACCTGAATAATTTCCTCTGGACAATTTATTTCTCCCGAAATCAGGCGAAGATGATCCTGACCGGATTCATTATAACCTTTGCCGTGAACGCCCTTTCAAACATTATCCTTGTTCCGATTCTTCAAAACGAAGGAGCTGCTATAGCATTCCTGGCGGCAAACATTACACAGACTATCTATTACCTCCGGCAGCAACAGGAAAGATTCATATTCTCCTCCTTTTTCAGCAGGTAATCACCGTCATTTTTACATTATACAGGCAACCCGCGATGTGTTTTCAACGTATTGTTTTACAGATCCCTTTACCAGTTAATAATATCTGCAAAACATGGCAATCGGTACCTGTCTTAATCCAAAAAAATGGAATGGGTTTGTAGACTGGAAGTTGCTGATACTACTCATATTGTTCTTAAATGTGAAGCTCGTCGTCAAGATCCCGGCTTTACTGCTCATTTATATTCTTCAACCAGACTTCAGGTTTGGTTTCAATTGGAAAAATCCGAGGTTGCCGCTTTTTTACCTGTTCATCATCGTTATAGCCTGCACTGCCTTATTAATCAACAGGGATTTCCTGGATAAAAATTATCCTGTTGTATTCATAACAGGGATCATTTTCTGGCTGCTTTGCCTGCTGGCTACACACCAGGTAAAGCTTTCAGTTGACCGCCAGGCTACGGTCAAAATTCACCAGACCGTGGTTCTCTTCTTCATTATAAACGCAGTTGTATCAGCGATAAATCTCCTGCTTATCATCTGGGAGATCAGGGACATCAATCCCTACCTGTACCAGGGCCAGAACCAGAAATATTTTATCGGCACCGGAGATTATATAAAAGGGTTAACATTTGATACGTCCACGACCAATGCAATTCTGAACGCCATGGGCATCCTCTATTTCCTTGGAAGGAAGAACTATACGATGCTCCTTTTATGCATTACTACTTTCCTGCTTACAGGGAGCAACTTTATGAACATCGTCATGGTATTCCTGATGCTTTTGCTTTTTTTACTCAGGAGCACACGCGAGCAGAAAAGCTTCATAATTATCTACTGTATGATGCTGATCGTTTTTGTATCGAAAATCTCCCCCCAGAATCTTGAGTATGTTGGAAAGATCTTTAAAAAGTCTTTCCATACGGAATCACATAATGAAATGCGTCAGGAATCGAAAGTGGTACCTGTTGCCATGAAACCGGATACATTGGTCCAGGAAGAAAAGATAGCGAAAGAATACCTCGATAGCCTTAACCTTAATCGTTATGCGATGGGTATAAAGGACAAATCTGAAGAATCGCAAACGCAACAGCTGACTCTCCCGAAAGCTGACATCCATTCGGCGTCGTACCAATCAATAAAGGATCCTCTGCCACAAGAACACCCTATTGTCCGCTTCATCCATAACAACAGATCAGCCTTACCCTATTCTTCCGGAGCCACAGAAATGCCCGATCTGCCGGGCAAAGCGATGGGACTGAAACAAACAGCAGAGTTCCTTTCAAGACATCCGGTAAAGTCTCTGGCTGGTGATGGTATCGGCAATTTTTCATCCAAACTCGCATTCCGAACCACCGGGCTGGGTATAGCCGGTGGCTTTCCTCATAGTAACCTGTATATAAACGATGATTTCCTGTCAAATCACCTGGATCTGTACATCGACTTTTTCAGCCGGCAGTCCGGGTACCATTCCCTGACCAACACACCATTTTCAGTTTATGACCAAATGTTATCAGAATATGGTTTGCTGGGCCTTCTTATGTTGCTGGTATTTTATTTCGGCTATTTCCTCAGGCACTACAGGACTTTAACTTATGGCTTACCACTGATCTTCCTGGTCATGATAGTATTCTTCATTGACTATTGGTTTGAGCAGTTATCAGTGCTGGTACTATTTGAATTACTACTGTATCTCGATATAAAGGAGTCGATGGTTCACAAAAACCTGCCGTAACATGACTAACCCTAAAATTACCGTTTTAATGCCTGCGTTTAATGCAGGAAAATATATACGCGAAGCTATTAATTCCGTATTGGAACAGTCATTCACTGATTTTGAATTGCTCATTGTAAATGATGGTTCTACAGATCATACTTTATCCGTGATTGATTCATTCAGGGACGAACGGATCCGGGTAATCAACCAGCAAAATGCGGGAGTGGCTGCTGCCCTGAACAATGGGCTACAGCACTCAAATGCACCACTGATCGCCCGATTTGATGCAGATGACATTTGTTACCACGACCGCCTTCGGATACAATACGATTTTATCACATCTCACTCCTATTACAGCATCGTCGGATCAGCGGTTGATTATGTTGATGTTGAAGGAAACTATGTATTTACATTTTACCCGTCAGGAAAGAACAATGAGGAGCTGATCCGGCCTGATTTCCAAAACTGCCCGTTTATTCATTCCAGCGTTATATACAGGAGAGACGTCGTATTGAACGTTGGGGGATACAATGAACATGCATACACCTTTGAAGACCACCTGCTCTGGAAGAACCTGCTTAGAAAAGAGAATGCCTGCAACCTCGGACAGGCGCTGATACAAGTAAGGTTGAATCCCGAATCAATAACTATTGATGAAAAATGGAGAACTCGCCGTTTTAGAAGCATAAAACAGGATGCGTTGAGAAAGGGGGATATCACGAGCACAGAGGGAAAACGACTCCGGAAAATTGGTGAACGGCAGGGAGGAAAAAAAATCAAGGAAGGCGCCTACTATGCACTGCTTGGAAAGAAGTACCTATGGAATAACTACCAGCCTGTAATGGCGAGGAAAAACCTGCGGAAAGTTATTTGGTTAGCCCCATTTCATATCAAGTACTATATACTATTACTGTTCTCATTCCTCCCGGAAAAAGCCCTGAGCCTGTTTTACCACTCTGTCAAAACCAACCTGGATAACTATGAAACGCCTGGTGTATCATGGTCGGCCGATGTAAAAAAGATTAAGTTATGGAAACTGAAAGGATAAAAATATTTGTTGATGCGCATGTCTTCGATAAAGAGTTCCAGGGTGCACAGACCTTCCTGAGGGAATTGTACACTCAACTGATGGCCCGGCATCCGGAGCTCGATATCTATTTCGGGGCAAGAAACACTGATAACATCAAAGCCATCTTTCCTTCACTAGCCGTGAGCAATATACTCCGGTATAGTAAAAGAAGCAGCGGTATATTCCGCTACCTCTTTGATATTCCTGCATTGATCAGGAAGCATAAATTTCAATTTGCACATTTTCAGTATATAGTTCCGCGAGCAATCAGTGGCTGCAGGTATATTGTGACCTTACACGATGTATTGTTCAATGATTTCAGGGAAGATTTCGGATTTATTTTCCGGATAAGCCGGAATTATCTTTTTGGAAGAAGCCTGCGACAGGCAGATATTAAAACTACCGTCTCGGCATATTCGAAACAGCAGATCTGCTGGCATTACGGTGTTCCTCCCGCCGAAGTACACGTGATACATAATGGTGCAATGGATGTATCGTCAGGACTCGAAAACACAAAAAATGATGCGAAGGAATTTGTAAGAAGGAAGTTTGGCTTTAGCGATTTCATTTTATGCATCAGCAGGCTTGAGCCACGGAAGAATCATGCGTTGCTACTCAGTAAGTACCTGGAGCTTGATCTCGATAAACGTAACATTTCACTTGTCTTTGTTGGAAAAGAGTCTGCGCATGTGCCTGCATTGGATAAGCTGATTCGCCGTCTGGATGATAACCAGCGAAAACACTTCCACTGGTTACCGCAAGCAAGCCAGTCAGACCTGAAAGCTCTTTACCAGGCTTGCAGGCTGTTTGTGTATCCATCGAAAGCTGAAGGATTTGGTATTCCTCCACTGGAAGCAGCAACCTGTTATGCCCCGGTGCTATGTTCGTCAGCCACAGCGATGCGGGATTTCAGTTTTTTCGCCCCCTACACTTTTGACCCTTCAAACGAAACTGAATTTGAACAAAAACTATCCCAGATGCTCGACACACCTCCTTCCGATCAGTTTACCGGGGAAGTGGCAAAATATGTATATAAGTATTATAACTGGCAAAACAGCAGTGATCTGTTCTACGATTTACTACAGGCAAATAACTGAACTATGAAACTTAAAGTTGCAATAATAGGAACGCGCGGAATTCCTAACTACTATGGCGGATTTGAACATATCGCTGAATATGTATCAGCCGGACTGGTAAATAAAGGATATAGCGTTACTGTTTATAACTCCCACAACCATCCATACCAGGCTGATGATTGGCATGGCGTGAAAATTGTTCACTGCTTTGATCCTGAATACCTGGTAGGTTCCTCCGGCCAGTTTGTATATGACCTGTGTTGCCTTTTGGATGCGAGGAAGCGTGACTTTGACGTAATCCTGCTTATGGGTTATACAAGCAGTTCCGTCTGGGGCAGATTGTATCCCAAAAAAAGCGTGACGATTAACAACATGGATGGACTGGAATGGAAACGCGCCAAATATTCCATGCCAGTTCAGAGGTTTCTCAGGTATGCAGAAAAACTTGCCGTGAAATACAGCCAGTACTTTATTTCAGATTCGCTGGTTATCAGGTCATACCTGAAAGACAAATACAATGTAGACAGCAGGTATATCCCCTATGGAGCCGACTTGTTTTCCGATGTGGAAAGAAAGTCGGCTACCAACGCGGTACCCGACAAAGATTACTTTCTCCTGATGGCGAGAATGGAACCGGAAAACAATATAGAAGTTATTTTGGATGGATTTAATAACAGCACTAGCGACAAGAAATTCAAAGTACTGGGCAGCACTGATAGCAGGTTTGGCAAATTCATTACACATAAATTCAGGAATGACGAAAGGATTCAATTTGAAGGCGCAAACTTCGATAACTCGGTTGTCCGTGCCCTTCAGAATAACTCATACCTGTATTTTCACGGGCATAGTGTAGGCGGTACCAACCCGTCTCTGCTGGAAGCAATGGCCAGTGAAGCACTGATTGCTGCCCACAACAACCCTTTCAACAAATCCGTGCTGAATAGTGATGCCTTCTACTTTGACGATTCTTCTGATGTGCGTAGGCTAGTGGAAACAGTGCGTCGTGAAGATAATGAACGCAAGATGATACAGAATAATCTTCACAAGATCCAATTCCTGTTCAATTGGGAAAAAGTAATAAACGAGTATGAAAATTTCATCCTTGAATGCTATAACAACCAGCGTAATGAAGTCATTGCTAATCATAGAAGATAACGTGGCGAATAAAATAAGTTATTACCATGTATTGTTGCTGTTACTCAGTCTGCCATTTGACATGTTTTATAGTCATGTTATATTCATAAGCCTGATTATACATACCCTCATCCACCTGAAAAAAAGTAACTCCAGGCCCGTATTTTCTATTAGCAACCTATTCTTATCCTCAGTATTCTTTCTCACACTGCTCGGAACCCTGTATTCATTAAACAGACCCGAAGCATTCAAGGAAGTTGGTATGCAGGTCTCGATCCTGCTTGCACCTTTGACCTTTTGCCTGAACCCGCTTGACCTGAAAAAATACCGAAACCATTTCTTCCTGGCATTTTCTCTCGCCTGCGTCCTGGTAATAACTTATCTCTACCTGTACGCTATTGTAGTAATCATCTATTACCACCTCAGCCCTTACACCCTATTCACGCCCTCTTTCATCAATCATAACTTTTCCCAACCAATTGGTATGCATGCTACTTACCTGGCAATGCAGATCGCTGCGGGACTGGTCTTCCTTCTCGGTCTCGTAATTAAGGAAAAGAAGCCCCGGCTTCGCTTTTTCTATCTGATTTGCTGTGTTATTCTGACTGCCGGTATTATCCAGTTGGGATCCAGGGCCGTGTTTATCGCCCTGTTCCTGATCATAAACCTGGGAGTACCGTTCTTTTTACTCAGTTATAGCAGGCGCATCAGGTTTGCACTCTTTATCATCCCACTTTCATTGCTGGTAATTGGCGTCATTTACGGGTTCAACAATTTCAAACACCGATATGTCACTGAACTGGAAAAAGACCTAAGCAAGGAATCCTCTACAGAGGTAACTGACACGAGGCTGGCACGATGGAACCTTGCTTTGAAAATTGCTGCAAATTCACCTGTTATAGGCTATGGTTCAGGCTCTGAGATCACAGTATTAAAAGAAGGCTATTTCCGAAGTAAATACTTTCATTCCTATATGTCAGACTTAAATGCACACAACCAGTTTATAAGCATGTTTCTAAAGTTCGGCATTACAGGATTGCTTATATTTCTTGCTACACTGTATTATGGTTTCAAAGTGTCATTAAAAGAGAAAGATCTCCTGTTGTTTGCCTTTCTTTTTATTATAGCAACAGTCTGCTTCTCCGAAAACATAATTGACAGGGATAAGGGTATTTATTTCTATAGCATCTTTTTTTCATTGCTTATCTATTCAGACCTCAAATTTAAAATCACCAATCCTGCCTCATGATACGCTTAAAGGAAAATATCCTGGCGACCCTCGCCTATTTCGATATGTTTGAATACCCGCTGACATCCAACGAGGTCTTTTCCTTCCTTGAAAACAGATATGATTCTACTGAATTTACAGAAGAACTTGACCAGCTCTGTACAAGCAGGCTGATTTTCAGGATTGGCGATTATTATTCACTCAGAGCCAATACAGAGGTAGCATCGACCAGGAAGGAAGGAAATAGAAAAGCAATTGAAATGCTGAAGATTGCAAAGCGGGTAGGTAAATTGCTGATATTATTTCCATATGTGCGTGGTGTGGGTATTTCTGGATCACTCTCCAAAAACTTCGCCGATGCCAACTCCGACATTGACCTGTTCATTATCACAAAAAAAGACAGGATCTGGATTGCGCGCACTCTTATGCATTGCTTTAAGAAGCTGACGTTCCTTGTTAACAGGCAACATTATTACTGCATGAATTACTATGTTGACGAACATCAGCTTGAAATTGTGGAAAAGAACATTTATACTGCAATTGAGGTAGCCACACTGATCCCATTGCAGGGACGCGACGCATTCGAAGAATTCTATGCTGCAAATTCATGGGCTAAAGCCTATCTTCCAAATAAGTTCATTGGTCTTTCCGCAACTAAAAAACTTCGTGGGCATGTATTTAAAAAACTCATGGAATGGCTGCTCAATAATGCTTTTGGTAACTGGCTGGAAGCATCACTGATGCGCATAACTGCGAAGCGGTGGAACCGGAAGACCATTCAGAAAAAGCGGAATGTAAAAGGGAACATCATGAGTATGGCTGCCAGCAAACATGTTGCAAAGCCTGATCCAATGAATTTCCAGGTCAGGTTCATAAAAGCCTATCAGGAAAAGGTCTTTTCCTTAATTGAGCAGTCCAGGCATGACAAAGGGACTACCCTCCCTTCTTTACAAATGAAATGATGTAGTAATCCCCGACAAACTTCCATGGCCACAAATACCTGAGCCTGTTTTCCGCCTGTTTGAGGAAGCCGAACAGTTGGGGGTAATGGTCAGCGAATCCCAGTATATAGGAAGGAGGAACTAGGGTACACAACCCTTCAGTGGATAAATGGACGAAGTTTTCTTTCAGGCAGGTCCGGACATATGAAGGGTTATAATACCAGCACCTGAAATGTATTCCTTCCACATGGGCTTCTCTCCCCCGGGTACTGAAAAATCTGCGGAATGCTGTTCTGAACTTTCCTTTGAATACCAGTAGGCTTTCCCACAAACAGAAACGGGGAAGTAAAACAAGGGTCACTTTCCCACCGGGCTTCAGGAGCCCGGAGAATGAACCAAGCACTTTGTCCAGGTCGGACGTACAATTCAGACCCGCAAAGTTTGAAAAGATATGATCATATGGTCCTTCGTTGTTTAACTGCTGTAATTGACCGAATGAACAGGTTTCACTGGTAACGGTTTCATTCAGGTTTAACGCGTCGACCTTCTGCTGAAGGCGGCGTAACATACCCGGGGCTATATCTGTCGCATGTACCTTACAACCAAGTTGCCCCAGGAAGATCGCATCTTCGCCAGTTCCACAATTAAGTTCCAGTACGGTACTACCGGGTTGCAGGTATTGTAACAGGTGATTATGTACTCTTTGCCTTTTGTATGCGATGATTTTATCCCTTCCATAAATCTGATCAAAAACTTCCGACTGGTTGTCGAATGCTGCGGCTGCAAGTTGCTCGTATGTATTTGTTTCTGCTTTCATTCAAATGGCCTTTTCCAGCCGGTTCAGTTTAATTTTTTGCATGTAAGTGAGAGGTGCATAATACAGGAATGAGCATGCCGATTTCAATTTGACGGCAGAAGCACGCAGCGGATTCCTTAGCAGGTTGCGAATGCTGTTCTTAGCCAGGTGGGTATGGTAATTCTGGTGAACATAAGTATGCAGCTGTTTATAATAGGCCGGCGGATATGTATTTGTGAACATCAGCGCCATTTCATCTGAGTCAGTCCAGTTAGCCTTTAACTTTAATTCCTCCCTTACCCTTTCATAAAATCCGGTTCCCGGCAGTGGATAAGAAACAGAAATCCCGATTTCAGCAGGAAGAAGTTCGTTGATCAGGTCGATGGTCAACCAGATGTCCTCTTTTGTTTCACCCGGATACCCGAATTGTATGAAGAACGAAGGCTTTATCCCATATTTCTTCATGAGTGGGGTTGCCGTCCGGATCTGATCGATTGTAATTCCTTTATCCATCGCATCAAGCACTTTCTGTGAACCACTTTCAGCTCCGATCCAGACGTTATCACAACCTGCAGAAGCTAGTGCTCTTACCATTTCCTCGTCAATCATCAGATCTGCACGTGCCTGGATTTTAAATGGGATACGCAATTGTTCTTCCCGTAACAGTATCGAGAATTCCTTAACCCATCCGGGCTTGAGTCCGAAGATATCATCGCAGAACCATATGTGCTCAACCCCATACATCTCCCGGAGCATTTTCATTTCCCATACCACATGTTGCGGACTCCGCGAGTTGTACCGGTTACCATAAATTGGTTTCGCACACCAGTTGCATTTATATGGACAGCCACGTGTAGTATTCATATTCAGGGAGAAATAGCCACTGCTCTTTATCCAGGTCTCACGGTATCTTTCCATTTGGACGAGGTCCCACGCCGGAAGCGGTAATCTATCCAGTTCACGTAAAACCGGGCGCTTTGGCGTTGTCGTTACTCGGCCATTGAACCTGTGTGCAATCCCATTAATCGTACCGGGTTCCGCATTGAAACCGGCAAGTTCATTAACCAGTTCCAATAACGTCAGCTCCCCTTCCCCCAAAATAATAAAATCAGCCCCTTCTGCAAGGTATTCGGCATAGTGGTCAGTAGAATCGGAGCTGCATACAATTACTGTGCAGTTATTGAGCCGTGCCAGTTTGATCATCCGGAAAGCCAGCTCACGCATGTTGGTGAGACACATTTTTGTCAGGTAATTAAACCCATCGTCGTAAATCACAAAGAAGTCGGGTTGATAATCCCTTACCTGGTGAACCAGATCTTCCGTATCCCGGGCGAACATAACGTCATACAAGGAAACTCCATACCCATTTTGCCTCATCAGAGCTGCAGCATATAGTGTACCGAGAGGCGGGTACGGATGGCCGATCGCCATTTGTTTGGGATCAAACCACAATGAGTATGAATGAGTAAATAATATTTTCTTCATGGGTCATTGATAAACGCAGATCCAATAAAACGGATTCCTGACAAACAACCTGTTTAACAGATTTTGCGGGTTGTACATTATCTTATAATTGAGTCCATCCAGTTCTTGTATCTGGTGGTGAAAGTAGTATTCAGCCATGGCAGGATAACCCCGCCCGGTATAGTAATTACATGACCGGTTTGCAGCATCAGCTAATTCCGACGCTTTGTAGAAATGGGTGTCGAGAATATGAATTTCTCCGTCGTCCGCCATGCATTTCAGCACGTTGTCCAGGATTGATTTCAATGGGGAAAAATACTGTAGTGAAGCAGCAAACACCACTATATCGAAAGCTGTACCGGGAAACCCCTCGGGGTCAAAATCCATTTCGCGGAAATCGAGATTTGTCTTATGGAATACCCGTTTCGCCTGCCTGATCTCTTCTCCATTTATATCAATGGCTGTAACTGTACTTCCTTCAATGCCTGCGAGCCTGGCGGCAAGCCATCCGTTACCGCAACCGATCTCGAGAATCTGTATGGGAGATTTTTTTCGCATGAGGTATTTAGCCAGCCTTAATGATGATTGCCGGCGGATTTTCCATTCATGGTAATGTATGTGTCCGCTATGGATATCTGGCAGTTCCCTTAGCTCATCGTCGGAATACAATCTTTGCTCCTGTTGTCGTAACTGCAGGTAGAGCTGTTTAAAGGCAGCCCGGGACTCGTGTCCAACAAAAGAATTATTTGTTTCAAACATTTTTTCCCGCTTAATACAAACGCTTAATTTTCAGCTGGGTAATCGTACTGAAATAATATACGTTGAGGGTGTCAGCAGGGTTGCCTGGTTTGAAAATAAATGATTTCAGGCACGCCTGGCACGAGGATCAATAATGCCGTATAGCATGTCTGCCAGGAAGTTGACCAGCACAAAGAAACAGGCTGAAACAAGAACAGAACCCATTACAACGGGGAAATCAAGTTTTTCAAGCGCGTCGACTGTAAGTTTACCAATGCCTTTCCAGCCAAAAATATATTCGACAAAAAATGCTCCTGCCAGGAGCTCTGCAAACCAGCCGGTAATAGCAGTAACTACAGGATTAAGGGCATTCCGGAGGGCATGCTTGCCAATCACTTTGTGTGATGGAAGTCCTTTTGCGATTGCAGTCCGGATATAATCCTGCCCGACAACATCAAGTAAAGAAGCCCTTGTAAGCTGGGCGATAATGGCAAGCGGACGAATACCCAGTGTAATGGCAGGCAGAACCAGGTTAGATAGGGTGAGATAAGGTTTGCCCGTAGTAGTTGACAGATCGAACCAGCTACCGGTCATATGCAACCCTGTATAATTGCTCCACACGAAGCCAAAAAGGTAGGCTATAGCAATTGCCATAAAAAAAGAGGGTGCCGAGATCCCCAAAATACTTCCGAAGATGGCACTCGTATCGACCCAGGTTCCTTTATATAGAGCGGCAAGAATTCCAAGCAGGATTCCTGCGACTGTTGCAAGTACCATTGCTGCAAATGCAAGCATCAGTGTACCGGGCAGGGCTTCCATTATGACCGTTCCCACATCCCTCCTGCTCTGATAGGATCGCCGCAAATATGGAAGCTTCAACCCCGCTTTCACCTTCGCTGTTCCAAAAAAAACTCCTTTCAATTTTTTGCTCCTGATCTCTTCAGCGGAATGTATAGCGATCGGGGAAATATCATTCAGGTATAACACAAACTGCTTCCATCGCGGTTGGTCGAGGTGAAGGTCGCGACGGATGTTTTCCTGCGTAGCCTGGTCAGCTCTCTGTCCCATCACGAGCCGGGACGGATCACCAAACCCCTGAAACAACACAAAGACCAGTACAACAACTCCCAATAGCACGAGAATGCTGTAAATAAATTTTTGGATGAAAAAACGAAACAAGCAGTTAGGTTTTATCTTGATAATTCCCGGAGTGCACCGGAAGCATCGGGCAATGACCATTTATCTTCAACCGCACCATTGCTGATGTGGTAAATAGTAACATCATGCCGCGCAGCTGTTTTTACAGCAACTGCATCGCTACGGAATACTGTTGTACCCGACAGATCGGCGCTCAGTGATGTCATAACTTTTTCGGCAACCGGTGTAATCACGTAAAGTGGAATATTCCTGTTACCGGAAACGGCCTTGAGTTGCGACAAGACCTTTTTAACATCATCGGTTTCGTTGCCTGGAAGATCCCGGATAAAAACCCATACCTGTTCACCCTTCTGCGCCAGTATGGCCTGCGTTGTATCGGAGCCACCGGGCGAGAGCAATACAAAATCCTTGATCGGTGGTTCGGCATTTCCTTTCCTGATAAGCTTGTCGTACCGTTTTACAAATTTGTAAGTAGCATCATCGAAATCATCAGGGAATTTGTCTGCAGTAAATTCTACATCCTGTCCCTGCCTGTTGTAAACGAATGTAATGATTGAGCTGTCGGGAATAGCACCTGCCGGGATCTTCATCTGTTCCGAAATCAGTTTACCTTTCTTATAAGGAAGACAATCCACTACCGGAAGATGACGCAGGACGTACCATTGAAACCCAAAGCTGAATAAAATAGAAGCGGCAAGCAATAAAATGCTGGTTCGGCTGGCCGTCGCCGTTTGCATCCTGTTTCGATTGGCAAACAAAAGCAGGATCAGGCCAAGCAATACGAGATCTTTAATAAACGAATGCGTGGGTGTTAACGGAATACAATCGCCAAAGCAGCCACAGGCTTTAATTTTCCCGGAAAGAAGCGCATATCCTGTTAGGAAGGTGAAGAAAACGATCAACCCCAGCAACAGCCAGCTGAATAATCGCATCTGCCACCCGATTATTACTGCCACACCAGCAATTATTTCAAATGCGATCATCAGGATTGAAAACGCAAGGGTATAGTCATTCAGGGCATGCCATCCCCACACTTCGAAAAACTCCTGCATTTTATAACTAAGGCCAAGCGGATCATTTGCTTTAACCAGGCCGGAAAAAATAAACAGCAGTCCAACGACCCACCTGCATGCTACTAATAGTGTTTTCACATTTGTATATTTACTTTAAAATACTTGCTGTCACAATCAGGCGGCTTCCCGCTCTTTAATCATGATAAGCGCAAACGCAGCATAGTTGAAAATATCCCTGTAATTCGCATCAATGCCTTCGCTTACCAGGGTTTTCCCTTCATTTGCCAGGATCTGCCTGATACGCATGAGTTTTGAAAGAATAAGGTCCGTGAAACTTTCCTGGCTAAGGTCGCGCCAGGCTTCGCCATAATCGTGGTTCTTCTGCAGCATCAGCTCTCTTGTCACATTGACTTCCCGGTCATACCACTCACGTACGGTTTCAAAATCCAGCTCATCCGGGGCACCAGCCGGAAGTTCAAGCTGGATAAGCCCGATAACAGCGTAATTAAGGATCCCCATGAATTCGGACTGGATACTGTCGCCGATCAATTGTTTCCGGTTTTCCTGGATGGTCCGGATCCTTTTGGCTTTAATATATATCTGGTCTGCAATTGAGATGGGACGGTATACCCGCCAGGATGTGCCATAATCCTTTGTCTTGTTCAAAAAAATTTCCCTGCAAAACCCGATCGTTTTCTCGTATTGCTGAATGGTTGTCGTCATACTGTTTCAGAAAAATAGCATCTTTAATCTTCAAAAATAAGGATTCAACTGTATGTTCACGCTGAATTGCAAAGGCCGTCTGCTAAGTCTTGCCCAACCGGTTGTGATGGGCATTATCAATATTACACCCGATTCTTTTTATTCTTCGAGCAGGCACCAGGACGAAAATGACGTAATTCTTAAAGCCGGGCAGATGCTAGATGCCGGTGCAACGATACTCGACATAGGCGCGCAAAGTACGAGACCCGGAAGTGACTACCTTGATGCCGATGCGGAATGGTCACGTCTTTCAACCATCTTACCCGCATTGCATGGTCACTTTCCCCAGGCAATCATTTCCATAGACACTTTTCATCACCAGGTAGCTTTGAACGCGGTACACGAAGGTGCTTCTATTGTCAATGATATCAGCGGTGGCTGGCTCGACGACAAAATGATCGCAACGGTCGCACTACTGGGCGTACCCTTCGTCTGTATGCATATGAAAGGAACACCACAGACCATGCATACCATGACTACCTATAATGATATAATGACAGAGTTAGCAGAGTATTTCAAGGAAAGACTGGACACCTGTAATAAAGCGGGCATCCGTGATGTGATCATTGATCCGGGCATCGGGTTTGCTAAAACTATAGATCAGAATTTTGAAGTTTTAAAGCAACTGGAACTGCTGAAACTACTGGATACCCCTGTATTACTGGGTGTTTCACGGAAATCGATGATCACTAAAACACTAGGCCGGCAGTCGGCCGATGCATTGATCGGAACAACAGTTCTCAATACGGTTGGACTGATGCACGGAGCACATATACTCCGGGTTCACGACGTGCAGGAGGCTGCAGATACTATTAAGCTCCTGGACAAACTGAAATAAACAGGTATAAAACAAAGCTGGCAGCCTTTCGGCTGCCAGCGGCTCTTCTCATGTGTGTATGTAAAACTAGTAAATCTCTTAGTGTGACGGGTGTGCCCTCACGGAATCCACAGGTTTCATCATTGGATTCTGTTTAGCTTCCGGTGCCTTATCAGCTATATCCACCATTTCAATATCGAAGACCAGGGCTTCGTTCTGCTGTCCGCCGGGTCCAGGACGCATTCCGTACGCCAGGAATCCTGGAATATACAAAGTTCCCTTTCCGCCTTTTGCAAATTTCTTCAGACCCTCATCCCAGCCTGGAATTACCTGTCCCTGACCGAGCACAAAACCTATAGGATCCTTTCCGGGCTCCATGGTTGATTCGAACTCTTTTCCAGACAATAATTTACCGCGGTATTTAACAGACACATATTTTCCTGAATCCGCTGCAACACCTTCGCCGGGAGTTTGAACAGAAACATAAGTTCCCTTACCCACCTTTTCAGCTTTGATGTTGTTCTTTTTCAGGTAAGCATCGAGTGCCGCCTGGTCGCGACCTTCCTGGCCAGCCATTTCCTTTTGTTGCTCCTGCTGAACCTGCTGCTCATTTTCCAGTACATCCACAACCCTGAAGGTCAGGTACAGTTTATCACCTTTTTTCATGAAGGGAGGAAGTCCCATCGGGTTCTGCTTCAGCAAGCTGTCCACTTCCTGAACCACAACAACACTGTCACCCTTGTGAACGAACCGGAAAACCTCTGCGGGGTTATAAACCGCACCCACACTGTCAACCCGGGCAAAAGCAGGTACGCCTCCATGAGAGGTTCCAAGGATAGAATCGTTGACTTTCTGCGTATAGTGAACTTTGAGGAACTGACCGAGTTTTACCTGGGGGCCGCTGCCTTTTTCTACTATTTTGTAAGTTATGCCGCTTGGGGTCTTGCTGTAGTCGGCACTACCACAGGCGGCCATCATGATGGCAGCAATTGCTGTTGAAAATAAAGTGGACTTTGTCATTTGTTTATACCAGTTGAAATTCTGATGCGTTTTCTTTTAATACTTTACGGAAAGTGCGGACCGTTTCCTCCAGTGAAGCACTACTGCGCCCACCAGCTGCGTTGAAGTGGCCACCACCCTCAAAATAGCGACGGGCAAAGGTATTGACATCCACATTACCTTTACTCCGGAAGCTCCATTTTCTTTCCTCATCGCGATCAATAACTATTGCAGCCATTTTTATGCCCTGGATACTGAGGGGATAATTCACCAGTCCCTCTGTATCACCCGTCTTAATGTCATATTTAAGAAGGTCAGATTTGGGTACGAATATCAACGCAGTATTGAATTCATAGAAAACTTCCATCCTGTTACTCAGTACATGCCCGATAAACCGCAGCCTGTTTTCAAGGAAATTATCATATATATTCTCATGAACCTTAGTATGATTCATGCCAGTTTCTTTTAACCGCGCAGCCATTTTATGCACGTTTGCGGAAGCTGATGGAAAGCGGAATGACCCGGTATCTCCTATCAGCCCGGCATAAAGGCAGGCTGCCATATCGACGCAGATATCATGGCCATGACCGCTGTCGTTGATAAAATCATACACCATTTCGCAGGTGCTGCTTTTAGCAGTAATGCTGATACCGTAATCAAAGGTGTCCACATCGGGCTCCTGGTGGTGGTCGATAAGTATTTTAGTAGCTGTCGCTTTCTTAATAACTGGTGCGAGGCTTTTAGTCCGGATAAGCGTATTGAAATCCAGGCAAAAGATCCAGTCGGCGGCACGTATAAGCGCTTCTGATTTTTCCCGTGTAATCTCGTAGTTGAGTACTTTTTCACAACCTGGCATCCAGTCAAGGAAGTTGGCCCAGTTTGTAGGCGATATAACGGTAACGTTGTGGCCAAGCCGCACCAGCAGATGATAGAGGCCGAGGGATGACCCCATGGCATCCGGATCAGGTTTCTGATGGGTGGTAATGATCACTTTCCTGGGAATACCCAGCTGGGGGAAGATATGTTGAATAGGCTGCATAAAGGCGGTGGCAAATGTAGTAAAATTTGAATACCTTTGCGCCCCAAACAGCAAGTATATGAGCAACAGAACATTTACAATGATTAAACCCGATGCCATGAAAAGCGGGCATGCAGGCGCCATTCTTGACCGTATTATCAAGGAAGGGTACCGTATTGTGGCTTTAAAAATGACCCGGTTAAGTGAAACCAAGGCGGGAGAATTCTATGCCGTTCACAAGGAGCGTCCTTTCTATGGTGAATTGGTAGAATTCATGAGCAGCGGACCGGTTATTGCTGCCATTCTCGAAAAGGAAAATGCTGTAAACTCATTCCGCACCCTGATCGGCGCAACCGATCCGGCTAAAGCAGACGAAGGTACTATCCGCAAACAGTTTGCTGCATCCGTTGGTGAGAACGCTGTACATGGAAGCGACAGCGATGAGAACGCACTTATCGAAGGCGATTTCTTCTTCAGCTCCCTGGAAAGAATCTAACTATAACCTGAAGTTCAAAACACAACTTCAAAGGCAAAAGTGCGTCGCGCTACGATTATATCGCAGTTGAACGCACTTTTGTTCTTCAATTTTGAATCTCGCCTATACCCGAAAAACTTATAAGGTCTTTCGATTGACTTCATGCCTCATGGGCCGGAGTGTATAACCTGATCGTCGCAGCAAGGCAATCACACCTTTCTCTCCCGGCAAATGTGCCGCCCCCACCGCAACCAGTACTGTACCGTGCTGAACAGCACTGTCAATAACGGGAATCCACTTTGCGTTACGTCCGAAAAGGAAGAGATCAAGATAGGCACCAACGCCTCCATCCTCCTGCTGTGTCAGTTTTTCAATTGCTTCAAGGTCCTGCTGCCGGTACACTTCAAGCATTTTCACCGTCATAGTATCCTGCTTACCTGCACTGTCGATAGCCTTTAGCAGTTCCTTCGCCTGTTCCTCATAGGGAATACTGTCAAACACACTTGCCTGGAATGCGATCGTTTCCAATCCAAGTATTTCTTTCTGCTGCTTCTTTACAAACCTCATAATAACTTCCTCCATGCCATTCCTGGTTTCACAAGGCATTTTCGATTCGCTCAGCATGGCGGCAATAAAGTATGGCTTGAATCTTTCCATCATGCTCAGTGGCAAAATTGAACGGTTCTCCATGAAATACCTTTGCACCCGCTGGTACTCTGCTGTCGTCAGCAGATCACTGAGCTTTTTATTGTTGTTCATCCTGATGTGCTTGAAAATCCCAAGCAATTCTGCTGTGTTATCCATGTCCACCTCAAAATAAACCAGTCCCGACTGTTCAATACTGAATTGCAGGCTGTCACTCAACTGCGCATCTTCCGCACAAAGGATGTGCATGGTTCCAAACAGGTAAGAAGGCTGCTTTAGCCCCTTGCCAGTAATTTCCCACAATAAACTGTGGGACTCGTCTGGTTGCTGTGCACTAAGTCCGCAGCAAAAAGTCAGTACTATAACAGTAAGGTATAATCGCATAAATTATTTATTGCACTACAGCTTCATTGCCATAGACCTGTTCCTTAAATGATAGGGAGGGTGATGGAATAAGAGGCCCCAGTCCAAGGTTTCCCCATTTATTATCAACCGCTTCAATAGTTTCATCGGCCGCTACAATAATATTTGGCCAGTCACGATGGAAATTATCGAACTCTTTCGTTTTAATAGTACCGTCCAGTCCCAGGCAGTTAAAGTTCTTCCCTTTTTCTGAACGGGAAGGCATACTGAAGAGAAACTGGTCACGTTTCGGATCGAGGTTGTTACAAAATCGCCACAGGGCCACCGGTAAATTGCCGGGATCAACAGTATGCTCCACATAAAGTGCCATCTTCACCCCTTCCATTCCGGGTACTGAACGGCAAACCTGCTGGTGCAGCTTGCGTACATGTCCAGCCCTGTCTTTGTTAACCGCGATGATGATGCAGGGAATCTCTTTACTGAGAAGCGAGAGGTTTACATTTGAAATTTCAGGGAAGCCGGAAAAATCCGCTTCAACTAAATTGATAGCCGGCTGTCCGGAAAAGTGATTGGCTTCATCTTTCTCCTCTTCAAGCTTTGCTGATCCATCTATGAACATCTTTCCACCGAATCCCATCTTACTGCAGCTGTGATCCAGCACATCCATCGGTCCTGTGCTGAACACTACATCATTGGCAACATCCAGGTTGTGGAAAACGTACCTGGCCAGTGATTCATAATCCTGTATACGTACTCCTTCATCTGCCAGTACCAGGATCTTGTTAAACATCATTTGTCCCGCACCCCACATGGCATTCATTACCTTTTGTCCCTGGCCCGCATAATCTTTCCGGATCTGGGTAATGACCAGGTTGTGAAATACGCCTTCCACCGGCATGTCCATGTCAATGATCTCCGGGACCATCGTCATTTTAATCGGTGCGAGGAAAATCCGTTCAGTAGCCTTACCCAGCCAGGCATCTTCCTGTGGCGGAATTCCAACGATAGTTGCAGGGTAAACGGGATTTTTTCTATGGGTTATACAGGTGATGTGAAAGCGGGGATACCAGTCAGGCAGGGAGTAATAACCCGTGTGGTCACCGAATGGGCCTTCCCAAATCAGTTCATCTGACGGTTCAACATATCCTTCAATGATAAAATCGGCATCGGCCGGCACTTCAATGTCAGGCTGCGTGATACATTTTACCAGTTCGACTTTTTTCTTGCGCAAAAAACCTGCGAGCATGTATTCGTCTACATTTTCCGGTAGCGGTGCAGTTGCGGAGTAGGCATATACGGGGTCGCCGCCGAGTGCCACGGCAACGGGCATGCGCTTTCCTGCTTTTTTGTATTCGGCAAAGTGTTTCGCACTAACCTTGTGCTTGTGCCAGTGCATTCCCGTTAAAGCAGGACCGAAAACCTGCATCCTGTACATGCCTACATTCCGGATCATGGTATTTGGATCCTTGGTGTGGATAATAGGCAGGGTTACAAACGGGCCGCCATCTTTGGGCCAACAGGTGATCACAGGTAATTTTGTGATGTCCGGCTCGCGCTGGATGATCTCCTGGCATTCGCCGCGACCGCTTCGTACCTTGGGCATCCAGCTGGCAAACTGACCAAGCTTCGGCAACATGTTAAGTTTGTCAAGGATACTTTCCTTCGGTCGCGTAAGCATTTTGAAAAGAGATTCAATTTCGCGCGAAACGTCATCCAGTTTCTCTACTCCCAATGCCATGCACATTCTTTTCTCACTGCCGTAGGCATTCATGAGAACGGGAAATGCATAGCCGGTATTCTCAAACAGCAATGCTTTTCCACCATTGCCTGATTTGCTGATACGATCTGTAATTTCTGCTATTTCGAGGTGAGGGTCAACATAAGAAGTGATACGGATCAGTTCTCCCGCCTTTTCCAATGCTGCTATAAATTCCTGCTGGTTTTTGTATGCCATAATGCTGATTCTGTAATACAAATGTAAAACAGAACTAGCGGATGCTTGTTTAAAACCTCGGACAATCCAGTTGTCTTCCCGAACGGATTCTTCCTTCCTGGCCGGAAGAATTAAAGAGCCTGAATCCTATGGTGATTCCCTGGAAATAATACCAGTCTTTTACTTTATCGCCGCCCCGGATGGTTCCATCTTCAGGGTAAGCAAGTGTGACATCTTTTAATTCGTCACCACGGAAGGCAAGTTCCACTGCTTTTGCTCCACTGCCGGCGAGAAGGGTCGCCTCATCCACATAAGTTGTACTAAGGTCATCCAGGTAATCCGTAAATGTTTTTCTCAGGCCAATTTCATAGCCGAGAGTCACCCTTTCTGTAACCCTGAACTTGATTCCTGCACCAAACGGTAACGCCACCTGCACGCGGCTATATAGCTTACGGTCGGGATATGCATCCAGCCCCTGCCCTTCCGTACCAAGCGGCTGCAGGTAAATTTTATGTCCAGCTGTATCAAATGTATACGGATCGTATCCAAATACCCCGATCCCTGCAAAGACGTATGGGGTAAACCATTTTTCATCAAGGTCAAAAAGCCTGAATTCAGCCAGTAAGTTTCCTTCGAGCAATTGAGAAGAAAAGTTGAGATTTCTCTGTCTTAATAATTCGTCATTATTCACCTTATCATCGCCACTGATTCGTCCGTAAACAAAACCGCCGCGCACGGAAAACCTCGCGCTGAAATCATATTGTGCACCAAGACCAAAAGAACCGTGCGACTGTTGTGTGGTAAGCCTTTTTTCCTGAAGGTCGCCCTGGTAGTTCGAAACGCCGCCAAATCCTGTAATGTGCCAGCGTTGAGCCATCACTGTTACAGGGAGTAATGCCAGGGACAGAAGAATAATCCTTCTCATAGTCGTTTTGTTGGTGTAAGGTACGCAAAGAATAAGCCAAAGTGTTTCATAGCTGTATGATGAATATTTGCCCTATTTGCTATTGTGCGTAGAAGTAGATTATAAGTACTTATTCCCCGGAGTGGTGACGAAATGTGGTAATATTATCAAAATAGCAATTTCCCACCATATAAAAAAGTTAAAGCGGCCCTGTATCCAGGACCGCCTTTTCATTAACTATTTCGCTTCCCGGTTAGTGGTAGCCAAGGATTTTCAGCATGCTCTGCGCTGTCTGCTCTTTGGCATATACCCAGTCAACCAGTTTCCCGTTCTTGTCATGCCCCACGATTATATGTTTGGGTGAGGGAATCATACAGTGTTTTATGCCTCCATAGCCACTGATCTGGTCCTGGTAGGCTCCAGTGTGAAAAAATCCGAGGTATAGAGGCTCTACACCACCATTCACCTTTGGCAGGAATACTTCATTGATGTGCTCTTCGGAGTCATAATAATCGTGGCTGTCGCAGGTGATGCCACCCAATACAACCCGTTGGTACTCCTCATCCCATTTGTTTACTGGCAAAAGCAGGAATCGCTCACCTATTCCCCAGGTGTCCGGTAGGGTGGTAATGAATGATGAATCGATCATGTACCAGATCTCCCTTTCGTTCTGTGTTTTCTGTGCAATAACAGAATAAATGTGCGCCATGCTCTCACCTACAGTGTACGAGCCGAATTCCGTATAAATATTCGGCATAGGTACACGTGCTTTCTTACATGCACTTTTGATGTTTCCAACGATCTCGTTGATCATGAACTGGTAGTCATATTCAAAACCAAGCGAATGCTTGATGGGGAATCCGCCACCTATATTGATTGAATCAAGTTCCGGGCAGATCTTCTTGAGCTGGCAGTAAAGGTTGATTACCTTATTGAGCTCAGACCAGTAATAGATGTCATCCTTAATACCTTTGTTGAGAAAGATGTGCAGCATTTTAAGCTGGAACTTATTCTCATAACCTTCGATCTGGTCTACGTAAAATTCGAGTATATCTTTCGCCCTGATACCCAGTCGTGATGTATAGAAGGGAAAACTTGGTTCTTCTTCTGCAGCCACACGGATCCCGAGTTTGAAAGGCGCACGAACGGATTTCCGGTAGTCGTCCAGTTCGTTCACATTGTCGAGTACCGGGATTACATTTTTAAACCCGTTGTTAATCAGGCCCGCAATCCGTTTGGTATAGGGCTTCTGCTTGAAACCGTTACAGATGATAAATGTTTCTTTGTTGATCTTCTTCTTCGCATACAGCTTTTTGATGATCTCGATGTCATATGCGTAGGAAGTCTCCAGGTGGATGTTGTGCTTGAGGGCCTCTTCCACTACAAATGAGAAATGCGAGCTTTTTGTACAATAACAGTAGAAATATTCGCCCTCATACTTGTGCTTTTTAAAAGCATTGGCAAACATCTGTTTCGCCTTGTTGATCTGCATTCCTATCTTAGGTAAATAGGTCAGCTTCATCGGGGTTCCATACTTGTCGATCAGTGCCTTTATGTTCAGGCCATTAAACTGAAGGTAACCGTCTTTTACCTCAAAACCTTCCTGTGGGAAATTGAAGGTTTGGTCTACCAGGTCGTAGTACGTATTGTTCATCTATTTGTACACGTGGTTAGTTGGGTGATGCTATATAATCTTATAAAATCTTACAAACCTATAAGAAAATCATGAAATTAAGGCCAAAGAATTTTGACGCTGCTTCAACACTTAAATCAAAATAAAAGCCGGCCCACAAATGGGGGCCGGCTATATATATTTCCTTCAGTAGTTGTCATTATTTTACTGAAGCAACCAGTGCTTTGAAAGAAGCAGGATTGTTCATGGCCAGATCTGCCAGGACTTTACGATCCAGACCGATTCCCTTCTCATTCAGTTTGTGAATGAAAACGGAGTATGTCAGACCTTCTTCGCGAACTGCTGCGTTGATACGGGCGATCCAGAGCGCACGGTATTCGCGCTTTTTCAGTTTACGGCCTACATAGCTGTAGGTCATACCCTTTTCAACAATATTCTTCGCTACTGTGTAAACGTTTTTACGTTTGCCATAGTAACCTTTAGCCTGTTTTAAGATTCTTTTTCTGCGTGCCCTTGAAGCAACGGCATTAACTGAACGTGGCATATGCTAAATAAGTTTAAGTTGTTTTGAAATGAATTACTTAAGACCCAGGAGGCGTTTTACGAAATGCATGTTTGCTTCCGCAACTACGCCGTCTTTGCGCAATGCTCGTTTACGTTTGGTTGACTTCTTGGTGAGGATGTGACGCTTGAACGATTTCTGGTGAGTGATCTTACCGGTAGCGGTCACCTTGAAGCGCTTCTTCGCGCTTGAATTGGTTTTAACCTTTGGCATTTTTGATAACTATCAATAGTTACGCCCTGCTGGCGCCCCGCACAGGCGGGAACTTATGGAGCCGTTTGGGCAATCCCTAAACTTCTTTTCGATAATTTAAGGAGCGCAAAGGTATGTCAGTTTCCCGAAACTACCAACCGGATCGTCTTTTTTTGCCCTTCCGATTCAATTTGAAGCAAATACACCCCTGCTGACAACCTGGATCCGCCTGTCGGCACTGTCAATTCCTGGCGCTGGCTGGCTGCATCCACTTTCCGTCCCCAGACAAATCTTCCCGCCTGGTCAAACAGTCGCAGATCCACGGCTTTTCCCTGCAAATTTTCCAGCCCAAGCTGGAACTGACCTGAGAGTGAGGGGTTGGGATAAGCGATAACCCGGATCTCAGCCGCAAAACTTATCGTACGGATGGCCGAAAATGTCACATCACCATTGAAAGAAACAATCCGCAAACGATAGTGGTAGGTTTTACCAGTGACAATTCGCTGATCCCGCAAGCGATAGCCCGCTTTCCCGTTTTCCGACTTCTGGCTTCCGATCTCTTCAAACATAAGTGGCTGACCATCGGCAGCTACAGCCCTTTCGATATAATACATGGCAACGCCAGCAGCATCGGATACAGACCAGTCAAGGTAGACGGCTTCAGCACCAGTTTGCTTCGTTGCTGTAAACTCAAACCCACCTCTATTCCGGTCAAGCCCTATATAAAACTCACCGTAGGCTGTAACCGGGACTTCCGCATAATATCCCGATGCATAAGGTACCAGGTCAAATGATTCGGGCGTCCATACTTCGTCCGAACCCGCCAGGTTATCAGCCAGCGTCCCATTCACTGTCCGGCTTTTTCCTTTATACCGGAAAACTGAAAAATCGTATGGAGTAATTGCGGAATGGCAGGTATCGCAAATATTTGCCCGCAGTAACGCCATAGCTTCACGGTGTGTGAAATACAGCCTTGCGGTTCCCGAAGCAGAGGAATTACTACTGTTAAAAACATAACTCTTATTCAAAACTGGGTTGCCCTTGAAAGTTGAGCCTGGTGACAACATATTTACGGTAAACCCGAATGGCTGCCCCGGGTTACCGCTTATCGCGGCCGCAATCTGATTACCCGAAACCAGGGGTGTCCAGTCATTGGCCAATGTTGTGCCGGATAACTGCCATCCCACGTTGCCTTCAAAAACAGGGTTTTGGTAATCAAAAATGTGAATATCGTCTACCAGCACTCCTGAAACTGGCCGCGGACCTTCATTCCAGCCCGGATTTACCGGAATCGTCATGATCATCACCTGCACTGTGGGCCACCCTTTAGGTAGCGGGGTTGAAACCACCTGCCATCCGTTGTTTACACATCCGATCCATGGATAACCGCCACCATTGGCATCGTACCAGTTTGTAGTGTTGTTTAACGGGAAATATGGCAGCCAACTCCTGCCCGTATCCGGTGAAACCAGGATGTAGACAGAATCCATGCCGGTGCAGAGCTGCCTGTTCAGGCTCATCGAAATGTGGGGCGAATCGAGCTTCTCCGTTTCAAACACCGGGCTTACCAATCCATGTGTATTTGCCGTTTCCACAAACTCGCCATTGCTGATCGATCTTCGGACTCCCCAGAACTCTTTTCCGTTTGCCGGCTTAAATGGATTGTTTGCGCTATCCAGTTGCGATGCAAGTGCGAGCAAAGGCGATGCATACCATCCACCGGTACCCTGTTCAAATCCCTGCAGGTAGGGAAACTGCATCACGCGGGGCGAATAGGCAATATCTCCAAGCAGTAACGAATCGTCTCCATGATAATCGTCCATTGGTGCGCTTACCCAAGCCTTAACCGTGTTTAAGTGTTCGGTCCATCCTTCGGTACTTACTACCAGGCGCACTTCCTGTGCATCCCACGCGGCAAGTGAATCTAACCGGTGGATGGTTGTCCTGCCATCTGAAAAGCTCAATCCTACATTTACATCCTTCACTGTTTCATTCAGGTTGTTGGCAGGGGTGAGAATAAACACCACACTGTCACCACCAGTTACAGTCGCCTTGTCCATAACGGCGTCCGCGAGCATTACATCTGCAGGTTTCCGGTAAAAACTTATCCCGGATAGCAGGCAATTTTCTTCCCCCGGCGCAAGGTTACTGTATTGTAACCTGACCTGGAAACCGGGTCCTGCTTCCTGTCTCGAATACATCAGGAAAAGGTATAATGGAATATTCTCTGTGAATCCGAGTGGGATCCAATTTGCGGTACTATCGTTTCCGCGTACGGCAACCTGGACCATGCTGCCCATGTTCGTTTTTACATCCATATACAAGATGCTGTCAGGATCAACAGCCGACAGATTGAACGTTCCGATGAACTCAGCTTTTTGTCCCCTGACATTGGTTGATTGGAATAAACCGGCAATTCCATTCTCTTTTTTTGCTGTCACCTGCACCGGCGGCGTTTGTTGATTTATATCCCACTCACTTGCACCTTTCACGCCCCAGAAACCCAAACGTCCATAAGCAGTATCCACTATCTGATCAAAGTTCTGCGTATAGGGTATTGCGATAGGAGGATTCGCAAGATTTCGCCATAGAAAGCTGATGGTATTGTTGCTGTCAACATTATCATTCTTTTTTGAAACAGAAACTGTCAGTAACGCTTCCTCACCGGGTTCAAGCGCCTGGAATATTTTTGTTTTCCACTCAAACTGGCTGCGAGCGGTAAAAGTCCTGCGTAATGTATCCTTTCCAACCAGGGCACCATTTCTAAAGAGGTCCAGGAAAATGGAATCATTGAATGAAACAGCGCCGTTATTCCGAAGCTGAACAGATACCTGTTGCTGACCTGAAATCTGAGTTGTGGTGAACTGCCTTCCGGAAACCGGTGAGGGCAGGGCCAGGATCGCAAGATCACCGTTCAGGCCGGTGACAGCACATGCTGAGGTTGACGTTTTAATAACCCGCGCCACACTGCGTTCACCTGTTACCCCATTCTTGATGGGTTGCACTGTGAACCAGTAATCAGGTCCACGCACCAGGCCGGATACAAGGGCGAATGTGTCTTTGGTAATGGCTTCCACATTATATTTCCCGTTCAAATATCGCAGCACGGCAAATGAGTCGATCGAAGCTGGACGAGGCCATCGAACCTGAACCCGTTCCATACAAGGCGTCGACACGGTAAATGCGATCTCAGGCAAGATGCTGAATGTGCCTGAAATCTTTTCTTCTCCCGTTCCCGTGTTTTTAATCCTGATCCGCCCCTCTGTAGTATAGATATTGGGAACTGTCCACTCCTGCCTGTTTGCTAAACTGGTACCTCCAGGAATTGCGGTCCAATTGGTACCATTGTCTGCCGAATAGCTGAATTCGTATGAATCCCCGTCACGACCGGCATCTGTCCAGGTAATACCTCTTTTTTCTGAAGGTTTCCATAACTCCCCTCCTGTTGGCTGCAATAATTTCAACCCTGGCTCAAGCCAATGGTAAACCACGCGGAAAGCCTGGGGACCAAATGGAACCTTATAACCTTTTACTTTTACTTTATACTTGCCCGGCTGACCATTTTCAACTACCACCTGTTCAATATTATTGATACGGTCCCTGCCCATTTGTGCAGGGTTCAGCAGCCCTGCCGCGCTGGTATCGAGCACCATGGGTTCATAAATACGCCCATCAGGCAATTCAACGGTAATATCAAGATCATTTACCAGGTTCTGGTAAGTATAAAATGATGCGGGTTGATCATGCCAGTACAACATGATCCTGAAATCATGCACCTGTCTTTCAAGTATAATTTCAAAAGATTGTTCCTTATCCTGCTCCACGTTACCCTGGAACCATGAACGCCTGTTTATCAAATCCAGGGCGCGCTGTGAATTGAGCCATCCGAATCCGTTGGCAAAATCGACACCTTTATTCCCGATATCTGTCGCGGTATTGCAGACAACCGCTTTTATCAGGTCGCCAGGCATATCCTGGCCATTATTAAGTTGCCTGTACCTTTCATACAACAAAGCCATTGCTCCGGTTACCTGGGGACTCGACATACTGGTTCCCTGGTTGGTGCCATAATTATTCCCGGGAACAGTTGAGATCACGCCAACTCCTATCGCGGTTATTTCAGGTTTGATCCTGCCATCCTGGACAGGACCTTTTGAAAAAGGATTGCTGGTACCATCTTTCGAAGTAGCGCCGACTGTAAGTACGTTTTTCGCCGCCTGGTAGGCGTTATTAATTGCCCGGTACCCCGGTGGGAAGTCCCCGCAGGTTAGTCCCCCGCTGTTTCCTGCCGCAAATACATGCATGAGGTTGGGGTATTGCAGCAACTGGAAGTCCGCCTGGTAACACATCGACGAATAAATACCTGAATATGGTACACAGGAACTGCTGGTGCCATATGAGTTGTTGGTCAGCACCATCCTTTTTTGCGTATAGTATTCCTGCGTTCTATAAATAATGTTATTGAAGCTTTCCACCAACAATGGTGACTTGTATGCATGACCACGGTTAACGGGGTTACGGATCCCTTTTCCGGCAAGGGTTCCGGCCACATGGGTGGCGTGGTAATCGCTGTTATACAACTGTCCTTCGCCGTTATACCCGTGATCTATATGGTAGATGGTCCCGGCATCACCGATACCCAGCACTACTCCTTCCCCACTTAATGCGGGTATATCGGCGGATCCTGTCTGAAGGATGTCACTATTATGTATATCCCGCGAATCACTGTTCAGTGCGAATAATGGCGGCACTTCCATTGAATACAGGACGAATGGCTCATCGAGTAATATTTCAAGGGCCTGCGGTGACAAGTCTATTTCGACAATTTGCGGTGCAACGAATGACCTTATACTCCAGCCTGTCTGAACCGATTTCAATGCACGGGTAAGAACCGCTTTTGACTGGAAAGAGTCCGTCATTGAAAGTTTGAGATGATAAGTAGTTAGGTGTGCAGTTGTTGCACGTTTCGCTGAAATGACTGTATGGGATGGAGAACCTTCAACATCTCTCTTAAAAGACCTGTTTAATGGAATGGTAGCAGAAATACCAACCGAACGAAGTTGCTCGATGGACCAGTATCCGGTCACCGAAGCCAGGTAAGTATTCTCGGGAACATATTCTAAAAGCCTGATTCCACGATCCAGCAGGGCCTTGCGCTGGCCGGAACCGGGAATGCGCTGGAAGCGAAGAAACAAATAAACAGATTCGCCTTGTGATCTCGCATTAAGCGGTTCGGCGTTTAGGGATCCAATAGGATTAAGCTGCAATGCTTTTAATGGCACGGCAGTTTTGAAACGTACGGGTTCAGGATTTGTGGTTTGGGCCTGCAGTTGCATCAGCTGCAATAACAGGATAAAGTTCAGCACCACCCTTCCAAAGCTGTTGGGGCTGTTCATAATTTGAATGTTCAAATATATATTACCCACATTAAAATCTGGAATTATACGGCTAAACCAGCATTAAAAAACCCGCCATGCGGCGGGTTTAAAATTATTCTGCAGAATTTTCCTTTTTCTTTTTCTGGCTTTTAGGTGCCCAGATGGCCAGCATTCTTTTGCCTTCCATTTTCGGCATGCCCTCGAGGACACCGAATTCTGAAAGCCGCTCGGCAAATTTCAGCAACAATAACTCACCCCTGTCCTTGAACTGGATCGCCCTTCCGCGGAACTGAACGTAAGCTTTTACTTTATTGCCTTCTCTCAAAAACTCCTCGGCATGTTTCGCCTTGAAGTTAAAGTCATGATCATCTGTATTCGGAGTGAAACGGATTTCCTTTACTTCGGAAGCCTTGGCTTTCGCCTTCATCTCCTTATCCTTCTTCTTCTTCTCGTATAGGAATTTATTATAATCTATGATTTTACAAACCGGGGGATCTGCATTCGGAGAAATCTCCACTAGATCCAATCCCTGATCCTGCGCCATTCTCTGCGCCTCCTGGATCGAATAAATACCTACTTCTACATTGTCGCCAACCAATCGTACCTGGGGTACGCGGATCATTTGGTTAGTCCTGTGTTCCTGTTGCTGTTCTTTCCTGAACCTTGGATTAAAAGCCCCTCTATGAGGTCTTGGTGGAAATGCCATTTAGTTATTTTAATTATACAATTACAACCCGAAAATATTAAATTATTTTAATCTCCGCTGCTGCGTTCTGTAATTTCCCGTGAAATCACCTGTACAAACTCGTCCACGGGTATTGCCCCAAGGTCACCCTTGCCCTGCCTGCGGACGGCGATCTTACCTTCATTCATCTCTTTTTCGCCCACAACCAGCATATAAGGCACTTTCAGCAGTTCGGTATCCCTGATCTTCTTGCCGATTTTTTCATTCCGATCGTCGATCGAAACCCGGACCCGGGCAGACCTGAGCTTCTTCTGAACGTCCAGGGCATAGTCCATGAATTTATCACTTATCGGTAAAATCTTCACCTGCTGAGGCGCCAGCCATACAGGTAACTTTCCTGCATAATGTTCGAGCAGGAACCCGATAAAGCGTTCATGCGTTCCCAAAGGAGCGCGGTGAATGATCAGTGGAGTCTCGGACTGGTTATCCGCGGTTGCATACTGAAGCTTAAAGCTTCTTCCCTGTGAAAAATCGACCTGGTTGGTAGCCAGTGTAAATTCACGGCCGATCACGCTGTAGATCTGAACGTCAATTTTCGGACCATAAAATGCAGCTTCGTCCATTACCTCAACGTATGGGATATTAGAATCGATCAGCACCTGGCGCACCATGGCCTCCGTCTCTTTCCAAAGCTCGGGCTCATTCACGTATTTTTTACCAAGTTTATCAGGGGAATGCAGGCTGAGGCGCATTACATATTTGCCGACCCCAAAGATTTTAAAATACTTCAGGTACATTTCGTTCACAGCCCTGAATTCCTGTTCAAACTGTTCGCGGGTACAGTAGATGTGGGCATCATTCATATGCAGGCAACGGACACGCATCAATCCGAACAACTCCCCGCTCTGTTCGTAACGATAAACAGTTCCATACTCTGCGATCCGATAGGGAAGATCGCGATAACTTTTTGGTTCTGCTGCAAAGATCTTATGGTGGTGCGGACAGTTCATCGCCCGCAGGTAATACTTCTCTCCTTCCAGTTCCATCGGTGGGTACATGCTGTCAGCATAGTAAGGAAGGTGACCGCTCGTAAGGTACATGCTCTCCTTGGCGATATGCGGTGTAACCACGCGATGATAACCAGCTTCTTCTTCTGTTTCCTTTGCCAGTTTCTCGAGTTCCTCGATAATGACGGTACCATTGGGCATCCACAAAATCAAGCCCTGGCCAACATCATCGTCCATAGTGTAAATACCCAGTTCCTTTCCAAGTTTACGGTGATCCCTTTTCTTTGCCTCTTCCAGCATCTGAAGGTATTCGTCAAGCTCCTTTTGTGACGGAAAACTTACCCCGTAGACCCGGGTGAGCATCTTATTTTTTTCATCACCCTTCCAGTATGCACCGGCAATATTTGTAAGCTTAATTGCCTTGATGAAACCCGTATGTGGAATATGAGGTCCGCGGCACAGGTCAGTAAAAGCTCCCTGCGTATAAAAAGTGATGTTGCCATCCTCAAGGTTCTGAAGAAGGTCAAGTTTGTATTCATCGCCTTTTTCCTTAAAGTAGGAAATGGCTTCCGCCTTCGGCACTTCTTTTCTTACGTAGGCATTATTCTGCTTCGCCAGCTCAGCCATCTTAACTTCAAGCTTGCGCAGGTCATCTTCGGAAATGTGTTTATCACCGAGATCGATATCGTAATAGAAGCCATTTTCAACCGGGGGACCGACCCAGAACTTCACCCCGGGGAACAATGACTCGATGGCTTCTGCCATAAGGTGGGCTGTAGAATGCCAGAAAGTTGACTTGGCGTCCTTCTGATCCCACGTCAGCAGCTTTACCTGCGCATCTCCATAGATTGGGCGGGTGAGATCCCAAACCTGCCCGTTTACAGATGCCGCCAATACTTTCCTGGCGAGTCCTTCGCTGATGGACTTTGCAATGTCGAGTGCTGTGGTACCCGGCGCGTATTCGCGCTGTGCTCCGTCTGGAAAACTTATTTTGATCATGTTGTTTTTAAACTGGGGGCCAAAATTAACGAACAATTGCCAGAATAACTGGTTGAGCGGTACGAATTTGCGATTCCTTTTTCTGTAAATTGAATCGATAACTTGCGGATCATGAGGACGGCTTTACTTCTTTTACTTTCGATACTGGCTTTGAACACCCAAGCCCAGGACCTGACCGGGATCTGGAGGGGACAATTCCGTTCCAACAACCGGATGATGCAACTGATGAATATTGATGACCGTTATAAATTTGAGGTACAGATCGACCACCGGGGTAAGGAATTCAAAGGGGTCACCTATTCTTATAAAACTACTGAGTTCTTCGGGAAAGCCGATGCACGCGGCACAATCCATACAGGAACAAAAAAAGTAATACTTGAAGAACTGAAAATCGTCGAAGTACGTATGCGTGCGGGTAGCGATGCCTGTATTATGACCTGTTTCCTGCAGTATGCGAAAAACGGAAACGAAGAATTCCTGGAAGGAACATATATCAGTATGAACACAAGTGACTCTTCCGACTGCGGACGTGGAACTGTTTTCCTGCGCAAAGTGCCTACATCTGATTTCTTCAAAGAACCTTTCCTCGTGGAACGCGAAAAGGAAAAGAAGAAACCGCTTGCTTCCGGCAAACCGCCGGTACGTACCCCTGCAACTCCAAAACCAGGTGTTAAAAAAAGTCCACAAACCCAGCCCCCCGCCAAAAAGCCGGATTCCCCTGTTGCAGAATCGACCCGTCCAATTGAGCCGAAAGTAGTTGAGAAGCCAAAGGTTGAAGATTCCAACCGCGAAATCAAACGACCCACACAGCCACTGGTCATACCGCCGGTATTAAAGAACCGCGAAAATGAGATCGTTAAAGTTTTCACGGTCAATACCCGCGAAATAACTGTAAGCCTTTACGACAATGGCACTATTGATAAGGATACTGTTTCCGTTTACCTGAATAAAAAACAGGTCGTATATAAGAAGATGCTTTCCCTGTCACCGATTACCCTGACCATCCAACTGGATGATGATAATGACTACCAGGAGCTGGTAATGGTTGCAGAGAATCTCGGGGAGATTCCACCGAATACTTCGCTGATGGTAGTAAAAGCCGGTAACCAGCAATTTGAAGCCCGCATAACATCAAATGAGCAAAAGAACGCGGTGGTCGTATTCAAATACGAGAAGCCCAAATAGCCGTTCACCACTTTTTCGGTTTTGTATTGCCGTGATACAGTAAATTGATCTCATAAACCATTGCATGAGGATCATTCTTTTTTCTGCCGCACTTTTCCTGAACCTGGTTAGCCTGGCACAGGATCTGACTGGCATCTGGCGAGGAACACTTACCCAGGAAACGGGCGGTTGTTTTCCCATATATAACCTGGAAATTCAGCTTAACAGCTCCGGCAACACAATGCAGGGCAGTTCATACGACTTCTATGACCGAAGCCGATTCGTAAAGCACCACTTCAACGGAAGATATAACCTGCAAACCAGGAGAATGGTCCTGATTGAAGACCAGGTATTGCAGGTGAATATTCCGACTGATTGTGTCCCCTGTACAAAGACTTACGATCTCACCTGGTCAAAGGAGAATGGCCGTGAGGCCCTTACCGGTGAGTGGAAGGGCTTTGAAAGCGACAGTAAGAAGACCTGCCCGCCAGGCAAAATAACCCTCTACCGGGTGCCAACAACCGACTTCCCAATCGATATAGAGCAACCAGCCGAACTGGCGAGGATCCAGCACAACCTTAAACTTGCCCAACGCGAAACAGAAGTGGTCACAACTCTTTCACTCGACACATCCACCATCCGGCTTGATATATATGACAATGCCGAGATCGACAATGATACGGTTACCATTTTTCTTAATGATAAACTGCTGCTGTACCGCCAGCGGTTAACCGATAAACCGCTCACTCTTGAAGTGAAGGCCTTTCCGCAAACCGATTATGAGCTCGTCATGTATGCCGATAACCTGGGTAGCATTCCGCCCAATACCGCCCTCCTGCTTGTTACTGCGGGTCGCAGGCGACACGAGTTGCGTCTTTCGGCTTCCGATAAGAAAAACGCTGCTGTGCGATTCAGGTATGAGCCGAGAGGTAAGTAAAGATTTAAAACTGCCCTAGAATTTAAAATTCCACGTCACACTTGGAATAATCGGGAATAACGAAACCTGCAGAGCTTCCACTTTCAAAGTTCCCTGGTATGCACTTCCCGTCTGGTCATAATAGATAAAATAAGGGTTCATCCTGCTGTACACGTTGTAAATGCTGAATACCCAGCTGCTCTTCAGGCGGCGTTGCTTTTTGGGAACCGGCGTGTAGGTGGCTGCGAAATCAAGCCGGTGGTAGGCAGGCATGCGGTAATGATTGATCCGGCTGTATTCCTGGGTCAGGACCCCGTTAACGATATAGAATCTTTCAGGGAGGGTCATGGCATTTCCTGTACCATACACGAAAACGGAGGAAAGCTTCCATTTGGGATTGAGTTCATACATGGCCACTACACTCATGTCGTGGCGCCGGTCGTATCGCGCCGGGTAACGGTCCCCGTCGTTGAGGTCAGGAAACTTGCGCCAGGTCCAGCTGAGCGTGTATCCAATCCATCCGGTCAGCCGACCGGTATTCTTCCGCACAAACAACTCCGTTCCGTAACTCCAGCCGTCACCAAAGACAAACTCTTCTTCAGGGTCTTTCAACGAAGGGGTATAACCCTCACGATATTCGATCTGGTTATCCATTTTTTTATAATACAGCTCAATGGATGTTTCAAACTGGTTATCATGGAAATTCCTGAAATAGCCCGCAGCATACTGCCATGCAGCCTGGGGCTTTACTCGCAGGGTGCTTGGCTCCCAAAGGTCAGTAGGTAATGTTGATCCTGCATTGGTAACCAGATGGATGTATTGGTAATTGCGCGTAACCGATGCCTTCAGTGAGCTGCTTTCATTAATGCTGAACCGCAAGGTCGCCCGCGGTTCCAGTCCGCCATATCGTTTTACTTTCTCCCCTTTATCATATACGATGCTGTCTAGCTTATTACCGTCTGCGTCGCGTTCAAATACGGTGTACCTGCCCACCTGCGTGAAACCGCTGTAGCGTAAGCCAGCACCCAGTTGGAACCTGTCACTGATCTCCCAGTCGTCCTGGATATAAATTCCGGTCTCCCGGGCATATTTGCGTTGGGCATTGTTGGGCTTGAAATCGATTGAATCAGAGCCTCCCGAAACAAGGTTCGGCTTAAATGTATGATAGGTATAAAGAGCACCAAAACGGATTTTGTGGCGTGGAGCGGGATAATAATCCATATCAAATTTCGCCGTAAGGTCTTTGATCCCCGAACTAACGTTGAAGCTCAGGTTATTCTGTGTTCCATTGAATGCAAAGTTATAGTTATTGAAGACGAGCGTTGTATTGGAGAAAAGCTTGCGATGAAAGAGGTGGTTCCAGCGTAATGTCGCCGTAGCATTGCCCCAGGGGATATTGGCACTGAAAGAGCGCTGGTTATTTTTGAAGGTAAATACGTCGCGTCCAAAATAACCGCTGAGGTAGATCCTGTCTTTATCGGAAAATTTATAGTTGACCTTTGTATTAAGATCGTAAAAATAATAACCGGAACCGTAAAAGGAACTGGATTTCGGAACGAAAGGTTTCATGAGCACATCAATGTAGGTACGGCGTGCCGAGACAATAAATGAAGCTTTGTCCTTTTTAATCGGTCCCTGTATTGAAAGTCGTGATGAAATAGTGCCAATCCCTCCTTCCGCTTCGAACTTATTTGAATTTCCATCCTTCATGGCAATGTCCAGCACAGAAGATACGCGACCGCCGTATTGCGCCGGCATTCCTCCCTTGATCAGTGACACATTTTTAATGGCATCCGAATTGAAAATGGAAAAGAAACCAAACAGGTGCCCTGTGTTATACACCACGGCATCATCGAGCATGATCAGGTTCTGATCGGGGCCGCCACCACGCACGTAAAAGCCGGCATTTCCTTCACCGGCATTGCGGACACCGGGAAGGAGCTGAAGCGTCTTCAGGATGTCCACTTCCCCGAAAACGACAGGCAACGATTTTACCTGGCTGATACTCAGGTCAAACTTGCCCATCTGGGCATTACGGACATTGCCATCCTTGCGTTTGGCATACACTACTACTTCTTCGTTGGTGGTCATTCTAGGGCGCAGGAACTGGTTGCTGACAAGATCACGGTCGAGTGCAACCGAATATTTCATGGTTTCATAGCCTGTGTATGTAATGGTGATATCATAAGGCCCTTCAGGCAGGGTAATGGAAAAATACCCGTAATTATTGCTATATACCCCTTTTCCCTTCCCGTTCACGGCTATGCTCGCCCCTATCAGGTTTTCACCTGAAAGTGAGTCTTTTATATATCCGCTTAATGTGAATCGTTGTTGTGCTTCCAGGTCATTTCCTGCGAAAACCAGTCCCAGCAGGAAGACCATCGTCCAGGATCGTTTCAACTTTCGCATGATCATAAGCATTCGGATTCCTTTAACAAAAAGGTATCGGCCAGGTTCGCAAATATCGTATCAATCGCGCTTTTAATTTAACTTTGCGCCCCATGTTAGTAGGATTACAGAACGTTACATTCGAGTTTGGCGCCCGCACCATTGTGTCCGAAGCGACCTGGCATATTCAGCCCAATGAAAGGATCGGGCTGATCGGTTACAATGGTACAGGAAAATCCACACTCCTGAAAGTGCTGGTGGGAGAATACCTGCCTTCTGCGGGAACTGTGGAAAAAAGCCGTGGAACGAGCATCGGCTACCTGCATCAGGACCTGCTCAGCTTTGACACCAATAACTCCATTCTCGAAGTGGCGCTCAGTGCTTTTGAAAGGGTACAGCAGCTTGAAGTTGAGATAGAAAAACTGGGAAAGGAACTGGAAGCCACCGGGGATGAAAAGATCCTGCACGAATATTCGGACAAATTACACGAGCTGGAAACACTAGGCGGATACGAAATCCATCACCGCACCGAAGAAGTGCTTCACGGACTCGGCTTTGCGCAACAGGATCTTTCCCGTCCTTACCGCGAATTCAGCGGCGGATGGCGGATGCGCGTACTGCTGGCAAAGATGATCCTGCAGCAGCCGGACCTGTTGCTGCTCGATGAACCTACCAACCACCTTGATCTGCCGTCAATCGAATGGCTTGAAAAATACCTGCAGCATTACAAGGGCTCGGTGGTAATTGTAAGTCATGATAAGTTTTTCCTGAATCGAATGATCACTAAGGTTGTGGAAGTTTACCAGAAGCAACTTCACTTCTACAACGGTAATTATGAGTTTTACGAAACGGAGAAGGCAATGCGGGTAGAATTGCAGCAGCGCGCCTTCGAGAACCAGCAGGATTATATCCGCCAGCAGGAACGTTTCATTGAAAGGTTCCGGGCCAAAGCCACAAAGGCCGCACAGGCACAGAGTGCCATGAAACGTCTCGACAAGCTGGACCGGATTGAAGAAGTGGAAATCGAGCGACCAAATATCAAGATCAATTTCAGGATTGATAAAACACCGGGAAAGATCCTGGTAGAATTAAAAGATATCACCAAAAAATTCGGCGATAATATTATTGTTGAGCACACTTCTGCAGAAATTGAGCGCGGTGATAAGATCGCTCTCATTGGTGCAAACGGCAAAGGAAAATCAACCCTGCTCCGGATCATTGCCGACGTCGAGTCATTTGATGGCGACAGGAAGTGGGGACATAACGTTGAAGAAAGTTTCTACGCCCAGCACCAGCTCGAAGCGCTGAACGTAAACAATACTTTGCTCGATGAAATGAAAACCGCCGGCAGCCAGAAGACAGAGCAGGAGTTACGTACGTTACTGGGTTGTTTCCTTTTCAGCGGTGATGATACAGACAAAAAGATCAAGGTTCTCAGCGGAGGGGAAAAAGCCCGTGTGGCACTGGCGAAGACTATAGTAAGCAAAGCCAACTTCCTGATGCTGGACGAACCTACGAACCACCTGGACATGCACTCAGTTGAGCTGCTGGTGGAAGCGCTGAATAAGTACGAAGGAAGTTTTATCCTTGTAAGTCACGACAGGTATTTCATTTCGAAAGCAGCGAACAAGATCTGGGAAATTGAGGATCATAAAATAAAGGAATTCAAAGGCACATATGCAGAGTGGGTTGCCTGGAAAGAAAGGATGGCAAAACAGGCGGCAAAGGCTGAAAAGCAGGTAACAACTCAGGCGGCATCCCAGGCGAGCCCTTCACCGGCAGCAACACCTGTTCCCGCAGCTCCAGCCCCTGCACCAGAACAAAAACCTGCGAATAACCAGCCGATCAATAAAGAGTTGAGGAAGGAACTGCAGCGCCTGCAAAAACAGTTCAGCCAGATCGAAGAAAAGATAGCGAAAGCAAAAGAAAAAGCTGCTGCCCTCGAAGCGTCACTTGCAGATCCGGCGACATATTCTGACAAGTCGCGCTTTACTGAAGCTGAATCCGCCTATAAGAAACAGGCTTCAGAACTGGCCGAACTCAACAAGCAGTATGAGACCGTTTTTGAAAAGATAATGGAAATGGAAAGCGAAATAGAGTAACTTCATCGGGTATGAATGGTTGGAAAATAGTTACCCCTGGTTTACTTATCCTACTCCTTTTGACCGCTATAACCGCTTACCCGCAACAAAATCCGCGGCCAAAGATCGGGCTCACTTTAAGTGGAGGCGGTGCAAAGGGCCTCGCCCATATCGGGATCCTGAAAGCTATTGATTCTGCAGGTTTACATGTCGATTATGTTACCGGTACGTCCATGGGCGCTATCGTCGGCAGCCTGTATGCCGTGGGATATTCAGGCGATTCCATTCTTCAGATCGCAAGGAGCCTCGACTGGAACCAGCTACTGAGTAATCGTTCTTCCCTGCAGGCGTTCATTATGGAAGAAAAGCCGGAATATGGTCGCTACGCCCTTGAGTTGCCCATGCTAAACCGCAAATTCTCGCTGCCGCTTGGACTGCTGGAAGCCGAGGAACTCTGGCTCAAGTTCAACGAGCTGTATATTCCCGCGTATGGCATCACCGATTTCTCCAAACTCAGCCGGCCCTTTAAATGTATCGCAACGGACCTGGCAACAGGTGAAGCGGTAGTGCTTGATAAAGGTGACCTGGTTTCTGCTGTACGGGCGAGTATGGCAATTCCATCCGTGTTCACGGCAGTTAGTTCGGGCAACCGCAAGCTTGTTGATGGTGGACTCATTCGTAACTTCCCGGTGAGCGATGTAAGAAATATGGGCGCGGACATTGTCATCGGCAGCAGTGTAAGTTCGGGTTTGCTTGCGGCAGAAAAGATCACTTCCCCTATCCAGATTCTTACGCAGATCGCATTCTTCAAAGAAGCTGAGTTAAATAAACAGGAGATCGCACTCTGCGATTACTATATCAATCACCCCGTTGACAATTATTCTGCGGGGAGCTTCAGCAACAGCGATTCACTGATCGAAATTGGCCTGGCTAAGGGACAGGAATACTACCCTTATTTCAAACGACTGGCTGATTCGCTTAACGCTATTTACGGGCCATCCAAACAGTTAACGTTTCCCGCCATTGAAAAGAAGATCACGATCAGGAACATCCTGAGCGACAGCCTGAAGTTTATAAGCAATGCGTTTTTAAGAAAGATGCTTGGACTAAAGGAAGGTGAAGCGTATTCAGTAAAGGAGATGGAAGAAGCGATCCGCCAGGCATATGGAACTCGTTATTTCAACCGGATCTATTACCAGCTTGAACCAGTATCTCCAGGTGAAGCAGACATGAAACTTGTCGCGATTGAAAATGCACCGGTTGCCGCGAAGTTTGCAATCAATTACAACACGCTCAGCAACTTCATGCTGATCGCGAATATCAGTGCCCGTGATTTCATTGGCAAGGCAACCCGGACGTCAGTGACAGTGGGCCTCTCAGAAAATCCGCGGCTACGGCTGGAGCATACACAGCTTTTCGGCATGAACAAGGTGCCACTGGCCTGGATCTCCGAAATGTATCTTGAAAGACAGGAATTTTCCCTGTCTCAGGATTACAGGCCCTTCGGCGTGTATCGTGAAAGCAGCTATTATCTTGATTCCAGGCTGCAATTTGCTTTTAAGCGAAGGTCTGCTACGTCTGCAGGGATTCATATAGAGCGGGTCTCTCTCAAGCCAAGGACAATTTCAGTACAGGACATTGACGGCCGCAACCTGTATTTCCAGGCATACGCGAAATATGAATACAATTCACATGACCGGCTCTTCCTCCCTCGCAGAGGCTCATATGTAATGATTGAACCATCATATATCTTCGGCCAGAACCCCGATGCGGTCTTTAAATCCGGCGGGGTTCCCATACTCAACATTGATTCGCTGGGAATTGACTTCAAATCATTCTTCCGCCTTCGCATTCAGGCGCGGAAGGTTGTCCAATTACACCCGCGTCATCACCTTACCATCACGGGCGAAGGCGCCGCAAATTTCAACACGACGCAATTTCTTTTCCATGACTTTCTCGTTGGAGGCATGTTACCCATCATGCGTAACCAGGTATCATTTACCGGGTTGCAGGATGCATCTGTCCGCGCCAACAGCCTCCTCAAGGGAGGTATCAATTACCGTTACCAGTTCACCGGCAGCCTTTATGCCGCAGCCACTTTCAACCTGATGTACCATTCTTTTCTTAAGGAAGAGTTTGACGATTTCAACAACAACCTGCTCAGCGGGTATGGCTTAACGTTAGGGATCGACTCTCCTATCGGTCCGCTGGAATTCTCGTTCATGTATTCGGATCAAAGTAATGTGCTGAAAAATTATGTAAACCTGGGATTCCGGTTTTCACGTGGCCAATTTTAAGGACCCGGGAAAATTAAGACTCGTCAAAAAGAATTGCAACGCCGGGAGGCAGTTGCTGTTGGATGTGCCGAAGTTCGCCATCATCGATATATTTTCGTAAGACATGGAGAACCGCCTTCACTGTGTTCCGGGCCTTCTGCTGGCTGCCGAAATCGCGGCTGGGATCACCGCTGGTGTGTTCGCGTACCTGGTCAAGGAACTGATCTAATGTTTCAATGCGGTTATCCTTCCTGTTGATCTTCCAACCGTCTACATAAACTCCTTTGAGGATCATGGGCAGGTTAGCAATTACGTGCATGGATTCTTCGATTGAAATCCGGTCCCGCAAAGTATGCAGGACGGCTCTCGTTACCCGGCTTGCGTGTTTTACATCCTGTGGGGTGCCACACTCTTTGGCTACCTTGTTATAAAACCGGTGGGCCTCTTCCGCAAACTTTTCAATTTTCGGCATATTGACCTCCTTTAGTTTGTTAACGCGTGAAAACTATGCCAGTTCATGCAGAGCTGAGTAATTCCCTTTCACTGTGGAAGATAGTCAGCATCCCAATCATTTATCTCTCTATCATTTTGCGAATGTTTCCATCTTCAGGAAATCAGTTACGAGGTAGCTGATCAGTTTTCCCGTCGTATCGCATTTGCGGCCATCGGAAAGTTGGGCAGCGCCTTCGCAGATGTGCAGGTATGCCGGTTGGGTGTGGTTGGCGGCCATGGTAATATACTGGCGTGCCTGGAGGGTTGAGATACCCGACGGCGTAACAGCACTGGTCAGTACATTTTCCACAACATCGAGATCCAGCTCGATCCCGCAATAACCATCCTCTGTAAAGCTGGTGGCATGGGATACTGCCTGTATGAAGTTGCGTTTTTCGTGAATAAAGATGTCTTCAAAAGTGATCATGTCGAGGAATGGATTGTTGACAAAATCCAACCAAACATTCTGTTGCAGGTAGTTTTCCTGAACGCCGATCACACAATATTTCTGAAGATAGCCATCCTCTTCTGCATAGCGGAAGCCGTTACCGCTGTGTCGCCCTTCGACAGGACGAAAATCAGTGTGGGCATCCAGGTTGATGGCATTAATCTGGGCGATCGGGATCTTGCCGTTTTTGAGCAGGCCTTTTGCGCTGCCTTTGATCAGCGGGTAGGCATTGTTGTGACCACCGCCGATGGCAATGGGAATTTTACCCGCGGCAACGATCTGCTTGGCAACAAACTCCACTTCCTCGTCTATTTGCTGAACGGCGTGCCGGTACGCTTCTATTTTTTCCTCTTCGCCCTGGGCGTGGTTTTCTATCAGGTACTGCAGGTCGCCGAAATCGAAGTGCCCCAGTAACATCACCTCTTCTCCTGTAAGAAAATCACTGCTCTGGAGATTCAGGAATGCGGAAAGAAATGGAAGCCAGGCAGAGTCTGCACCACCTTTACCATAGTTTGCCTTTATACCAATATCTTCCGGGATGCCGAATAAAACAAACTGTACAGGCGAATTTCGCAATTCTTCCTCGAACTGGTCGGGTCCTGTCAGTACCTCTACCCGCTCGCCCAGTTTGGTTTCAAACCGGCGTAAACGGGTTAAGTAAAGTATGTCCTGCTTATTATAAAACCTGAAATGGGGTATGGCCACGATCGTTGAATTTAAGAATGAATATAACCAATTCAGATAAATTCACCTTTGATCATTACGGTTTCCACGAGGTTTGTTCCGAACGCATATGGCAGGTAGGCCAGCGAAGGAATCCGGTGGGTCAGGATGAGATTTGCATGATTGCCTACACGGATACAGCCATGCTCGGCTTCAAGTCCCATCGCATAGGCGCCATTGATCGTAGCAGCGTTTATCGCTTCTTCCGGTAGCATTTTCATCTGGATACAACTCATGGCCATAACAAGATTCATATTGAAGCTCGGTGACGAACCGGGATTGAAATCGGTTGCAATCGCGATCGCACAGCCAGCGTCGATCAGTTGACGTGCAGGCTGGAAGGGCATCCGCAGGAAAAATGCGGCTGTTGGCAACAATGTGCCGATAGTATTTGAACCAGCCAGGCTACGGATGGCATCCTCATCCATAGTCTCCAGGTGATCTACGGAAAGCGCATTCATTTTTACGCCGGTTTGCACACCGCCCGAAAGATTTAGTTGGTTGGCATGGATCTTCGGTCGTAATCCATACCGGGCACCTGCCAGGCAGATCCGCTCAGTTTCCTGGGGTGAAAAAAATCCGTGCTCACAAAAAACATCGATATAGTCTGCCAGTTGTTCCCGGGCGATCACAGGTAGCATGTCCTCTTCTATCAGTCGCAGGTAGCCTTCGTGGTTGTCGCGGTATTCCGGCGGAAATGCGTGGGCTCCAAGAAAAGTTGCTTTTATTGAAAGTGCCGATTTTTGTTTCAGTTTTTTAATCACCCGCAGCATCTTCAGCTCACCTTCTACCGTTAACCCATATCCGCTTTTGATCTCAATTGCCCCGGTACCAAGGCGGGCAGCTTCATGCAATCTTTCAACAGCCAACCGGAACAACTCGTCTTCCGACATGCCATTTAACCGGGCAGCCGAGTTCAGGATCCCGCCACCTTTGGCAGCAATCTCCGCATAGCTGAGGCCCTTGATTTTATCAATGAATTCGTTCTCACGGCTGGCACCGAATACCAGGTGGGTATGACTGTCGCACCAGGCCGGGAGAATGATCCGGCCATCGGCGTCAATGATGTCATGGTCAGGAATGCCAACTGGAACTAAATCCATTGGGCCGAAGGACACAATGCGGCCGGATTCCACAAGCAGGAATGCGTTCTGCATTATGGGAAGTGTAGCCAGTGCGTCACTGCGAAGCGGTCCCCCGAGACCTTCACCGGCATCGTAAGTCCCTGCCAGCGCCGAAATATTGGTAAAAAGAGTGGCCATAGTTATAATTCATTCCAGACACTGGTTGCAAATGCCTCAAGACCAGGATCACGTGCTCCCATCAGCAGCAAAACGCAGTTTTCGGTCAGGTGTGACCGCAAGTGTTGTAATAATTCGTTCCTGTTTTCAACGAAGAATGCATTCTTACCTTTTGCCCTTATGTCCTGGATCAAGTCATTCGCCGAAATATCTTTTGTTGCAGTACCGCCGGCATAAAATATTTCGCTCATCCAGATCTCATCCTGCGGGCGCAACACACGGCTGATCTCTTCAACGAAATCATTCCTCAGGAATCGGGTCGGGCCATACCCGTGCGGCTGGAACCAGGCGATCACTTTCGGTGCTATCGGCTGGCAAGCTTCGATACTGGCCGCACATTTGGCCGGGTTGTGTGCATAATCATCAATCAGCCATACACCATTTTTATTTCCCATTACCTGGTGGCGACGATAAATTCCCTCATAACGCTGCAGGGCATCCGCACATGTTGCAAGGTCTACTCCCACCTGGTTCGCAATAGTACTGGCTGCAAGTGCATTCTCCATATTGTGTCGTCCCACCACGCTCAGTTCAAAAGGAACGTGATTGATGGAAAAGGTTATAGCAAGTCCTGACTGCCGGAAATCACGTGCTACATATCCTGCGGCACAATGGTCGTGGTGACAGAAGTCCTGCGTAAGCTCCTGTGACAATGAGGCAGCAAGCGGGTGGGACTGGTTTACAACAAACCGGCTGCTGTTATTTTTAAAAGTTTGGAACACATCCATCAACACATCGATCTCCTTATGGTCTTTGTCAACATTCAGTAGCAAGCCCGTCTCGGGATAGTACTGAACTATCGATCCATCGCTTTCATCCGCTTCTATTACCAGCAACTCGCCGTTCCCGACTTTTGCATTCCCGATCTTTCCTTCCCTGATGATGCTTACAAGCCCGGCACCGCTGATAATGCTCGGCTCCATGCCGGCAAACTGTAGTATATCAAACAGCATGGCGCTGGTTGTCGACTTACCGGATGTTCCGCCAACAGCGATCGTTTTGCGGCTTTTCGCAATCAGCGCCAGCAATTCACTCCTTTTTATAATGGGAATATTCAGCTGCCTGGCTTTCTGCACTTCCGGTACTGTTTCCTCAACAGCTGCAGACACAACGACCAGGTTTGTTTTTTCATTGATCCCGGTTCCGTCCTGCTCAAAGCAAAGGATGCCCTCCACTTCCAGCTTCTGCCGGGTCTCATTGGGCTCACCATTTTTGAAATAACGGTCACTCCCGCTAACGGATTTGCCTGTGCCGTTGAGGTATTGTGCAATGGCACTCATCCCGGTACCTGCGATTCCGATAAAAAAAATCCTGTGAAAGTCGTTGATGCTATTGATCATTGTTTCAGACTGCTTTATTATTCTACTTACCCAACCTATCGGTCAGGTCTAAACGATGTTGGCGGGCTGTATCCTTTGCAATATCGTAACCCGCGTCTGCATGGCGGATTACGCCCATACCGGGATCATTGCGCAACACCCGTGCCAGCCTGGCTTCGGCTGCTTCCGTTCCGTCGGCGACGATCACCATTCCTGCATGAATACTATATCCCATACCTACACCACCTCCATGATGCAGGCTTACCCACGAAGCGCCGCCTGCCGTATTCACCAGGGCGTTCAGCAAGGGCCAGTCAGCGACAGCATCGCTGCCGTCGAGCATTGCTTCCGTTTCGCGGTTCGGGCTCGCAACTGACCCGGTGTCGAGGTGATCACGGCCAATTACAATCGGCGCTTTCACTTTCCCCGTACGCACCAATTCATTGAAAGCGAGTCCGGCTTTCTCCCGTTCACCCTGTCCAAGCCAGCAGATCCTAGCCGGCAGTCCCTGGAACGCAATTTTCTCTTTCGCCAGTTTCAGCCAGCGTTGCAGGCTCTTATTCTCCGGGAACATACCTGCAATGAGTTCGTCTGTTACTGCGATATCTGCCGGATCACCGCTAAGTGCCGCCCAGCGGAATGGCCCTTTGCCTTCGCAAAAGAGTGGACGAATATACGCCGGAACAAAGCCCGGAAAATCAAATGCATTCTGTAAGCCATGTTCCTGGGCGCGGGCACGGATATTATTCCCGTAGTCAAATGTTATCGCACCCATTTTCTGCAGTGTAAGCATGTGCTCTACATGCAGGGTCATACTGTTATAACTGTGTTTGAGATACTGATCAGGATGATCATGACGCAACACATTCGCCTGTCCGACAGTTAATGTATGAGGAATATAACCGATCAGCGGGTCGTGTGCCGAGGTCTGGTCAGTCAGCGTGTCCGGAACCACGTTGCGGGAAATGAGCCGTTCAAGCAGGTGAACAGCATTACATAAAACCCCAATACTCAGCACCTCGCCTTTCGCACGTGCTTCGAGTGCGCGGTCGATGGCAGCATCAATATCTGTCATCTTCTCATCGAGGTAACGGGTCTCCAGTCGTTTGTCGATCCGCCATTCCTCCACTTCTGCGATCAGTGCAACGCCCTCATTCATGGTGATTGCCAACGGTTGTGCGCCGCCCATTCCACCGAGACCAGCTGTAACATTGAGCGTTCCTTTCAGTGTACCATTGAAGTGTTTATCAGCAGCGGCAGCATATGTTTCGTAGGTGCCCTGCACAATACCCTGTGATCCTATATAAATCCACGATCCCGCGGTCATCTGACCATACATCATCAGGCCTTTTTTCTCCAGCTCGTCAAAATGTTCCCAGGTGGCCCATTTCGGCACGAGCTGCGAATTGGAGATCAGGATGCGCGGCGCATCTTCGTGCGTCCGCAGAATACCAACCGGCTTCCCGCTCTGGATGAGCAGCGATTCATTATTTTCAAGATTCTTCAGTGCTTTGATGATGAGGTCCAGCGACTCAAAGTTGCGGACCGCTTTGCCCCTTCCTCCATATACGATCAGGTCGTCCGGCCTTTCCGCTACATCAGGATTCAGGTTATTGAGCAGCATGCGAAGCGCGGCCTCCTGCACCCAGCCTTTACAACTGCGCTCCGGTCCCACCGGTGTCTTGTACTTCACGGCATCATAACGCCTGTTGGTAATGGTTTCCATGTTAATAATTGATTACTTTATAGTTGAAAATTTTCAAATCCTTCATTGAGTTTTATCCCGGATCCGCTGGCAAAGTTCCGGACATTTTTCACCAGCGATCCGTCGCGGATGATGGCTGTGAGCATGTCGATATCACGGGCAAAAATGCGGTCTTCATTAGCAAAGCCGACATGTTTACGTACATGCTCATGTGCAAATTCGAGGATCGGGCTGCTTCTCAATGGCCGCCTGAATTCAATTGCCTGGCTTGCACTCATCAGTTCTATGCCGAGAATATATTCCAGGTTGTCGATAACCCTGTTCAATTTCCGTCCGCTGATACTGCCCATGCTGACATGATCCTCCTGTCCCAGCGAGGTGGGAATGCTGTCTGCACTCGCAGGGAAACACAATGTCTTGTTTTCCGTAACCAGCGCTGCAGTCGTGTATTGAGGGATCATGAATCCGCTGTTGAGGCCAACATTGTTCATTAGTAACAATGGCAGTCCCCATTTCCCTTCCAGCAACAGGTAACAGCGACGATCTGAAATATTTCCAATTTCCGCAGCGGCGAAACAATTGTAATCGAGTGGCAGTGCAAGCGGCTGACCATGGAAGTTTCCCCCGCTCACCGTATAATCGGCGTCAAATACGATGGGGTTATCAGTAACTGAATTGAGTTCCGTTTCTGTCAGTTCTTTCAGGTGAAGCCACGCATTCCGGGATGCCCCATGTACCTGCGGCATACAACGGAGAGAATAGGGATCCTGCACGCGACCACAGTCGATATGGCTCTGCATAATCGCTGAGTTCTCAAGTAAGAGCCTGAGGCGTTGGGCGACGAGACTGTTACCCACAAAGGGCCTTAGTGAATGGAGCCGTGCATCAAAGGGGGCTTTGGTACCAGTCAGTGCTTCCAGGCTCATTGCACCGATGATATCGGCGGCGTCGAGACAATTTAGCAGCCTCTCGACGGCTTTCACCGCATGTGCCAGGATGAACTGTGTTCCGTTGATTAATGCGAGGCCTTCTTTTGGCCCGAGCATTACCGGTTCAATTCCATATTCAAGATGTGCCTCAGCGGTGGGTACCCTGCGGCCATGGAGGTAAACCTCTCCCAACCCGATTAATGGCAGGCACAGGTGTGATAAAGGTGCAAGATCACCGCTTGCGCCAACACTTCCTTTTTCGGGGACAACCGGAATCACATTATTGTCAATGTGCCAGCAAAGCCGTTGCAGGGTTGACAACTGCACACCTGAATAACCCCGGGCCAGCGCATGAACTTTTGTAATGAGCATAAGCTTAGAGAGTTCAGGCGAAATGGGATCACCCACGCCTACACTATGGCTCTGGAGGATCTTATATTGAAGCGTGCGGGTATCTTCTTCTGAAATGGACGTATTTGCGAGAATACCGAAGCCGGTATTCACACCATAGACGGTTCGATTATCGGCGACTATCTTTGCAACAGCAGCTTCACTAGCTAATACTTTCACAGTGGATTCTTTACCCAGTTCCGCCTTTATGCGACCGGTGCAGATATCCAGTGCAGTTCCCACAGTCAGGTGGTCAATTCCATATTGGAAAATATAGCTCATTTAAGATGTTTTTCTATTCTGTTGAAAATACTTGAGTCCAGGAACGCCTGTTCTGTTTCGCTGATGGCTCCCATCAGTAGTTTTCCCTGCGGCAGGTCACGGAACATTTCATCCATAGCCTTCTGCAAAGCCTCCCAAACCGGCAGCACCTGCTCGAGCAGCTTCTGGCCTTTTGATGTAAACGTTACTTTTTTCTTGCGTGCGTCCGATTTATCGGTAACCGACCGGATCAGGCCTTTTTCCTGCAGTTTGCTGATGAGCTGGCTGGCTGCGGAATGCGATACTTCCAGTTCCTCCGAGATCTCCCGGATGGAAACGGCCACTTTGCGGGAAAGCATATAAAAGATTGGGAACCAGGCGGCATCAAACCGGATACCAAGATGGCGATAGGTACGGTTTACATCGGCGAGAAAGGATTCACTAAGCCGGCGCAGACGACTGCCAAACACGAGGACGCCGGTATTCTGGTAAAATGACAAGGGATTGGTTTTATTTATATAAGCGCTTATACAAATCTAGTGAAAATCGAAAAATCAAATAGAAAAATGTAAAAAAGAAAAGAATATTTTTTATTGATCAATCTCATTTCCCGGGTTGATACTGGACATAGCCGGGGGCTTATTGTGTAACTATATTCGGGATGACATAATATCCACAACCTTAAAATTGAAATTCATATGACACCAAAAGAATTAATCAGGCGTGGAGAACTGTTCCCCGCATTTTTTGATGATTTTTTCAGACCCTGGAATGATTGGCCAGGCTTGGGTAAATCAATAACAACCCCTGCGGTTAATATTGTGGAAAATAAAAATCATTTTGAAGTGTCAGTGGCAGCGCCCGGTCTGAAGAAAAGTGACTTCAACATCAGCGTTGAAGATAATATGCTGACAATAAGTTGCGAAAAAGAAGAAAAGAAAGAAGACAGAGATGAACGTTATACCCGTAAAGAGTACAGCTATACATCCTTCAGTCGCAGCTTCACATTGCCGGAAGAAGTGATCAAAGACAAAATTGAAGCAGTCTATGATGATGGCGTGTTACGGATAACACTGCCTAAAACCGAAGTGGCCAAAAAGACAGGTTTGACAAAGCAGATTTCAGTCAAATAGTTGTTGTTGGTCTGGTCATGGTCCCGTCGCGTGTTTGGACGGGACCACTTTTTTAAGACAGGATCCTGCCATCAGCCATCTGGAGAATCCGATTACTTTTCTTCGCAAAATCATGATCGTGGGTAACTGTAATTATTGTGTTGCCCTCCTGCACCAATTGACTAAAGATATCGAAGATGATACCTGTGTTGGCAGAATCCAGGTTGCCTGTCGGTTCATCAGCCATTATAATCATTGGATCATTGATCAAAGCCCTCGCAATTGCCACCCTTTGTTGCTGACCTCCGGATAACCTGCCCGACAATTTATTTGCGTGTTCATGCATATCCATTTGCCGCAACCTGTGCATGGCACGTTCACAGACCGTTTCTTCATCTGATTTTCCGAGTTTCAATGCAGGCAACATCACATTTTCAAGGGCGGTAAATTCCGGGAGGAGAAAATGGAACTGGAAAACAAAGCCGATATGTGCGTTCCTGAAGACGGCCATTGCGTTCTCATTCAATCCGGTTACCTGCACACCATTTATTGTGACGGTACCTTCATAGTCAGTATCCAGGGTGGATAACAGGTACAACAAAGTCGACTTACCGCAGCCGGATTTTCCCATTATGGTAACAAATTCACCTTTATATACTGACAGTGATACATCATGCAGTACATGTGTGGTTGCCGGTACATGGAA
>NZ_JSVC01000016.1 GCF_000814475.1 Flavihumibacter solisilvae | reverse complement strand
GTCACTTTAATCTAATATTTAATAGTATTTTGATTGATTTTCAGCTACTTGTTTACGCTGCTAAAAATTCCTAGTAATATTATAGGAGTTATGAGATATATTATTAAATTTGTCTTATGAGACGGTCCACCATACGTTTTAGTTGTTGTTGCAAAGCGCGTATAACGGGTGGCGTTTCACTGTAGACCAACGAATTTTAGTAAGCGCCCTTCCGATTGAAGGGCATTTTTATAAAACCACTGTAATGAGTATGGCGAGTTTAGCCCTGCCTGCCGGCCTGTTTTCAAAGAAGGAACAGGAACAGGTGCAGGAATTGATCCAAAAATTTTCCACCCAGCAGCTGCAATGGCTGGCAGGCTATCTTACCGGCCTCCAGCACAGCAACCAACAGCTGTTACAGTTGATTAACCGCATCCCGGTTACCCATGAATCACTTACCACCGAACCTCTGTCATCGCAGGATTCCATTACCGTCCTGTTTGGTTCCAAAAGCGGCAACAGTAAAAAAGTAGCCAAAAACCTTCACGACAAACTGATCGCACGCGGGTTTACTGCAGTGCTGCAGGACATGAACCAGTACCAGGGTGCCCGCCTGAAGGATGAAAAATGGCTTCTTGTTATCGTTAGTACACATGGTGAAGGAGATCCTCCGCCTGCTGCCGAAGACCTGCATGCTTTTATCAATAACCGTAAGGCACCGCAACTGAAAGATACCCGTTTCGCAGTGCTCGCACTCGGCGATAAAAGCTATGCGAGTTATTGCCAGACCGGGCGCGACTTCGATAGCCGCCTGGGTACACTGCAGGCGACACGTTTGCTCGACAGGGTGGAAGCGGATGTTGACTTTGAAGAAACCGCGGAAGTATGGACAGATGCAGTTCTTTCCAAACTCCAGGAAACATTTGGCACATCAACGGATAAAGCAGCTTCCAATGGCCATCCGTCTGTTAACGGAACCATTCCTGCTGCCAAACCTGCAGTTCAATACACCCGCAAAAATCCCTTCAAGGCGACCGTGCTGGAAAAGATCAAACTCAATGGCAGGGGCTCCGCCAAGGAAACCTACCATCTTGAACTTTCACTGGAAGAAAGCGGACTGAGCTACCAGCCAGGTGATACAGTAGGCCTCTGGGTGGAAAACGAAGCTTCTTTTGTTGAAGGCCTGATCCGATTTAAAAAATGGGATGCCGCCGCAACCATCGTCTTTAAGGATACCCCATATACGCTCACGGATTTCTTTAAGCAGAAGGCCGAGTTAACCACAATTAGCGGTTCATTCCTTACAGCTTACCTGCCTTACATCAATGATCCTGCTGATGCGCATGCGTTGAAGAATATACTCAACGACAAGCAATCCCTTTCTTCGTTTGTATATGGTCGTGATGTATGGGATATACTTCAGCAATTCCCGGCCAATATCAGCGCCGACCAACTGGCGAATATCGTATTGCAGTTGCAGCCGCGGCTTTATTCCATCTCAAGTTCATTCCAGGCTCATCCCGATGAAGTACACATCACCGTGAGTCGCGTGGAATATGAAACAAACCGCCGTAAACACCGCGGGGTGGCATCTAACTTTATTTCCGACCGCCTGGAGATCGGTACCCAGGTTCCGGTTTTCATCGAAACAAATGAATCATTCCGCTTGCCGGAAAATGGCGACACCGGCGTGATCATGGTTGGTCCGGGTACAGGTATCGCCCCATTCAGGGCGTTTGTTGAAGAGCGGGCTGAAACCTCCGCTTCGGGTAACACCTGGCTGTTCTTCGGCGACCAGCACTTCACAACAGATTTCCTCTACCAGACTGAATGGCAGCGTTTTCTGAAACAGGGTGCCCTGACTCGCATGAATACCGCGTTTTCCCGCGATGGTAAGGAAAAGCTTTATGTACAGCACAGGATGCAGCAACATGCAGCCGAACTGTACGAATGGATCCAGGGCGGTTCACATTTTTATGTGTGCGGCGATGCCAAAAGAATGGCAAAGGATGTTAAGCAAACGCTTATTAATATTGTCAGCGAACAAGGCCGGCTCAGCCAGGAAGAAGCCACGGAATATGTAAAACAACTGGTGAAGACCGGCAGGTACCAGGAAGATGTATATTGATTAAACCACAAACGGATTGAATTATGTCTCTGAACCAGGATAAATCCAAACTCAGCGAAGTTGAACATATAAAGGAGAAAAGCAAGTACCTCGAGGGTACTATCCAGGATAGCCTCAAGGATGAAGTTACCGGTAACCTGTATGCACAGGATCAGCAGCTCATCAAATTCCATGGCAGCTATGTACAAAGTGACAGGGAGCTGGATAAGGAAAGAAAAGGACAGAAGCTCGAACCGCTTTATTCCTTTATGATCCGCGTGAGGGTGCCGGGTGGAATTGCCACTCCGCAACAGTGGCAGGTGATTGACGACCTGGCCACAAAATATGGTATGCCAACTCTGAAGCTCACGACCCGCCAGGCCTTTGAGCTGCACAATATCTATAAACACAACCTGAAGCAGACGATCAAGGAGATAAATGCTTCCCTGTTGAACTCCATTGCGGCCTGTGGCGACGTTAACCGGAACGTGATGAATACGGTGAACCCGCACACATCTGCCGTTCATGACGCTGTCCAGGAAGTGACGCGAAGAGTAAGCGATCACCTGACACCGAAAACTACGGCGTACTATAAAATATGGGTGAATGAAGACCAGGTGGTTGGCCCGGATGAAGAAGCACCGGTGGAAGAGCCGATTTACGGCAAAACCTATCTTCCCCGCAAATTCAAGATCACTTTTGCCATTCCTCCCTACAACGATACGGACGTTTATGCTCACGATGTCGGCCTCATCGCCATTGAAGATAATGGCCAGTTACTCGGTTTCAATGTTACCATTGGTGGTGGAATGGGAATGACTTTCGGTGACGAAAGCACGTATCCCCGCATTGGCAATGTGATCGGTTTTATCCCAACCGAAAATGTGCCCGATGTATGCGAAAAGCTGGTTACCATCCAGCGGGACTACGGTAACAGGGAAAACAGGAAGAACTCAAGATTCAAGTATACTATAGATCGTGTGGGACTGGACTTTGTGAAGGAAGAACTGCACCGCAGGCTTGGTTACGAACTTGAACCGGCAAAGCCATTTGTCTTTACAACGAATGGTGACAGCTATGGCTGGATCCAGGGTGTGAATGGCAGGTGGTACAATACGCTATACATCGAGGGCGGACGCGTGAAAGATACAGAACGCTTCCAGTTACGTAAAGGCTTGAGGGCAATCGCAGACATGCTCGAAGGTGGAGATTTCCGCCTCACGGGGAACCAGAATGTGGTGATCGGGAATGTTTCAGAGGAGCAGAAGCCGCTGGTACAGCAGTTACTGGATGAATACGGACTTACTGCCCACCAGGAAGTGAGCAGCCTGCACCAGCATTCCATTGCCTGCGTGGCATTGAATCTTTGTCCACTTGCAAACAGCGAAGCAGAACGTTATCTTCCTTCCCTGATTGATAAAATCCATGTATTAATGGATAACCATGGTATCGGAGAGCAACCTATCACCATCCGGATGACCGGATGCCCGAACGGTTGCGGTCGCCCTTACCTTGGCGAAATAGGTTTTGTAGGCAGGGCTCCCGGTAAATATAATCTTTACCTTGGCGCATCCTTTAATGGCGACAGGATGAATGTACTATACAGGGAAGCACTAAATGAAGAAGAGATCCTGGAAACGCTTGATCCTATTCTTGGTCAATATGCGAAAGAACGCAATCCCGACGAACATTTCGGGGATTACCTGGTGAGAAAGGAACTGATCAGGCATAATTATTCATCATCTGACTTTCATCATAACTGAGTATGATAGCAGTTGCAGGCATAAGTTATTACAGCGCAGGCTTCGACATGCTGGCAAAATATGCCGGTCTTGCAGAAGAGGCTGCGTCAGGCAATTCGATCTCAGGCGCCTTTACCGGTATAGTTTGGGTGAGTACCTGCAATCGTGTTGAAATATATGCAGATATACCCGTGCATTGCAGGAAGAGGGCGGAAAGGCTGATGCTCCAACAGTTCGGGCTGACCGAAAAGACAGAAGGGTTTTATATATATACTGAAGATGAAGCAATCCTGCACCTGCTGAAAGTAGCTGCCGGTTTGGATTCGGCTGTCACAGGTGAAGACCAGGTTCTTGGTCAGTTGAAACTGGCTTATAAAAATGCGGTAACGGCAAACCTTACCTCACCATGGCTGAACAGGATTTTCCATAAAGCATTTGAAACAGGTAAGAGTATCCGGAACCTGACAGATATAAATAAAGGCCACCAGTCCATTGCATCCATCGCAGTTGCACTTGCCGGATCTTTTGTGACTGAGTATCCTGCTGAAAGCAGCAATGGCGTGCTGATACTGGGCGCCGGGGAAACCGGAGCCTTGGTTGCGGAGATCCTGGTGAACAAAGGTTTCAGTAACATCAGCATCTGGAACAGGAGTACGATAAAAGCAAGGAAGCTGGCCGTGAAACTGGGATTAAACGTAGTTACTACCGACCAGCTTGAACACAGTTACCGGACATCTTCGGTTGTTATGGTGGCAATCCGCAATAAGGAACCGCTTTTGAATTATGGGGCAGAAAGAACTGCACCTTCAGCAAAGCGCCTGGTTGTAGACCTGTCCATGCCTTTCCAGGTTGCAGACACTGCCGAGAATGCAAATAACTATGTGTATAACCTGAGTCATATTGCAGCCATCCGCAAAGAGACACTGGAGAAAAGAAAAGAAGCGATCGATGATGCGATGCAACTGATCTGGTCAGCAATGTCTGAACTTGCCACATGGAAGGAAGACCAGTGGATCGGAAAGACGTTGCAGCAATGGAAATTGCTGATGCAACAACTTAAGGAAAGACAGGTCAGGGATTATGCGGAGAAGCATCCCGAAGTTGACAGTGCGACTCTTTCCCGTTTCGGCGAGGAGTTGTCTGCCAACATTCTGCGCCAGCTTGCCTGGTCCATCCGCCAGCAGCAAAAGGACGGTGCCGATTGGAATAAATGGTCGAAGCTGCTCGCAAATGTTGAACCATACGAACAATTGAACTGAATATATCACAACGCCGGATTAACATGAATGCAGTAAACGGACAATATGGAAAAGTGTATATCACGGGAGCCGGACCGGGTGACGTCAATCTTGTAACCCTCCGGGCAAAAGCCGTTGTGGAACTGGCAGACGTGATCCTTTACGACAATCTCGTGAATCCCGAGATCCTGTCCTGGGCACGCCCCGATGCACTCAGGATCTCTGTGGGAAAAATGCCTTATTGTTCGGTTGTTACCCAGGAAACGATTAACGAGACTATGGTTGAACATGCAAAGCTGGGAAAACAGGTAGTCAGGCTGAAAGGCGGCGATCCACTGATCTTCGGAAGGGGAGCAGAGGAAGCATCTTTCCTTAAAGAAAACGGTATTTCCTTTGAGATCATACCCGGCGTTACCAGCAGCCTTGCAGCAGGTGCATACTCAGGCATTCCGCTTACACATCGGGATGCATCGCAGATGGTCCTGTTTGTAACCGGCCATACCAAAAAGGGTAGCACAAAAGGCTTGAATTTCGACTGGAAAATGCTGGCAGCTTTTGAAGGCACGATTGTGTTTTATATGGGTGTGAAAAACCTTCAGCTGATAACCGAAAACCTCGTTGCAGCAGGCAAATCACCACATACTCCTGTCGCCGTTGTGGAGAACGGCACGCTATTGCATCAACGCGTTATTTCAGGTATTTTGTCTGAAATAAATGACCAGGTCGCAGCTGCCGCCGTCGGTACCCCTGCGTTGATCATAGTTGGAGACGTAGTACGGTATCACCAGGAGCTTGACTGGTTTGCTGATATTCAAAAACAATTCAAACAGCAGATCGCGTGAAAACATTGGATATGACATTGATACACGGCTATATACTGAGTTCTTCGGTTCCGAAGAAAAAGCAGGTGATCGATTTCGCGCAGGACCTGGTCGATTACCTGTTCCCGGTAGTGGAGAATGAAAGGACCTATGAAGCACGTCACAGGAAAAAACTCGACAACCTGAAGAACCAGTTGCTGGAAATTTTGTTTGCATTCAACCAGACATACAAACTGGATAAGGAAAGTGTGAATGACCTGTTTTTTTCTTCGCTCGAGGGCATTAAAGAACACCTGATGGAAGATGCCCGTGCGCTTCAGCAATTCGACCCTGCTGCAAAATCTTTAGAAGAAGTTGTACTGACATACCCGGGGTTTATGGCTGTTACCGCTTATCGCGTAGCACACGTGCTTTACCGGCTTCAGGTACCTCTGGTACCCCGGATCATTTCAGAGTGGGCGCATTCCATAACCGGGATAGACATTCATCCCGGAGCTACCATAGGCGTACCTTTTATGATTGACCATGGAACCGGAGTGGTTATCGGGGAAACTTCCGTACTGGGCAGGAATGTGAAGATCTACCAGGGTGTAACAATAGGGGCGCTGGCGGTAAAGAAAGAAGAAGCGGAAGTGAAAAGACATCCGACAATTGAAGATAACGTTATCGTATACGCGAACAGTACGATTCTTGGTGGCAAGACAGTAATCGGGCGCGACAGCATTATAGGCGGTAACTGCTTTATAGTTGAAAGCGTACCACCACAAAGTGTAGTATATCACCAGCCGATAATCACAGTTAAAAACAAAAAGGATTTTGCTGAACCATTGAACTGGGTCATTTAATTAACCTGAAACCCCTCACCTCAAACAAAACATATGGTTGCTTCAAACATTCTCGAAACAATTGGAAACACACCCCACGTACGGGTGAACCGCATTTTTGGCAATTCCCACAATGTTTATGTAAAACTGGAAAGGAACAATCCGGGTGCCAGTATCAAGGACAGGATCGCCCTGGCCATGATTGAAGACGCTGAACAGAAAGGGATTCTCCATAAAGACAGTGTCATCATCGAGCCCACTTCCGGCAACACCGGTATCGGTCTCGCAATGGTAGCCGCGGTTAAAGGATATAAGCTCATCCTGGTTATGCCTGAAAGCATGAGCATAGAAAGAAGAAGGCTGATGAGCCTCTATGGTGCCAGCTTTGAACTTACTCCCCGCGAGAAAGGCATGAAAGGCGCGATCGAAAAAGCAAAAGAACTTGTTGCCGCTACTCCCCACGGATGGATGCCCCAGCAGTTCGATAACCCTGCTAACACTGAAGTGCATCGCCGCACTACAGCCCAGGAGATCCTGAACGATTTTCCTAACGGTATCGATTACCTGATTACAGGCGTCGGAACCGGCGGTCACATCACAGGTTGCGCTGAAATACTAAAAGAGAAATTCCCTAACCTGAAAGTATTTGCGGTTGAACCGGAACTGTCACCCGTACTCAGTGGCGGCTCTCCCTCACCCCATCCAATCCAGGGAATCGGTGCCGGCTTCGTACCTGGTATTTATAACAAGGATGTAATTGATGGCATCATCGCTGTCGGAAAGGATGAATCTTTCAATTTCGCACAGCGGGCTGCAAAAGAAGAAGGCATCTTCATGGGGATTTCAAGCGGTGCTGCTCTCGCAGCAGTTTCCAAGAAACTGGCTGAAATTCCGGAAGGCAGTACTGTTCTTACTTTCAACTATGATACAGGTGAGAGATACCTGTCCATCGATGGATTGTATTAATCAATATTAAAGCAAAGCGTTTTGGATCTTTTTGAATTGAATACCGCCCTTGCACAGATGACTGCTGCTGAAAGGCTGGCGCACATCAGCAGCCTGTTTCCTGAAGGTGTTGTGTTTTCCAGCTCACTGGGCCAGGAAGACCAGGTGATCACTCACCTGGTCGCGCGACAGCAGCTGCCGGTAAACATTTTTACGCTGGATACCGGTCGGCTTTTCCAGGAATCATATGACCTGCTCGATCGCACTTCGGCCAGGTATAAGGTAGGCATCAGGGTTTTCTTTCCGGATGCGGCCAGGGTTGAAGCAATGGTGGCTGAAAAAGGTGCCAATAGTTTTTACGAGTCTGTTGAAAACAGGAAAGAATGCTGTTTTATCCGCAAGGTTGAACCTCTTAACCGGGCATTGAAGGGCGCAAAAGTGTGGGTGACCGGGCTCAGGGCAGAACAGAGTGAAAACAGGCACAACCTGCCGTTCGCTGAATGGGATGAAGCCCACCAGCTGATCAAGGTTAACCCGTTGCTTGACTGGACCCTGGAACAGATGCTGGCCTTTATAGAAGAACAGAATATACCCTACAATGCGCTGCATGATAAAGGATTTCCGAGTATCGGTTGCGCGCCATGTACCAGGGCGATTGAGCCGGGCGAAGATATCAGGGCCGGAAGGTGGTGGTGGGAAGCATCCCAGAAAGAATGCGGCCTCCACCACGAATCCGCCAAATAAATTTTTATAACAAAGAAGAAAAGTTGAAGTAGTATGTCGATAACAACAACAATACCCGCATTTCCGAGAATGTTAGAAGATGAGAGCATCTATATCATGCGGGAAGTTGCTGCGCAGTTTGAAAAGCCTGCATTATTATTCAGCGGTGGAAAAGACTCTATTACACTGGTCAGACTCGCACAAAAAGCTTTCTGGCCAGGCAAGATCCCGTTCCCTCTGCTGCACGTGGATACAGGTCATAACTTTCCTGAAACAATCGAGTTCCGTGACTGGCTCGTAAGGGAAACAGGAGCAGAACTGATCGTACGCTATGTGCAGGATAGTATTGATGCTGGAAAAGTGAAAGAGGAAACCGGCAAATACGCCAGCAGGAACGTGTTACAGACCGTTACCCTGCTCGATGCTATCGAGGAATTCAAATTCGACGCCTGTATCGGCGGAGCCAGGAGAGATGAAGAGAAGGCCCGCGCCAAGGAAAGGATCTTTTCCGTACGGGATGATTTCGGGCAGTGGAATCCGAAAAAACAAAGGCCCGAACTGTTCGACGTGCTCAATGGAAAGATCAACCTGGGAGAGAATGTCCGCGTTTTCCCGATAAGCAACTGGACCGAACTTGATGTTTGGACCTACATCAAGGAAGAAGGAATAGCCATACCCTCAATTTATTATACGCATAAAAGAAATGTAATTGAAAGGGACGGAATGATCTGGCCTCACAGTGAATTCCTCAACACTACAGAAGAAGAAGTACCGTTTGAAGAAATTGTTCGCTTCCGCACGGTTGGTGATATGACCTGTACTGCTGCTGTTGCTTCCACTGCAAATAATATCGATGATATTATCCGCGAAATCCTTTCAGCAAAGATCTCTGAAAGAGGAGCAAGGATAGACGACAAACGAAGCGAAGCTGCCATGGAACAAAGGAAAAAAGAGGGATACTTCTGATAGTGGGAGTATCCCGGTTCTGATTTTTTTTAATGAAATATTCTAGTAAAAAACTAGAGTAGTAGTGCGATTGAAAAAAAGGAATCATCGAAAAACAAAAAAATGAGGATCAGGCAAATCAAATATGGGTGTCTCCTGGCTATCCTGGTAACAATATCAAAAATTCAGGCAGTTGCCCAGCTCAACGGCTCTTTTGTGATCTCCGGTAAAGTAACGGATGACCAGGGTAACCCCCTGGAAAGGGTTTCCGTCCTGATCCTGGACAGCAAGTTCGGGTCAATGACTGACAGCACCGGCGTATTTAAGATCGTTGGCAACAAGCCATTCCCATTTACCCTCCAGTTCAGCGCCATCGGCTTTGCACCAAAGGAAGTAACACTGCGTTCGATCAACGATAAAGTTTCCATACAACTCTTCAGCCAGAGTATGATTGCCAACGAAGTGGTTGTTACGGCAAGCAGGCAGAACGAACGACTGCTCAGGTCGCCGGTAACCATCGAGAAACTCGATATCCGCGCACTCAAAGAAACTCCGGCGCCTTCTTTTTACGATGCGCTGGGGAACCTGAAGGGAATTCAGCTTACTACGTCGTCACTGACTTTTAAAATCCCGAATGCACGTGGCTTCAATATCCCTAACAACTTCCGTTTCATGCAAATGGTTGATGGGGTCGACATGCAGGCCGCAACGCTTGGCGTTCCGCTTGGCAATGCTATTGGTCCCACCGAGCTCGACATCGCCAGCGTGGAAGTTACACCCGGCGCTGCCTCTGCATTATATGGTATGAACGCCATCAATGGCATGGCAAACCTGATTACAAAAAGTCCTTTTCAGCACCAGGGTTTAAGCTTATACCAGAAAACCGGCGTGAACCATGTTGGTGGTACCGGGCGTGATGCCGGCATACTAACGGAATCGGCTATCCGCTTTGCAAAAGCCTTCAACCAGAAATTCGCGTTCAAAGTGAACTTCAGTTACATGCGCGGAACCGACTGGCTCTCCAGTAGTACGACTGACCAGAACCCGAATGATAAGAACACTGCCAATCCCGCATACCCGGAACTGAATGGCGAAAACAATGCAGCCTATGACGCCTGGAACAGGTATGGTGATGAAAATAATAATGCTGTCACCGTCAGCGGTGTCCGGTACAAAGGCGCACCCGCTACTTTTCTCGTGCGCAGAACGGGTTATTGGGAAAAAGACCTGGTAAATCCCATAGTTGAAAATATCAAGGCCGACGCGGCTTTCCATTACCGCGTAAATCCTTCTCTTGAACTCGCTTATGGATACAGGGTGGGAAAAATGGATGGGGTATTCCAACGGGGGAATAAGATCCAGCTCAACGATGTGATAGTACAGAATCATCATCTTGATATCAAGGGAAAAAATTTCCAGGTTAAATCGTATGTGTCAGTTGAGAATACGGGAGACTCATATAACCTGAAGCCATTGTCTGACAACCTTGACCTGACCAACCTGTCCAACAATGCCTGGCGCGATAAATTCAAATTGAACCTGCAAGAGTCCCTTAATAACGGGGTTGATCTTGCCACGGCAATGAAACTGGCGCGCCAGTTTGCCGACCAGGGTAGGGTGGAAGCCGGAACACCGGAATTCGAACAGTTAAAGAATACCATTATCGGCATCAACAACTGGGATCATAAAAACGCCGGCATCGCCGGAGCGCCTGCCACAGGTGGTGCATGGCTGCTTCAGAAAAGCCGGATGTATCATACAGATGCGCAATGGGATCTGAGCAATAAGGTAAAATGGTTCAACGTGCTGGTAGGTGGTGACGTGCGCATTTATGAAGTGATTCCTGACGGGAATAATTTTGTTGATTTCAGCAGGCCAATTGAAGATCGGAATAAGCCCGTTGAAGTAAACGGTAAAGTGCCCGATTCAAGCGACTTCGGATCAAACGTTTATTATAAGAAATATGGATTCTTCACACAAGTGACAAAATCCTTCTTCAATGATAAACTCAAAATATTTGCATCGCTGAGATTTGATCACAACCTTGAATTCAAGCCAAAATTCAATCCACGTGCGGCTGTGGTGTATAGTCCTAAAGACGAACACAATTTCCGGTTCGCCGTACAAAACGGGTTCCGGTTTCCGGCCCTGTTTGAAGCATTGTCCTTTGTTAATAATGGAAACGTAAGAAGGGTAGGAGGTTTATCTTATATCAACGAAGGACTCGGCTATCTCGACAATTCCTATACTCTCGCTTCGGTGAATACATTTAATGCGGCAGTTAATAAGGATGTCAATAGTGGAATGAATTCCAATGACGCCGCGTTAAAGAACAGGGACCTGCTTGAAGTTACAGCCCTGGATCCGACCCAGCCGGAAAGGATCGTGTCATTTGAGACCGGCTATAAGGGCGTTTACCTGGATGGCAGGATCTTCGTAGACCTGGATTTCTATCACAATACCTATACAGGTTTCCTGGGCCAGGTAGAAGTTTCAGTTCCAAATTCCGGAACTGTTGGTTCGGATGCTGCCGTCCTGGATATGTTGGCCGCCAACCGTTCAAAGCAGACCAGGTACAGGGTATTTACCAATGCAAAAAATACCTACCGTAATTACGGGTCAGCACTGGCGGTTACCTACCGGTTCTACAAAAAGTTTTCTGTTTCAGGGAACGTCAGCTATAATGATATCAAGACCAATAAGGAATCAGATGTATTTGTTACAGCTTTCAATACGCCAAAATGGTCTTTTAATATGGCACTGGGCAACAGGGAAGTCATTAAGAACCTGGGCTTCAATATTGTCTGGAAATGGCAGTCCTCTTTCCTCTGGGAAAGTCCACTTGCAAATGGAACAGTGCCCAGTTTCCATACAACAGACGCACAGATCACTTACCGTATTCCGGCGCTGAAAGCCACGGTTAAAGTAGGCGGAGCAAATGTTTTCAATAAAAAATATATCCAGTATGCTGCTGGTCCGACAATCGGCGGATTATATTACACCACAGTTGTACTTGACGGATTGTTCAGTAAAAACCAACAGGTCGCAAAATAATTTATCACTGTATCTAAATAAACCAGGAACATGTCAACCAAGGCCACAAATAATCTTTATCCTGTTTTCCTGAAGCTGGACCAGCTTCGGGTGCTGGTAGTCGGGGGCGGCTATGTTGGTGAGGAAAAACTGAACTCCTTGCTACGCTCGGCTCCAGGAGCAAAGATTACGCTTGTTGCTATTGAGATCAGCGATGCCATTACTGCAATGGCTACACACCATGAGGGGTTGCTGCTGGTACAGAAAGCCTTTGAGCCTTCAGACCTTGCAGAAAAAGATATGGTGATTGCGGCAACCAATGACAAAGCACTTAATGCCGATGTGAAAGCCGCTGCCGAAGCTTCCGGGGTACTGGCCAATATTGCTGATACACCGGAGCTCTGCGACTTCTACCTCGGTAGTATAGTGAATAAAGGTGACCTCAAGATTGCTATCAGCACCAATGGTAAATCACCTACCGTTGCGAAACGCCTGAAAGAATTACTGAATGAATCAATTCCCCCTGAAATGGACCAGGTGCTCGACAACATGCAGGAACTTCGGTTACGCATGAACGGAAACCTGGCCGACAAAGTCAAAAAACTGAATGAAATAACCGGCGTCCTCGTTGCTAATAACCATCCCCGTGTCGTTAATGCTGAAAAGAAGTGGAAGAAGATCGCTACACGACTTATCTGGCTGTTTACAGCAATGATTGTCGGCCATATCATCTTCTCTTCTGTTCCTTTGCCACCACTTGGCGAACTCTGGGCAACCGGGAAAGAATATATCAACACCCAGTTCCTGTTGTTTATGCTTGCAGGTTTTCTTGCGCAGCTGGTAGACGGACTGCTTGGAATGGGCTACGGAGTTACCTCGGCTACCTGTCTCATTTCCGCAGGTGTGAACCCGGTTTCGGTAAGCGCGGCCATTCATACCTCCGAGATCTTCTCTGCCGGTGTATCAGGTTATAGTCACTATCGTTTTGGCAACGTTAACCGCAAGTTGTTCAGGCACCTGGTGATCCCCGGAATTCTCGGCGCCATATTAGGAGCGGCCCTACTGGTACTTCTTGGTGAACACGCCGGAAACTGGCTCATGCCTATCATTGCATTGTATGCCATGTTCCTGGGGTTCAAGATCTTCAGCCGGGCATTCCAGTTATCAGCCATGAACAACAAGAAGATCAAAAATGTGGGCTGGCTGGCATGGGCAGGTGGATTCCTGGATTCATTCGGCGGCGGAGGCTGGGGGCCGATTGTTACCAGTACACTGATTTCAAAAGGCCGCAGTCCGCGATACACTATCGGTACTGTAAGCCTTACCGAATTTTTTATTACCATGGCAAGTGCTGCAACCTTCTTTTTCACCGCCGGTATTGGCCACTGGCCCGTAGTTATAGGATTACTGATAGGTGGAAGCGCTGCAGCGCCGATTTCGGCTAAGCTCGCCGGTAAGCTGCCCGCCAAAACAATGATGATAGGAGTGGGCATCATTGTAATGATCTGGAGCATCCGCCTCATCGTAAAATCAATTGCTTAAATAATTAATTAATATTGTAAAATGGATATTGTAAGAATTGCAACAGCAGGAAGTGTGGACGATGGAAAAAGTACCCTGATTGGAAGACTGCTTTATGAAACCAACAGTATTACACAGGACAAACTGGAAGCCATTGAAAGGGCCAGTAAACGCAGGGGGGTAGATTATACCGATCTTTCCCTGCTTACCGATGGATTGATTGCAGAAAGGGAACAGGGCATCACTATCGATGTGGCGCACATCTATTTTTCAACTCCTAAAAGGAAATACATCATTGCTGACACGCCGGGTCACTTCGAGTATACCCGCAACATGATCACAGGTGCAAGCAATGCGCAGGTAGCCATTATCCTTATCGATGCACGTAACGGCATTGTTGAACAGACACACCGCCATTTTTATATTACGCAGCTGCTGCGGATCCCTTATGTGATAGTTTGTATCAATAAGATGGACCTGGTAAATTACACGGAACAACAGTTCGAGGTCGTTAAGGAGCAGTTCCAGGAACTTTTCAGCAAAGCGAATTACAAGGATCAGCATATCCAGTTTATCCCTGCATCATCACTATATGGCGACAATATCGCGGTAAGGTCAAAGCAGATGCCCTGGTTCGAAGGACCATCCATTCTCGAGTTCCTTGAAAACATCGAATGGCATTCGCAGGAGAATCAACTGCCAGCACGCTTCCCGGTACAGTATGTGATCCGGCCTAGATCAGAACAGTGGCACGACTTCCGTGGATTTGCCGGCAAACTTTCGAGCGGCGTTTTCAGGAAAGGTGATGTGGTGGTGGCTATGCCTTCATTGCAGGAATCTACCATAGCCGGCATTCATCGCTTCGAAGAAGAAATAGAAGAGGCCGAGTCCGGTGATAGTGTCGTGGTAACACTTTCCAGTGAAATAGACCTGAGCCGGGGCGACATGCTCGTGAAGAAAGAGCAGCAGCCTGAACCGCTGAAAGAAATTTCCGCGCAGGTCTGCTGGCTTGACCATACACCGCTAAAGGCCGGCAAAAATTATCTTCTGCAACACGGCAGCAACAGGGTCAAGGCGAAAGTCACCAACCTTTTCAGCAGCATCAACGTTCTTGACTACCAGACAATAGACGGCGTTGAAGAGATAGGTCTTAATGAGATCGGCTATATTTCAGTGAAGACGGCGCGTCCGGTTATTGCTGATTCATATGCTTCAAACAGGAACAACGGAACTTTTATCCTGATAGACGAAGGTAGCAACAGCACGGTGGGTGTTGGTTTTATAAGTTAACATGAAAAAATTTAAAATTGAAAATATGGCGCCCTCCGAACACGGGGGCGCTTTTTTCGTTTATGCCTGATAGTTATTATGTCTTTACCTTGCTAATCCTCTGCTTCATCATTCAGGTCAAATTGTGGTCCCAGGACTTTAACATGTTTAAGCAGGGCATTAAGATACTTTGGGTTATAAGGCATAGGATTTTCCGGGTCAGATAAAAGGGTGATATTTTCGCCGGTAATGAGGTCGATATTATCAACAGAAACGGCATAGCAACGGTGAACCTGCACAAATCGTCTTTCCTTTAAATCCTCCAGCGCTTGTTTAAAAGTTATACGCACAGAAACGTAGCCATTTGAAGTATACACTTTCGTGTAGTTGTCTGCTGTTTCCAAATAATGAATGTCGTCGTAGTTTATTCTTTTCAGGAATCCTCCGGTCCTGGCTAAAAAGTAGTTTTGGCTCATATAAGTGGGGTTTTAAATTAGTCATTACTGAACCTTGCATTAACCATGTATTAACCATGCTTTATCCATGTATCAAATAGCCTGCTACAGAAGGGATGATACATGATTGATACATGGTTAATACATGGTTTACGGATGTGCCGTCGACTGTTCCTATCCATTTTAGGTCCCCTGCAAACTACATTCACCCCAGACTTATCATACCATCGCCCCAGGGTTACCATGCCGTCGCCACAAGCTTAAAAATCGTGAGATATTGCTGATTAATTTTGGTTTTTAATCGCTTAAGAAGAGTCACACAGGCTGAAGCGGGAAGTGTGACCCCGCCGGGGCTTTCCTTCTGAAGCGATTGGAAAAAGTAATAAAATTTTTAATCATTTTAAAAAAGAATCCAATGTCGAGAATTACCGAAAACCTTCTCGTAAAGGAAGCGAGAGGTAAAATGGGTAACCAATTCGTCTACAAGAAAAGAGGCGAGGATACCTATATAGCAAAATTGCCAAAAGTTGATAAAGATGCAGAACCCACGGAGGGACAGGTAAGAGTCCGTGAGCGGTTTGGAGAAGCCTCAGAATATGCCCAGGGCGCAATTGCTGACCCTGAACTAAGGGCAGAGTATGAAAGGAATCTCCCTTCAGGTAAAACGGCCTATAACGCAGCATTCCGCGATTACCTGAAAGCCCCGGTGGTGAAAAGCATCGATGCCGGTAAATACACCGGTGTTGCCGGAACTCAGATTGTAGTTAAAACCAAAGATGATTTCAGAGTGGCTGAAGTCTTCGTAAGTATTCATACTGCAACAGGGGAACTGGTGGAAGAAGGCTATGCTATTCTTAACCCGATCAACCGGAATAAATGGACCTATACCACAGTAGCGTCCAATCTGGCCCTCGCTGGCAGCAGTATCAGCGTAACGGCTAAGGATATCCCCGGTAATGAAGGGAGGATGATGCACAGCCTTTAATTTGGAAATCCCCCGGACTGCAGCCGGGGGATATTTTCTCTATTGCATTATGACGAGAAGGGTCGGATAATACAGAGTATTACGGAAAATCTTACAGGTGGGTTGGATATTACAACTACGCAATATAGTTGGAGTGGGCAACCGCTTATAACAGTACTCAGGCAGCAACATAAAGGAAGTGCGACACAGGAGACAGTGATCGTGACTAAAATGACCTACGATAATCTCTGGCGGCTGGAAGCCGTTGACAAGAAAGTTCAACACTCCTATGTAAATGGCGGGGCGATGCCTGCATTTAAAAATGTTAGTCGCCATACTTATGATGCCCTCGGACGATTAAAAGGGAAAAAGCTGGGTACTGATCCAAATTCCACCCAAAATGAGTTAGCGAAGTTGGACAATGAATATAATGTCCGGAATTGGCTGCTTTCGATTAACAAAGGGTTTTTAGGAAGTACAAATAACCGGCAGTATTTCGGCATGGAGCTTACTTATGATAAAAGTAGCCAGGGGGCGGCAAATAGCAACTTCAATGGAAATATCAGTGAAGCAACATGGCAAAGCGAAGGTGACCGCCAGTTGCGGCGGTACACTTTTTCCTATGACAATGTAAACAGGCTTACGGGAGCAGTGTTTGGGCAGCAAACAGGCGGTTCATACAATTTGACGGCTGGTATTGACTACAGCGTAGACAACCTGACTTACGACGCCAATGGCAACATTGAAACCATGAGGCAGAAAGGGTTTAAAATTGGCGGCTCGACTATTATTGATAACCTGGTTTATGATTACAAATTGGTTAACAAGAGTAACAGGCTGGATAAAGTGGTTGATCAAAACTCCGATCCAAACACTAAACTTGGTGATTTTAATGATGGGGCAAATGGGGGAAATATCGACTATGATTATGACGCCAATGGAAACCTAAAATATGATCTTAATAAGGGACTTGGCACCATAGGTTACAATCACCTGAACTTACCCAATGCTATTACAGTTACCGGAAAAGGTTCCATAAGTTATACATACGACGCGACCGGAAATAAATTGCGTAAGGTCACAATTGATAATACTGTATCCGGTAAAACCATTACCGTTACAACAACCTACTATGGCGGAGTTATATATGAGACGAAGACAATTTCCATCGCTGACCCTTCGATCCGTACTTACCAGGACGAGCTGCAATTGATTACTCATGAAGAGGGAAGGTTCAGGTATACCCCGCTGACAGCCTCAACAGGAAAACTTGACTTCGATTATTTTCTTAAGGACCACCTTGGAAACGTTCGTGCGGTATTAACTGAGGAGTTGAGTACCGTTCCATATACGGATCTGACGTTTGAAGGAACAGCAGGTACGCAGCAGGTGAATGACCAAAATGCTATCTGGGAAAACAAATCCGGCCAATCCCTAAACGTAACTGCTGTGAGGCAAACCCGGCCTGGCGCATTCGGTACCAGTGGAACAAATGGCTCATATGCAGGCCTTGCCCGGAAAAGTACCGGTTCGATCGGAGCCGCCAAACTCCTAAAAGTTATGTCGGGAGACAAGATACACACACAGGTGGACTATTTCTATACAGTCGTAAATGCGAATAACTCCGGCGCAAATGGCATTGCGAGCCTCGTTGCCCAATTCGGATCTGCCCTGTCGGCCAGTTCAGCGGTATCAGGCATAATTAAAGAAGGTGTTAGTACAGTTACGTCAAACCTTCAAAATACGGGCACTTTAATATCAATTTTAAATACACCAAACAACACCAGCGGATCGAACAATGCTCCCAAAGCGTACCTGAATATTTTATTCTTTGATGACCAGTTTAAATACGATGACACCAATAGTACGGTTGTGCCTGTTGGGTATTCACCAAACGTAAAATCAACTTTAAGTAAAATTGGAGCCAGTGCCATAACGGCAGGTAAAAATGGATATGTTTATATTTACTTTAGCAACGAAAGTGATGAATTGGTTTATTTTGATAACTTTAAACTTACGCATGAAAAGGGGAGGTTACTGGAAGAGACGCATTACTATCCATTCGGGTTGACGATGGCAGGAATCAGTTCTAAGGCGATGGGGAAGCTTGATAATAAGTTTGAATTTGGAGGGAAAGAGAAACAAGAAAAGGAGTTCTCTGATGGCTCTGGGCTTGAGATGTATGACTTCGGAGCACGAAACTACGACCCCCAAATAGGTAGGTGGCATGCAATTGACCCCAAAGCTGATGAAGACAGAAGATGGTCTCCCTACAGATATGCTTATAATAATCCCCTACGGTTCATTGATCCCGATGGAATGATTGAAAGAGATGCCGATGGCAATATTATTTATACCAAGAATAAGGACGCCGAGAATAAAACTTATACATCAACCTTTGAAAGCGGAGGAAAAACGTATACTGTTACGACAACAGCAGAATCCGGCACAATTAAAACAGATAAAGGAAATGCAGTTTCGGTTGAAAAAGTTGTAGGTGCTACCTTATCAATTGATGGGGGGGATGCAATCAACATCATAGATCCGAAAGTGGCAAAGGAATATGGATTCGACCCAATAAGTAATTGTAATGGCTTAACATTTGGCGATGGACAATTTGTAATTAATGGAGAAAATGCGGGATTGATTTTGAATGATGAATATGACAAAGTTGGTTCTGATACTGGTAATGACCCTAAGCAGCAAGAAAAGCATGATGTAGTAACTGTTGGTCCTGCAGAGGGGATTGACAAAGAACCGTATCATTCTGCAACAAACCAGCCTGGCACAGATAAATACACCCATAAAGACGATGTTCTAAGGACGAAAAAGAATCAAAGCATTGATCAAGTAACTAATTACAATGGTACTGGTTCCGTGCATAAAGTAGTAAGCTTGTTCCGCAACGAAAGAAGAAAGGCCGAATAAGCCTCCCCTTCGAGTATAAGTTCATAGAGCTGTTGATGGAAAGCCTGCTAGTTCAATGACAAGAAATTATTACAAGAAAAAAGCCAAATAAGCAATATGAAAATATTTGCAAACATACTATGCCTTTTATATACTTGTTTTATGCTAAGCTGTAACCGAAGCATCTCCCAGACAAAGCAACAACAATCCAATCATTTTTTATACAAAACAGAATTAGATACTTCTAAGGGGAATTATGGAATGCACATTGAAGTAAAACAAGTTCTTCCAGACACTAATGAACTTATACCAATGTCTATCGATGATCGCGATATTATTGGCCGATCTAAATACGTAAGGGAGGAACAAATAAAACTTCTTGGTGAGTATTTAACCTATCGTGGCGATACAAATACAAGCAATAAGCGATACAGATTTAAAGCAGGTTCACATATGGTTTCCCCGGAAGGCATAAAAGGGTTCACAGTTGAGGTGGAGGCTTTATATTCTTTTACGAGAATGCTTACACAGGGGTTGCCGCCAATTAAGCCGGCATTGATAAGCCGGGTTACTGGTGAACAATTAAATACAAATCCGAAAGTAGTGAGTGAGGTGTATGATATTTACACAAGGTGGTATAAGGAGAATGCCAAAACAGATTTTAAAAATATCATTCTTCCTTTGACCGGTTCTTCGTACTGCTGGCTCGGAGAAGACAAGGGTATGGAGCTATTTTTAAAAAAATCATTCTAGGTAGCAACATGTGTTTTGGAGAACAAGAATCATTATCCGTTCGGGTTGACGATGGCAGGAATCAGTTCTAAGGCGATGGGGAAGCTAGAGAATAAGTTCAAGTATAATGGGAAAGAACTTAACATTAAAGAGTTTAGTGATGGCGGCGGGTTAGAGTTATATGACTTCGGTGCAAGAAATTACGATCCCCAAATAGGTAGATGGCATACAATAGATCCCAAAGCGGATCAAATGCGCAGGTTCTCTCCTTACAATTATGCTTTTGATAATCCACTTCGTTTTATTGATCCGGATGGAATGGCACCCACCGATTGGGTGAGGTATACAGATGCGAATGGCGATAAGCATGTTGATTTTGATAAAAGCGTAACCGATCAGAAATCTGCTGAGGCCTATGCGGAGAAAAAAGGTGGTTCCAATGCTTCTTATGCGGGAAAAGAGGGATATCAGGAAAATGGCTACATCAATGAAGGCGACAAGCGGACGACATACAAATTAAATTCCGATGGAACGGCTACGCCTGTTTCGGATTTAAAACCTGCGATCACTAAAGCGGATCCTGCAAATACAGAACCATCTCAAACCTCTTCTGGTGGAGGTATAGATGTGAGTAAAGCAGCTAATCCAGATTTGTTAAACAATATTAATGATATTGCTGGCGCTGTTAGTTTGCAAGCGGGATTAGTGGAAGCAGCTGCTACAAAAGGTGTAAACGCTGTAGATGATTTAGGTAAATTGGCGAATCCGGTAGGAAATGTTTTAAAGGGTGTAGGTGTCGCAGGTGCAGTTGTTGGAGTTGGGACAGCTGGCGTTAAGCTAATTAATGAGCCGACCGCAGGAAATGCTACAAGGCTATTGGTTCAAGGAGCTGCGATTGGGTCCGCCTGGATTCCTGTATTTGGGTGGGGTGTTTCACTAGGAATTGGTGTTGCAGACATGATATGGGGTGATGACTTATATAATTGGATTGATAAGAAATGGTAAAAAAGATCTAAGTAAAATGTTTGATTATTTGTATTACAAGTTGTATCAGGCGACATTAAAGTCCTCTTTAAACGCGATTCCACACTTTATGGCACCTGTTTATTTAGGGGGGCTAATAAGTGTCAACGTTTTAGTGCTGAATGCTTTTTTGGCTAAGATGGATGTTTTTCCTTTTTTGTTTTCAAGTACTGTGACAGGTGGAGTATTTGCTATATTATTGATTATTGCTGCAATGAGTTATTACCGAAAGGATAAACGCGAGCATATACTTGATAAGTATTCTCAAGAAAGCAAAAATGAAAGAATTAAGGGGAATGTGATTGTTGCCATTTATGTTTCGATATCTTTCTTATTAATTTTTGCAGTAGCATTTTTCAAGCCTGGGAAGTTGTAAAAGGGGTGTAGTTATCTGACTGGCTTCTGATAAGTATTAAACACTCGCAGAATTATAATCTGTGTATCCGCGATGGTATAGTGAATCGTGAATGGAAAAGTATCGACCGGCTTCACGCGCACCGGTCGTATCGGATAGCTGAAGCAGAGGGTAGTTGCTGGATCTTGATAAAATAGCGGTCGATGGTATCGGCAAACTCAAAGCCCAGCCCATCGGATAATCTGTTATAATATTCTACGCCCTGATCGATGTCGTTAATAGCATCGACAGAAAGCAACAGTTGAAACGCGCTCATCAGGGCCGATAATTTGCTGGCCTGTTCTTCTTCGCGCTTCGGTATTGATCTCCCCAAATCAGGTAAAAAGGCGTGCCGTTAAGGGCGCTTTGCGCAAGTGCTGCTGTAGGCTTCCCCACTTTCCGGCCACGGGGTTTAGAGTTATCAATTGTTTCCAAAAACAGAAGTCCAGCTCTACGTTGTCCACCTGGTAAGAAACGCACAGAAATACCTTTCTTGGAAAGATGTCAAGCAATTCCTGAAGGATCTGCAAGCTATCTACCGGGCCACTACCAAAGAACAGGCAGAACGTAACCTGGATCTGTTGGAAAAGAATTGGGGCGACCGATATCCCAAAGTGATCGAATCCTGGCGAAGAAACTGGCTGATTTTATCCAACTATTTCCAGTACAACCGGGATATTCGTCGGATCAAGTATACCACCAATATCATTGAAGGATTCCATCGACAACTGCGAACGATTACCAAATCAAAAGGAGCATTCCAGCCTGAAGAGGGTCTCATGAAAACTGTTCCTGGTTCAGGAACATATACTAGAACAAACCTGTATTAACTGGAATAAGACCTTGGCTAAGCTGATGATTATTTTCGGCGACCGGTTAAAATTGAACCTATCGAATTTTGATTACAGACACAATTTATCAAACACATCCGACGTAAATCCGCGAACTTTTTTACTTTTGGCCTTTTTAGTTTAGTTTCATTATTACTTTTCATTTTTGACCTTGAAGTATGTCTGAAAAAATCATAGAGCTCTCCAACGCCAATATATATCAGGGTAACAACCTGATCCTGCAGGATGTAAACATCACCGTTAACAGGGGCGAATTTGTTTACCTGGTGGGTAAGACCGGAACAGGGAAGTCCAGCCTTTTGAAGACCTTGTATGGCGACCTTGACCTGAAGGAAGGCGAAGGCACGGTCGTAGGGTTTAACCTGAAGGAAATGGACTGGAAAAAAGTGCCGTTTCTCCGTCGAAACCTGGGTGTTGTTTTCCAGGATTTCCAGCTGCTGACCGACAGGAATGTGAGCGATAACCTCAAATTTGTTCTTAAAGCCACCGGCTGGAAGGATGAGAAGCTGATGGACGAAAAAATCTCAGACGTGTTGGAAAAGGTGGGACTCAAATCGAAGGGCTTTAAAATGCCGTTTGAAATGAGTGGAGGTGAGCAGCAGAGGGTTGATATCGCCCGTGCACTGCTGAATTCACCAAAACTTATCCTCGCAGACGAACCTACAGGTAACCTTGACCCGGAAACCTCGGATGAGATCATGCAGCTTCTTTTCCATATCAGCCGCGATTTCGGCGCTGCTGTGGTAATGGCTACACATGACTACATCGTCATCAATAAATACCCGGCAAGAACACTAAGGACCGAAAGGGGAAAAGTAGAAGACAACGCTAGTATAAGTATGAGATAAGCGTTTGTGCATTACGCTTATTATCGAAGTGTTCGTGTAAAATCTTTTTTCTTAACCGGATCTCTTCTTCTCCAAACGGAAGGTGATATAACTGTTGAACCACCCGCTGTATGGCATGTGGTGATTCAGCAATATGGCAAAGCGGTGAAAGCGGGGTGCCATCAACGGCCTGGTCATTGACTATGCAATGCCTCCCGTTGAACAACGCGTTCAGCAACTTGAGTTTTACACCCGTTTCATTGAATGATGGTAAAATATTGATCTGTGCTTTGGATATAAGATCGTTCAGTTCCCTGTCTTCAGGATTTGATACCAGGCAGGTATGGCAACCTAGACCCGTAATCCTTTCCAGCCGTGAAGAAGGATTCCTTCCTGCGATCACAAACGGAATCTTCAGCTTTAAAAAAATCTCCTGCAGCAACCAGATAGCTGCCTTTTCATTTTCCGCTACTTCAAGGTTGCCGTGATAAAGACAAAATGAGCCAATGCCTTCATTCGATCTTACCTCTTCGTAAGGCAGGAATGCCTGCACAGTATGAACTGATTTCGCATTAAACTTCTCGCGGTAAATATTGCGATCACGATCTGAAAGGGTCAGTACCGGGATAGTGCCCGCAATACGGGATTCATAATCCTTAAGTAAACGGCTTTCGTTCAGGTAATATGCTTTCTTGATGAGCGATCGTTCGTGCCGGTACAAATGCTGGTAATAACAGCTTTCCACATTAAAGAGACGAAGGGCCATCTTCCGCTTCCTGAACCGCTCATCGTTTAGAAGATATGTACAATGGATTCCTTCAATTAGTATCGGAAAATCATCCTGTAGCAGTCTTTCCAGTAATGCACAGTTTGCACGGGAAGAGACGATATAGGGAAGCTTGAATGAAAAGCCTTTGTGTCCTTCCTGCCGGGTGTAATAGTGTACCTCACTGCAGTACCTGTTGAGTTCTGCCTGTTCACCACGGCCATAATCAAAACAGTGAAGGATCACACTGATCCCGGATTCATGAAGCGCCCTGATTGTGCAAAAGATATCGATAACTCCGCCGTAATCGAGCGGGTATGGAACGTCATGTGAAATGATATGTAATGTCCGGGTCAAGTTTAATTCAATTTCTTATAGATCTGGATCAGTTGCTCCCTTTCCTGCTCCCAGCAATAGTCAGCCGCAGCGGCCGTGCAACCGGAGGTCAGATATCCATATAGAACAGAATCTTTCAGTAAAAGGTTTATGGCGTCTGCAATTGACTGGATTTCCGGCCGGTCGATCAATACAGCAACGGGGTGTCGGGCATTGATGGCTGCATATTCAGGGAAATTCATGGTCACCTGTGGGATTCCGCCCTGGATGTAGTCGAAAAATTTGTTTGCTAATGAGTAATACTGGTTGAGCCCCTCCGCTTCAACAAGATTAATCCCGATAAAGCAGGAAGGGGTAATTTCTTTCAACCGGTCAGGTGACATCATGCCAAAGAACCTGATCCTGGCTGTGAGACCCAGTTCGCGGGTAAGTGCCACACATTGCTCATAATAATTTCCCTTGCCGTAGATGTGCAGTTCCGCGTCAACCTGTTTCATCGCCGGGATCAGGTATTCCAGTCCCCTTGCTTCATTAATGGCGCCCTGGTATAGAATCACTCTTTTTCTTTCATTAATGGGCAAACGAAAGTCACTGCGGAAAGGGAGGTTCCGGATCACTTCATAGCGTACACCAAATTTTTCCTCAAACAACCTGGCCAGTTCATGTCCCACCGTGTAACCTACCGGGAACCTGGGCATCGTAAAGGCCTCAATTCTTTTCCAGACTTTATGGATAACCGGCCTGGTAATTACTTCCTTAAGCTCACTGAAATACTCATGCGCATCCAGGGTGCGTGGTTTTTGCCTGATCACACTTGCCAGGTATACAGGTAGGGCCGTATCAATATCCACCGCGCCGTAAACATCAGTCTTGGCAAAAAGCAGCCGGAAAAACATGCGGATGCTCAGCTCAACATATTGCATGGGACCTTTCCGGAACCAAAATCGCATCCGCTTGACCTTATAGTTGGTTGTCAGCCCCGATGCCTCCTGCATTATCCGTCCAACCAGTGTTACCTGGTAACCGGCTACTGACAGGGTTGAACAGATCCGTTGCATCCGTTGGTCATAGTCCGGGTCGTTGTTTATTACGAATGTTATTTTCTTCATCCCTGATTTACCTGGCGTTTTGAGCAGGAATAAATTTTTTCAATGAGCGATACGGATTGTAATGCTTCGCTTATACCTGGCATACTGTTCTCCTTGTCGTCGAGTGCCCGTTCCAGGTCGAGGTAAACCTGGTCGTGGTGGCTCCTGGGCTGTTCATCAATCAGATCTGCGGACCTGACAAAGTTTTCAGGTGCCTGTGGCTGTTCCAGTGACTCAAACTGTAATTCGTCCATGTATGTGCCGCCAATCTTCACAGAGCCCTTTTCGCCGATCAGTACAAGGCTGATTTCCATGTTTCTGGAAGTGCTGTTAACAGTCCAGTGCAAACTACCTATTGCACCGCCCGAAGATTCCAACAGGGCGGTACCGGTGTCTTCGCCTTCGATGGTAGCTGAATGAATGAAATTTCGTGTATTCACGGCCACCGGGTCAATGTCGCCCAGGCACCAGGTCAATGCATCTATATAATGGCTGAACTGGGTAAACAGGATACCGCCGTCCTTTCCTGCCTGTCCTTTCCAGCTGCTTAAGCGGTAATAATCCGCATTCCGGTTCCAGCTGGCATTGAGCTGGAAACTGAGAACCCGGCCCAGAAGGCCTGCATTAAGCTGGCTTTTGAGTCGCCGGATAACGGGATGGTAGCGGGCCGACAGAACTACAAAAAGCTGTGGTCCACCCGGATTTACCAGTTTCGCAAGACGGTGCCCGTCTGTTTTTGTAAGACAGAGGGGTTTTTCGCAAAGGACGTGCATCCCTTTTTGTAGGGCATGGGCGGAATGTTCGGTATGCAGGTAATTTGGGCTGCAAACCACTGCAACAGATGCAGTAGTCGCGGAAAAAAGGGATTGGACATCAGGGAAGCCCGGAACCTTATATTTTTGTGTAAATAATCGAAGTTTTTCGGGGTCGGGGTCGCAAACCGCAGTAATTTCGCCTCTCTTTAGTATCTGCTCAGCATGCCTGTACGCAATTCTTCCACATCCGATGATCACGAATCGTCGTCTGTTCATTAACGGGTTTTAGGTTGGCAAAATCCAAAAAAAATAGCACTTTGCAAGCTATTTCATGATATTTCCCTTAACTTTGCCGCCAATTTAAGCAGATTTAACCATTGGATGTTTCTTAAAAAAAGAAAAGATGTCTTATTTAACTAAAGAAAAAAAAGCTACCATTTTTGCAGAATTTGGGGGCAATGCTACCAATACAGGTTCCATTGAAGGCCAGATTGCATTGCTTACGGAGCGCATCAGTTCCATTTCAAAGCACCTGCAAGCCAACAAAAAAGATTTCTCTACACACCGTGGCCTGATGCAAATGGTAGGTAAGCGCAAACGCCTGCTGACCTACATGAGCAAACATGATCTTACTGGTTATCGCCAGCTGATCGAGAAACTAGGCATCAGAAAATAAATGAATCGATGATTTTGTAAACTATTCCCAACTATGTACGGTTGGGAATAGTTTTTTTGCGTTGAAATTATTACAGATAAAAACCATAGGAATCTCTATGTTATCACAACCTATTAATGTAACCTTCGAAGTAGGTAGCGGCCGCCAGGTCACTATTGAAACAGGTAAACTTGCCCGCCAGGCTGATGGTTCCGTTACCGTTCGCCAGGGCAATTGTATCATTCTTGCCACAGCTGTTGCCAATAAAGAACCTAAAGAAGGTCAGAGCTTTTTCCCTTTGACTGTTGACTACCAGGAAAAATTTGCTTCTGCGGGACGGATTCCCGGATCGTTCTTCAAGCGCGAAAGCAAGCTTAATGATTACGAAGTATTGACCAGCCGCCTGATCGACCGTGCACTGCGACCGCTTTTCCCCGAAGACTACTTCTGCGATGTTCAGATCCTGGTTACACTCATGTCCAGCGATCCGGAAGTTATGCCTGATGCGCTCGCATGTCTCGCTGCTTCTGCCGCACTCGCAGTTTCTGATATTCCCATTCAAGAATATATTTCTGAAGTAAGGGTTGCCCGTATTGACGGACAATTCGTTGTTAACCCCTACCGTTCTGAACTTGCAAAAGCTGATATGGATTTTATTATCGGCGCTACGCAAAAGAATATCATGATGGTTGAGGGTGAATCTAAAGAGTGTCTTGAAGAAGACCTCATCAAAGCCATCGAAATTGCTCATGAGGCTGTAAAGATCCAGGTTGAAGCCCAGGAAAAACTCCGCCAGCTTAAAGGTGTAACCGGCAAGCGTGAGTATGCTAAACCCGACGTTGATGAAGCCCTTAAAGCGAAAGTTGAGGGGTTTGCAAAAGATAAGGTTTATGCAGTTGCGAAAGGCGCCCTCGCCAAGCACGACCGCAGCGATAAGTTTGACGAGATCGGTACTGAACTGATGGAATGGCTTAAGCAGGAATATAATGTTGCAGAAGGGGAGAGCCTCGATGAAAAGGTAAAAAAACAAGCTAAAGGTTTTTACAGCGATCTGCAGTATTATGTTGTTCGCGACATGATCCTCAATGACCGGGTTCGTCTTGATGGCCGTGGCCTCGAAGATGTTCGTCCGCTTGCAATGGAAATCGACGTTCTTCCTTCACCGCACGGTGCAGCACTGTTTACCCGTGGCGAAACCCAGTCAATCACTACTGTTACGCTCGGTACTCCGCTCGACGAACTGCTCGTGGAAAGTGCAGCTAATTCTGAGTATACCAAGTTCATCCTCCACTATAATTTCCCGCCGTTCTCAACTGGTGAAGTGAAAATGATGCGTGGCCCCGGCCGTCGCGAAGTTGGTCACGGTAACCTGGCCATGCGCTCCCTGAAGCAGATGATGCCCGGCGATGATTTCCCATATACAGTTCGCGTAGTTAGCGATATCCTCGAATCAAACGGATCATCTTCCATGGCAACAGTCTGCGCTGGTTCACTCGCGCTTATGGATGCCGGTATCCCGATGCCAAAGCACGTATCCGGTGTGGCAATGGGACTTATTACAAAAGATGGCAAATTCGCTGTACTTACCGATATCCTGGGTGATGAAGATCACCTTGGCGATATGGACTTTAAAGTAACAGGAACACGCGAAGGTATTTGCGGCGTTCAGATGGATATCAAAGTGGATGGCCTTAGCATGGATATCATGCGCCAGGCGTTGCAGCAAGCCAACCGCGGTCGTCTGCATATCCTCGATGCCATGTACAACACGATTGATGCTGCCCGCAGTGATGTGAAACCACATGCACCAAGAATGGTGAAACTCTTCATCGATAAGGAATTCATCGGTGCTGTTATCGGACCTGGTGGTAAAGTGATCCAGGAGATGCAGCGTGAAACCGGTACAACCATTAACATCGAAGAAAAGAATAACCAGGGTGAAGTAAGCATCTTCGGTACGAAGAAAGAAAGCGTTGACAAAGCTGTTTCATGGATTAAAGGCATTACAGCTCAGCCTACAGTAGGAGATACATACGAAGCTACCGTTAAGTCTATCCAGCCTTATGGTGCATTCGTTGAGTTCCTTCCTGGCAAGCAGGGCTTGTTGCATATCTCTGAAGTAAGCTGGAAACGCCTGGAAACACTTGAAGGTGTCCTGAAGGAAGGTGATGTGGTGAAAGTAAAACTTACCGGTACAGATCCAAAGTCCGGAAAGTTCAAGCTGAGCCGCAAAATATTACTTCCAAAGCCGGAAGGCCAGCAGACTTCACGTCCGCAGGAATAAAAGAGCTTCTGAATATAATTCAATCCAACCCCGATCCATGGTCGGGGTTTTTATTTACTATGTCGAAACAATCTTATAAACAGGTATCCATCACCGTTAGCAGTGATGAGCAGCGTGAAATCCTGGTGGCGTTACTGGCTGATGCCGGTTATGAAGGCTTTGTCGAAGAGCGTAATGTGCTGAAAGCGTATGTTCCTGCTGACGCTTACTCTGACGAGGCATTAAATGACATTACCGGACCGATGCAACTGGCTTATGAACTTGAAGAGATCGAACAGCAAAACTGGAACGCACAATGGGAGGCAGGATTCGAGCCGGTTGTTGTGGGTGATTTCTGTTCCATCAGGGCTGATTTTCACCAACCGGTTGTGGGTACACGATATGAAATCATCATAACACCGAAAATGAGTTTTGGAACCGGGCATCATGCCACTACGTTCATGATGGTTGACTCCATGCAGGAGATCAGGTTTGAAAACAGACGTGTACTCGACTTCGGAACCGGCACTGGAGTACTGGCTATTCTCGCAGAAAAAATGGGTGCCAAAGAAATTTTGGCTATTGATAACGATCCGTGGAGTATAGATAATGCGGGGGAAAATATTTCCCGCAATGCCACAGGAAAAATTATATTGCAGCTGGCTGAGAGTATTCCGCAGGTAGGCAAATTTGATGTTATCCTTGCGAATATCAATAAGCATGTGATCCTTCAGCAACTTGCAACTATGAAAGATCACCTGGCACCACTTGGTGAAATACTGATCAGCGGACTGTTACAATCGGATGCGGAAGATCTTTCCCGCGCAATAGCGGAGCACGGTCTAACGTTATCCGGCCATAAAGAAAAGCAAAGTTGGCTGTGCTGGCGGGTGAGTGTTAAAGAAAAAAGCTAATGTGATTTTGATTGATGCTTTTCATTATTTTTGAAATCCAACTTAACCAGTGAAATGAAAGAGGCTCTGCTGATATTACTTGCTTATTGTATCGGCTCTATCCCTACGGCAGTCTGGGTAAGCCGCCATTATTTCGGAATAGATATCCGGGATTATGGCAGTGGTAATGCCGGTGCCACCAATACCTTCCGGGTACTGGGTTCCCGGTGGGGAACCTTTGTAATGGTAATTGATGTGCTCAAAGGACTTGCAGCTGTTAAGTTATCTCTTCTGCTTCCACAATATTTTGATAGTGAAATTGCTTTTACCAATCTCCAGCTCGGCCTGGGCATGGCCGCAGTTCTCGGTCATATCTTCCCGATATGGGCGGACTTTAAAGGCGGTAAAGGTGTTGCAACATTATTCGGGCTTGTAATTGGAATCTCACCATGGACAGCTCTTTGCTGCTCAGGGGTTTTCCTGCTTGTCCTGTACCTGACCAGGTTCGTTTCCCTGAGTTCCATCCTGGCCAGTATTGCTTTCCCCATTTTTATCCTGGTGATTTTTAATGTCGATAACCATGCCTACCGGGTATTTGCCATTGTCGTAGCCCTCCTGGTTATCCTTACCCACCAAAAGAATATCAGCCGGCTTTTACGGGGAAGTGAGGGTAAAGTGCCTATCCTGAAGTACCGCGACCGGCGCCGGAAACGCCATCTTTAACGCCTTCTTGCCCTTTTATACCCGGGTTGGTATAACTATTGAATTATTTATCGCAGAAAAGTTTCAGATTATGAAAAAAATACTGATGGTGGCACTGGTTGCCGCCGGACTGGTTTCCTGTAGCAAAAATCCGATCACAGGAAGAAACCAGCTTACCCTGTTTTCTGAATCAGAGATCCAGACTATGGCATCCCAGGAGTACCAGCAATTCCTGGCACAGAATAAAGTAGTCAACACTTCTGCAAACAAAGACGCTGAAATGGTAAGGCGGATCGGTCAACGGATTGCATCGGCCGTTACGAGCTTCTACAATTCGAAGGGCCTCTCCAATGAGCTGGCTGGTTATCAATGGGAATATAACCTGGTTGATTCCAAGGAAGCCAACGCATGGTGTATGCCTGGTGGTAAGATCGTGGTGTATACAGGGCTTCTGCCAATTACCCAGAACGAAGCTGCTTTGGCAGTGGTAATGGGACACGAAGTCGCTCACGCACTTGCGAAGCACGGTAATGAGCGGATGAGCCAGGGCATGGTTCAGCAACTTGGTGGTGCTGCTTTGTCTGTCGCGCTGGCAAACAAACCCTCAGAAACCCAGAGCATCTTCCAGTCAGCATATGGACTTGGAACCACTTACGGCGCAATGCTTCCTTTCTCCCGCAGCAACGAGCTGGAGGCAGATAAGTATGGACTGTACTTCTGTGCAATGGCAGGGTACAATCCACAGGAAGCAATTCCCTTGTGGGAGCGTATGGCTGCTGCAAGCGGTGGTAACCGTCCACCCGAATTCGCAAGCACCCACCCGGCAGAAGAAACTCGGATTAAGAAGCTGAAGGAAATGATGCCTGAAGCCCTTAAATACTATAAACCCGTCGGTTCAAAATAACGTTTGGCGGGTAGGTTTTAGAACCTGAATGAGCAGTGTTTTCCGGGGCAATTTTGTTGATCCCGCTGCATTGTATTAAATTTGCATCCCGTTATAATTATCCATTTCAGTAAAATTATACCAGGTATGTCGCAGAATTTATTCGAGAAATTGCAATACAATGAAGAAAAAAATCTGCTCATTCAGGGACTGCCATCTTCCATCGAAAAGCAGTTCAGTAAACTGACTTTTGCAAAGAATGTCACGCCATTGCTGAAAACAAGGCGCATTGATTTTGCGCTTGTGTTTGCAATTAATGAAAATCAATTGAATGGCATCCTGCAGGATGTACTGCCTGCATTGCATGAAGATTCAAAACTCTGGATCGCCTATCCGAAATCAAGTTCAAAGATCGCTACAAACCTCAACCGTGACTGCAGTTGGGATATGGTGGTAAATGCCGGTTATGAAGGCGTTCGCCAGGTGGCACTGGATTCGGTATGGAGTGCACTCCGGTTCAAAAGGGCCGAACAGATCAAGAATATGGCCCGGGCGGCTGCGAATGGTGGCACCCCAGCTGAAGTTGAAGGGGTAAATTTCGAGGAAAGAACCGTTGAGGCCCCGGAAGACCTGCAAAAATTATTTCAGCTTAAGAAAAACAAAAAGGCACTTGATTTTTTTACCATGCTGTCTTTTACCAATAAGAAGGAATACGTACAATGGATCACTTCTGCGAAAAGGGAAGAAACCCGTCAAAGCAGGGTAGCTGCCACCCTCGAGAAGCTTCTCGCCGGTAAAAAGAATCCTTCAGAAAAGTAATCGGTTATTTTACAATCACAGTACCGAGGTTTTGCAACAGTTCACGTTCCATCTGCTTCAAAGCCTGGTGAGTCTGCAACAAAGTCATCTGCTCCTCAATAGTGTGAGGGCGTGACAAGTCTTGCTGATTTTCGTCTATCAGCCTTTTGATCTTACGGAGTTTGAGGTAACCGAGCGTGGAAATCACTTCTTCACGGTAAGTGTCGTCTCTTTGTGAGACCGCCATCTGGAATTTATCCTTCCATTTTTCACTCAGTTCATAGGGAAACTCCATCAATGAAACCACAACGGCACTCAGTTCCTGGTTTTCATGGTAATAAAAGTTCTTGGCGGTAGGTTCAATGCCGGCCTCATACCAGGCCTTATATGTTTTAATAACATCCAGCAGTTGCTGGTTGTCAAAGAGGTCTTCATCAACCAGTTCTTCAAAAATGTGGTCCGCTACTTTCTGCGAATCGTTCCAGGCTTTCAGCCCGAATTCAACCAATGCCCTTACAACGGCCCTTTCCTGCAGCTCGTCTTTCAGCAGCAGCTGGAACCCGTCGTCGGAACCGGCATCAAAATCGGGCAGGGGAGGCATACCATCGTCGGGGGACGACTGGTCCACGGGCCATTTGCTTTCCAGCTTATTGACCTTTTCCCTGATAAACTTGTTTACAAGATTGTTGAATCCGCTCTCCTCAATTTTTAATAACTGGGCGCATTGACGGATATAATCCTGCTGTTTCGTAAAATCTTCCGCCTTATTGATCCGCGATAAAGTTTCCGCAATCTGGTTCACCACAGCGGCTTTTTTCTGGCTGTCGTTCCCAGCATCCTTCAATGCTACTTCAACCTGGAAAATGATGAAATCCTTCTTGTTCGAAGCGACAAATTCCCTGAAGGCATCAGGACCGACCTTATTTACATAACTGTCAGGGTCTTCCTTATCCGGGATCAGCACAAGTTTCACGTTAAGCCCTTCCTCAAGGGCCATATCAAGCCCTCTCAGGGCAGCTTTCACGCCAGCAGCATCGCCATCATACACGATTGTCAGGTTTTGCGTGTATTTGCGTACAAGCCTGATCTGTTCCGTGGTAAGGGAAGTTCCCCCGCTGGCAACAACGTTCTCTATGCCTGCCTGGTGTAAAGAGATCACATCTGTGTAACCTTCTACGAGCAGGCACTCATCAAATTTGTCGATGACCTGCCGCGCGAAATACATGCCGTATAGGATCCGGCTTTTGATATAGATTTCGTTCTCCGGCGTGTTGATATATTTCGGAGCCCTGTCATTCTTCTTGATTATCCTGGCCCCAAACCCGATCACCTTTCCGGTGGTATTGTGGACCGGGAAAATGATCCTGCCCCGGTAGTTGTCAACCAGTTCATCGTTTCTCATCGCAGCGAGACCGGACTTCACCAGCAATTCACTGTTATATTGTTTGGCAATAGCTTCAGTAACAAATGCGTTCCTCGCTTCCTTGCAAAAACCAAGCTGGAACTTTCGGATGACGGTATCCGTGAACCCCCGTTCCTTAAGGTAACTCAGGCCAATGTCCTGCCCCTCTTCCTCTTCGAGGAGAACTTTTGAAAAGTATTGTTGAGCAAAGCCGTTTACGATATATAAACTGTCTGCCAGTTGCTGCTGTGCCCTTACTTCAGCGCTTACTTCCGTTTCTTCAACTTCAACGTTGTACCGGTTAGCCAGCCATTTCAGGGCTTCGACATACGAATACTTCTCATGTTCCATGATGAAGCTGATCGTATTGCCACTTTTTCCGCAGCCGAAACATTTATAGATTTCCTTGTTCGGGGAAACAGTAAAGCTGGGAGTTTTTTCATTGTGGAAGGGGCAGAGTCCGAGATAGTTGGTGCCTCTTTTTTTCAGCTTTACAAAGCTGCCAACCACATCGATGATATCGATGCGGTTCTGTATCTGCTGTATGGTTGCCTGGGTAATCAAAATAAGGGGAGGGCAAATTAAGTCAATTTTATTTACGGGTCGGACCCACGATGTCAGCCAGGACAGCCTGAAATTCTTCAAGGCTTACCAGTCCTTGTTTCTCCCAGACTTTTTTACCATTACGGTACATGAAGAAGTGCGGCAGTGAGGATACATTCATCGACTTCATCAGGTTCACATGTATACCACCGTCGATTTTGACAAGCCTGACTGTGCTGGCGGATTGCTGCAGGAATTTGTCCAGCACGGGTTCCATCTTACGGCAGGGTGGGCACCATTCCGCGCCGAAATCGACAAGTACCACCTCGTTGCTTTTTATCATTGCCTGGAATTCCGCATCAGTAAGCTGTTTGATATCTGCGGCACCTTTTACCGGATGGCCTTCTTTTTTCCATCGGTTGAGGCCTCCCGCAAGTTCAACCACCTGGAATCCCGCAGTTCGCAAGGCAGCAGCTGCTTCTGAGCTCCGGCCTCCGCTTGCGCAGTATACCATTACTGGTTTTGACTTGTCCAGGTACGCAGTTCTTTCCCCGAACTCTTTTGCATTCAGCCAGTCGGCCTGTAATGCATGTTGAATATATCCTGACCGGAATTCTTTAGCGGTACGGACGTCCAGCAACTGGCTGCCCGATGGCTCAAGCTTCGATGCAAATACAGCTGGTTCCAGTTTATCCGCATTCTGTATTTCCTGCGCAGCGACAGGCAAGCCACAGAGCACGTAAAAAGAAAAGAGACAATGGGTAATCAGTCGGCTTAACATATTTATGGTACGGAGGTTAATGTGAACTGTGTGGCTGTTTTCAGGCGTTCGATCACGTTATAAATGATGGGGCAACTGCCATAATGCATCAGGAGAAAAGGCAGCCTCCTGGAAAAGCCTTCCTTATGAAGATATGGGAAATCCCGGCATGTCTGAAACCGGTCTTCGTAAATCGTGCAACTGTTCCCGGTTAGAAAATGACAAGGGATCCGGCTTATGATGATGGTGCCACCTGCACTTTCTTCAAAATATTTTTCCTTGATGGCAGCCTCGCTGCACCCTTCACGCGCTGCAATCACCGATACTTCTTCCGGTTCGACAGTGACCATGAGGCTCCGGCAGCAGTTGCCGCAATGCGTACAATCTACTTCCGATTCAACCTCAGTGCTTATTTCCCACACCAGGGAATCAATATCAGGATGCTGTGCACTGATAAATGAGCGGAACCTGTCGTTTTCCTCTGCCTTCTCCTGGTCCCTGGCGGAAATTAAGGCAAGGTCTGTTTCAACTGACACCTGCTTATTCTTCTTCATCTTCCCACTCTTCTTCTTCTTCTTCCTCCTCTTCATAGAGCGAAAGGATGGCAGCAGCACTGTCGTAATCCATTTCTTCAATCACGGAATGGATCGTATCCGTCCGTAATTTCCAGAAATCATCCTCCACCTGTCCAAAGCTGCGCAACAGGATACATTTTTCAGTCATCGCCAGTACCGAGATCATTTCAATGTCGCTTGTGGCTTCTCCTTTCAGGAGGTAAAAATTGCCCGGTTGCAGATCAGCATAGGTGACCATAGAAAGAAATTTAATGGTTAATAATTTTGTTCTTTTCCGGCCGCTTTGCTTTTATTCTTCGCCGTCCTCATAAAACGCATCCTCATTACTGTAATACGAGGTCTGCCATTCTTTGATCTTGTCGTCAGATAAAAGCTCAAGGATCTCATTAATGGGATCCTGTTTCTTGCGCCATTCTGTGATTTCTGTTTCACCAAATCTCGTAATAAACAGACAGTAATCAGTATCCATATTCACTTTTATCAGTGAAACCGGACCGTCTGCTTTCTCCTGGATCAGGTAATAACAACTCGTTTCCAATAAGGAATAGCTATACATACTCTACAATTTTTCAACAATTAAACTAAATAACGGGTTGTAAATCAGCACTTAATGGGTTAGTCGAATCCGGGGGTATGGGCTGTGGTGGGGGTTAGCATTACTTGGTACCACTGCCATCAAACTCCTGCGGGAGATCAAAAATAAGATTATTCCGGAAGCTGCAAAAGTGGTTGGCCTTTCGTTCCCAAATTTAAATATTACTTAATCGATAGTTGCTGAAAATCAGTATTGTATATATTGGAACTAATTGTCCACAGACGTGAAAAATCACCCGCTTCACTATGGCTCTCCTTTCTTTATATTTGCCCGCTTTAATGTCTTTATCCTATCCCGAACAATACTAGATTTACCTATGGCAGAATTAAATAAGACAGGTGTAGAATATACGGAAGACTCGATACGAAGTCTCGACTGGCGGGAGCACATCCGGCTCCGCCCGGGTATGTATATCGGTAAACTCGGCGATGGCAGCAGTGCCGATGATGGCATTTACGTGCTCCTCAAGGAAGTGATCGATAACTGTATCGATGAACATATGATGGGTTACGGACGCCAGATCGAGATCGCCATCAAGGAACGGACCGTGACCATTCGCGATTATGGCCGTGGAATTCCACTCGGAAAGGTAGTTGATGTGGTCAGTAAGATCAATACCGGCGCGAAATACGACAGCAAGGCTTTCCAGAAGAGTGTCGGACTTAACGGTGTGGGTACCAAAGCCGTTAACGCCCTCAGCCACTATTTCAAGGTGACCGCTTTCCGTGAAGGCAGGGAAAAAACCGCTGAATTTGAGCGGGGAGTGCTGATCAAGGAATACAAGGAAGCGTCAAGCAAGGAAAACAATGGAACCCTCGTACACTTTATCCCTGACGATTCGGTTTTCCGCAACTTCCATTTCCAGGAAGAATATATCGAGAACCTGCTCTGGAACTACTGTTACCTGAACGCGGGACTAGTCATTTCATTCAACGGGAAGAAATACGTCAGCAAGAACGGCCTGCTCGACCTCCTGCAACGCAAGACCAACCAGGATGAACTCCGTTACCCGATCATTCACCTGAAAGGAAATGATATTGAAGTAGCCATCACCCATAACAACGATTATGGTGAAGAGCTGTTCAGTTTTGTGAACGGCCAGTTCACGACACAGGGAGGTACGCACCAGCAGGCATTCCGCGAGGCATTTGTGAAAGTAGTGCGCGATTTCTTTAAAAAAGATTACGACGCTTCCGATATCCGGGCAAGTATAGCCGCCGCAGTTGCTGTGCGCGTCGTTGAACCGGTGTTTGAATCGCAGACGAAGACCAAACTCGGCTCATTGACAGTAGAAGAGGGCGGGCAAAGCATGAAGGCATTCGTCTATGAATTCCTGGCAAAAGAACTGGACAACTACCTGCATAAGAACCCCACTACCGCAGATTCCCTGAAGAAGCGGATTGAACAGAGCGAAAGGGAGCGGAAGGAACTGGCAGGCATCAAGAAACTGGCCAACGAACGTGCCAAGAAGGCAAACCTTCACAATAAAAAACTTCGCGACTGCCGCTTTCATTATAACGAAGAGCCGACTGGCAAGGATAAGGAAGCTGTGGTGCTGAAGCAAAACAACAGTACCATCTTCATTACCGAGGGTGACTCTGCAAGTGGTTCCATTACCAAGGCCCGCAACGTGGAAACCCAGGCGGTATTCAGTCTGCGTGGTAAGCCGCTGAACTGCTATGGACTCACCAAAAAGATTGTGTATGAGAACGAGGAATTCAACCTGCTACAGCATGCCCTGAACGTTGAGGAGGGAATTGAAAACCTCAGGTATAATAACGTCGTGATCGCCACAGATGCTGACGTTGACGGTATGCACATCCGCCTGTTGCTGATGACGTTCTTCCTGCAGTTCTTCCCTGAACTGGTGAGGAACGGGCACGTGTTTATTCTTGAAACACCGCTCTTCCGTGTCCGCAATAAACAGGAAACGATCTATTGTTATGATGAAGCTGAAAAGCAGAAAGCCATTAAAAAGCTGGGCGGCAAACCGGAAATTACCAGGTTTAAAGGTCTGGGTGAAATCTCCCCCGATGAATTCTCCCGCTTCATTGGCGAAGACATGCGCAAACAGCCGGTCCTTGTAATGCCGGAGACACATGTTCAGCAACTGCTGGAATATTACATGGGCAAGAACACACCGCAACGCCAGGATTTCATCATCGATAACCTTCGGGTAGAAGTGGATATCTCTGATAGCCTGCCTTCCTGATGTGCACAAATTTGATTTTTGAATTTTGAATTTTTAACATGATTCACATAGTCTTTAACGAAGCAGATATCTCCGTTCTGCAGCAGGCGATCGCACTCGACGAATCGTTGCAGGGAGAAGTGATCCAGATCAAGGATGATTATGCTGTCGGTCCGCTCGAAAACATCTATAAAGGTGAAGGACGCGAACAACGGCTTCAATGGTGGCGCGATGTACTTAGTGGTGGCGATTATGACGGCAAAGTAGATAACGGGGAGGTAGATGATTATAAAACTATTGCAGAAATAGTCGGAACAATGAGGCGGGATTCCGGGGAAGTCCTCTGGATCTGGGCCGCACAGAACAAACACGATGTGTCCGGCTACTATTGGATGCTGCATTTCATTAAAGAATTCCAGGGAAGGGTATTCATCCTTTACCTGAACAACCTTCCTTTCCTGAATGAAAAAGGCCAGCTCTTTTATCCTTCGTGGCTGTCAACCATTCCTCCAAAGGAATTTTTAAAAGCGAAGAAGCTGGCAAGACCCATAACACTGAGCGAATTTGAAGTTGACCCCGATGAGTGGTTGAAGCTTTGCGGTGAAAATAAGGGAGTAAGGATCCTGGAAGGCGGAAAGAAATTGGTGCAGGGTGATTACGACTTCTATGATGCAGATCTGAAAAAATTCATAACCGGTGACTGGCAGAAAGCAAGCAGGATCATTCACCAGTTCAATGCGAAAAACAAGCACACTACCGGTGATGCCTACCTGTTATGGAGATTGAAGAAACTGATCGGTGAGGGTGGACTTGACGTACAGGGAGAAGTCCGCAATATGAAGGACTTCGAAGTGAAAATGAAAACGGATCAGCCGGTTGAAACTGAATAAAGCCTGATGAAAGCTGTTCACCATATTGCCATCATAGCGGGAGATTACGAACGCAGCAAGAAGTTTTATACCGAAGTGCTGGGGATGGAGATCGTTCGCGAAGTGTACCGGCAGGAGAGGGATTCCTACAAGCTGGATCTTGCCCTGGATGGTCATTACATTATTGAACTTTTTTCATTTCCCGGCGCACCGCAAAGACCATCACGACCTGAAGCGCAGGGACTGCGCCATCTTGCTTTTGCCGTGGACGACCTTGACAGGGAAGTCTACCGGTTGAAACAGAAAGCGGTTGAATTGGAGGAAATCAGGATTGATCCATATACCGGCAAACGGTTTACTTTTTTTGCAGACCCGGATGGATTGCCATTAGAATTATACGAAATATAAACCAGCAAGGATAATGTCGAAAGGGAAGACTAACGAATTTTTACAACACAGCGACTCGGGGGTACAGGGTCAATACAAATCCTGGTTCCTGGATTATGCGTCCTATGTTATTCTCGAAAGGGCGGTGCCTGCCATCGAGGACGGACTAAAACCCGTTCAGCGCAGGATCCTGCATGCCATGAAGGAAATGGACGATGGTCGCTTTAACAAGGTGGCCAATATCATCGGCCAGAGTATGCAGTATCACCCCCATGGTGATGCGAGCATCGGTGAGGCACTCGTGAATATGGGTCAGAAGGACCTGCTGATCGAGACCCAGGGAAACTGGGGTGATGTGCGTACGGGTGACGATGCCGCCGCACCGCGTTATATCGAAGCGAGACTCAGCAAATTTGCGCTCGAAGTAGCTTTCAATTCCAAGACAACTGAATGGCAGTTGAGCTACGACGGCAGGAAAAATGAGCCGGTCACGCTGCCGATGAAATTCCCGTTGTTGCTGGCACAGGGCGCCGAAGGGATTGCCGTAGGTCTTTCTACCAAGATCCTTCCCCACAATTTCTGCGAGCTGATCGAGGCTTCCATCAAATACCTGAAAGGAAAGAAATTTGAGATCTACCCTGACTTCCAGACCGGTGGAATGATCGATGTGGCTGGATATAATGAAGGTAAAAGAGGTGGAAAGGTCAGGGTAAGGGCCGTGATCGAAGAGGTCGATAAGAAGACACTCGTTATTAAAAATGTTCCTTATGGTGTCACTACCTCCGGACTGATCGACTCCATCATCAAAGCCAACGACCAGGGCAAGATCAAAATCAAAAAGGTTACGGACAATACTGCGGCGGATGTGGAAGTCCAGGTTGACCTGGCACCCGGTATTTCACCCGATATTACCATCGATGCCCTGTATGCGTTTACCGATTGTGAGATCAGTATTTCACCAAACGCATGCGTGATCGTGGACCAGAAGCCGCGCTTCATGAGTGTTCACGAACTGCTGAGCATCGCAGCCGACAATACCAAGGATCTCCTCAGGAAGGAACTTGAGATAAAACTCAGCGAACTGCAGGATAAATGGCATTATACCTCACTTGAGAAAATCTTCTTTGAAGAAAAGATCTATAAGGAACTCGAGAAGAAACATGATACCTGGGAGAAAGTGCTCGAGGCTATTGAAAAGGCGTTTACACCATTCCGTAAACAGTTGAAACGCGACGTTACGCGTGAGGATGTGATCAAACTAACGGAAAAGCCTGTGCGAAGGATCTATAAGCTCGACATCGATGAGCTTAACGCACAGATCAAAGGCCTGGAAGCTGAGATCAAACAGGTAAAGCACGATCTTGAGCACCTTGTTGAGTTTGCTGTTGCCTATTTCGAGAACCTGTTGAAAAAGTTTGGAAAGGGCCGGGAGCGCAAGACGGAAATCCGTCCCTTCGAAGCTATCCAGGCTAAGCATGTTGCCATCGCCAACACCAAGTTGTACGTTAACTATGCCGACGGCTTTATCGGTACTTCACTCAAAAAAGACGAACTGGCTTTTGAATGTTCTGATCTTGACGATATCATAGCTTTTACCCGCCGCGGATTGATGAAAATTGTGCGTGTCGGGGAAAAAGTATATATCGGGAAGGACATCATTCACGTTGCTATTTTCCAGAAGAGCGACGAACGTACCACCTATAACATGATCTATGTAGACGGCGCAACCGGCACCAGCTACGCGAAACGATTCAATGTTACCGGTATCACCCGCGACAAAGAATATGATCTGACCCGGGGACATGACAAAAGTAAAGTGCATTACTTCACCGCCAATCCGAATGGTGAAGCTGAAGTTGTGAGCGTAGCGTTGAGTCCGAACTGTCCTGCACGCAATAAACACTTTGACTTTTACTTTGAAGAACTCGAAATTAAGGGGCGTTCTGCAATGGGTAACCAGCTCTCCAAGTACCCGATCAAAGGTGTGAAGTTTAAAGAGGCGGGTAAATCCACCCTCAGCGCCATCAAGCTGTGGTTCGATGATAAGTTCGGCAGGTTGAATACCGAACAGAAAGGTATTTACCTTGGTAACTTCGATGGCAGCGAAAAACTGGTCGTTCTGTATGAAGATGGTAATTATGAACTGACGGATCTTGAAATGACCCAACGCTTTGACGCAGAAAAGATCCTGCTGATTGAGAAGTTCAATCCCGATAAAGTCATCACTGCGGTTTACCTCGACAACGAGAAAATGCAGTATAACGTAAAACGGTTCCGCATTGAAACGACCACATTGCAAAGCAAATTCCTGTTTATTAAGGAAGGAACCGGCAACCGCCTTGAGGTTGTGACAACCGACCCTAAACCGGTGTTGCTGCTGCATACTGGAAAAGGAACGCAATCGAAAACGCAGAAGCTTAAATTGCACGAGTTCGTGGAACCAATGGGCTGGAAGGCGATCGGTAATAAGCTTGCCGATTATACCAAGAGCACCGAAATGGAATGGGAACCTAAGGAAAAGGATGAAGGTCCGCAGGTATCTCTCTTTGAATAACTAAAAAGCCCCGGATTAACCGGGGCTTTTTTATTACTTCTTCTTTTCTCGTTTTCGAATCCTGACTGAACCGTTTTGCTGGAAGTTACTGGAAAGGAAAACTTCCTGTGGAGTATCTCCATCATACACAACCATCAATGCCGTGTTCGGTGGAATCCTGCCCAGGTTTTCTGCAAACATGGCAATATCATGGAATTCCTTTGTAGAATCGAGCTTGATATATAGGGTAGTAGCTTTTGCGGAGATTATCTGTTTCTCGAGAATGGGTGAGCCATTCAGGAAAACGGAGATGCTATCGCCGTCAATATCACCATTGTCATAAAAGCTTACACGGATAGAATCAGACTGAACCGCCAGTTCATTGGTCACGATCGTCTGGCGCTGCTTGAAAAGGTTGGTAAGTGAGTTTACATTGAGTACAGGTGACTTAACGGTTGACCTGTTGAGTGTGCTATTAGTAACCGCTGTTTTGATCTCGGGACCATCCTGGTCATCAACCACGATCATATCTTCAACTGATGGTTGCCAGAGTTTTTTTGCAAGGCCTTCGTTGATAACCTCATCTTCCTCAACCAATGAATCCAGTGAGAAAAGAACACGCAGTTCAGGGCAGGTATATTTGTAACTTCCGTCCGACATGAACGAGCCTCTGACAAAACTACCGACCTTGGATACCCGAAGAGTTCCCTCGAAGCTCATGTTGCAGGTAACTCCGTCAATTGAGTTGGCTTTGTAAAAAGTAACAGGGATGTTTGGGATACTTACCTGCCTGGTTTTAGGATCATATGTCCCTTTTACGAAGAAGCTCTGGTAACCATTACGGAAATAATATCCGAAGATACCTTCCACCTTGTTCCCCTTTTGCTTAATCACCAGTTCAGTAAGATAGTTGTTGAATGTGCCATCGAGCACAACGTCGGCCTTTCCGTACCAGCTGCCGGCCGCAGTCTGGGCGTTGGATTTAAGGGAAAGGATCAATAAGGATATTAGAATTATACGATGCATGTCGGAAAATTAAGTAAAAAAAAGTTTGTTTTTCGTGATTTTACGATGCTATCCGGCCGACACAATAATTTATTTTAAATACCGTTTTATGTCCCGCTCAACCTCCCTGGTCTTGATGGTTTCCCGTTTATCGTGTACTTTTTTCCCTTTTCCAAGCCCGATCTCGATTTTAGCGATATTTTTCTCATTGAAAAATATCCTCAGCGGTACAATTGTATAACCTTTCTCTTTAATCTTTGATTCGAGCTTTTTCAATTCCTTTTTATGCAGCAATAATTTCCTTTCCTGGGTAGGTTCATGCCTGTGGGTCGTACCGTAAGCATACTCGGAAATATGCATGCTCTTTACGTACAATTCCCCCTTGTTGAAAGTACAATAACTGTCGTTAAAACTCACTTTGCCGTTGCGAATAGCCTTCACCTCCGTACCTACCAGAACCATGCCGGCGATGTAGGTCGTTTCAATATGATACTCATGAAAAGCTGCTCTGTTCCTTAATTCCACTGTATAAAAAAATAAGGAGGCAAATGTACCTCCTTATTGATTTAAATGATCCAAAGATTTAATTTTTGAATAATAACAGCAGTGTTCCCAGCCGCTCCTTCAGGTTTTTCCTGTTCACGATAAAGTCAAGGAAACCGTGTTCCAGCAGGAATTCGCTACGCTGGAATCCTTCGGGAAGATCCTTTTTAATGGTCTCCTTGATTACCCTTGGCCCGGCAAAACCGATCAGGGCGCCCGGCTCGGCAATGTTCAGGTCGCCCAGCATTCCGAAGGAGGCTGAGATCCCGCCGAACGACGGATCAGTAAGGAAGGAGATGTAAGGGATCCTGGCATCGGTCAGCTGCGATAATTTGCCGGAAACTTTTGCAAGTTGCATCAGCGAAAAGGCACTTTCCATCATCCTGGCACCGCCCGACTTACATACAATCATGAACGGCGTTCCATGTTCAATACAATAGTCAACCGCCCTCGATATCCTTTCTCCCATAACGCTTCCCAGCGAACCGCCAATGAATTCAAAGTCCATACAGGCGATCACCATCTCATGATCGTTAATCCTGCCTGCCGCCACCCGGATGGAATCGGAAATATCTGTCTTGCTCCAGATCTCATTCAGTCTTTTCTCATATGACTTGAGATCAGTAAAATGCAGGAAGTCCTTCGACCGGATATTCTCGAACATCAGTTCGGCTGAACCATTGTCGAACAGTATGTCAAAATATTCAGCACTGCCAATCCGGTGATGGTAGTTGCATTTGGGGCATACAAACAGCTGCTCCCTCAGTTCGTTCATTGTACAGATATAATTGCACTCCGGACATTTCGTCCACAGGCCTTCTGGTGTTTCCTTTTTTTCTGCGGTACTAGTCAGAATGCCCTTTTTGATACGCTTGAACCAGCTCGACTTTGTCTCCTCTGTCTGTCCCTCTTCTCCGGCCAGGTTAGCATCAAAATCTTCTTCGTGTTGTGCCATGCTCCGTTAGGTTTTGGCGGCTAAGATAAGAAACCTGAGTGAATCAGTTTACCTGCGGAATTGCTTATATGCGTTGATCAGGCCATTGGTTGAACTGTCGTGTGAACTTACCGGTTCATCACTTTCAAGTTCCGGCAGGATCCGGTTCGCAAGTTGTTTACCTAATTCCACACCCCATTGATCAAAACTGAAAATATTCCATATGATTCCCTGTACAAAGATCTTATGTTCATAGGCAGCTATCAGCTGCCCGAGTGTGAAAGGCGTGATCTCCTTTACCAGGATGGAGTTGGTGGGCCTGTTTCCGCTAAACATTTTGAACGGCACGAGTTTATCTGCCTTTTCACGGTCCATTCCGGCATCAAGCAATTCCTTCCTGGCTTCCTCCTCGCTTTTTCCGTTCATGAGTGCCTCGGTTTGCGCGAAGAAGTTGGACAACAGTTTGCGATGGTGGTCGCCGGTAGGATTATGACTTACCGCCGGTGCAATAAAGTCGCATGGAATGACTGGCGTTCCCTGGTGGATAAGCTGGTAAAATGCATGCTGGCCATTTGTTCCGGGTTCTCCCCAGATGATCGGACCCGTTGCATAATTTACGTTCTCACCATTCCTGTCAACCGACTTACCGTTACTTTCCATATTACCCTGCTGGAAATAGGCGGCAAAACGATGCATGTACTGGTCATAGGGGAGAATCGCTTCACTCTGTGTTCCGAAGAAATTAGTGTACCAGATACCGGTAATTGCCATTAAAACCGGGATATTCTGATCCGGCGCCGAACGCTGGAAATGATTGTCCATATCATGGGCTCCTTTCAGCAGCGACTCAAAATTGTCGTAACCTATAGTGAGCACAATTGACATACCTATGGCGCTCCAGAGCGAATAGCGTCCGCCAACCCAATCCCAGAAACCGAACATATTGTTTTTGTCGATCCCGAATTTCACAACTTCCTTTTCGTTTGTGGAAAGGGCAACGAAGTGTTTGGCCACATGCGATTCTTCTACCGCCGCCCCCAGGAACCAGGTTCGTGCGGTCAGGGCATTGGTCATGGTTTCCTGCGTGGTGAAGGTCTTGGAAGCTATGAGGAAGAGTGTCTGTTCCGGATCCACATGCTTCAAGGTTTCTGTTATATGTGTTCCGTCAACATTTGAAACGAAAAATGCCTGTATGCCTTCAATCCAATATGGCTTCAGTGCTTCCGTCACCATCAGCGGGCCAAGATCACTTCCGCCAATGCCAATATTTACTATATAACGGATAGGCTTACCTGTATATCCTTTCCAGTCGCCGCTGTGGATTTTTTCGGCAAATGATTTCATCCGGGCAAGGACCGCCCTTACCTCCGGCATTACATCCTTACCTTCTGTAATGACCGGTTGTGTACCGAAGTTGCGCAACGCGGTATGGAGTACCGCCCTGCCTTCGGTCCGGTTAATCAGTTCGCCACTGAACATGGCCTTAATGGCTTCCGGAAGCTCACATTGTGCGGCAAGGTCCAGCAGGAGCTGCCAGGTCTTTTCGGTAATGATGTTCTTTGAAAAATCGAATAGAATTTCGCCGTACGATCGGGAGAACTTTTCAAATCTTTTCGGATCTGCGGCAAATAATGCACGCATGTGCTGTTGCTTCACCTCGGTATCATAATGATGCTGAAGTGCCTGCCACGCCTTTGTCTGCGTGGGGTTAACGGTTGGTAACATGTATTTCAGTTTGCTTGCTTCCTGTAAAAATAACAATTACAGGTCATCTATAACCGAAACAAGATGAGACACCATCACTGCATGAACATCAATATGGGTCACCATCCGGATCTGGGTGGGAGAGATGGCAATGCAGTGAATATTATAATGTTTTAAAGTATCTGCCAGTGTGGTCGCAGTATACCTGCCAGTAACCTCGAAAATGAGGATATTCGTTTCCACGGGCATAATTGTACCAACAAAGTCTTTCTTACTTAAGGCTGTTGCTATTTGTTTGGCATGATCATGATCAGTCTGTAACCTGCAGATATGATGTTCCAAAGCATACAGACCCGCTGCAGCCATAAAGCCGGCCTGCCGCATCCCGCCCCCGAATACCTTTCTTACCCTGCGTGCCTTGCGGATAAAGTCGCCGGAACCGATCAGGATACTGCCGATCGGACATCCCATTCCTTTATTGAAGCAAACAGAAATGCTGTCGAAGGTTTCACCATACTGGCGGGGCGATTGCCCGGTCGCAACCAGCGCATTGAACAACCGTGCACCGTCGAGGTGGAGTTGCAATCCGTTCATTTTACAAACCTGGCTAATGCCCTGGATAGCTTCCCAGTTATAGCAGCTGCCACCACCCCGGTTACTGGTATTCTCCAGGCAAACCAGCGAGGTCCGGGCCTTATGTACATCGTCGGGGTTTATGGCGTCCGCCACCTGTTCTGCCATAATCCGGCCACGGTCGCCCCGCAAGGCCCGCACCTGCGCCCCGGAATTGAATGCTATTCCCCCGCCTTCATATATGTATACATGGGCCTGCTGTTCGCAGATTACCTCATCGCCAGGCTGGGTATGGACTTTAATGGCTATCTGGTTACTCATGGTACCCGTCGGACAAAATAAAGCCGCCTCTTTACCGAACATGGCAGCGGCTTCACCTTCCAGCCGGTTGACGGTCGGATCTTCCCCAAAAACATCATCGCCCACTTCTGCATGGGCGATGGCCTCCAGCATTTCCGGAGTTGGTTTCGTAAATGTGTCTGAACGGAGTTCTATTCGCATCTGGCAAAAGTAATCGCGAAAACGGAAAACCGGGTTAATTAACTCCCGGTGTCTCCGTCGAGGTCAATTGCATTGATCTCACATTTATTCAACAGGCGATTATAAATCCGGATTTCATCGATCTTCCCACTGAATGGAAACAGTGATGACTGCCACCAGCCACCAATGATAAGACTCGGATTTCCGCAGTCACGGACAGCTTTGTATGGCTGGGTTTTTTGTCCAACCAGCTGGCCATCTATATAAAACCGCTGATCCCCGTTTGCAAATGTTGCCAGCAGGTGATACCATTTGCTGGTAGTTACTTTCTGGGTAGATATTATCGAAATTGACGGGTTATAGTGCTGAAGACCTGTGCAGGGATAGGCCGGGTCGCCTATTGAGAATGCAAGTTCCTGCGTTCCGCCGAAAGGTTGTACCAGGTTGTAATGGAATGAAGACCCGTCAGTGAAATCGTGTAATGCCAGGATTGAGCGCTCAAGATCCCAGCTGTCTGAATAGATATGCACTGACAGGGTCATGGTGTCGCTCCGCAGTGGTTTACCGTTCTGAACGATCAGGTAGTCATTCAAACCATCAAATCCCGCCGAACGGTTTGCTTCATCCTTATAATCTGTGGTCAGAAATATTCCGTTCCGGCCAACCGCATCATTACCATGGCCGCTCTCATCTTTGAAATTCCCGTTGAAGGGGTAATAGGCAAGGAGTCCGCATGCCAGGTCCAGCACCGTATCCCGTACTGTTATGGTATCCCGTACAGTAAGGGTATCCCTCACGACAAGGGTATCGGTTACAACAACTTCTTTGACTACTTCTTTAACGCAGGAGGGGCTGATGAAACTGAGGATGACCAGTATCAGCAGTACGGCTAATTTTCTCATTAGTAAGGTTTAAGGGAGTTTGCGGGCAAAGATAACAGGCAAAACCAGAATTCAAAATTCAAAACGAAAAGCTCTACTATGCAAAAACTAAACATTTTTACTGAAAACATTTACCTGTTGTTTCTAAAACAGGTAAATGTTTATATATCATTGAAACATAAGCTATATAGACCAATTAACCTGATATAAAGACTAGCCTATTGTAAAAAATACATTTATAGGCTATTTATTTCCGAATCTTAATGTTAGTTGTCTCATTATCAGTCAAATCGAATATTTTTAATTTTAAACTTTCCATTTTGAAGGTCGTCCTGTTAATAATTCGTGTGCAATTATGCCGGCCTATTTCACCAGACCTATTAACTTATAAACGCCAATCCTATATATTTGCTTCCCCTCTAAAATCTGATCATTGTGCGTTTAAAGAGCTTAGAAATAAAAGGTTTCAAAAGTTTTGCCGATAAAACTGTCGTGCATTTCGACCAGAATATCACCGGTATTGTTGGTCCCAATGGCTGCGGTAAGAGCAATATCATCGACAGTATCCGTTGGGTTATCGGCGAACAGAAGATCAGCCAGCTTCGTTCAGAAAACCTGGAGAGCCTGGTTTTTAACGGCTCGCGCACAAGATCCGCATCGGGACTTGCAGAAGTGAGCCTGACGTTTGAGAATACGAAAAACCTGCTGCCTACCGAGTTCAATACCGTTACCATTACCCGCAAATTCTACAAGAGCGGGGAAAGCGAATACCGCCTGAACGATGTGAGCTGCCGCCTGAAAGACATCCAGAACCTGTTCATGGACACGGGTGTCAGCACAGACAGTTACAGTATCATTGAGCTGGGAATGGTCGATGACCTGATCAAAGACAAGGAAAACAGCCGCCGGCGGATGCTTGAGCAGGCCGCAGGGATCTCCATCTATAAAACCCGTAAGAAGGAAGCCAAGCAAAAACTGGATGCGACCGAACAGGACCTTGCGAGGATCGAAGACCTGCTGTTTGAGATCAACAACCAGTTGAAAGCCCTGGAAAACCAGGCAAAAAAGGCTGAAAAGTTTTACGAGATCAAAAAGGATTACCGTGAATTGTCCATAGAACTGGCAAAAGCCGCACTGGAAGGATTTAATGTCACTTACCGGGACCTGAATGAACAGACAACTACGGAAACGAACAAGAAAGTCGCGCTCGAAGCTTCCATTGCGCAGGAAGAAGCCGTGATCGAACAGGAAAAAGTAGGCTTCATCGAGAAAGAAAGGATGCTCCAGAGCATGCAGCACCAGTTCAATGACCTGTTGCAGGTACTGAGGTCAAAGGAAAACGATAAAAACCTCGCTTCCCAGAGACTTAACTTCCTGCAGGAAAAGGAAACCAGTCTGCAGGAATTCCTGAATAAGAGCGAAGGCCAGATGAAGGGACTGGAAGAAAGTATTGAGTTCACGTCCCGCCAGGTTACGGAAGAGGAAGGCAAACTCGAAACATTTGAACAACAGCTTGACGATTATAAAGCCGCGGTAGAAGAAAAGAGAAGCATTTTCGATGAACAGCGGCAGTCGATAGATGCGATCCGGAGTGAAAACCTCCAGATCCAGCGCAGCCAGTTCGAAGCGGAAAAAAAGGTGGCTGTAGCCGATACATCCATTCTCAACCTCCAGCGTACAATTGGCCAGATAGAAGAGGAGCGGGAGGCAAGAGGCAGCCAGCTCCGTCAGCTGGAAGAAGAAAAAACATTTAAGGAGCAGGAACTTGATTCGCGCCAGCGTGACCTGCAGCAATTACAGGAACACCATGAGCGTACAAAGGAGCAGATCCTTCAGACGCAGGGTGAACTGGAAGTGCTTCGTCAACAGCTGGCAGAAGAAGGCCGCCGGCTCGATGCACGTAAGAACGAATATGACCTGCTGAAGAGCCTTATCGACTCCATGGAGGGCTATCCGGAAAGCATCAAATTCCTGCACAACAATCCCAACTGGAATCACACTGCACCGATCCTGTCTGATATTATTTATGTAAAGGAGGAGTATCGTGCCGCTGTTGAAAACGTGCTGGAACCATATCTGAACTATTACGTGGTGAATAACCTGCGGGAAGGTCTGCAGGCTGTACACCTGCTTGATGATAACAAAAAGGGGAAGGCCAATTTCTTCCTCCTCGACAAGTTCGATGAATCGAATAGTTCGATCCATCAGCCAGAAGGCACCATTCCTGCCATGTCCGTAATAGAAGTTGAAGGACAGTTTCGCAGTCTTGCCGAACACCTGCTGGGCAATGTGTTCATAGCAGAAGATGAATCCGCACTGGACAACAGCAATGGCTCGGTGATCCTGGAAAAGTCCGGGAAATATGTAAAGGGGAAGTACTCACTTTCCGGCGGCAGTGTTGGCCTGTTTGAAGGGAAGAAGATCGGCCGGGCCAAGAACCTGGAAAAGCTGCACGAAGAAATTATTGCCCAGGAGGCCGTGGTGAATGAGCTGAAAGATAATATCCAGAATAAGCACAATGAAGTTATCGGTTTCAACGAGCAGTTAAAGGAGCAGGCGATCAAACAAGGCCAGCAGGATATCAATAACATCACGAACCAGCTGTTTGCCCTCCAGAACAAGATCGAGAACCTGCATGCACAGCAATCGACTAGCCGCAACAGGCTGGAGGATCTGCAACAACAGCTGGAATCTACTACAGCGGCAATCTCAGGAACCCGCAGCGACCTTAACGAATTGCTTAAGCTGATTGAAGAAACAAATGCAAAAATGCTGGAGGTGGAAGCCTCATACAAACAGGCAGAACAGGAATACAACAGCGCCAACGCCGTATATAACGAATTCAACCTGTCACTCACCCGCCAGCAAAGCCGGATCAACTCACTCAGGCAGGAACTTGTTTTCAAGAACAACCAGCTTGCGGACCTGAAAGTGCAGATTGAAACCAACCAGAGCCAGCTTAAGCAAACGATCGAAAGCATCAGTGAAAGTGCCGGACTGCTGGCCGAAGCTGAGAACGGGCTGGTTGACCTTCTCCGGAAAAAAGAAGAGGATGAAAAAGTCCTGAATGAAGCTGACCAGGCATATTATAACCTTCGTAACAAGCTTAATGAAAAGGAAAGTGAACTGCGTCATAAGGTGAAGGAGAAAGACCAGCTTGAACACCTGCTCACTGCCATCAAAGATCGCCTCAACGAACTGAAGCTGCAGCTTGCCGGAATGAAGGAAAGACTACAGGTCGAGTTCAGGATAAACCTCGATGATATCCTTGATCAGCCACGCACAACCGAAACGCCGGTTGAAGAGTTGCAGGAGAGGGCGGAGAGAATGAAGAAGCGGCTGGAGAACCTTGGCGAAGTGAACCCCACTGCGATCGAGGCCTTCACAGAAATGAAGAAACGTTACGAATTCATCCTCGAACAAAAGAATGACCTGGTAACGGCGAAGGACAGCCTGTTGCAGACAATTGCTGAAGTTGAAAGTACTGCCAACCAGAAATTCCTGGACACTTTCAACCAGGTGAAAGAAAACTTCATCCGCGTGTTCAAGGCGCTGTTTACGGAAGAAGATCAATGTGATCTCATTCTTGAGAACCCGGAGAATCTTGCTGAAACAGGAATCGATATCGTTGCCAAGCCGAAAGGGAAAAGACCTTCTTCCATCACGCAGCTGAGCGGAGGAGAAAAAACATTGACAGCAACTGCATTACTATTTGCCATATATTTGATCAAGCCGGCGCCATTCTGTATTTTGGATGAGGTTGATGCGCCGCTCGATGATGCAAACGTTGGTAAGTTCACCAACATGATCCGCAGGTTCAGTGAAGAAAGCCAGTTTATTATTGTCACACACAACAAAATGACAATGGGATCCGTTGATGCAATCTACGGTGTTACCATGCAGGAACCCGGTGTAAGTAAACTCGTTCCGGTAGATTTCAGGAATCTCAACTAATAGCGTAACCGTCCATTTTTATATTTGAAGCACTGCTGTCCGGCAGTGCTTTTTTTTGGTACAATTACCTGATACAAATACTATTGTATGAATAAGCCCGGCGGTTTATCTTGCTGCCAGAGGTTGCAATTCAGTTGTACAACTTAAAGAAACCGGTCGTCTGGGCGATCGGTTTTCTTTATTTTGTGCTGCCTTAATATTCTTTCCATGCGCACCATTTTCCTGTTACTGGTTTCCAATATTTTCATGACGATAGCCTGGTACGGCCATCTTAAACATAAGGGACTTTCTCTCTGGAAAGCGATCCTCATTGCGTGGGGGATTGCATTTTTTGAATATTGCCTGATGGTTCCTGCAAACAGGATCGGTTATACGAGCGGGTTTTCCGGGTTCCAGCTGAAGATGACCCAGGAAGTGATCACCCTTGTGGTATTTGCCGTTTTTGCAGTCGTTTACCTGAAAGAACCTCTCCGGTGGAACTATCTTGTGAGCTTTGCATTCCTGATGGGCGCAGTTTACTTTATGTTCCGCAAATGATCAGAGGTGCAGATAGAATGGTTTAAGCAACTGTACAAAATCCGGGCTGTAAACGCCATGTTCTTTAATGGTGATCTCCTGCATGTTTACCTGGTTTGAATTTACATCACCGGTACTGAAAATCATCATTACCCGGAAAGCGGAATGCCGCTCTGACTGCCGCACGTTGGTGAAATCACGGAGATGCATACCTGAAGCTGCACAAACTTCGATCGCCTGTTTCCCGCGGTGAGCGGGAAGAAGCAGGGCAAAGTAACCACCCGGCTTCAGCCAGCCGGCTGCCAGTCCAGCCAGGGTCTGCAGGTCGAGCGTGGTTTCATGTTTCGCTTTATTTTTCTGATCATCTGCCGACCTCAGGTCATTTTCATAGAAAGGCGGATTCGCAATTATGAGGTCGTAGCTGTGGTCCGGCTTGTATTGCCTGATGTCGGCATGATATGCTGACACGTTCTGTGCCCATGGACTGTTAATGAAATTGTCTGTTGCCTGGGCATACGCATCGGCGTCAATCTCTATTGCATCCACTGAAGACCGGAGCTCCTGCATAAGCATGAGACTTAACAGGCCGGTTCCTGTTCCGATATCAAGAAATTGTGCATGGAGTGGCAGGGCCGCCTTTAACTTGTCCGCTACCCAGGCACCGAACAGGCAGGCATCCGTACATACTTTTAGGCTTCCCTTTTCCTGGTGGACTATAAAATTTTTAAACTGGAAGTAGGTGTTCGGCACGTCGCAAAATTAATCCAACAGGCACTATAACCTGCTGATCCTTTCTTTCTTTTCAATCAGGTCATAATGGAGCGTGGCCTTGTTTGCCTGTTCAAATTTCACAATAGCCCTTTCCCAGAGTTGTTTGAGTGATGGCACCCCGGGTTCCTGCTGTAGTGCTGTAAGCATGGTTTTAAGATATAACAGGTCCAGCTGCACCTTTACCAGTGTTTCATCCGGTTGTTCATCATGACCGTCGGCATAGGCATGCAGCAGGGCAATGTCAAGATGTTCATCAATCACCGCCAGGGCTTCCTGCTCCTGCCTGTTGGTGATCTTCACCATTATTACCGCAAGTGCATTGATCAGGTCATTGATCCTTCCCATTAGGTTGTCTCTCCGGTACACGATTGAAGATTTGAAATTAAAAATTCAAAAACCGACATTCAGAGACCTTGGGTTTATTTCACCAGTCCGATTTTGCGGTCGGTGTCGTTTCCAGCGTAGCAAAATCACCCTGGAGATATTTATAGTATGCGGTTATGGCAATCATCGCCGCATTATCGGTGCAATATTCCATTGCAGGATAGTGTGTATTCCACCCGAACTTTTTCCCGTTTTCTGCAAGTGCATTCCTCAGGCCGGAATTTGCAGACACACCCCCGGCAAGACAAACTTCCGTGATCCCGGTTTCCTGTGCCGCCTTAACGAGCTTATTCATCAGGATGGTGACGATCCTGTTCTGGATAGAGGCACAAATGTCAGGCAGGTTCTTTTCAACAAAGTCGGGATCCTGTTGCTTTTTTTCCTGCAGGAAATACAGGATGGCCGTCTTTAAACCACTAAAGCTGAAATCGAGCCCGGGAATCTGCGGTTCGGGAAAACGGTATGCCGCGGGGTTGCCGGTAGCTGCATAACGATCGATCAGTGGTCCGCCCGGATATGGCAGCCCAAGTAACTTAGCTGTTTTATCAAAAGCTTCACCTGCCGCATCATCTATCGTTTCGCCAATGACTTTCATACTGTACGGTGACTCACAACGAACGATCTGCGTATGTCCGCCACTAACGGTCAGGCATAGAAAAGGAAAGGAGGGGACAGGTGATTCGATCAGGTTGGCCAGCACATGTGCCTGCATGTGGTGAACGGCAATAACCGGTTTATCTAATGCAAGGGCCATCGACCTCGCGAATTGTGCTCCTACAAGCAATGCACCTATCAGTCCGGGTGCCTGGGTAAAAGCGATCGCATCAATGTCCGAAGACTGGATTTTGGCATCAGCCATTGCCTGGTCAACGACCGGTACGATATTCTGAAGGTGCGCCCTGCTTGCCAGCTCAGGTACCACGCCTCCATACTGCTCGTGAACTTTCTGCGTAGCTATTACATTGGAAAGAATCTTTCCGTCCCGGCAGACCGAAGCTGCGGTTTCATCGCAAGAGCTTTCTACAGCAAGTACAACAGTTGTCAACGGGGTAGATTTAAGGTAAAAAATTATAACAGCGGAACTCCATTAATGTTCATTCCTGGAATCTACGGGAATTCTATTTGCTCCTGATCGCTGTAACCGGATCCATTTTAGCGGCTATACTGGCAGGAATGATACCAGCCAGCACACCCACTACGATACAGATGGATATAGCCAGGATCATGATGTTAAACGAAATGAAAATTGGGAATCCCATCAGCTTACTGATGATCAGCGTAAGAACGAATACCAGTAATAAGCCGATCAATCCACCCATAATGCATAAAAATGCCGACTCCATCAGGAACTCCATCAGGATCGTACTTCTTTTTGCTCCCAGTGCTTTCTTCAGACCGATCTGGCTGGTGCGTTCTCTTACAGTAACAAACATGATATTGGCCACCCCAAACATTCCCACTACGAGCGATAGCAGTGCAATAAAAAAACCACCCATATTGATACCCGCGAATATACCTGCTGCAAACTCCCCGAATGCATCAATATCGTTTAGTGAAAAATTGTCTTGTTGTGTTGGTTTCAGTTTACGGATTGATCGCATCGCACCCGTAGTTTCATCCCGCAACGCCGCCATCGGAACAGCTTCTTTTCCCTGCAGCATGATAACCGGATCGGAATAGTCGTCGCGAACCACTGTCTTCATAAAAGCATAGGGTAGTAATACGCAGTTATCGAATTCCCACCCACCGATCATGCTCGTTCCCTGTTTCTTGATCAGCCCGATTACGTTAACATATTTGTTGTAAATAACGATCTGTTTGCCGACAGCCCTTTCCGGCTTGCCGAACAGTTCTTCCGCAACCTTGTAACCTACAACCACATTATTGGTGGCGAAGTCAAAATCTGACTGTTGCAGGTAACGGCCATCAACCATTTCAATGGTCTGGATATTGGAAAAATCTTCGGTAATGCCGTACATCCGTACATTGTCGAGTTTCTCATCTTCAAATTCCACCTTGTCCATCCGTTGCAGCGCGAATGCAATATTTTGTGCCTCATGCACACTTTTCCGGAGCAGGGCAATTTCTTCAAATTTCGGACTTGGCCTGTTGATGAGTTTCCACCAGGGGATCTGTCCGCTGTAATCCCATTTGTCTATAAATATGGTGTTACTGCCAAGGGCTTTAATATCTTTCTGCACGTTTGCTTCCAGGCTGTTGACAGTCGCCATCACCCCGATAATGCAAAAAATACCAAACGTAACACCCAGCAGGGAAAGGAAGGTTCTCAGCTTGTTCGATCTGAATTCACCAAGGGCCATTTTTAATCCGGTCAGTAGAATTTCCAGGGTTCTGCGCATGTACCAAAAATACTATTTACTAATTCAATTTTTTACCAAAAAAAGGACTTAAATTGAGATTACACAATCCTACCCCACGAACCTGCGGAACCAATTTTATCATTTAAATTAATTTCCCATGGTTACAACAGAGATCACACAGTTAACCGGAGAGTGTTCAAACTGGAGAAACACCCTCCGTGATCAGAGGAGCAACCTCACTTCCCTCAAAGAAAAACTCCAGCAACTTTCGTCCAACCTCCAGGACAAAAACGCACTTCAGGACCTGGAACATCTTCAAAACCAGTTTTACATTCAACTCATCAACATCCACGATCTCAAGCATGCCATCAAAGAGCATGAACAGATAGCTGCATGGGAACTGGCTAAGAACGGACAGGTTACAGATGCTACCTGGTCAGCCCACGAAGAATTGCATGACAATCACGAACAGTTACAATCCACACTCCATCACGTGCAGCAGGAATTCCGGCAATTCGTAGCTAAGCTTCAGTAAGCTTCTTCCCGGCCAGGTTACCATATGGTGACAAGTAACAAGTTTGTACATCATTAAACGATTCAACGATGGCTGCCGAATTTGATACCAATCACGTAAAAAATATTGTCTTGCTGGGCCATGCAGGCTCTGGCAAGACCTCGTTAGCGGAAAGCATGCTCTATGAAGCAGGCGTCATCAACCGCAGGGGAACAATCCCATTAAAAAATACTGTTGGCGATTACCACGAACTTGAACAGGAACGTGGTAATTCCATTTTTTCAAAGCTGATGCATTCCCGATGGCGGGGGTATAAGATCAACATCATTGATACGCCCGGGTATGACGACTTTGTTGGCGAAGTAATATCTGCACTTCGTGTCGCAGACACGGGAGTGATGTTGCTGAATGCTTCCATGGGAGTGGAAGTGGGTACCGACATTACCTGGCAATACACCGAGCAGTTCAAAACGCCCATGATCTTTGCTGTGAACCAACTTGATCATGACAAATCCGATTTTGATAAAACTGTTCAGCAGGCACGCGATCACTTCGGTACAAAAGTGGTCATGGTTCAATACCCGCTGCAGCAGGGTGCAGGTTTCCATGAAATCGTGGACCTGTTACGCATGACTGTTTACAAGTTTCGTGATGCCGGTGGAAAGCCTGAAAAATTACCCATCCCTGATTCCGAAAGGGAGAAGGCGGACAGGCTTCACAAGGAACTCGTGGAAGCAGTTGCCAGTAATGACGAAACCCTCATGGAACATTACTTCGACAAAGGTGAACTGGATGAAGATGAAATGAAGGACGGACTTAAGAAGGCAATGATCAACCATGACCTGTTCCCGCTTTTCTGTTTATCAGCAGAACGGAATATGGGTAGTGGCAGGCTGATGGGCTTCATCGATAATGTTTGTCCCGCTGCCAATGAAATGCCACCCCAGGTGACGAGGAGAGGCAAGCCTTTGCCTTGTGATGCAAACGGACCTGTGTGCCTTTTTGTTTATAAAACAGTGTCTGAACCGCATGTGGGTGAGTTGTCTTTTTTTAAGGTTTATTCCGGGACTGTAAGGTCTGGCATGGAACTCGTTAATGAGACCACCAATGTGTCCGAAAAGATCAGCCAGTTATTTATCCTGGAAGGTAACCGCCGCACCAATGTAAATGAACTTACAGCAGGCGATATCGGCGCTACCCTTAAGTTGAGGAATACTCATGTGAACAACACGCTTCACGAAAAGGGACGCGATATTGAGCTGGAATCGATTGCATTTCCGCCGCCGAATATGAGTATGGCGATTGAGCCTGTCAATAAAGGCGAAGAAGAAAAACTGGCACAGGCCCTCCACCAGCTCGTGGAAGAGGACGCGACCGTGATCGTGGAAATTTCCCCGGAACTGAAACAGACTATTATTCATTGCCAGGGCGACATGCACCTGGCTGTGATCCGCTGGAAGATCGAACACTATTCAAAGATAGAAGTGAAATTCCTCAAGCCCCGCATTGCCTACCGGGAAACCATCCGCAAAGGTGCGGACGCACAATACCGGCATAAAAAACAATCCGGGGGCGCAGGTCAGTTTGGCGAAGTTCATATGCGGATTGAACCCTGGTTTGAAGGCATGCCTGAACCGGCCGGACTCAACGTTCGTGGCCGCGAAACACATGAACTTCCCTGGGGCGGAAAACTCATTTACTACAATTGCATAGTCGGTGGTGCCATCGATACCCGCTTCCTTCCCTCAATCCTCAAAGGAGTGATGGAAAAAATGCAGGAGGGACCGTTGACGGGAAGTTTTGTCAGGGATATCCGCGTGAGTGTATTCGATGGAAAAATGCACCCGGTGGACTCCAACGACATCTCGTTCAAACTGGCCGGACTGCAAGCCTTCCGCCAGGCCTTCCGCCAGGCAGATCCGCAACTCCTGGAGCCGATTTATAACCTGTCGGTGATGTGCCCGGATGAATTGACTGGCTCGGTAATGGGCGACCTTCAGACAAGACGCGCGATCGTTGAAGGAATGGAATCCGAAGGACACTTCACCCGCATTATCGCAAAAGTGCCATTTGCCGAAATGCATGAATATTCATCAGCGCTCCGCTCGTTGACCCAGGGCAGGGCGAAATTCCGGTTGACCTTCGACAATTATTCCCCGGTTCCTTACGAGCTACAGAAAAAACTAACGGAAGATTACAGCAGGCAGGCGGTTGCTGAAGAAGTCTAATACTCCAGTGTGTCTGCAGGCTTACTGTGTACATTCACCTGCACCTTGTATTCACCAAGAAGGGTGATAAGTTCAACTTCTATTTTTACGTTCCGGAACGCGGGGTTGCCCACCGGGAGGTAAAAATAGGAGGTGACGAAGCGTTTGTCTTCTACCGCCTCTTCAATATCATGCTTAAAGAAGATCTCAGAACCATCTACCAGCACCACCCGCGCATTCTTTAGCCTGTTACAAACGGACTTGTACGCCCGCTTCCCATCGGAAAACTCATCCGTGATCAGCATAATGGCCTGCCAGCTGGCAGTGGTATCTATAATAGAATGAAACCTGGTGATGACGCATTCCTGCGCACCAGGTAAACTGACTACCGAAGCATACTTCTCGTATTCCGCCTCATCCGCCACCAGGTCACCCTGGATACTGCGAAAATCATTTTCAAAATCGAAATAAATAGTCTGGATCGCCCGGCTGAACAGCAAATCGGTGCTGTCAGTTCTTTTAAAGCGCTGGGCTGAGGTCGTTAATGAGCATAAAATGGCCAATAAAGGGATCAGGGTCTTTTTCATGGTTGGGATTCAGGCCGCAATGTTAATCAAAATTGTAACATTTGGTTAAGAATATCCTGCCCCATGTTTCGACGAACGGACACAATTTTGGCGAAATTTGCCCGTTTTAAAATGGATCCGTTTTTAATCCCATAAAAAGCCCAATTGAAAACCCCCGAGCCTATGAACGAACAGTTGTATTTCAACGACCAGGCCCACATTGCTGAAAAATTCCTGATGATCCAGGATCACCTGACCGACACCAGCAGGATGGCGGTATTGAAGATCCGGAACTGGAAACTGGTGGAACACCTGCCGGAAACCAGTCAGCGCTACAGAAAACACATGCAGCAGACCTTATTCAATGTTGTTCCGAATGAATTCGTCCTCTGTGAGGTCGGATATCATTTCTCTCCGATCAACAACTAATAAAAAAGGGCCTCTTACGGGGCCCTTTTTTATTCCGGGCCTGCGGCTTTTTTTACCGAAATACTTACAACTGTTAGTATTGAATCCCCATTCCTTACATTTGTATCTTTAAAACTCAACAGTTGAATATGAAAGAAGTATACGTTGTTTCTGCCGTTCGCACCCCGATGGGAAGTTTCGGCGGCAGCCTGAAAGACCTGTCAGCAACCCGGCTGGGAGCAGTTGCCATTAAAAATGCCGTGGAAAAAGCCGGGATTCCCGCTACTGCCATAAATGACGTACTCATGGGTTGTGTTATCCAGGCTAACCTGGGACAGGCGCCTGCAAAACAGGCTGCCAGATATGCCGGCCTGCCGGACAACGTGAACTGTACAACTGTGAATAAGGTTTGTGCAAGTGGGATGAAAGCCATTTCGCAGGCCGCACAAAGCATCATGCTGGGTGACGCGGAGGTCGTGGTTGCAGGCGGAATGGAAAGTATGAGCAATGTGCCCTTTTATGCTGAACAGCTGCGTTGGGGAAACAAGTACGGGAACAGCAATTTTATCGATGGACTGGCAAAAGACGGCCTGACGGATGTATATGATGGCAAGGCCATGGGGAATGCCGCGGAACTCTGCGCCAAAGATTGCGGTATCAGCCGCGAGGAACAGGACCAGTTTGCAATTGAAAGTTATAAAAGAAGCCAGGCAGCCTGGGAAGCTGGTAAATTCTCCAATGAAGTAGTACCTGTTACAGTTCCCGGTAAAAAAGGGGATACCGAGATAACCAAAGACGAAGAGCCATGGAATGTCAAATTCGAGAAGATCCCTGAGCTTCGGCCGGCATTCCAGAAAGAGGGCACTGTTACAGCTGCAAATGCTTCCACCATGAATGATGGGGCTGCAGCACTTGTACTGGTGAGCGCTGAAAAACTGAAGGAACTCGGGTTGAAGCCGATCGCGCGGATCGTTTCGTTTGCAGATGCTGAGCAGGCTCCGGAATGGTTTACCACATCTCCTGCGCTGGCGGTACCCAAAGCAGTTGAAAAAGCTGGCTTAAAAATGGAAGACATCAGCTTTTGGGAACTGAATGAGGCATTTTCTGTTGTCGGAATTGAAAACAGCCGCCGGATGAAACTGGATCCCGCACGGGTGAATGTGCATGGGGGAGCGGTTTCGCTGGGTCACCCGCTTGGGGCTAGCGGAGCACGGATCATTGTCACACTTATCAATGTACTTAAAGCTAACAATGCCCGTTATGGTGCAGCGGGTATATGTAACGGTGGTGGTGGTGCATCAGCAATGGTTATTGAAAACCTGACATAATTAAAAACAATAACGTATTTTCAAAAATAAAATCCGCACATGAAACGAATTTCGTTGCTCTCCCTGTTGCTGGTACTCGTTTTCGCTGCATGTAAAAAAGATAAAGGTGGTGATGATCCTACTCCGGACCCTGATCCGCCAGCCGTTTCGGAAGCAGATAAGGTTAAGGACACAACCCTGTTATATGCGAAGGAAATCTACCTGTGGTATAAGAACATCCCAGCGAGTTTCAACGCCCGTCAGTACGCAGATCCCAACGAAATTATGGAAGCCATCAGGCCTTACAGTATCCAGACCGGTTTTACAGAACCTGTTGACCGCTGGAGCTTTGCCATGTCACAGGCCGAATGGAATGATGTAAGCGGTGGAATTGCCGGTGATATCGGGTTGGGGATCTTCTTTATGAGCAACAATGACCTCCGTGTTTCTTATGTAGAGCCGGAATCAGCTGCCGGTAAAGCAGGTGTGAAGCGGACCTGGCGCATCACTAGCATAAACAACAGCACTAACATCAATACAAGTAATGCCAGCATCAACTTCATCGTTGACGCAATATATGGTGGTAAGAATGCCAGCATCCGGTTCCAGAAGCCTGACGGTACAAGTGTGGACATGTCGCTGACGCCGAGCACCTACCAGGAGCAGCCGCTTTTGCTCGATACAGTTTATTCAGCCGGCGGAAAAAATGTCGGGTATTTTGTATTGAATTCTTTCCTCGGTGATACATCGCAGATGAAAGCCAGCTTCAGCAACCTGTTCCAAAGGTTGGCAGCGAAAAATGTAACAGACCTGGTCGTTGACCTGCGTTACAATGGCGGTGGTTATGTGGATCTGCAGGAAGAGATGGCAAATTATATTATTCCTGCGGCAAGCAATAACAAGATCATGTACAAGCAACAGTTTAACGATCTTATGCCTACGAATTGGAACTCTACTGTCACCTTCGCTAAAAAAGGAACCGTAAGTCCGCAAAAAGTGGTATTTATTGTAACACATAACACTGCCTCTGCGAGCGAGGCACTCATTAATTGCCTGAAACCGCATATGGATGTGTCGGTAGTCGGTCCAAGCAATTCTCATGGAAAGGCAGTAGGATACTTCCCGATCGAAGTGGGGGACTGGTACATCTTACCGGTTTCATTCCGCCTGCTGAACAGTGCAAACGAGGGTAATTATTTTAATGGGTTTACTCCTGATAAAGTGGTAGTTGACGGGCTGGACAAACCCTGGGGAGATCTGAATGAAGACTGCCTGGCCAGCGCTTACAAATACCTGACTACCGGAGCTTTCCGGGCTATCCAGCGGGAGGAAAGGTCTGACCCGGAAATGATCCGGAGTTACCGGACAATGGAACTTCCAAAGCATAAGTTGTTAATTGAAGACCGTAAACATCTTCACTGATCCAAAACAGGTAGTACTATTTTTGCGCATTTGCCTATGAACCAATATTTTTGCCACTCCAAAAAGTAAACGAATGGCAAGATCAATCGCTTTTAGAGAGGCGCTCCGCGAAGCAATGAATGAAGAGATGCGTCGCGATGACAGGGTTTACCTCATGGGTGAAGAAGTTGCGGAGTACAACGGGGCTTATAAAGTAAGCCAGGGAATGCTTGACGAATTCGGAGCCAAGCGGGTGATTGACACCCCGATCTCTGAACTCGGATTTGCAGGCGTTGCTGTTGGCTCTGCGCAAAACGGTCTTCGCCCGATCGTAGAATTCATGACCTGGAACTTCGCCGCACTGGCGCTTGACCAGATCCTGAATACTGCATCCAAGATGCTGGCAATGAGCGGCGGACAGATTTCCTGCCCGATCGTTTTCCGCGGACCTAACGGTTCAGCAGGTCAGCTCGGTGCTCAGCACTCCACAGCATTTGAGAGCTACTACGCCAACATTCCGGGTCTTAAAGTGGTTTCTCCCAGTAATGGTTATGATGCCAAAGGCCTATTGAAGCAGGCAATCCGTTATGAAGAAGATCCCGTGATTTTCATGGAAAGCGAAGTGATGTATGGTGATAAATCTGAAGTACCGGAAGAAGAATATTATATTCCACTTGGCAAGGCCGATGTAAAGAAAGAAGGCAGCGACGTAACCATCGTTTCCTTCAATAAAATGATGAAAGTTGCACTTGGTGCAGCTGCAGAACTCGAAAAGGAAGGCGTAAATGCTGAAGTGATCGACCTGCGTACGATTCGCCCGCTTGACTGGATGACAATTCTCGAAAGCGTGAAAAAGACTAACCGCCTGGTAATCGTTGAAGAGCAGTGGCCGTTTGCATCTGTTTCTTCTGAAATCACGTACCGCATCCAGAAAGAAGGATTCGATTTTCTCGATGCTCCAATCCGCAGGATCACAGCTGCCGATGCACCCCTGCATTATGCACCAAACCTCGTTGCAGCAGCATTACCGGATGTTACCCGTACGGTTAAGCTTGTTAAGGAAGTAATGTACCTTAAGAAGTAAAAAGTCAGAAGTAAATAGTAAGAAATAACAAAAAGGCCGCTCAGTGAGCGGCTTTTTTGATTAACCATATATCAAAATCATCGGGTTCAGCTAGCTGTTCGCCATGCGGATCACACTGCTGATTGTCAGCAGCAGGCAATAACTGTAAGCCATGAGTACCCCTGCAAGTACAACGATTTTTGCGGTAAGCTGCCAGACACTTACTTCATTGGCAGTTTTGAGCGGGTGTTGAATTGTGTTCATAGGTGGATATTTTGATTGTTTTCAATGGATATCTGGAATAAAAGTACAAACCCGGAAAAGCATTGTCAAGGTCATTAATACTTTATTTTTTTTAGTAATACTACTATCTTTTCTTGCAGTTCTTACCTGGGTATACTTTACAATATACCTTCAGAAACTCTACGATTTCCGCCAGGTTCGCTTAATCCCGGACGTAAGCCGGGCGTCATGCTCCAGCCCGTCAAATGTGGCAAAATAATTGCCTGTACAACGCACTATCGCATTTATCGGTATTTTTGGATACCTCCATTACAGCACAAAACATTTATATATATAAGCATGTCAAATATTCTGATCATTGATGATGAAAGGGCTATCAGGAAGACTTTAGGTGAAATTTTATCTTATGAAGGTTATAAGATAGACGAAGCTTCCGACGGCGAAGAAGGGCTTAAGCGGTTCAGGGAAAAGACCTTTGATGTGGTGTTGTGCGATATTAAGATGCCCAAACTCGATGGACTCGAGTTTCTTGATAAGGCCAGGGAAGCCAACCCGGATATTCCCATCATTATGATCTCCGGCCATGGTACCATTGAAACTGCCGTGGAAGCGGTTAAGAAGGGTGCATTCGATTATATTTCTAAACCACCGGACCTGAACAGGCTGCTCATCACTTTACGCAATGCCATGGATAAAACTTCCCTGGTAACCGAAACCAAAGTGCTGAAACGCAAAGTCAGCAAAGTGCAGGAAATGATCGGTGACTCCCCGGCCATTCAAAGGATCAAGGATACCATCGAAAAGGTTGCGCCCACAGAAGCCCGTGTACTGATCACGGGTGAAAATGGAGTGGGCAAGGAGCTGGTCGCAAGATGGCTGCACGAAAAAAGCAATCGCGCCGGGGGACAACTGGTTGAAGTGAACTGTGCTGCGATCCCCAGTGAGCTCATTGAAAGCGAACTGTTCGGTCATGAAAAAGGATCATTTACCAGTGCAATCAAACAACGTATCGGTAAGTTCGAACAGGCAAGCGGTGGCACCCTGTTCCTCGATGAGATCGGCGATATGAGCCTCAGTGCCCAGGCAAAAGTACTGCGGGCCTTACAGGAAGGAAAGATAACCCGTGTAGGTGGCGATAAGGAAATTTCAGTTGACGTGCGGGTTGTGGCTGCGACAAATAAAGACCTGCTTCGTGAAGTGGAAGACAAGAACTTTCGGCTTGACCTTTATCACCGGCTGAGCGTAATCCTTATTCATGTTCCTTCGTTGAATGATCGTCGCGATGATATTCCGCAACTTGTAGATAAATTCCTGGAGAACATCTGCGCAGAGTATGGAATAGCCAAAAAGGAAATTGATAAACCCGCGCTCGAAGCGCTGAAAGAATACAACTGGACAGGTAATATCCGCGAACTCCGGAATGTTGTGGAACGACTGGTGATCCTCTCCGGTAAAGTAATAATAAAGGATGATGTGATCAATAATGTGGTGCCGAAAAGCTGATTATTGACCTCTTGCAAAAGAGATCATTTGCTGGTAATCCTTCAATAGCTGAACTTCTCCCGGAAGTTCAGCTGTTTTATTTTCAAGGCACCTGCCACTCGCCACGATGGCTACGCCTGGCAATTCGGCTCCAAGGTTCCTGATATAGCCCGGCACGTCGCAGTCCCCAAGATGGGTAATGAGGTGGAAATACAAATGTGTAACCTTTTGCTTTGTGCAGAGTTCAACCAGGCATTCCTGTTCTGTTTCCCTGCCCATGTAAATGGTCCGGGTGCCGTATTTCTTGAAGAGGTACTGCATAAATAGCAATGGTATCTCATGGGCCTCGCCGCCTGGCGTATACAGCAGAACGACCCTTTCCGAATTTCGGGGTCTTTCCAGGCCGTCAATGGCAACAATGATCTTTTTCTGGATGAGGTTGCTGGCAAAATGCTCATGGGCGATCAGTGCACGGTCCGTCAGCCATAACAGGCCCAGTCTTTCAAGGAAAGGGTAAACGACGTCAAGAATGCATTTCTCGAATCCCAGGTGCAGGATCATCATGTGCAACAGTTTGTCGAAGCGCTGCTGGTCGAACGACTGTGTCGCTTCTGTAAGCTGGCCAATGTTATTGTCGTATGAACATGATGCCGTTTTCGATAATGCCAGTGCCCGCAGATCGTCTTCCTCAAGTCCTGCCAGTTGCGACATCCGGTGCCCGCTGCGGTAAAGGAAAATCAGCCGTAGCATGGATTTCAGGTCCTCTGCGTCATAATACCGGTGACCGCTTTCCTTCCTCTTGGCCTGGCATACACCATAACGCTGTTCCCAGATCCTGAGGGTATGCGCTTTTACCCCCGTCAGGTTTTCTATATCGTTTATACTGAAATGATTCATCGGTTATTGCGAATGTATTCAATGTATTAACAAATTCTTTGAAGCTGCCCTGTCATATTTTCAACAAAAGCTGTACAAATAATGTGAATACCTACCATTTTTGAACCAGAATGGTATTTTTGTCCGAATTATAAATTCCGAGCTGAATGACAACGAATCAAATCCTGATCGTAGCACTTATTTCCCTGATCATTTTTATCCTGCCCGCATTTGGACTCTATAAACTATTTCAGAAAGCTGGTACACCCGGTTGGAAGGGACTGATCCCTTTATATAATACCTGGGTGATGCTGGAAATTGCACAACGCCCAAAACATTGGTTCTTCTGGCAGCTCATTCCTGTCGCCGGCTGGTTCGTTACTATGGGGATCTTCATTGAATTCATTAAATGCTTCGGAAAATTTTCTTTCTGGGAACACGCGCTCACCTGCCTGGTGCCCTTCCTGTACTTTCCGTATGTGGCAATGGACCAAAAGACCAGGTTCATTGGTCCCCAGGGAGTAAAACATTACCAGAAATCTACCGTAAGGGAGTGGGTTGATGCCGGCATCTTTGCCATTGTAGCGGCTACCCTTATACGCACTTTTATATTTGAGGCATATACGATTCCAACCGGGTCGATGGAAAAAACGCTTCTTATCAATGATTTCCTTTTTGTAAGCAAGCTCAGTTATGGTCCCCGGATCCCGAATACACCTTTGTCCATTCCTTTCATGCATCATACTATCCCCGGAACAAGTTCCAGGTCTTACTCAGAACTGGTCAAGCTGCCCTACAGCCGCTGGTTTGAAAGCCCGGTTAAAAGGAACGATGTGGTTGTGTTCAACTTCCCGACGGGAGATACTGTCATCAACCGGCCGGAATTCCAGTCCCAGGATCCTTATTATGACTTTGCCCGCAGGATAGGATCCGGTGATATTAATAAAGGAAGGCAGGCTGTATTATCTGATCCCGAGACCTACCCGCTGGTGATACGTCCTGTCGACAAACGTGAGAATTATATCAAACGTTGTGTGGCGATCGGCGGCGATACACTGGAAGTAAGGGACGGAAGGGTTTACATCGACGGGAAACCAGGTTTCATTCCACCACATTCCCAGATCTTCTACGAAGTGGAAACGAACGGCCAGCCGCTCAATGCTGAGGTCATGAAGGAAGAATACAATGTTGACATTGAAAATCCGGATGAGATCTTCAGTATTTCCGGGAATAAATATGGAATGCTGCTGACTGCGGAAGCCGTTGACAAGATGAAATCATCCGGGCTCGCAAAATCAATTACCCCGCAACTGATCAGGCCTGACCAGGTTGATCCGCGCCTTTGGGGCACCATTTGTTTTCCGTATGACACCATTCATAAATGGACTGTCGACAGCTTCGGCCCGATCTGGATTCCGAAAAAAGGTGCCACGCTCACCATCACGCCTGAGAACTATAGCATTTATGAAAGGGCTATCCGAGTTTACGAAGGCAATACCCTGGAACGCCAGAACAACAAGTTCGTCATCAACGGCCAGGAAACTGACAAGTACACTTTTAAGATGGATTACTACTGGATGATGGGAGACAACAGGCATCTGAGCCAGGACAGCCGCTTCTGGGGTTTTGTACCTGAAGACCATGTCGTTGGCGAAGCCTGGATCATCTGGATGAGTATCAACAAGGGTATTCGCTGGAACAGGTTGTTCAGGAGCATAAAATAATGTACCTTCTTTGTACATTATTACTGCTGCATGGAAAAGAATGCTTTCCATTTTGAATACGAAGTTTATGACTCGATCAATGAGCTGCCGGAGGCCGACGCCTGGTTACTGGAAGAAGCGAGAGAAGTAACAACTAATGCTTACGCGCCATACTCCAATTTTCACGTGGGTGCCGTCGCGAGACTTACAAACGGTGAAATGGTTGCCGGGTCAAACCAGGAGAATGCATCTTTTCCGGCAGGCCTTTGCGCAGAACGCGTGCTGCTGTCCTCTGCATCCAGTCTTTACCCGAAAGTGCCCATTGAATCAATTGCCATCAGCTACAGGAGTTCGCTGGTGGAGAGTGACCACCCGATCAGTCCCTGCGGTATCTGCAGGCAATCATTGCAGGAATATGAAACAAGATTACATCACCCGATCAGGCTGATACTTGGCGGAATGAAAGGAAAAGTCTTTGTCATTCCAAAGGCGAGTATGTTATTACCCTTGTCGTTTAACAGCAATGACCTTAACGGAACCTGAGCCTGTCCGTTCAAAAGAGCGTCTGAACACCATAATGCACTTTTTTCTCATGCTCCAGCAGCCATCGTTTTCTCCAGAGTCCGCCCGCATAACCGATCAATTCCCGATTGCTTCCTATTACCCGGTGGCATGGAACAATGATCGCAACCTGGTTTTTCCCGTTTGTTGAAGCTGCAGCCCTGATGGCCTTTGGGTCACCCAGCCGACGCGAAAGCTCAAGGTAGGAGATTGTCCTCCCGTAAGGAATAGCTGTAAGTTCACTCCATACCGATTGTTGAAAGCTGGTGCCTTCCTGGTGCACAGGAAGATCAAATTGTTTCCGTACACCCTGGAAATATTCAATAAGCTCGTCAAGGCATTGTTGTAACAACGGAGTCAGGGCAGCATCAGCAACGACATTTTCCTTTTCATCATCATTGCAGAAGTGAACTTCCTGTACATAACTGTCGGTTACGGTTACACGTAATATACCGATGGGTGAATGGTAGTATGCAGTATGCATTAATTTTTCAACCGATTTTATGGCCGTTGCCGACCGGTCTTTCCGGTTGTAATAAAACTACGTCATTGTTTTCATTATAGATCCCAAGCACAAGACATTCACTCCTGAAGCCGGCTATCAGTTTCGGCGGGAAATTGACTACCGCTATAACCTGCCTTCCGACAAGGGTTTCAGGCTGGTATAGCGCAGTGATTCGTGCAGACGACTGGCGCATCCCTTCAGGTCCGAAATCTATGCTGAGCTGGAAAGCGGGAATTTTGGCCTTAGGAAGGGGAGTGGCGGAAAGAATTGTGCCCACACGCATGTCAATTTTCTCAAAATCATCCCAGCTGATCATTTTTTATTTCGAATATACAGGCAGGTCTTTGAAATTCACTTAAAATTTTTGTTCAGTGGTTAACGTGCATTCCGTAAATTGAAACCTTAATTAAATATTTTTCAAACAGAACGTATTATGCCTCGTCAATCAGCATCGCGAAGAAAATTTATCCAAAACTCCTCCCTGGCTGCAGCGGGATTTTTCATCGTCCCCAGGCATGTCCTCGGTAAAGGTCATGTAGCTCCAAGTGACAAGCTCAACGTTGCCGGAATCGGCGTCGGTGGAAAAGGTCAGAGCGACCTGGCCGAATTCTTTAAGTCCGGCAAAGTGAACATTGTTGCATTATGTGATGTAGACGACCGCCAGGCGGTTAAGTCTCGTACTGCACATCCTAAAGCAAATTATTACAAGGACTTCCGGGAAATGCTCGAGAAAGAAAAGAAAAATATAGATGCTGTTTCCATTTCCACCCCGGACCATACGCACGCCAATGCAACACTGGCTGCAATGCAACTTGGCAAACACGTTTATACGCAGAAACCACTTACCCACGACATCTATGAAGCACGCCTTCTCACTGAGGCGGCTAAACGCTATAAAGTAGTTACGCAGATGGGTAACCAGGGTGGTAGTGGCGATGGCGTTCGTCGTGCAAAAGAACTGTATGATGCTGGCCTGATCGGCGAAGTGCATACTGTACACGCATGGACAAACCGCCCGGTATGGCCGCAGGGTATTGCAACTCCTACGGGCAGCCATGCAGTTCCCAAGGAACTGAACTGGGATCTCTGGCTCGGACCCGCACAGCATATTGATTACAACCCTGCATACCTGCCTTTCAACTGGCGTGGCTGGTGGTCATTCGGAACAGGTGCTTTGGGTGATATGGCCTGCCATATCATGGACCCGGTTTTCCGCATCCTTCCAATTGATTACCCATCATCCGTAGAGTGTAGTGTAAGCGCAGTATGGAAGGACATGTGGGCAGAAGGTGGCTATGTGGACAGCTGTCCTCCATCTTCTATCATTCACCTGAACTATCCAACCAAGGATGGCAAAGGAAATATCAAAGTTTCCTGGCACGATGGCGGACTGCTGCCTGCAAGGCCTGATGAACTGTTGCCGGAAGAAGCATTTGGTAACTGGGACGGTGGTGTATTGTTCATCGGAACAAAAGGAAAGCTGCTGGCCGACTGTTACGGTGAAAACCCCAGGCTGCTGCCCACCACAAAAATGCAGGAATCACTTCCTGCACCAACTATTAAAAGGGTAACGGAAGGACACTATGTTCAGTGGGTAAATGCCTGTATCGCTGGTTATGGCAAAGGCGTAACAAGTTCTCCGTTCGAATATGCGGGACCATTCACCGAAAGTATCCTTATCGGAAACCTGGCTATCCGCAGCTGGATGCTCAAGAATCCCAATCTCAAAGGTTGGAACGATAAATACCTGGGACGCAAAACCCTGCTGTGGGATGCCAAGAATATGCGCATCACCAACTTCGAGGAAGCGAACCAGTTCGTTAAGCGTGAGAGAAGGCAAGGCTGGGAACTTAACGCATAAAAAATATCGAATAGATATAATGAAGGAATGGCGAACAGCCATTCCTTTTTTTATTTTAACCCAGGTAACTCCTGATCATCCAGGCCATCTTCTCATGCTGGCGCAATACTACACCGGTAAGAAGATCGGCAGTGCCCGCGTCCTGGTATTTATCGCCGGTCTCGGAAATATCTCTCCTGACTTGGCGGATGATCGTTTCATGGTCATCCAGCAGGTTCTTTAATTGCGTTTGCTGGTGATTGGTATAATCCTGTTCCAGTAGTCGTGTCACGCTTAGGAAGTCTTTCAGCCGGCCCGTAGAGTAGTGACCGATCATGCGGATCCTTTCAGCAATTTCATCTATTATTTCCGCGAGCTGCTCATACTGTCCTTCGTAAAAAGCATGCATCTCGGCAAAATTGCTTCCTTCATAGTTCCAGTGATAGTTGCGTAGTTTGGTGTAGAGCACCTGCTCGTCGGCAAGTAAGGCATTCAGGATAATGGCTACCTCGTGGGAGTTCTTTTCGGATATACCAATGTCTGCTTTCATTTTCTGCTGATTTTGGTTTATGTATAATCTTCATACAACCAATAGCAGGCCAAAAGGTTTATTCTGAAATCATGGCAGACAACTGCATCAGTTCGTCATACTTGTAATAATGCTGGTCATTCTCAAAACACTTGGCAAATTCCTCCAGCAGTACCTGCACGATCCGGACATTGGAAAGGGGACGAAAGAACGAAGCAGTAGGAGGAACCGAAATCCGGCGGAAATAGGTTTCCACATCCTTTTGTGTGAATACCTGTCCGCTCATGGGATCAATATAAAACTGGATGCGATGCGATGGATTGGCTGGTAGCTTGTCCCACTGGCCATTGTCAAGCTCAAAATAAGCCAGTATGAATTGCCTGGGAATGTGAACCGCCCGGATGGGAATGTCGAGAAGGTCACATAAAACAAGGTACAGGATACCGTTACTGATCGAGTTGCCACGTTTTGCATCCAGTACTTTGTTGAGCAGGAAATCATTGGGTTCGCTATGATTCAGCTCTGTGCCCTTGAGGTGGTAATAGTTATACAGGATTGTCGTCAGTACATTGGTCTGCTCAAGAGGTGTCAGGTAGCTGTTCAGCTCAAGCCAGATATTGCGTCGCATCTTTTCAACATCCTGTAATACATTGTTGACATTGAGGTCGGGATACTGGAATTTGGATACCAGTAATGCCCCTGCGAGCAGGTCGGGCTCGGGGAGTGACTTCCACCTGGTGAATTCCTGTACCAGGTCGCAGTAATGAAGGCGGTGGATCAGGAGTTCAATCCTATCCTGTACCGATTCATCCGGCGTCGTTTCCCAAAGATGTTCAAGGTTTGGAATAATGTTGGCGCCGATTGAAATGATCCGGTTGCTTACGGTATTGAAAACTTCGTCATCCGGATCATCAATAAGATGAAACAGGGCTGATATTTCACGGGTTTCTTCCATAAGCGGAAAGGGTTTACTGGCTGTTCGTCATTGTTATGACGCACCGGTTAACCAATTTATTGTTAGGGATCTGCAAATAAATTTCGCGCTTTCAGGAGGGAAACGACGCAGTTTTTTTCCACAGGCGTGAATAATGTGGGAAAGTGAAAATTTAAAAGTCAAAATTCAAAACAGGCCGACCTGCGGACTCTTCTGAATTTTGACTTTTCAGCTTTGAGTTTTTCAGGATTTTTTCTTCCTGGCGACTTTTTTAGGCGGGTTAGCTTTTAACTCGGCAATTATTGCCTTTGCCTCATCCACAGTCAGCTCGGTTGATCTTTCCTGCTGCTCTTTGGAGAGCTTATAGTTCCTTAATCCCTGTTTGAGGTAAGGGCCATATGGGCCACGTAGTACCTGGATCTTTTCTTTTTCAAACACTTTTATCGTCCTTTCTTCCTTGGCCTTCCGCTTTTCTTCAATAACGGGAGTGGCCTCTTCCAGGCTGATGCTGTAAGGGTCAAATTCCTTTGCCAGCGAATAGAATTTGCCATCATGGGCTATATAAGGACCGAACCGGCCAATGCTCACCTGTACCTCCTTATCCTCAAAGGTTCCCAGCACCCGGGGCAGTCGGAACAATTCCATTGCCTCATCATAGCTGATCGTTTCGATACTTTGCCCGGTCTTGAGTTTGGCAAACCTCGGCTTCTCCTCGTCATTGACATCGCCGATCTGTACCATCGGTCCATACCTGCCCATGCGGGCAACTACCTTCTTACCGGACTCCGCATCAACGCCCAGTTCTCTTTCTCCCTTGATCCTTTCAGCTGTCTCCAGGGTATTCTCCACATCCTTCTTGAAGGGATTGTAAAAGTCATCGATCATCTTGTGCCATAGACGCTTGCCTGTGGCCACATCGTCAAACTCTCCCTCGATTTTTGCGGTGAATCCATAATCCATCACATCATTGAAATACTGGCTCAGGAAATCCGTCACCACCAGGCCCAGGTCACTTGGAAACAACTTCGACTTCTCCGCACCGGTAGTTTCCTGCTCAGTTTCTTTTGAGATCTTATCCTTTTCGAGTTTTAATACGCGGTAATCCCTTTTAACTCCTTCTTTATCACGCTTTTCTACATAGCCACGCTTAAGGATGGTGCTGATAGTGGGAGCGTAAGTGGATGGTCGGCCGATGCCCAGTTCCTCCAATTTCTTTACAAGGGAAGCTTCGGTATAACGGGGGGCCGGACGGTTGAAACGTTCTGTAGCTTTCATTTCCTTCAGCGGCAGTTTCTGTCCTGGCTGCAATGGCGGCAGCATACTGTCACCTCCCTCGTCATCCGTCATATCCTCTTCATCCCGGTCTTCCCTGTATACTTTAAGGAACCCGTCGAACTTCAGGACCTCACCACTTGCAGTGAGTTCTTCTTTATTCGTCGAGATACTGATTTTCGCAATTGTCTTTTCCAGTTCTGCGTCCGCCATCTGGGAAGCCATGGTTCGTTTCCAGATCAGCTCGTACAGGCGTTTGGTATCTGCATCATCGTCCGTGCTGTTTTCCATATATGACGGGCGGATCGCTTCGTGCGCTTCCTGTGCCGATTCATTCTTGTTGCGGAATTTCCTTTCCTGGAAATAGCGGTTGCCATACTGGCCGGTTACCTGTTGCCTGATTCCTTCCATCGCAGTATCACTCAGGTTCACACTGTCGGTACGCATGTACGTTATCTTACCGCTTTCATAAAGTTTCTGGGCAAGCAGCATGGTCTTGCTCACCGAGTAACCTAGTTTTCGGCTGGCTTCCTGCTGCAAAGTGGAAGTCGTAAAAGGCGCCGCCGGCGATTTCTTCCCGGGCTTCACCTGGATGTCGGAAACTGTATAGTCCGCACCCTTGCAGGATTCCAGGAACTTTTCCGCACCGGCTTCATTATTGAATCTCTGTCCCTCTGCTTTAAAGCTGACCTGTTTCTTATTGGTATCGGCTGAAGTAAAGATTGCTTCAACCTTAAAATTGCTGACCACCTTGAACGCATTGATCTCTCTTTCGCGTTCTGCGATCAGGCGTACCGCAACACTCTGCACCCTGCCGGCACTGAGCGAATTGCGCATGCTCATTTTCCGCCAGAGAACCGGGCTGAGCTCAAAACCCACGATCCTGTCAAGCACCCTGCGTGCCTGCTGCGCATTCACCAGGTTCATGTTCACCGTACGTGGCTGCTTTACCGCTTTCTGGATCGCCGGTTTGGTAATTTCATGGAATACAATCCTTTTAGTTGTGCCAGGGTCAAGTCCGAGTACTTCGCAAAGGTGCCAGCTGATGGCTTCCCCTTCGCGGTCCTCATCCGTTGCCAGCCATACTTCGTCACTTTTCTTAGCCAGTTGTTTTAGTTCCTTCACCACTTTTTCCTTATCCTCAGGAACAATGTACCGGGGTTTATATTGGTGTTTTATGTCAATGCCCATTTCGTCTTTTTCCAGGTCGCGGATATGGCCATAGCAGCTCTTCACCTCAAAATCCTCTCCGAGGATCTTTTCGATGGTTTTGGCCTTTGCCGGCGACTCCACGATCAATAAATTCTTAGCCATGTGATTCTAAATCAATTAAAAAATGAATTCCGGGTCGTGCAAGTTTAGTGTATAGGAGCGAATATACCAATTCAGGTATTCGGACAAGCCTTTACAATCCGTTAAGAAATAATACGGTTAAATCACCGTTCTTTGTACTGTTCCCAACTTCTACCAGGTAATAATTTACTGTCAATTAACTGATTTCTATGGCAAATCCCACGGATAGCCGTGACAACACGATTTCCGGCTATGACTCCTTTACCGGTAGCAGAAAAAATAACGGAACATTCCTTTGGTGGTGCGCCGGGGCGCATGGACCCACACTGGAATCTTTTCCCACCGAACATAACAAATACAATACACTGGGCGGCGTACTGCTGGCAACCTTTGCCCTGGCAGCACTTTCTTCCGGTTATGCGTTTTATACCATCTTCGGCAATGTGGGATGGGCGATCGGGTTTGCCCTGTTATGGGGACTGATCATCTTCAACTTTGACCGTTTCATGGTGGCGACCATCCGGAAATACGGAATTTCGCCGGGAAGGCAGTGGCGCGTCGCATTGCCACGGATCATCCTGGCAGTCCTGATTGGTATTACCATTGCCCGGCCGCTCGAACTGAAACTCTTCGAAAAAGAGATCAATCTTAAAGTGACCTCAAACCTGCAGGAAAAGATCAAGGCTTATAATATCCGCCAGGATTCCTTGCATCTCCAGAAAGTGCTGAACGTGAAAAATGAACGCGACCAGCTTGTAACCAGGAAAAAAGCAATGGAGGATACCCTTCTCCGTTTGCAGCAATCCTATGTGCAGGAAGCCGATGGAACCGGCGGCTCCGGTGTCCGCGGCGTGGAAACAATCACCAGGTTGAAGCAGGGTGCTTATATGCAGACCTCCCAACAGTTTGACCCCGCATTCAGGTTGATCGATTCCACCGTGTCAGCACACAACCTTTTCCTGTCAAACGCGGAAACGGAACTGAAAAAAGAAAAGGACGTTTTTGCCAAAGCGGCTTTCGACAACGTCGGTTTCCTGGAAAGGAATAAAGCCCTGCATGATCTCTCCAACGAAGAACCAAGTGTTTTCTGGGCTAACCTGCTGATCAGTCTCCTGATCATCATCCTGGAAACGGCACCCATACTTGCGAAAATGCTGCTTCCCGTTGGTCCTTATGACATCGCTCTCGCTAAAGAAGAGCTGGTGCCGATGTCAAACATCGAGCGGGCGTTGGTGATAGAGCAGGAGAAAGCACGTTCTTCAAATATGTCTGCCGTTTAGGCCATACCATTTGTAAAAAAAAACCCTTTCCGACCAGCCAAGTTGATATTTTAGCTGGCATGAAATACTTGTTTTCCCTCCTGATCCTTTGTGCCTCTTACCAGGCACAGGCACAGTCTGCCGACGAAAAAGGTGTAAAGACTGTAATAGACCAATTGTTTACGGCTATGCGTACCGGTGATACCGCCCTGCTTGCCGCAAGTTTTGCGCCGGCTGCCATGATGCAGACTATTGTTCAGAAAAACGATGGTTCTGTTGTGGTAAGGACTGATGCGGTTTCGGGATTTGTAACTTCAGTGGGAAAGCCCCATCCTGATGTTTATGACGAGAGGATTTCGTACGAGGCCATCCATATCGACGGAAACCTGGCTGCGGCCTGGACTCCCTACCTGTTTTACATCGGAAGTAAATTCAGCCATTGTGGCGTCAATTCCTTCCAGCTTGTAAAAATTTCCGGCGAGTGGAAGATACAGTATATCATCGACACCCGCCGGAAGGACAATTGTATAGTGAAATAATTACTTCGACTTCTTGCTGAGCTTGTACTTCTTGTTGACTTTGGGGTTATTGAAGTACTGGTTCAGCTCTTCTTCGCTCAACTCACCGGTATCGAGCATCGGAACGTCTATCAGTTGTACCTGCACCTGCTTCAGTTCCGCACGCAGTTTCGAGATCTTGTTGAGGATCTCGCCATCGCGCTCACTGGTAAGCGCATTGTCAGTCACCGTATATTCGAGTCGCTTAATGCTGGCGCGCACCTGTGATGCAGAGTTTTGTTCATATGTTTTTACCGGTGATACCGCTTCCTTAACCGGTACCAGGGCCACACCCACACCGGGTAATACCTTACCGAGATTTTGCGTTCCGGAAGAAGCACTTGTTGCAAGCACAGTTCCCCCAAGGGCAGCCGTTCCTGAAGTGAGGTCAAAGGAAGTCCGGGTGTTTTTGGTACCCCGCACTTTCTTATCCAGCTCCTTAAAGGTGAATTTAAGCTGGAGAATATACCGATCAATATCCTTTACCACTTTATTGTACTCCGACAGGCGATAGGGATAGTTCATGGCATCGCGTACGATTACCCGGATGGTAGCCGTGTCGCGGTTGAAGAATTTATCCGCACCGATCAGGCTGATGTTGAAGCTCCGAACCTTTCCGGTATCCGTTTCCTTTACAAAGTCAAATGGAATAGGCCAGCTGAACTGGTCTTCACACCTGTTGATGGGAGAATAATTCTTGATCGGTACATTGATCAGTGTAGTGATCTTTTCGATGGGAAAACTTCCTGTTTCACACTGCACCTTAAATGTGAGCGTATCACCTTCATCTATGTAGAGGGTACTGCTTACCGTTGGCTTTACACGTGAAATAACGATCTCTGTATTATAGAACACCAGGGTAAAGGATGTATCCACCCGGTCTTTTGGATCTTTCAGGTTCTGCACACCAAGGTACACGTGGTATTCCTCGTCATATTTCAATCTCCCGGAAAGGAAATAGGATTTTTCAGCCTTGAAGCTCAACAGGCCATTGTCCTTGTTGATCTTCAGTCCGACTGGTGCATTTTTAAGGAACCAGAAAAACTGGGCTGAATCCTTATTGATATCCAGGTTGTAATTGATGGACGAATCCACGTGAAGCGTCATGTAAGGATTGAGATTGATAATCCTTAGGGGAGTGTCCACCGGAGTTGGGGTAATTAGGGTATCGGCAGTATGCTTTATCGCGCTTGAATCCTGTGCTACAACAGAACCGGTAATGATCACGAATATTAGACTTAACAACCAATACACCCGAAAACGAAATAATGCCATTCTCTGATAGTTATAAGGGTATCTTGAAAAGTAGGCAATATTAGGGTATTTTTCACAGATGGTTGTTTAATAAAGTGTTAGAATGGTCCAAACCTTTGTCAATCATGAATTTTAAGGTCATTTATATTTTTCTGAAGCTCAGCGAGATGGTTTCCATATAAGTAACGCAGGTACCATTTTGAAAATATATAAATGATGATTGTCCATGCGGCAATAATGAAGAAATGTTCAGCTTTAAGTGATGACCAGCTGCCCAGTGTTGCAATGGCGAGGCCAAAAAACACGGGAACGGAAAGCATGCATAACCTGAAGTAGAGCCTCGTATATTCCTTTATTATGGAATGAATTGATTCAAGCGACCTGAGTGTCGACGGAACCTCGCGATGCAGGCGGTTAAGCTTCCTGGCTAACCGTGACAGGTAACCGAGAAACAACAGGCAATAACTACCTACAACGGCCGCATAGATCACCATGCCTTTTGCCGGAAGTACCAGGGGCGAAATGATGGTCAGGACAAGGAACGCCACGCATGCAATCAGTTCAAAGCGGAGACTTCGCTTCAGGCTGGTGATGGTGCCGGATGACCGCCGCAGCAGTCCCTGGTGCACGGATGGAGCTTCCGGCCTTTTTTCGTTCAGGCGCACCCGTAATACCGCTTTGAGTTCTTCCAGTTCCGTCATTCCTGCAATTTTAAGTGAGTAATTATTTTTCTGAGTTTTTCCCGGATCCTGCTCATCCTGACCGCAACCAGGTTGGGCGAAATGCCCAGCAGCTGGCTCATTTCATCATAATTATATTCTTCGAGATACAACATGACAAGGGCTTTGTCGACCCGCGACAATTCACCAATGGCATGATAAAGCGTTTGCAATGGATCTGCGCTTTGGTTACCGGGGTCAAAATGGGTTTCCATGCCTATATGGGATTCCGCCAGCCGGTCTCGTTTTTCCCGCCGGTAAAAACTTATGGCGGTGTTGAGGGCAACCCGGTATAGCCAGGTGCTGAATCGTGCATCACCCCTGAATGAACCGATTCCTTTCCATGCATTATATACAATCTCCTGGAACAGGTCTTCATGCAGGGAAATGTCCTGCTGGTACATATTGCACACCTTATGTATAATGCCTTCGTGGTCCTTTAAAGCAGCAATGAATTCCTGTTCATTCATATTAATATGCGTTAGACGCGATCCCGGCCGGTTTATTACAGGATAAAAATAAAAAACCCCGTTGTCGAAACAACGGGGTAACCAAAACCAACTGCTTATGAGAAACGATTATTGGATTGTGATCTCTTTCGGCTGGATCTTTACTTCTGCTTTTTTAGGCAGGTAAAGTTTCAGCAGGCCGTTTTCATACTTCGCCTGGATATTTTCAGCATCCACTTTTTCATCCAGGGTAAAGCTCCTTTTAAAGGAAGCCAACCTGAACTCTCTTCTAATAACTTTGAGGTCCTCCTCTTTGTTTTCCTTTTTCTCTTCGAATGAGATACTTAACAAACCATTTTCCTGGGAAACCTTAAAGTCTTCCTTGTTGCGTCCGGGTGCGTTCAGTTCCAGGTGGTAACCATCAGCGGTTTCCACGATGTTCACTGCAGGGTGCTGGAAAGAAGGCTGGAACTCCCGTCCGAAGAATGGGGTATTGAAAATTTCATCCAGAAGATTTCCAACAGGGCGGGAAGGTTGATTAACTTTTACGAGCGTCATAGCTATAGTGTTTAATAAGTTTTAGAATATGCAGGAAGGGGAACAAACGACGGACCAATGGATTTTTTCACCCGGTTTGATGGCGAACTGTCTGATTTAGGCTGTTTTTGTGTGCCAATTTAACAGTTTTAGCTAATTTTATCTGTCATTCTGGCTTATCGAACCTTCTTCCTGTTATAGCTGTTTTTACAGTAACTTTGCAAATCTTAAAACACAGTTACACAATGTATCCTCCCGAAATAGTAATGCCGATGAAGGAAGAGCTGACAGAACAGGGTTTCACTGAGCTCTTATCTCCGGATGATGTGGTAAACCAGATGAGCCAGCAGGGCACTACGCTGGTTATGATCAACTCTGTATGCGGATGTTCGGCAGGTTCTGCCCGTCCGGGTGTGATCATGGCCGTTAACAACAGCGAAAAGAAGCCTGACCATCTTACTACCAGCTTTGCCGGTTTTGATGTTGATGCGGTTCGTAAACTCCGTGAACATCTCCTTCCTTACCCTCCGTCTTCACCTTCTATTGCGCTTTTCAAAGACGGACAGCTGGTTCACTTTATTGAAAGGCACCAGATCGAAGGCCGTCCGGCCCAGATGATCGCCCACAACCTGATCGCAGCATTTGAACAATATTGCTAAGCAGCCACCGTTTACGGGGCAGCTTTCCTGATAGTTAACCCCTTCCGGTCCGGAAGGGGTTATTTTTTGACCGATTTGCCCGAATGATATCTTTGCTATTTCTTATCATTGCCTTTTATTATAAGCGAGACTAAACACCTTACATGTACCCCAATTTATATTATGCCCTGAAGGATCTTACAGGGATTGACATACCCGGACTCCGATTCATCAATTCCTTTGGATTTTTTGTGGCGCTTGCATTTCTCGGGGCGGCATGGACGCTTTCACTTGAGCTGAAGCGTAAAAGTCAGCAGGGACTGCTCATCTACGAAGAAACTAAGATCACGGTCGGTAAACCCGCTTCGATCAGTGAGCTCCTGACAAACTTCTTCCTAGGTTTTTTGCTGGGCTATAAAATCATCGGAGCCTTTGTGGTTGGTCCGGATGATCCGCAGGCCTTCATTTTTTCTTCACAAGGTAGCATGCCTGCGGGCTTACTTACCGGTCTGCTCTTTGCAGGTTTGAAATGGTGGGAGAAGAACAAAACAAAACTTGACAAACCCGAAGAGCGCACTATCCGGATCTGGCCACACGACAGGGTAGGAGATTTCGTAGTATTTGCCGCATTGTTTGGTTTCACCGGTGCCAAAGTCTTCCATAACCTGGAAAACTGGACCGAATTCAAAGCTGATCCTATCGGCGCTTTGTTGTCATTCAGCGGACTAACCTTCTACGGTGGACTCATCTGCGCCGCAATAGCCATCTGCTGGTACGCCAAAAAACATAAGATCTCGATCCGTCACCTCTGCGATGCTGCGGCACCCGGACTTATGCTCGCCTATGCAGTGGGGCGGGTCGGTTGCCAGGTTTCCGGCGACGGTGACTGGGGAATTCCCAACACCAGGCCAAATCCCTATTCCTGGCTTCCCGACTGGGCATGGTCCTATACCTATCCCCACAATGTGATCAATGCGGGGGATCCAATTCCCGGCTGCGAAGGCCAATATTGCAGTCAGCTCCCCGTCCCACATTATCCAACACCATTATACGAGACCCTGGTGTGTCTCGTCCTGTTTGCCCTGCTCTGGTACTTTCGCAAACGAATCCAAATTCCGGGTCGCCTGTTTGCCCTATACCTGGTGGTTAACGGCATCGAACGCTTCTTTATAGAAAAGATCCGCGTCAATACCCGCTACGACATTTTTGGATTCCACCCCACCCAGGCCGAACTCATATCCAGTATGATGGTGATCGGTGGTATTCTTATCTGGGTATGGATGGGAAAGCTAAAAACTTCTACAAGCGCTGCGAGCATTCAATAAGTCTATAAGTCAATAAGTGAATGGATTGGGATCGCGCTGGCGATCCCAATCACTTATTGACCTGTTCACTCATTCACTTACCGACCATCGCCGGCAAGGGTACCGTTTTTCCGTTCTTCCTGATTATCTGCCTCTTATCCGAAAGGAGGGCACAGGTGTAACCTCGTGACCCCAATTCCGTCACATTCCTGTCATTGCTTTTGCCGGAAATCACATTTAATCACCGTTCGACACAAAACAATGTACATTGCATAGCATAGTACCTACTTTTGAATTGTAATTGATCTTAAAGAGTACCAAACGAATATTAGAACCTAGTTATGAAAAAGACTTTAACCTTACTAACACTGACCTTATCCTCCTTATCCTTGATCAGTCAGTCACAGACTTCAACCTTATCCGGAAAAGTGACCGACGGCGCTAAAAAACCCGCAGAAGCGGCAACTGTCAGCCTGCTTCACGCAAAGGATTCTTCCGTTGCACGGGTTCTTACCACAGATATCTCCGGCAAATACAGCTTCAACGCAATCGCTGCCGGTAAATACCTGGTTATGGTAACCGCTGTCGGTCATGAAAAAACTTATTCCGCCCCGGTTTCCCTGGAAGGGGAGAACGCAGCGGTTGAAATACCAGGCATCACCCTGAATGCAACTTCAAAGGAAATGGGTGCCGTAACTGTTACAGCCCGTAAACCCTTTATCGAGCAGAAGATCGACCGCACTGTAGTAAATGTGGATGCCGCGGTAACCAATGCAGGTTCCACCGCGCTGGAAGTGCTGGAAAAATCACCCGGCGTTACCGTTGATAAAGATGGTGCCATCAGCCTGAAAGGAAAACAGGGTGTGATGGTGATGATGGACGGCAGACCCACTTACCTCAGTGCAGACCAGCTGGCCAGCCTGCTGAAATCAATGCCCGCAAGCTCGATCGACCAGATCGAGATCATCACAAACCCCTCGGCTAAATATGATGCTGCCGGCAACTCCGGGATCATCAATATCAAAACGAAGAAGAACAAACAGCGCGGTTTCAATGGAAGCTTAACGCTCAACTATGGCCAGGGTAAATACTGGAAGACGAACAACAGCTTCAACCTGAACTACCGCACCGGTAAAGTAAACATCTTTGCCAACGGCGGATACAGCAGGTGGAATGGCTTCCAGCAACTCGAGATCAAGCGGAAATACCGCGACGCAGGTTCCAAAGAGCTTACGGCGATCTTCGAGCAGGTGAGCTATATGAAAAATGAGAACGAAAATTACAGCCTGAAGCTTGGCGCTGACTACTATCTCTCCGCCAAAACAACGCTCGGTATCGTGCTGAATGGTAATATGTCGCCCGAAAACCAGCGTGGTACCAATACCAGCAACCTGATGAATAACCAGGGTGTTACTGATTCTGTTCTTTATGCGACCAGTTACAACGAAGACCTCTGGAAAAACAAAAGCATCAACCTTAACCTGCGTCACCAGTTTGACACTACCGGACGTGAGCTTACGGCCGATATAGACCTCGTGAATTATGGCTCAAACAGCAAGCAGCTCTTCAACAATACTATGTTCGATCCATCGATGAACGAAAAGAGTTTCAACCAGCTGAAAGGGAACCTGCCGGTTGATATCAGCATCTATTCAGCAAAAGTTGATTATACCCAACCCTTGAAAGATGGTGGTAAACTGGAAGCAGGTCTCAAGGGCAGCATGGTGAACACCGACAACTTTGCCGGCTATTACAACCTGATTGACAATGCGTGGGAAGTGGACTATCGTAAGACAAACAATTTTAAATACGAAGAGAACATCTTCGCAGCATATGTAAACTACAACAGGCAGATTAACAAATGGGGAATCCAGGGAGGTTTGAGATACGAGCACACTTCTTACAAGGGCAACCAGTTTGGAAACCCGACTGCAAAGGATTCGTCTTTTAAACGCAACTACGGCAGCCTTTTCCCAACTGTTTTTGTAACCTATAAGGCAAATGAAAAGAATACGTTTGGATTGTCACTCGGCAGAAGGATTGACCGCCCTGCGTACCAGGATCTTAACCCCTTCCTCTTCTTCATTGACCAGTACACAATGGGTCAAGGTAACCCGTACCTCCAGCCCCAGTTCACCCAGAATGTGGAATTGAGCCATACATTCAAAAGTTACCTGACCACTACTATTAACTATAGCACCACCAGGGATTACATGAATGAAACTTTTGACAATGGTAATGACAGCCAATCAGGCAGTAACGAGGAGTTTGTAACTGTAGTACGCCAGGGGAATATCGGTAGAAGGCAGAATGCAGGGATCTCGGTAAGTGCACAGGTACCGGTGCAGAAATGGTGGACTGCAATCCTTTACACCAACTATAACTACAATACGTTCGAAGGTGAACTGAATGGAGAACAACTCGAAGTATCTGGTGGTACCATGATGTTCAACGTTAATAACCAGTTCAAGTTCAGCAAAGGATGGAGCGCAGAACTGAGTGGCTGGTACAGGACAAAAGGAATTGACGGACAGATTCTCATCGACCCTATGTATGCTGTATCCGGCGGGCTTGCAAAACAGGTGCTGAAAAACAAGGGAACTGTTAAACTGAACGTTCGCGATATCTTCTACACGCAGAAACCTCAAGGCGACATCGCTTTCAAAACTACCGAAGCATGGTTCCGCAACAGCCGCGATTCACGTGTAGTAAATATCTCTTTCGTTTACCGCTTTGGAAAACCGCTTAAAGATTCTAAACCCTCTAGAAAAACCGGTGGCGCAGGTGACGAGCAAAACCGGGTGAAAATGGGAGGCAACAACTAATCGCACTATTGACCAGGCGACCTTATCCACGCAACAAAATCAAAAAAACGACCTGTTCTTCAGCAGGACAGGTCGTTTCCCCCAACCCAAACTGATCCGGCCCGACCTCAATCCTTTCCCGGAAGATTTAACATTACGTACACCTTCGTACTTGATTTCGACCGTCTGAACCAATTCGTTTTTATCTGTCCCCGCCAATAGAGAATTTCATATTTCGTAACTGCCAAAACCTATCTGATGAAAAAAATCCTGGTGTTGCTTATGGCGCTGCAGGTGTTTGCTTACAGCGTGTCAGCGCAGACTAACGGGAGCCTCAAGGGCAAGGTCACCGATTCAACGGGAAAAGCCATTGAAGCCGCAACAATCGAAATTTACAAAAAGGGAAATGCCAAACTGCAGAAGATGGCTACCTCATCTAAAGAGGGTGCATTCGAAGTAAGCCTTGCAGAAGGGATCTACGAATTAAGTGTCTCAGCCATTGGTTACCATACTTTTAAGTCAAAAGAAATTAATGTAAAGGGCAATGGCGAAGTGAATAACGCAGGTACAATCGGCCTGCAGCAGTCTGCTGCTAACCTGAAAGACGTAACCGTTACCGCAAAGAAACCGATGGTTGAAGTGAAACCCGATAAGATGGTGGTGAACGTTGATGCCTATATCACCAACGCCGGAAGCAACGCACTGGAAGTGCTGGAAAAATCTCCCGGCGTAACGGTTGACCGCGACGGAAACATCAGCCTGAAAGGAAAGACCGGGGTGATCGTGCTGGTAGATGGCAAACAGACCTACCTGAGTGGAGCAGACCTCGCCAACCTGCTGCGTAATACTCCTTCGAACCAACTGGAGACTGTCGAGATCATGACTCAGCCATCAGCTAAATACGATGCATCGGGAAACAGTGGCATCATCAATATCCGTACAAAGAAAGGCCGGCAGAACGGCTTCAATGGCACCGTGAACCTTGGTTATATCCAGGGCGTTTACCCGAAATCTCCTACCAGCATCAGCCTTAATTATAAGAAGAACAAGATCAACTGGTTTGGTAATGCCAGCTATGGTTACTGGCAGGGATTCAGTAATCTTAACCTGGTAAGAAAATTCACCGATGTTAATGGTGAGGAGCTGGTATCTGTCTTCGACCAGGAATCAAAGAACAGTTTCGTTGGACGCAATACAACTATCCGGACCGGCATCGATTATTCCATTGATAAAATGACCACGATCGGATTTCAAATATTCGGTACCTATAACCCACGGACATTTTCAGCAAACAGCACGGCACACATATATAATGGCAAAGGAATTCTCGACTCAACCAACGTTGCTTACAGCCAGAACAAGGATCCCTGGAAGAATGGCGGAATGAACCTGAATTTAAGGAAGCGTTTTGATACAACCGGCCGGGAGCTGAGTGCAGATCTTGATTATATCGTTTACCGTTCAAGAAGCAAGCAGACATCTGATAACCATACCTACTATCCTGACGGAAGTACGCCGGGCACACTATTCATCAATGGCTACCTGCCTTCAAACATCAATATTTACAGTGTAAAAGTCGATTATGTACATCCGCTTGGCAAGGCCGGAAAGATCGAGGCAGGAGTAAAAAGCAGCCTGGTTCAAACGGATAACGATGCCCAGTATACGCTGTGGGATGAAGGACAGGAAACATGGGTAAATGACACCGGTCGTACCAACCATTTCCTGTATGATGAAAATATCAATGCCGTATATGCAAGCTATAACCGCGAAATAGGAAAGTGGTCCATCCAGGCAGGATTGAGAATGGAACACACCTACGCCACTGGTGACCAGATCACGAAGGATTCAAGTTTTACGAGGAACTATGCACAGCTATTTCCTACGGCCTATCTCAGCTACAAGCTGAATCCCAAAAACACATTTACGATGTCGTACGGCAGAAGGATCGAAAGACCGAATTACCAGGACATGAACCCATTCCAGTATTTCCTTGACCAGTTCACGTATCGCCAGGGTAACCCGATGCTGCAGCCGCAGTTCAGCAATAACATTGAATTGTCGCACAATTTCAAAGGGGTCCTCAATACGACAATAAATTTTACACAGACGACCGATGTGATCAACGATGTGCTGAAACAGAACCAGGAAACGAAGGTCACCTACTTGACAAAAGAGAATGTAGCAAAGCGGAGGAATATCGGCATCGCCATGAGTTACAACCAGCCATTAACCAAATGGTGGACAGTTTCCCTTTATGGTAACCTGTTCAATAACTACTTCGAAGGTGTGGTCAATAATGAGCCGCTGAAAGCAGATATCACCTCTTTCACCGGCAATATGAACAACCAGTTCAAGATTACCAAGACCTGGAGCGCTGAACTCAGTGGCTTCTACCGTAGCAAAATGCTGGACGCTGCAATGATGGTGGCTGAACCAATGGGCGTGGTTTCCTGTGGATTCTCAAAACAGATCCTTAAAACAAAGGGTACTGTGAAAATAAATATCATTGATCCCTTCTATATCCAGAAATTCCGTGGTACCACCCAGCATGGTCCAATAGATGTGAATATAAAATCGCAGTGGGATAACAGGAGAGTGGGCTTCACTTTCGTTTACCGCTTCGGAACGCAACAGCAGCAGGCCGCACCGCGGCGTCGTTCGGGAAGCGCAACAGATGAACAAAATCGCGTCGGTGGATCCGGCCAGCAATAGTTTTCTCTCAACAGAGTGTTAGTTTAAGGTTAGATCGTCCTGTTTCTACAGGACGATCATTATTTTCAGATCATTACATTTGCAGGGTAAATAAAACATATGCCATCATTTGACCTGGTCAGCAAAGTTGACCTCCAGACACTCGACAATGCCATTAATACGGTAAAGAAGGAGATCACCAACCGGTTTGATTTCAAGGATTCTCATGTACAGATCGAACTGAACAAGAAGGAGTTCATCCTGAATATCGAAGTGGATAGTGATATGAAGCTCAACCAGGTAACGGATGTGCTGATCAGCCGTACCCTGAAGCAGGGCCTCGAGGCCGGGATCTATGATTTCGAAGCCAAAGCTGCCTATCAAAGCGGGAAGATCTGGAAAAAAGAAATCCCCGTCCGCAACGGGCTTAAACAGGAAGATGCCAAGAAAATCGTGAAACTGATCAAGGACAGCGGGCTCAAGGTGCAGGTGGCAATTATGGATGATATTATCCGGGTTACCGGCAAAAAGATCGATGACCTGCAGTCCGTTATCCAGGCCAGTAAAACCTGGGGACTGGAAGTGCCTCTGCAGTATATTAATATGAAGAGTTGATAGTCAGTCGGTTAAGTAGCCGTACTTTTTCGGGGATTTCTTGGGTATTACCACCGGAATGCACTAATTTTGCATTTCCTAAAAAAATTAAAACTGTACGGCAAAATCCGTACGACCTTAAAAAATAGCAGTTATGAAACAAGGTATCCATCCGCAAAGTTATCGCCTGGTTGTGTTCAAGGACATGAGTAACGGTATTTCGTTCCTGGGCAAGTCAACCGCAAATACAAAAGAAACTGTTCAGTGGGAAGACGGTAATGAGTATCCGCTCATTAAGCTTGAAGTTTCCAATACTTCGCACCCTTTCTTCACTGGTAAGAACGTAATGCTGGATACAGCCGGACGTATCGACAAGTTCAAAAAGAAGTACGCGAAGAAATAACAATAGTGATCCCGGGAAAATCTCCCGGGATTTTTTTTTCTTACCTTAGGCTATGCAATCCATTATATTCTCCGAAGAATATTGCCGGCCTGAAAACCTTTTCCCATTTACTTTAACGAGGCGGATCCAGGATATCAGGGTGGGCATTCTGACCATAAGGGAAAAGTGGGAGAAGTTGCTTAACCTGCCATCTTACGATAAATGGGAAGGCGATTACAAAGAAGGGGAACGTTCCTTTACCATAGATTCGGCTATTGCTGAAGGTGATTACCTGCTCGTACATGCGAATATCCTTCCTACTCCTGAACTGGTTGCGGCAGTTGCCGCCCTCGTGCCGGGCGAAATGCTTGTCAGCTCATCTGACGGTGCCATTGCATTGCACTTCAGTAAAAAACACGTCACCGGCCTGCACCGCATCAAAGTGGAAAAAACGACCAACTTTGAGGGCGATGTATTCTCTATTTGCAATCCCTGGGAGATCTTCATGCAAAATGACCGCGCTATCCGGCTCGACTTTGAGGTACTTACCAGCGGTCGTACATCCGGCGTAATAAGCGATACCAATAAAATCTCGGGAAAAGAAAATGTCTTCGTGGAACCAGGCGTTTATATGGAGCATTGCATCATCAACGCGACCACAGGTCCCGTGTATATCGGTAAGGATGCTGTAGTGATGGAAGGATGTTTCATTCGCGGTCCGCTTGCAATGGGGGAGAAGGCTGTACTGAAAATGGGAACGAAAGTGTATGGGGCAACCACAATTGGCCCATATTGCATAGCAGGCGGGGAGATAAAGAACGCCGTGATGATGGGCTATTCGAATAAGGCCCACGATGGTTACCTTGGTGATGCCGTGATTGGCGAATGGTGTAACCTCGGTGCGGGTACCTCAGCATCGAATGTAAAGAACAATGCCGGCCAGGTTTTTGTCTATCACCCTGCAAGTGAGGGCGGTATCGGCAATGCGGGAATCAAATGCGGACTGATCATGGGCGACTACAGCCGGTCAGCCATAAATACTTCTTTTAATACCGGCACTGTTGTTGGGGTATCAAGCAGTATATTTGGAAGTGGTCTGTCGCCAAAGTACATTCCAAACTTTTCATGGGGTTCCGAAGGCGTACGGAAGTATGATTTTGACAAAGCGATCAGGGATATCTCAAACTGGAAAAAACTGAAGGACAGTACGCTGTCTGCAAGGGAAGAGAACATACTGAAATATATTTACGATAACTACTAAATCAATTGCAAACAAGTAATGAGAAAACAAATTGCGGCAGCTAACTGGAAGATGAATCTTACGTATCAGCAGGGCGAAAAATTATTGAACGATATCCTTAAAGCCAAGATTTCGCTGTCAGATCACCAGGAAACAATTTTTGCTGTTCCTTTTCCGTATCTTATCATGGCGAACAGCGAAGTAGCCAACGAAAAAAATTATTCTGTAGCAGCACAGAATTGTTACAATAAAAAATCCGGGGCTTACACGGGTGAAGTTTCAACGGAAATGCTGCATTCCATCGGCATCCGGTATTGCGTCATCGGTCACAGTGAACGGAGAGAATATTTTAGCGAGACGAATGAACAACTCGCAACCAAAACTGACCTGCTGCTGGAACAGGGCATTCAGCCAATCTTTTGTTGCGGTGAATCCCTGTCTGTAAGGGAAGCAGGAACACAGAACACTTTTGTTGAAACACAGTTGAGAGAATCACTGTTTCACCTGTCGGGCGATCAGCTGAAAAACGTGATCATCGCCTACGAACCCATCTGGGCCATTGGAACAGGTAAAACAGCAACGGCAGATCAGGCACAGGAAATGCATGCGCATATCAGGTCTGTTCTTGCCACCCAGTTTGGAAATGATATAGCGTCGGAAATTTCTATCCTTTATGGTGGAAGTGTAAAGGCAGCCAATGCAAAAGATATCTTTTCACGTGAAGATGTTGACGGCGGACTGGTTGGCGGCGCTTCACTGGTAACGGATGAATTCCTGGCAATTATTCAGGCACTAAAATAATCTGTATGCAACGTGCGGAAGCATTACAACCCTTGTCAAAGCAACATAAAACCGCATTAATGACCTGCCTGCTGATCCGTAAGGGGATCCGCAGGCAGGCTTCCATTTCCGTAATGACAGACTTTCTCCTGAAATGCTGGGAGAAGGAATTGTCGCCCCATTTCGTTGAAGAAGAAAAACATCTCCTTCCGCTTCTTCGCCAGTTCAGCCAGGGCAAAGTATATGCTGAAACCATCCAGCGCGATCATGACCTGATCCGGAACTGCATGGTACATCTTCAGCAGGAAGCCGTGAGCGACAGGCTCCTGCCAGATATCGCCAACCTTCTTGAACAACATATCCGCTACGAAGAGCGGATCGTTTTCCAGGCAATGCAGGATTTTGTTCCGCCTGCAACTCTTGCCGCACTCCACTTCCATGAGAACAACGTGGTCACCGTCTGCAATACCTATCCCAACCATTTCTGGGAGTAAATCCGCATCCAGCCATTATTATGTAATTTTCCGCATGGCAAGAATACTTGTGTTGTTTGCTCACCCTACCCTGGAGAAATCGAGGGTGCATTCGCAACTGATCAGGCAGATCCCCATCCAGCAGAACATAACTTTTCATGATTTGTATGAAACCTACCCGGATTTTCATATCGACATAGATCGGGAACAGCAACTGCTCCTCAGTCACGACATTATTATCTTTCAGCACCCGCTTTACTGGTATAGTGGGCCGCCAATCATCAAGCAATGGCTTGACCTGGTGCTTGAACATGGTTGGGCATACGGGGCCAATGGAACTGCACTCACCGGCAAGGTAACGATGCAGGCGGTCACCAGTGGCGGCAGCTTTGACTCTTACAATCCCGGTGGCAAGCACAAACAGAAATTGCCCGAATACCTGGCGCCATTCGAGAACACGGTGAAGATCTGTAATATGGATTACTGGCCGCCGTTCGTCGTTCATGGCACACATCGCATATCCGACACCGATATACAACTGCATGCCACCCAGTTCAAGCAAATGTTGCTTTCACTGGCGGCTGACAGGATCAGCGCTGCTGAGCGTGCAGGCTGTTTTTATATGAACGACCTCTTTCCCATTCCATCCACTATTCAATCCTGACATATGGACCAGCAAACTTTTTATCTCGAAGCCCTGGTTTACCTGTCGGCTGCTGTACTCCTGGTGCCGGTGGCAAAGAAAGCAGGTCTCGGTTCCATACTGGGATACATCCTTGCCGGGGTCCTGATCGGACCAGCCGCACTTAACCTGGTCACTGAAAAAGGATCTGACGTGATGCACGTTGCAGAATTCGGCGTGGTAATGATGCTCTTCGTGATCGGACTGGAACTGGAACCTTCACTGCTCTGGAAACTCAGGAAAAGCATTGTCGGAATGGGCGGACTTCAAATCTTACTGACCATTTTCGCGATTGCCGGGATAGCTGTTTTGCTGGGTAATAATGTGAAGCTTTCCCTCGCGATCGGGATGATCGTTGCTTCAAGCTCTACAGCTATCGTGCTGCAGACCCTGCAGGAAAAGGGATATTTTAAAACGGAAGCCGGCCAGGGCAGCTTCTCAGTTTTGCTATTCCAGGATATTGCCGTTATTCCCATGCTGGCAATCCTTCCGCTCTTATCTCCAATGTCCGGCCGTTCGCATCCCGGTCATAACAACTGGGTATTGCAGCAGCCCGGGTGGTTGCAGACGCTCATCATGCTCGGAACAGTTGCAGCTATTTTTTTTGCAGGCCGGTACCTTGTACGCCCCTTCCTCAGGATCGTCGCTTCATCACAGGTAAGGGAAGTATTTACCGCAACCACTTTGCTGCTTGTGGTAGGTATTACCTTGCTGATGACGCAGGTTGGACTCAGTCCTGCGCTTGGCGCTTTTCTCGCCGGTGTCGTACTTGCCAACAGTGAATTCCGTCATGAACTCAAAAGCGACATCGAACCATTCAAGGGTTTGCTGCTTGGACTTTTCTTTATTGCCGTGGGCATCACGATCAACTTCAGGCTCATCGTCAACCTGCCTTGGCTGGTGTTCGGCCTTGTTGCCGGCATAATGGCGGTGAAAGCATTGGTGCTCTTCTGTGTCGGACGTCTCTTCCGCCTGAACCTTGACCAGAATTTGTTTTTTTCGCTCGCGCTCTGCCAGGTTGGTGAATTCGCTTTTGTACTACTGTCGTTCTCACGGCAGGAAAATATTATTCCCGCAAATACAACTGATCTCCTGATGGCTTCCGTTGCCATCAGCATGGCATTAACACCTTTGTTGTTCCTGCTTTATGAAAAGGTCATCCAGCGAAGGTTCGGGGTCACTGAACCGGGAGACAGGAAGGCGGACGCCATACCGGAAAAGAATCCCGTCATCATCGCAGGCTTTGGCGATTTTGGCAATACCGTCGGCCGTTTCCTGAAAGCACACGATATCGGTACTACGATCCTTGATATCGATTCAGACCGGGTCGATTTCCTGCGCAAGATAGGGTTCAAGGTCTACTATGGTGATGCGTCAAGGCGCGACCTGCTGGAAGCCGCCGGCGCAGATGAAGCGCTGGTAATTCTCATCACGATCGATGATCCGCAGAAACGTCTTGAAATGATCGAAACCATCAAAAAGCATTTTCCCCGGCTGAAGATCCTTGTTCGTACGAGAAGCAGGAATGATGCATATGACCAGATGAATGCCGGCATGCTGAATATCTATCGCGAAACTCTGGATGCCGCACTCCGGATGGGCATCGATACCATGAAGATGCTTGGCTTCAGGACATACAGTTCTTTCCGTGCTGCGCAGACATTTCGCAGCTATGATGAAAAAGCGCTGAAGAAACTTTCTGCCATCCGGGATCAGAAACAATATATTAATACTTCAAGGGAATTTATCGAGGAGCTGGAAAAGATCATCCAGAGCGACAGAAGTATGCGCTCGCTGGCAATTGAGAAAGGGTGGGAGGAGGAAGGACTCATCCGCGAATCCCCGGGCGATTAATTGAAATGTGATATATTTGGCCGGAAGGCAGTACCATGCCCCGGTTCCTTATGCAATCAGACCTGTTAGAACATCTTCGGTGCCCCTACTGCAACAGCACACTTGAATTGGAGACCATTGAAGTGTGCACAACCGGGATAAAGACAGCAATACTTACTTCTTCCTGCACCATGTTTTTTCCCGTGATCGATGGAGTGCCACGCATGCTGTTGGAAAGTTTTCTCGATCACCAGCAAATCCTTAAGGAATGTTGCCAGGATTTCGATTCAAGAAAGGATGCCGTTCTTGCGAAATATGGCGAGCCGATCCGGTCGGCCACCCGGCGTAATGCGAAGTCCAAAAAGAGTTTCAGCCTCGAATGGAAGCTGCTGGGCAACAGGGATCATCTCCGGGTGTGGCATACCGATGCAGTGAGTTACCGTAACCAGTTATTTGCCGAGATCGACCTCCGCGAAGAAGAACTTGCCGGTAAGAAAGTGATTGATGTCGGCTGCGGTCATGGAAGGTCAACCCGCCTGCTCGCTGCGAAATCGGCGCTGGCAATTGGCATGGACCTCGGTAACAGTGTTGTTGACGCAGCAGCGAATAACGCTTCTCCCAATTGCCATTTCATCCAGGCTGACCTGCATTACCCGCCCTTTTCACCCGGCTATTTCGATCTTGTATATTCAAGCGGCGTACTTCACCATACAGAAAGCACCAGTAATTCATTCAATACGATCAGCACACTCACGGGTGCCAATGGAATTTTGTCTGTCTGGCTTTATCGTCCCTGTCATGATTTTGTACAGCGATTCATGTTGTTCCTGCGCCGGTTCACAGTTAACCTGCCAGTGAAGCTGCAGTTCTGGCTTTACTTCTTCACGCTGACACCTTTGCATTGGGTGATCTCATTTATAAAAGGAAATCACCCGCACTGGCGTGAGATCATGATCAGCCAGCTGGACGTGCTGAGTCCGCAGTTCCGTCATGAACATACACCGGACGAAGTGGAGAAATGGTATCATGCGCACCGGTTTGAAAAAGTATCCGTTACTACTATGAACGAGATCGGATTTTCAATGAAAGGATCAAGGATTCTATGAGAACAGTCATATTTGACACAGAACATTTTGAAACAGCCTATGCACTCATCCGCCTGTTTGATGTGGATGAAAATGAACTGACCATTTGTACGAATGAGCATGTCCGTGGTATCCTGCAGCAAATGCTGGGAGAAAAGTATACGCGCTACGATTGGGTGGTGCAGGGAAAACGCGAATCAAATTTTCGCTTTATCCTGCGCATCCACAAACTGTTGAAGATCCTCAGGCCCGGGTTATTTATTTACAGCACAGTCCGTGATAATCACCTTCTGCATGCATGGATGCTTAAAAAGCATCCCCAAATGAGATCAGTACTCACATTGCACTCCATTAACTGTGTGACCAGGCTTTTTCCCGGGCTTGGAATAAGACCCGTTGTCCGGAATATTGGCAGCAAACTGCTGGTCAGGCAGGCAGATGAACTGAACCTGCTGGCTGCTACATTAAGAAAGCACCTCGACAAAAAGTTACGCCGGAAGAAGCCGGTGCATAACCTGCCTGGCGCGGTTTATGAACGCAATGCTGAAGAGATCCAGTTGGCGGGAACGATCCGGCTGGTGATTCCGGGATCAATCGACCGGGAGCGGCGTGACTATGACGAAGTATTCCGGTTACTTGACCTTGCAGAACAGGGCCATGTTGCGGTGGAAGCAATATTGCTTGGTGCGCCGGTTGGTGAATATGGCGCATCGATAGTCGCAAGGGCTAAACGAAGAAAAGGCGTTTATACATCCATCCAGGCTTATGATACAATGCATGTGCCGGTAGAAGAGTTCGACAGGCAAATGAAGGTTGCGCACTTTGTTTATATCCCGGTAGTGCGATTCTCGTATGCGCATGACCATATCCGTGAAGTTTATGGAGAAACAAAGACTTCCGGCAATATTTTTGATGCAGTTAGATATGCGAGACCTGTACTTCATCCCACGCATCTTGCTGTTCCGGATGAAATGAAAAACAGCAGTTACAGGTATGAGAAAGCGACCGAACTGGTCAGTTTCTTCCGGGAACTGGGGCAGCAACCTGCCGAATATGCCGCATGGCAGCAACGGGCGCTCGAAAGCAGCATGAAGTTTACGCCGGAGGCAATCCGTGAAGCACATCCAACCCTATTTCCAATAAAATAAACCAGGCATAATTGTCGATAGCCAGCTTCTATTTACAACTGTTCAGCGGTAATCCGTACCGTCATGGGGGAGTCGGGTATACCGATATCGAGGCAATTCTCGGGAAAATGGGTTATTTCCCTGTTTCGCTTCCCTCCGGTAGCGGTTTGTTCAGCAAGTGGCATAGGTGGAAAGAAATGAACCGGCTGGTCTATCTCATTCCCCCCGGTGCAACAGTCGCCAGTCTCTTCCCGGTTTACCCGAGGATGTCTGTGGCGATGTTACAGAAACTGAAACGCAAGGGTGTACGGATCCTTTTTATCATTGGTGATATTGACGGGTTGAAGGACAATGACCCCGCTCTCCTCGAAAAGGAACTTGGCGTGATGAAACTTGCCGATGCTCTGGTTGTGCATACGGAAGAAATGAAAACCTGGCTGCAGCGCCGGTTGCCGGCCGTACCGGCACAGGTACTGGGACCCTTCGATTTTCTTGCCCCGGTCGCGGAAAGGAAGCGGGAAAAAAGCCACCAGGTCTGTTTTGCCGGTAATCTCGGGAAAAGCGGGTTCCTCAATGAACTCCCGGCTATTCCTGCCATCCATTTTCATATCTATGGCGAGGATCTTGTGCCAGGCTTAAGTAATGCCCCGAACTGCAGCGTGTACCCGGCCTTTGAGCCAAAAGAAGGACCGGCTGTCATTGAAGGAAGCTTCGGACTGGTTTGGGACGGTGATTCAATTGAAACGCTCTCAGGACCACTGGGAGAATATGCACAATACATTTTCCATCATAAGCTATCGCTCTATATCCTAGCCGGCATGCCCGCGATCGTTCCGGCGTCAGCAGGATCCGCAGGATTTGTGAGGGAAAAAGGGATCGGGTGGACAATAGACAGCCTGCACCAGCTACCTGCCTTGATTCAACAGGTTTCCACTGATGAGTATAGGGAAGCAACGGAGCGAATGAAGCCAATTGCTGAAGCGATTTCGGATGGGGCGCACCTGCGTGCGGCGGTGCTTAATTCACCAGTTTCTTCACGAGGTTGATGTAGTCGGTCATGGCATCACCCTGTGATTTGCCTTTCAGGGATGACCAGGCCTCGTATTTGGCCTTTGCAACAAAGTCAAACATATTGGGGGTGTCGCCATTCACATCACCCTCTGTAGCCTGTTTGTACAGCGAATAAAGCTGGAGCAGGGTTTCATTACTGGGGCGATCTGTCAGCGATTTGCTGTCTGCAACTGCCTGTTCGAACTGTTGTTGTAAATCCATAACCCTTGAAAATTTGCTGCGAAAGTAGTGGTTTTTAAGTTAATGGAACACCGTTTAGTGCCGTCTTTTCGCTACTTTTGCACCCCTAAGTAAGCACCTGATGAAGAATATCCGGAATTTTTGCATTATCGCCCATATCGACCACGGAAAGAGCACACTGGCAGACAGGTTGCTTCAGGCCACCAATACCATCAGTGAACGTGAAATGATGGACCAGGTATTGGATGATATGGACCTCGAAAGGGAAAAAGGGATCACGATCAAGAGTCACGCCATCCAGATCAACCATAGGCATAATGGACAGGATTACACCCTGAACCTCATCGATACTCCCGGTCACGTTGACTTCAGCTATGAAGTGAGCCGTGCGCTGGCAGCCTGCGAAGGCGCCCTGCTGCTGGTAGACGCTACCCAGGGGATCCAGGCCCAAACGATCAGCAACCTCTATCTCGCCATTGATAACGACCTGGAAATCATCCCGGTAATCAATAAGATCGATATGGATGGCGCAATGATCGAAGAAGTTAAGGACCAGATTGTTGAACTCATCGGTTGTAAACCCGAAGAGATCCTGCTGGCCAGCGGTCGTACCGGCCTCGGTGTGGATAAAGTGCTGGAAGCCATCGTGGAAAGGATCCCTGCTCCAAAAGGAGATCCGACCGCACCTTTACAGGCGCTCATCTTCGATAGCGTGTTTAACAGCTTCAGGGGTATCATCGTTTATTACCGGATCATGAACGGAAAGATCCGAAAGGGTGATAAGGTGAAATTCATGGCGACAGACCAGGAATACTATGCCGATGAAGTCGGGATCCTGAAACTAAAGATGACCGAAAGGAACGAGGTTTCGGCCGGCGATGTGGGTTATATTATTACCGGTATCAAAAACGCGAAAGAAGTAAAGGTCGGTGAAACCATCACGCTCGTGAGCAACCCGGCTCCGGAAGGAATCAAGGGTTTTGAAGAAGTAAAACCAATGGTATTCGCAGGGATCTTCCCGGTTATTACCGACGACTTCGAGGAACTGCGCGAGTGTATGGATAAACTGCAGTTGAACGACGCTTCGCTCACTTACGAACTGGAAACCTCGCAGGCCCTTGGATTTGGATTCAGGTGCGGATTCCTCGGAATGCTGCACATGGAGATCATCCAGGAAAGGCTGGAAAGGGAATTCAACCAGACGGTGATCACAACAGTTCCAAACGTTAGTTTCATTGCTTATACCAGCAAAGGCGAAAAGGTGATCGTGAATAATCCCACGGAAATGCCTGATCCCAGCAAGATAGACCGGATTGAAGAACCCTTTATTAAGGCGCAGATCATTACCAAGCCCGAATATATCGGCAATATCATGACGCTTTGCCTGGGTAAGCGCGGGATCCTCATTAACCAGAGCTACCTCACGCAAACCAGGGTGGAACTCATTTTTGAACTGCCACTGACTGAGATCGTATTTGACTTCTACGATAAATTGAAGAGCCAGACACGTGGTTATGCGTCGTTTGACTATCATCCGATCGGTTATCGCGAGGCGGACATTGTTAAGATGGACATCCTGCTTAATGCGGAAAAGGTAGATGCCTTAAGTGCGCTTATCCATCGCGGTCGCGCCAATGATTTTGGCCGCAAACTCTGCGAGAAGCTGAAAGAACTGCTTCCACGCCAGCAATTCCTTATTGCCATCCAGGCTGCAATCGGTGCCAAGATCGTTGCACGGGAAAATATCAGCGCCATGCGGAAAGACGTAACTGCCAAATGTTATGGTGGTGACGTAAGCCGGAAGCGTAAACTCCTGGAAAAACAGAAGGAAGGTAAGAAGCGGATGCGCCAGATCGGTTCGGTTGAAGTACCGCAGGAAGCATTCCTTGCTGTGCTTAAACTGGATGACTAGACCGTCCGGAGCCATTTTGCCCGGAGTGCCTGCCACATCCGGCTCCAGAAATCATTGCTGAAAATCAACACCTGCACAATTGCATATGCCAGGCAACTTACTGTCAGTCCGACGGTAAGTTGTACCAGTGCGTTCTGCGAGATATTTTCTGCCAGCGAAAATCCAAGCCAGGCAATCGGGAAAGCGGTCAGGCAACTGAGAAAATCGATGACCATCGAAGAATTCAGCCTGAAATAATCCCTGCTGTAGATCACTGCCACAACCAGCACTACAACTTCTGTGACCAGCATCGCGATGGCCGCTCCCTGGGTGAACCATAGCGGGATCAGTATGATATTGAGAAAAAGCGAAACCAGTGATGCGATCGCGTAGAGGCGAACCAGCAGCTTCTCGCGGTGATGAACCATCAACACCTGGATGGTAAAGAAATCATGAAGTGGTACTACCACCCAAAGCAATGAAAAGATGCGCAGGATGTCTGTTGCCGGGAGGTAATGCACACCGGAAACAAATCGGATCACCGGGTTGGCAAACGCAAATAATAATGCGCCGATCGGGATGCTGAGGTGCATCGTCATGAGCATACTGTCTTCCTGCAGCTTACGGTCAACAGCACTGCGGAACAGCTTTACAAAGAAAACTATCGACGCCCCGATAAATACATTCAGTCCAAGCCTTACAATCTTTGCCGCAACTGTATAATGGCCAAGGTCCGCTACCTTACCGGTTCTTGCGAGAATGATCGTGTCCAATGAAAAGTAAAATGAGCTGAGAACACCCAGCAATGCAAACGGCCATAAGGACCTGATCAGTTTTTTAAACAGTTCGATGTCCCATTTCCAGTAGGGCAGGAGTGACCTCAGGTTCCACCAGGTGCTTGCAGCTATGAGGGTATAATTAACTGCACTGACCATGATGTAATAAATCAGGTGTTCCGGTTTACGCACAAAGATTATCGCACTCACCAATACGAATAAGCGCAGTACGAAAGTCCGGTTCAGCAGGAAACGGAATTTTTCCTGCGACTGGAAATACCAGTCCGCATGAAACATATACACCAGCATGATGTATGCATACAGTAACGTAATGCCCGGCGACCCGATCTGTACCGGTTTGCTTATGATGTATAACAGGTAGCAAACTGTGCCGGTGAATGCCATGAACCCGTTAATGAACAGCAGGTGCAGGACCGTATTGGCATGATTGGCGTCACCGACCGCACTTTTACTGAGCAGCCGGAGTCCGAAGTAATTCACGCCGAACGCTGCCCATACATTCACGACCAGCATCAGCGATTCATAATACCCGATCACACCATAACCCTGCGGACCGAGGGTGCGGGTCATGTATGGGAAGAGAATAAGCGGAAAAAGGATGTTGAGAGCAGTATTGGTATACTGCAGCAGCAAATGCCTGAATGGAATTTTATTGGTGTTACTGGTTTCCGCCACCCGTTTTTTTCGGTTTGGGTTTTACTTTTTCCCTGGACTTCTCATCATTCTTACGGGATCGTTCTTCCAGTTTTTTCTCGTCTATGTTTCCCTCCTTATCCCTGATGGCATCGTCGGCCGGCGCATTGCCCAGCAATGGGTCAACGTTTTTGAACTCATCAGGCACTTCGGTGAATACTTTTTTTATTTGCACCCATTTGCCGTCCTTCCACTGGAATCCTTCGAAATCGCCGTCTGGTATGAAGGTCTCAGGACGGTTGGGCTCGTCTGATTCGGAAATAAGGTGGTCGAAGATGACCATGTCCTTATCCTCGCTATAATTGAAGGTGGTGCTGGCTTCTTTCTTATATTCTATGCTGAAGCGGTTCTGGACCTGGCTCTTTTTTGCGGAGTCGGGTGAAACCACAAAGTAAGGACCGCCAAACACGGGTTCTCCTGATTGTGGGTCGAACGAAAGTACTTCCATCCATTTTCGGTTACTGCTTACTGTGAACCCGTCGAAGCCGAGCAGGGTATAATATTTCCGGCCCTGCCACTCTTTCTGGATAACCTTGTAATAGATAGCGCCGATCCAGTTCTTCCTGCTCCGCACTGAATCGATTGGTTTCGCTGTGAACATGGAAGCATCAAAGAGCGGGAAGAGACGCAGGCTGCCATCTGTTGTACGCATCTGGATAGCGCCCTTTTGCAGGTACATATATTCATCCTTCTTTAACTGCCAGGTCATGATCCGGAATGTACTGTCGGCCGGGTACAACATGGAAACAGAAGTGACTGAATCGAAGGGATAGTCGAATGAGTAGGGAGTTTTTAACGCCCGCACAAAACTGCGGACAAAATTGCTGTCGCTCAGGAAACGTTTGCCGGCTGAGCGGGCATTGATCATGCTGTCGGCATATGCCTTCAGGGAATCTTCGCGTACCTGCAATTGCTTGCGGTCAGCTGCCTTCAGTTTTTGTGCCATAGAGCCCAATGCGCACATTACGGAAATGAACAAAAGAAACAATGTTTTCATATTCATATGGTATATGAAGTTACGGCTTTCGCAGTGAGGGCAAAGTCCTGGCAAAATTTAACAGGTCATTGTAAGCATCATCAACTGCAGGATGGGGAAGGGTGAGCCCGGGTACGATGGTCCGGATATACACTGTATACATCCCCAGGTTCCTGCCGAATTCCATGTCAGACAGGCTGTTTCCTACCATGACTGATTTCGAAAAGTCTATTGACGGAAAATCGTTTTTTGCCCTGTATCCCATGCCAGGCTGCGGTTTGCGGTCGGGATGCGAATTGTCGAGCGAAGTGCAGTAGTAAATTCCATCCACCTTTGCACCCGCCTCGTTAAACACCGCGTTCATGTGCTGGTGAATCCCATGCAGGTCATCTTCGGTCATGAGTCCTTTACCGATACCACGCTGGTTGGTCACCAGGATGATCCTGCCGAAACTACGGGTAAAAATCTGCATGGCTTCCACAACGCCCTCGTACAACACGAATTCATCCTTGTTGTAAATATAGTCGGCTTCCTTTTCGTAATTGATCACCCCATCCCGGTCGAGGAAAAGGGTCCAGCTATTATCTACGTGCAACTGGTTAATCATTGAAAATACTTTTCTTCCACCAGCTGGCAGATGATATGGCCGATAAGGATGTGGGATTCCTGGATCCTTGGTGTGGTGTCAGAAGGTACGTTGAACAGGTAGTTGCTGCTGTTCTTCAGTTTTCCGCCTGAAGAACCTGTGAACCCGATAGTATGCACACCTTTACGGGCAGCAGCTTCAAATGCAAGCACAATATTGGGGGAGTTGCCGGATGTTGACAGTCCAACCAGTACATCTCCTTTTTCCATGATACCATCGACCATGCGTTCATATATTACGTCGAAGCTGTAGTCGTTGGCCACAGCAGTCAGGTAGGAAGTGTTGCAGTGCAATGCTTCGGCAGGAAGGGCTTTCCTGTTCATGTAAAAACGGCCGCTGAATTCTGCTGCCAGGTGCTGCGCGTCTGCAGCGCTGCCGCCATTACCGCAGAAGTATAATCGTTTGCCTGAACGGAATGCATTCGTGATCAGGTCAACAACAGTATCGATCTGTTGCAGCATCGCTTCATCCTTCAATAACTTTTCTTTTACATCAATGGATGCCCTGATCAACGATTCTATCTTTCCCTGCATATTATTTTTTTTCAACTGTTTCTTGATAAAGCTCAAGCAAAGACGATACGAAAGCCGTCCAGCTGAACCTTTTCTTTTCGTTGCGAATTTGAGATTTATAGTGCGCTTCACCAAAACCCAGGTAGCGGTTAATGGCAGTGGCGATTTTTTCGGGCTGCGGTTCCGTTACAATCCCGGTCACATCGTTGGTCACGTAATCGGGTAATCCGCCTACGTTGGTAACGATCATTGGCTTTTCGAAATGGTACGACAACGGTGTAACGCCACTCTGGGTCGCATTCCGGTAAGGCTGGATCACCACATCTGCCGCACTGAAATAATATTTTACCTCATCATTCGGAATGAAGTCATTCTTCAGGATCAGCCTGTCGCCGATCTCATTCATCAATGGCTTGTAGTGATTGATGTCTTCATAGAATTCACCCGCGACAAGCAGTCTCACGTTAGGATCATCTACCTGTTTCATGGCTTCAAGCAGCAGGTCAAGTCCCTTATACTTTCGGATGAAACCAAAGAAGAGCAACAGTTTTACCCCCGGATCAATGCCCAGGTGGCGACGGGCAGTTTCTTTTTCCACCGGCGTTCCGAAATTATCATAAAGTGGGTGGTGAAGTCGCGCAATAGGTTTTTGTATATGGAAGGCGCGCAGGTCTGCCAGCACCTTATCGCTCATGCATATAAAGGCATCGCAGGGTGGAAGAAAATAGCGGGTGAATATCCGGTCACCGACCCGTTTTTCATGGGGCAGCACGTTATCTGTAATGGCAATGACTTTGGTATGCCTGTTCTTCTTCACCCTGCGGAGAACTGTCCCGAATGCCGGTCCCATAAATGGAAGCCAATAGCGGACTATAATAAGATCGGGTCTTAATTTACGTAAGTAATTCCCGGTTTTCAACCAGCTGATGGGATTCATGGAATGCAGCATCCTGGTTATCCGGAGATCCTTCGGTGCCGGTTCATCGGTGAACTGCGATTTGCCCGGGAAGAGCATCGAAGGGTATTGCACGGTGAAGTTCAGGATCGAAACGCTGTGGCCATGCGATTGCAGTTCCTGTGCCAGTCGCGCATTAAAAGTCGTGATGCCGCCGCCCCTGAATGGATGCGCCGGGCCAAGGATCACGATGTTCATAGTCCGAGTTTTTCTTCCACCAGGTATTGATTCCTGTTGGCTGAACTACGGCTGATGAGTTCGCCCAGGAATCCCGCCAGGAACAACTGGGTACCTATGACCATAAGCGTTAGTGCGATGAAGAAGGCTGGACGGTTGGTCAGGCTTATGGCCGGGTTTAAAAATTTTGCTACAACAAGATATACGCTGGAAGCAAAACCCAGGAAGAAACAGAGCGTTCCCCACAGCCCGAAGAAGTGCATGGGACGCTTACCGTATTTGCCGACGAATGTGATCGAAGCGAGGTCGAGAAACCCGTTCACAAACCTGCTGATGCCGAACTTGGTGACACCATATTTCCGGGGACGGTGCTCAACCACTTTTTCCGTTATGCGCGGAAACCCGGCCCACTTGGCAAGGACAGGGATATAACGGTGCATTTCGCCGTATACTTCAATACTCTTTACTACTTTTTTGCGGTACGCTTTCAGTCCGCAGTTAAAGTCATGCAGGCTGATCCCCGAAACACTACGGGTAGCCGCATTGAAGAATTTGGAGGGAACGTTTTTCGTAAGGGTATTGTCGTATCTTTTTTTCTTCCAGCCACTGACCAGGTCGTACCCGTCTTTCAGGATCATCGAACGCATTTCCGGGATCTCGTCTGGCGAGTCCTGCAGGTCTGCATCCATCGTGATAACAACATCGCCCTGTGCGGACCTGAATCCTTCATTGAGGGCAGCTGACTTACCATAATTGCGCTGGAATTTGATTCCCTTCACATGCTCGTCTTCGCGCTGCAACTTTTTGATCACCTGCCAGGAAAGATCGGTACTGCCATCGTCAACCAGGATGATCTCATAACTCAATTGGTTCTCCGTCATCACCTTTGTGATCCAGGAAACGAGTTCCGGTAAAGACTCCTCTTCATTCAGTAATGGTATGACGATCGAGACATCCATATTCTTCGGTTATGCTTTCGTTGATTTTGTTTGTTTGGTAATAGTAGCAATAAAGATGGACTTGATGAAATTGAGGATCATGTTCTGCCCGAAGCCCAGCAACACCTGGCTGAAGGTCAACGGACCTTTCATGGATTCTGCCTGGGCTTTTGCCGCGTTGATCTTATCTTCATTTGCGCCTGCGGATTTCATCTTTTTTACAGACTCATCAAGCAGCTGCTGGATAACCAGGCTGTTCGCTTCCCTGTCGACTAGTGCAAACAGGCTGTAGTTCGCGACAGCGTACAGCAGTTCAAAAATGAAATAAGCGAGCACTGCATATTGCAGCGCAGTTTTAAAATCGAAAGTGATGCTGTTATAACGAAGCCATACAGCTCCGCCGGCTATGATCAGGAAGATCAGCGGCAGGTAAGTATACCAGGTCATGAAACCTGCGAGTGCCCCCATGCCCAGCTTCCAAAAAATGAAAAGAGCGATGGCATATAATAGTCCTGCCCCGGACCCTGTGATCAGCGCTATCTTTTTATTCATGCTCTTTCCTTGACCGAGATATGAGTGCCATTAATGATTCCTGCCACACTGCCTTTTAAGGTAACTCCAACGAATGGACTGTTGCTGCACTTTGAACGGATGTCGTCGCGGCTGAAAACCTTTTCCGCATCCGGCTGGTACAGTGTGATCGCAGCTGGTTGGCCCGCTTCCAGCCTTGCTTCCGGGAGACTGAAGATCCGGCGTGCGTTGATGGAAAGGAGATCTGCGATCTTTTCTTCGCTGAGTTCAGGAAGCGCAGTACGAAGTACTGAATAGCAGGATTCAAGTCCGATCATGCCGAACTTTGCATATTCGAATTCCAGGATCTTCGCATCGTAATCCTGCGGCAGGTGATGTGTTGCTATGCAGTCGACCCATCCTTTCTTAACGGCATCGCGCAGTTCCATCATATCTGCACGGCTGCGTAATGGCGGATTGACTTTAAGATTGGTATCGTAGTTCACGAGGTCTTCATCACAGAAGAACAGGTGGTAAGGTGTAACGGAGCAGGTCACTTTTAACCCGCCTTCTTTTGCCCGCCTGATGTATTCAATCGATTTAGGTGAGCTGACACCGGTAAAGTGGATATGGCTGTCGGCATACCTGGCGAGCTTGATGTCGCGTGCAACGATCAGTTCTTCTGCGACCATGGGTTTGCCCGGCAGTCCAAGCTTTGTTGAGATAATGCCTTCGTGCATGAGGCCATGGGCAGCAATGCTGCTGTCGTCCGGAACCTGCACAATTACGCCGTCAAAAGCTTTTACATATTGGAGGGCTTTCACCAGCATACCGGCAGACTGCACCGGTTTCGTGCCGTCGCTGAAGGCCACGGCGCCGCTTGCTTTCATGTCGTACATCTCGGCCAGTTCTTTGCCCTCGTTCTGCCTGGTAAGTGAGCCCAGCGGCAGGATATTGACCGGAAGTCTTGAGCTCTTCGAAACCACGTACTCGACCTGCGATTTGGAGTCAATGGAGGGACGGGTATTCGGAATGATGAATACTGTAGTGAAGCCACCGGCAGCAGCAGCTGCGGCACCGGATTCTATCGTTTCCTTATGTTCTGAACCCGGATCGTTGAAGTTTGCAAACGGATCGACCCATCCCGGTGATGCATGGAGTGCATCCTGCTTAATCACTGTGGCTCCATCAGCCGTGATCGACGTACCGACCTGGCTGATAATGCCGTTCTCTATTAAAATGTCTTGTGATGTATTGTGGTGAGGGGACCGTGGATCGTTGATAACAACCTGTTGTATTAATACTTTCATCGGTGTAACGTTGTGCGAAATTAGCTATGTTATTTGATTTTTGTGAAATGAAATTTTAGCGTAGCTTTGCCACCCGCAAATGACAATTGGCTAACAGTCATGCATTTGTACCGGTTTTCGGGACGTAGCGCAGCCCGGTAGCGCGTTTGCATGGGGTGCAAGAGGTCGCTGGTTCGAATCCAGTCGTCCCGACTTCGCCCGCCGAGCTTTAGCGATGGCGGGCTTTTTTTTATCTACCACTCAACTCTTTGGCGGGCTTCGTCGGGCGATGCCCGCCGTAGCTTTAGCGAAGGTGGGCGAGGCCCGACTTCAGGCATACGGTTGATAATCCATCACTAATTCGGTGTTTACTGGTTTTTTTCTACAACATTTCACACGATTATCACTGCTGTAACACTACTTCTTAAAAAATATTTGCGTAACTCAGAAGTTACATATATATTCGTAACCTAAAAGTTACATATATGCATAACGAGATCAAACACGAATGGATTTTTGAGCAATCTCCGAACGAAGTTTGGGAATATCTCACGCAGGCGGAACTCATTGCCTTATGGCTGATGCCAAACGACTTTAAACCAATTGCCGGCCATGAATTTCAACTTCTGGCGAAAGCAATGCCAGACCTTGGTTTAGATGGAGTCTTTCATTGTAAGGTTCTTGAAATTGAACCTTGTTATAAACTTTCTTACAGTTGGAAAGCGGGTTCAGGTAACGGTACTTTTACCCTTGATACCATCTGCGAATGGACATTGGAACCTCAGGGCCGCGGAACGAAATTGTTGTTAAAACATTCTGGGTTCAAAGAGGCCAACTATGCCATCTTCAGCGGCATGAAAGACGGCTGGTTAAAGAAAATTGAAAAAATGCTACATCATATCAATAGTAACCAGGAGAAACTAAGCTTATGAAGATCGGAATAATCGGTGCAGGCCAGATCGGTGCCTCACTGGTCAGGCAATATGCCAAGGCGGGTCACGATGTAAAAATGACCAATGCCAGCGGTGTGGAGAAACTAAGGGCACTGGAAAGTGAGACGGGTGCAAAAGCTGTTACATCAGGTGAAGTCGTTAAGGAGATCCATGTCCTGGTGATTTCAATTCCTTTCATTGAAATTTCTAAGCTGGCAAAATCATTGGGCCAGGATATTTCTGACGATACCGTAATCATCGACACAACTAATTATTACCCGATAAGGGATGGACGTATAGATGAAATTGAGCACGGTATGGTTGAAAGTGTATGGGTTTCAAATCACCTCTCACGGCCTGTTATTAAAGTATATAACAGTATCCTAGCAGGTTCACTTGTTCAGGCTGGACTTCCAGGTGGCTCCCCTTCAAGAATAGCATTACCGGTTTCCGGGGATGATGAGCAAGCGAAAAGAATTGTAGCGCGCCTGGTAAACGACAGTGGTTTTGATGCCCTCGATATCGGAAGCATCCAGGATTCCTGGCGGCAACAACCCGGCAGCCCGGTGTATTGTACCGATTTGAACAGTGCGCAATTGAAACGAAATATCCAACTTGTGCAAAAGGATGTCTTGCCTGAAAGGCGTGAACTTGCTTTACAATTTATACTCAAACAAGACCCTGTCCAATACCTGGCCTGGTCCAGGGAATGCGTAACCAATAACCGTATTGTATTCAAAACTGATATTAACGAATAATGTATGGCAACTCCGAACCTCGACGTTTTCCAGGTAATTGCAGATCCAAGCAGGCGGCAGATTTTGCAGATGCTGACCAAAGACAGCTACAACATTAACTACATAGCAGAAAATTTCGAAATGAGTCGGCCGGCTGTTTCCAAGCATATCAGCATTTTGCAATCTGCCGGTTTTATTACGATCAGCGACCAGGGCAGGGAGCGATACTGCAGTTTAAGCCAGGACGGTTTTATCGAACTTCGGAACTGGATAGATTATTTTGATGCTTTCTGGAGATCCAAACTCAAAACACTTGAAAGCGTAATGAATAAGAAGTCAAAAAATAGTAACCCATCTAAAAAATAGTAACAGGGGGATTGGAAAAGACGATTGCTGTTACACTGCCATTGGTACTTCCATTAAAAGTACGCGACTGTTTGTTAAGGACTTTACATTTACTCTGTTGGCGTCCCAGATTCCGAAACCGTCACGTTTTGAGAGTAGTTGTCCTTCGACTTCAATTTCTCCGTCCAATACAAAGAAATACATCCCGTTCCCTGTTTTTTTCAGGTTGTAAGTGGTTGTAATGTCTTTGTCGAATTTACCAAGGTGAAACCATGCATCCTGGTGTGCCCAAACGCCCTGGTCATTGGCATCAGGTGAAAGTACCTGGTAAAATTCATTTGCCTTTTCTACATCCCTGATAGAAATTTGGGAGTAGCGGGGTGTAACGTTTCTTTTGTTAGGAAATACCCAGATCTGGAGAAATCTTACGTCCTTATCCTTGTTTTTGTTGTATTCACTATGGGTGATCCCTGTGCCGGCACTCATTACCTGTACATCACCTTCACGGATCACGGACACATTTCCCATACTGTCTTTGTGTTCAAGGTCGCCTTCGAGTGGAATGGAAACTATTTCCATATTGTCGTGTGGATGGGTGCCGAAGCCCATTGCCGGAGCTACTTTATCATCATTTAACACCCTGAGCACACCAAAGTGCATTCTTTCCGGATTATAATAATTTGCAAAACTAAACGTGTGGCGGCTATGCAGCCATCCGTGATTGGCATCTCCCCGGGTGTCTGCTTTGTGAAGAACTGTATTGTCCATAATTTTTGAATTGGTGTTTGGAAGATGATTGAAACCAAGAATTTCCAATTCCATCAGTTCGTCGATATTGTTTTTAAGAACATGGCCTAATGCAGCTGTTGAGACAAATACGCCTGTTCCCAATAAGCCTTTCCGCAAAAAATCCTTTCTGTCCATAACTTCAATTTTGAATGATGGGTCAAAAGTATGGTACAACGAATATCACCTGGATTAATGTAGGTTAAGAAATTGACGTGGAGTATGTTCTTTCCGTAACCTGCTTAGGATTTGGGGGTATTTTCAAGGTACTTTTAGAAGTATAAAATGAATTACTTTTAAATGTTCAAATATGAAAAAGTCACGATTCATTGGAACACTGATTGTAAAAGTTATAAGGGAGCAGGAGAGTAGCCGAAAATGATGTATGCCGTGGCAAAAAGCAAATCAGAATCTAAGTTTAAATGACCTCAATCAAAGAGTTACAGGAGCAGTTACTGACCAGTAATGATAATCTTCAATTTTCTCAAAATCAACTGCTGAATAAGGATTTAAGTATAATCGTTCTAAAAAATTATAAATTTCATAGGCAGTTATCTATTGAATTGTATAACGCCTCAACTACCCAAACAGGAAAGTTAAAAAACCCGCTTATACCTATCAGTCCTTTGGATGCTGCGTTAAAGACACTGCAACCTGACGAGCTCAGGTTCTATTCTGCTGTCAGCCGGTTTCAAAATAATCCTACGGTTTCAAAATCGCCGCTTGACATAGACGCTTTGAAAGTCGTGACCGCTAATCCATTAAACCTGCGGTACTTTTTTCATAATGCAGAGTTCTCGGAAAATATTGTGGCAGGCTCCCTTCAGGAAGTTTCAATAGGGGAAATAATTAACGATGTTACGCTCTTTGTTCACAAGAAAAAAGATGGTTATGAAATATTCCCCCAGTTAACAATACAGGGCAAAACCTATTTTTTCAATGAAGTTGAACTGAAATACGATTTCTTTATCCTGGTGGGTCAGACGATTCATCTACTGGGTAAATTTCATCTTCTGAAATTATTCCGGTTCTTTAAACTGCAGCATTCAGGCTTGCTAAGAGTACAGGAATCCAGGTTCAAAGAGTTTCAACTCAATATCCTGGAAAAACTGGAAGATTGTGTTACCGTTGTTTACACTTTCTTGAATGAGGGAACCAGAACGCAATTAGAAGAAGCTGGCATAAGTCAACCGGCAGAAAAGTTAATCTATCTGTCAGATCTCGATTCCTATGTAATGATAAACCCGGTGATGAAATATGGGATGGCAGAGATACCAGTACTTACCAAAAGACAGATTTATGCACAAGATGGAGAGGGTAAATTATTTACAGTTAAGAGGAACGATGATGCTGAAATTAATTTCACGGCTTTGCTCTTAAAACAACACCCGGACTTTGAAGAACAGCTTCAGAATGATCTCACCTATTTTTACCTGCACAAGCAACGCTTTTTGGATGAGGACTGGTTTCTAAATGCTTTTGAACAATGGCGGGCTGAAGGTATTACAATACACGGCTTCAACCAACTAAAAGGGAATAAATTAAATGGCCATAAGGCAAAAATAACAATACAGGTTACAAGTGGGTTAAACTGGTTTAATACAATACTGAATGTGCATTTTGGAAAGAAGAAAGCCTCTTTGAGACAGTTGCATTTATCGGTACGCAATAAGAATAAATTTGTTCAACTGGATGATGGCACTCAAGGCATTCTTCCGGTAGAGTGGTTGAAAAAATTTGAGTCCTATTTTAAAACAGCAGAAATATCCGGTGACGTTTTACAAACACCGAAGACCAATTTTTCTTCAATAAAGCAACTGTATAATGCTGAAGAACTGGATGACGCTGTGAACAATGAAATAAGTTTGTATCAAGCTAAGCTGGTTCAACCAGATGGTTTCAAAGAATCGGAAGTGCCACCTGAATTAAATGCATCATTGAGGGAATATCAAAAGCAGGGCTTAAGCTGGTTAAACATAATGGACGACTACAACTTCGGGGGCTGTCTTGCGGATGATATGGGACTTGGAAAGACAGTGCAAATCATTGCCTTTATTTTAGGGCAAAGGAAAAAGGTGAAGCAGAATACGAATCTTGTAGTAGTTCCCACTTCGCTCATTTTCAACTGGCAGACGGAAGTACAGAAATTTGCACCTTCTGTAAAATTGCTCACTATTTATGGTTCCAACAGGATAAAGAATCTAAAAGAACTTGACTACTATGAGATTGTTCTGACATCGTATGGAACCTTGCTTTCAGACATTAACTATTTGAAGAACTATACTTTCAATTATATTTTCCTCGACGAATCCCAAAACATTAAAAACATAGATTCACAACGCTATAATGCTGTCAGACTTTTAAAATCCAGGAATAAAATTGCCATTACCGGCACACCTGTAGAAAACAATACGCTGGATTTGTACGCTCAGTTATCTTTTGTATGTCCGGGACTTTTAGGCAGCAAACAATCCTTTAAAGACCTGTTTTCAATACCGATTGATAAATTTAAGAGTAGCAAACATGCGGCCGAGCTGCAGCGGAAAGTGGCACCTTTCATTTTAAGAAGGACTAAAAGGGAGGTGGCAAAAGAACTGCCGGAAAAAACTGAAGTGACCCTTTATTGCCCTATGGAGGAAGCGCAACGTAAGGTGTATGATGCCTATGAAAAAGAGTTCCGGGATTTTATCTCAGGTTTAACCGAAGAGGAACTTCCAAAAAGTTCTATGCATGTATTAAGAGGATTGACCCGTTTACGACAGATATGTAACTCACCGAATTTACTTCGAGATGAAAAGTTGTATGGCGACAAATCTTCTAAAATGGAGGCTTTGCTTGAACAGATTGAGAGTAAAACGCAGAATCATAAGATTCTGGTGTTTTCCCAGTTTGTATCCATGCTGGATTTAATAAAAAAAGAACTTGAAAGCAGAAATATAGCGTATGAATACCTCTCAGGCAGAACGAATAACAGAGAGCAGGTAGTAAGCAGTTTTCAGAATAATGAAAGCATCCGTGTATTTCTGATAAGCCTCAAAGCAGGGGGGACCGGATTAAACTTAACAGAAGCCGATTATGTTTATCTTGTTGATCCCTGGTGGAACCCAGCAGTAGAAAACCAGGCGATAGACCGTTGCTACCGCATTGGTCAGGTAAAGAATGTCGTGGCGGTTCGGTTGATCTGCCCCGATACGATTGAAGAAAAGATAGTGAAGCTGCAGGAGACAAAACGAGCTTTATCTACTGATTTGGTGAAAACGGAAGCTTTTTTCTTTGGCTCCATTTCAAAAAGTGAATGGCTTTCTTTATTTAACCAGCATTAAAAATGCTTCCGGGAAATGGCGTGAAGCCGTCACATTTTGTGAGTGGTTATAACGCGCCTGTTTCCCATTGATACTTTGCAGGCTGGGACAGGAATAATAACAACGATTAAGCGCTCGTGCCTACGCCGGCCTGGACGCGATTTTTTTGAAATGAATAAGCCATTTTCTTCCAGAGCTTTTCCACTGGTCCTTGGCGGTGATATCTTAGCCAGAAGTTGCTGAGTATTGCCTGCAGGATGAAAAAGGCAACGGCCAACAGGTAAGACTGGCTGATCGATATATGCCCGAAAAGCTTTAAGCCGTTGGTCCAGTGAAAAAAGACAAGGAGGTAAAAAACAGTTTGCAACAGGTAATTGGTCAATGCCATCCGGCCGATCGGGGCGAACAGGAGCAACAGCTTTGTCCACGCGCTTCGTTCGGAGAGTTCGATGAACAACGAGATGTAAAAGAGGCTTTGCAGCACCATCCCTGCCACAATTACCAGGGGAAGCCACGCAAGGGCGGGTGTCAGTTCCAGTTTGCCTGTGGTCACTAACCAATACAGGTAACTGCATAGTAAGCCAACTGTAGCCCCAAAAAGGATCAGTTTTCTACGCACCTTTCTGAATTGCTTAGTGTATTGAAAGAACCCCAGCCTGGCCAGCGAAAAGCCTAACAGCATATTGCCAAAACAAAATGCCAGCGTGATCGGTTTGTCCTGGATGAAATTAACGAAGGGGTCAATGGTCATGTTTATCTCCAGGTACTGCAGGTAGGATAGGGTAGTGGGATGAACCAGGATCAAAGACCTGTCGTAGCTGTATTGAGGTTCCAGTATGCCATTCAGGATATAGATCGTGCCGGTGGCTATCACCGTAATGGTAGCCCCCGCGATCAATTGTTTTTTGGCGGGCCAGCGGTATACCAGTAATAGCGCCATGCCGCAGATGGCATAATCGCGCAGGATGTCCCCGAACCAGAACAGGTAGGCATGAACGCAACCGATCAGGAACAACAGCAACATCCGCCGAAAAAAATAGGGACGAAAAGCGATGCCATTTTCCGTGGCCCGTTGAAACTGTATGAATGATCCAAACCCGAAAAGCATGGAGAAGATAGTGATGAACTTTTTATCGATCAGCAGGTGGAACCCGGCTTTGGTCGCAGCATCAACTGCAGTCGCTTCACTGGAATACGGAACATTGGCCAGTAGGATTCCCAGCAGGGCCAGGCCACGAAGGGCATCGATTACTTCAATACGTTCCGGCTTCGATGAAGGATGAAATTCGGGCATAAGTTTTTTTCCGAAATTATATGTCCCAGGCAGCAGGAAAAAGCCGGGTTCAGGTGTTGTAGAATTTTTAGACCTTGAAAGACAGCAAAGTCGGCGAAGTAGATAAAACAGGACCTGAAGTATACCACATTTTACGTTGAACTGAGCGGAGACACCACCCATTTCCGGAATTCGCTCGCTCTTTTCTGGCTAACAATTACCGCGTTTTTTAAGGGAGGATGGATGTCCAGCTCGATCTTACCGTTCTCGATGCTCTTATATGATTGGCATGATTTCCTGTTCAGAAGGGTTTGCCGGTTTGCGCGGAAGAACACCGACTCGTCGAGCATTCGTGCCAGTTCTTCGAGGGTATAACTTGTCATGAAGCTTTCCCCGCTGAACAGCTTTACATAGCAATAGCCGTTGCTGAGGAAGGCACAGGCGATGTCTTCCTGCGGAAGGAGGAGTTTTTTGCCTGCCTTTGCAACTTCGATCACCGGGTATTCCCGTGTTTGGGTTTTTACTGACCTGTCTGCTGTGCCTTGCTTTGTCCATTTAAGAAGCAGCCACCAGGTAAAGTAAATGACGTTGACAAAGAGTATGAACAGAATGACAGTATAGAATTCGCTGTTCAGCCAGCCGGTTTCAAAGATGTTCTGGCGATATGCCAGTTTCATGAAAATCATCGTAAATACGAAACTGAGCAGCGCCGGTAATAATACAGCAAGCAGGAGTTGAAGTGTAATGCGCTGTACAGGCTTTTCAAGCCAGTCGAACCTGCGATCAAGCTTGATAATGGCAAACCTGGTTACCTCCCAGAGCAACAGGGCAATTACAAATCCTCCAAGCAGGTCGTAATAAAAATATTTAGACCCAAGGCGCTGGAGTAAAGATTCCTCCCGGCCAATCGAGTCAATGATTTCGGATATCAGCAGGCAACCGATGATCCTGAACCAGAAATCCTTGTATACTGGTGTTGTTTCCTTCATAATCACAGGTAAATTAAGTAAACCATTTACCTAACGCCAGCCCAATTCAGGCGCTACGTACTTCAGAATAGACGACAGTACATGCACATTGTAATCAACACCCAACGTATTGGGAATGGTTAAAAGAAGTGTATCCGCTTCCTGGATGGCTTCGTCTTTTGCAAGTTCCTTTATGAGTTGATCCGGTTCAGCGGCATAGCTTCTTCCGAAAATGGCTCGTTTGTCTTCTTCTATGAAGCCAATCTGGTCAGTTCGCTCCGCTTCATTTCCAAAATAATATCGGTCCATATCGTTTACCAATGCAAAAATAGACCGGCTGACAGAAACCCGTGGTTCACGTTGGTGTCCTGCTTTTTTCCAGGCTTCTTTATAGAACCTGATCTGCTCGGCCTGCTGTACATGAAAAGGTTTCCCGCTTTCATCTTCTTTCAGGGTGGAACTTTGAAGATTCATCCCATTTTCAGCAGCCCATACGGCCGTGGCATTAGATGCGGCTCCCCACCAGATCCGTTCGCGTAATCCTTGAGAATACGGTTCCAGGCGCAATAATCCCGGTGGATTTGGAAACATCGGATTAGGGTTAGGCTTCGCAAAGCCAACACCCTTCAGCTTATCCAGGAACTCCAGGGATTTACGACGTCCCATTGCTGTACCATCCTCACCATCGGTGGGTACATAACCGAAATAGCGCCAACCATCAATGACCTGTTCCGGTGACCCCCTGCTAATTCCCAGCTGTAAGCGTCCGCCGGAAATCAAATCAGCCGCGCCGGCATCTTCAACCATATACAGTGGATTTTCATAACGCATATCAATGACACCCGTTCCAATTTCGATTTTGCTGGTCCTGGCTCCAATTGCTGCAAGCAACGGAAACGGCGATGCAAGCTGGGCTGCGAAGTGGTGTACCCTCACATACGCACCATCCAAACCCATCTCTTCAGCGGCTACTGCCAGGTCAATAGACTGGAGCAACGTGTCAGCTGCTGACCTGGCCTTGTATGCAGGATGGCTACCCCAATGACCAAATGATAAAAATCCAATCTTTTTCATATGTATTAAAGTTACCGCACATGCTGACGAATTTAAAAAAATGTTCAAAACATGATGTGCCTTCTGCCGGATAAATGAGTACACGAAACTGCTACCTTTATAGTACTTCTTTTAGCATTCACAAGGACTGGCACTGGTCATTACTGATTAATGTTTTTTGTGAAAATGAAAAGATTGAAAGGTATAATACTCGCTTTCCATTTTTTACTTGGATTTACCGGCTTTGCCAGCGGAGAAAATATTGACAGCCTGAAAAAAGTTTTGGCGGGCTTAAAAGGTTCCGCAAGAATAGACTGCCTTAATGCAATAAGCACCGATTATTTCTATCATGCTACCGACAGTGCAATTAAGTTTGCGCACAGGGCACTGAATGAAGCTGAAAAAATAAATTATAAAATCGGGATCGCAGCAGCCTGGCTTAACATGGCCTGGGCAGACGCATTGGCCGGTGGCAATCTCATTACAATGGAAAACCATTGCCGCAATGCGGTTGCCCTGCTGGAAACAACAGGCGAAAAAAGACAATTGGCAGAAGCCTGGTTTTCATTGGCATGTGCACAAAGTTCTCAATGTAAATTTTCTTCTTCCTTACCTGCTTTTGCTGCTGCGGGCCGGCTGTACTCTGAAATGGGGGATGAACTGAGTCTTGCCAAAATGTATAATTATATGGGTGATGATGAAAGGAACATGGGGCAATACAGTAAATCACTTGAGTATGCAGTGAAATGGCTTGAGATCGCAAATAAATACGGGGAAAATTCTTACCTCGATGTATGGGCTTCGCTTTATATGGTTATGGGGGATTATGAAACAGCGCTGGACTATTACCGACAGGCTGAGATTGGTGCAGCGGCAGCACAGAAAATTGGTTTCGAAATGATTTATTACACCAGGCGCAAGGGAGAGATCTTCCTGCTCCAGGAAAAATATGATTCCGCCCGGTATTATTTTAAAAAGGCAATTCAATACCCTCAGCAACCGCCTTTTTACTTACAATGGGGAACTCTATACCTGGCCTTGAAAGAATATGATTCCGCCCTGTATTATTTGAACAACGCGTACACCCATTCAAAAGCTATCAATGATTTATCTGTACTGCAGCCTGCCTTATTAAGCCTGGGTAAAATCCATAGAGAAACAGGCAACACCCAGATGGCCCTGTTATATGCCCGCGAGCTCTTACAAACAAGTGAATTGACCGGTGCCAGGCAACATAGCCGTGACGGACACTTTTTGCTGTATCAACTATTTTCTCAAACCGGGAAAAAGTATAGTGCGTTGAGTCACCTTCAAAAGTATACCGTATTGAAGGAAACAATTGACAAAGACCTGTCCGCCCAAAAGCTGGCCTTCTATAAGATCAAAGCTGAAAAGGAAAAAGACCAGGCGCGGATAGACCTGTTGAACGAGGAAAGAAAGTTGCAGAAGCAGCAATTAAAACAAACTGCACAACAAAGAAGTTTCCTTATAATCGGAATTGCCGGCGTTCTGATTCTCGGTATTATTTTGTTGCGAAACGTAATGCTCAAACGAAAGAACGAGGCAAGCCTGAGAGAGATCGCAGAAAATGAATTGCAGCTGCAGAAGCTGGAAAGCGAAAAAACAAAAGTTGAATTGCAGCACCAGGCTTCCGAACTTGAAATGCAGGCGCTTCGTGCACAAATGAATCCGCACTTTATCTTCAATTCGCTCAATTCGATCAACCGCTTTATTCTTCAGAATAATAAATCCCAGGCGTCGGAATACCTAATCAAGTTTTCAAAACTGGTTAGGATGATACTACAGAATTCCCAGGCCCCATTAATCACTTTGGAAAATGAACTGGAAGCGCTGGAATTATATCTCGACCTGGAGGCCCAGCGTTGTGAACAGCATTTTGATTATAAAATTTCCGTGCAGGACGACCTGGATATTGACGTACTGAAAGTGCCACCGCTAATCATTCAGCCGTATGTGGAGAATGCAATCTGGCACGGCCTGATGCACAAACAGGATAAAGGACAACTGGAAATTTCAGTAGCGCAGGAATCTGAACATCTCCTGATCAAAATCACTGATGATGGCATCGGTAGAAAACAAGCCGATGAATTGGCCAATAAATCGTCCACAAGACATAAATCAGTTGGGCTAAAGATAACAGCCGACAGAATTATGTTGGTTCAACAAATCGATGCAGGAGTTTCACCTGTTACAATCAATGACCTGGTGCATTCGGACGGGAGCGCAGCAGGAACGGAAGTAATTATAGAAATACCTGTTTCCTATTTTTGATTAGGTTTTCATTAACCCCCTCCGCCATTTTACCCTTTTTACTGCCCTGTCCCACTACTGGCACTTCCCAAGCCAGTTCCTGACTTTAGCGGAAACGGAAAAAAAACGGCAAACAGACGGCAGACAATCGAAAAAAAATAATTTGTATATTAGGAAAAAATATCCTATGGCCATCGATAAGAATAATAGGAATGCACTTACCCGCTACTATAGCGGCAAATTCGGGGACCAGTTCGTTCTGAAAGTTACCAGGAGCGGGAATTCAATGCTCACCAAATATGCTGACCGGAGCGGGGTTGTTCTTTCCGTAACACAAAAAGCCCGTAACCGTCTTTTCCGTGAAGCGGTGGCTTATGCAAAGGCGCTTATCGCAGATCCGGTACGCAGGAAGGAACTCCTGCTTCGCCTCAGTAAAAACAAGAAAACCCGTACCCAGTCTGCATATAACGCCGCGATCAGGCAATATATGAAGGAGAATTCCCCGAAAGTTAAACTGAAGAAAATCGCAAAGATCCTTCAAAACTACCTCGATACGTTTACTGTCTCAGAACGACAACTGGAAGCAGTCAGTTACATGCTGAATGATGAACTCATGACTAATGCCTTGTACCAGGAAATAAACAAAGTGTCGAAACCTACTGCTACCCGCGACCTGAAGGAAATGGTAGGCAAGGGCATCATCCAGGCCACTGGAAGGGGAGCGGGTGCAAAGTATTCACTGATCCCACTACCAGGGGAAGTCGGGGAATAATTGGCTCACCGACCCCGAAAAATTGGCTCAGGAAGGTAAATAATTGGCTCAGCAACGAATAATTGGCTCATAGCCGGGCATAAGCGCTCATCGTATATTAAGCCTATTTTAATGTCGATTCTACGAGTGCAATTGTAGGTTTGCCCCCATGGTAAATGTTGCGACTATATTGATTGTAGGAGAGGACGAGCCAGATATGCCTGATTTCAGGCAGTCACTTGAAAAGATGAAATTGATCTGTCACCTTGAAACAGTCAGGAGCGGGAACGATGCATTTGACCTGCTTCGCGAAAAAACCAAGACCGCGGCAAATTTGCCCGACATTATACTGGTGGAAAACAACCTGCAGGAGGCGGGCGGACTTGAATTCATTTCCAGGCTCCGGAACGAAGATGCATTCAGGCACCTGAAATGCTACCTGATCGCGTCTCCCTCGGATACCGTGGACCGTCAGACGGCTGCGAATCTCGGTGTATCCGGCTACCTGCCTAAACCCCTGAAGCTTAACAGGCACCAAAGCATGGATTCCTTTAACCTGATGATCGACCTGATGAACCTTCAGTCCCGGTCTTAAAGTACTGCCGCAATTCTATCTGCCCATCGCGCATAATCGGCTCCTGATGGATGTAACCCGTCTGCCGCAAGAAGTAATGGATTTTCTGCTGCCTCCCTGGTTCCCGCAGTTATGTCAACATACCTGGCATTCGCCATGGCTGCTATGTTGCGGTTGATCCCGTTAAATGTATCGATCTCCAGGGCGATCAGTTTCCGGTTCTTGCCCGCTGCAAATGGTGTAACCCCCCAGTCGGGGATAGAAACGACAACCACCCTTTCCGGCCGGTTGCCCGCACAATTGATTGCTGTGGCCATCAACGCACGAAATTCAATTTCATAAGCTTCGGTTGTATATCCCCGGTACTGGTTGTTCACTCCTGCAAGCAGGGTAACAAGATCGTATTCAGGCAACAGCTGTGTTTGCCCTATCCCCCTGATCAGCTCACCTGTAGTCCAACCGGTTTTTGCGATAATCTCTGGCGCAGAAAAGGGATAACCTGCGTTCCGGAGACGCTGTACCAGCTGGTAAGGAAAGCTTTCGTATATAGGCACCTGTTCGCCAATGGTATAGGAATCGCCAAGGGCCAGGTAACTGTTCACCTGCATGATTGATTTTTTAATTTATAGACGGGGCAAAGTCGACAAAATAGGAGACAAGGTTGACTTCCGTGGCAAGCTCCAGTTTCTTTCTCAGGCGGTACCGTGCAATCTCCACGCCACGTACAGAGATGTTCATGAGTTGCGCAATTTCCTTTGTGGTAAGGTTCATCCGCAGGTAGGCACATAACTTCAGGTCCGTAGCAGATAATTGCGGATGCTTTTCCTTAACCAGTTTCAGGAAATCACTGTGCACATTGTCGAAGTGACCGGAGAACTGGTCCCAGTCCTTGTCCACTTTCGCTTCATCTGTCAGCAACCTGAAAATCTTTTTCGTTTCTTCCTGCTCCTTGTCAACGTCCAGCTTTTTCAACAACTTCGTTAACTCTGATTTAATGCTGTTCAGCATCTCTGACTTCTGTACCAGGTGCATGGCAGTTGATGCCAGCTCGCTGTTTTTGAGCTTGATGTCAACCTCCAGCTTCTCATTGCGTAATTTAATGATCTCTTTCTCATTTTTATCGAGTTCCAGCTGGTGCAGGTACAACATCTGTTTTTGTTCCTGCTCATATTTCTGCTGCTGTTCGATAAACTTGTTTACCAGTCGACGATAGATGAAGTAAAACAGCAGGCCGGTAATAAGCACATAAATTGTTCTCGCTATCCAGTGACGGTACCAGGGTGGACTGATGGTAAATGAAAGACAGCTCACCGCCGATTCCCTGCCGAGGTTATTTCTTGCTTTCACATGAAAGGTGTACGTTCCCTCACGCAGGTTGGTAAATTCCTTTGTATGATTATTGGTCCACGGTGACCATCCCTGGTCATATCCTTCCAGCATGAAACTATATTCCACATTATTCGGCTGTCCATATAACAGGCCGGCATAGTTGATCCGGAGTGAATTGAAATCGTAAGCGATTGTCCGCCCCTGCATGCTGTCACTGAGCGCAAATCCACCAAAAAAGATACTGTCTTGTGCGCCGTTGCTGCAGGTTACCGAGCTTATCCTTACCCTAAGCGGATGCCGGCCCGCTTTGTATGCCTGGTAATCGATCAGGTAAAATCCTTTGTCGCCGCCGATCAGGATATTGTTCCGGTCCACAGGGTAGATATGTTCAAATCCCCTGACGAATTTGTTTCGAAGCTCAGGGAAATAAATGACTGCAGGCTGCTCACCCTGCATATCAAGCACACCCACTTCCTTTCCTTGCGTGAACCAGATATTCCCTTCTTCATCTTCACGCAGGTAGCTGATCTGCTTACATTTAAAATAGGGTTGCAGCAGCGTGCTGGGAAGGAATTTCCCTGTGGCACTATCATATTCAAGAAGGCCATCTTCGGTAGCAAGTGTTATGCGGCCCTTGACCCGGAAGATGGCATTGTTCAGTTCACTATTCACCCCGTCTTCCCTGCCGAATTTTTTTATAACGGTTTCATTGTTGTCATTGCTGGCAAGTCTGAAAACTCCCTTCAGCGGGTGCGATGTAAACAATGTTCCCGGTTGTTCCACCACAATGAAACGGGAACTTTCCGTAAAGCCGGTTAGTCGTCCTGCAGGCTCGACCCGGTTCCTGGTAAATGTGAGCCGAAAGATACCGGCATAGTTTCCGCCGGCAATTGTGGAACTGGGAAATACTGACTGCATGGGCCAGAAATTCCAGAATCCCTCTGTTCTCTCCGTGAACAGGGGAACAGCCTTTTCATTCTCCACGAGGAAGCCGCCTTCATGATGTGCCATGAACAGGCGATTATTGATATTGGCCAGTCCCCATACCTGCCCGGAAGAAGCTTTAACCTTTTTGAAATCTCCTTTTACAAGGCTCAGGTCGGAATAGCTGTCGACCGGGATACTGAATAAGCCCGTTGATGTACCCAGGTACAGGTTGTTGTGAAAGCGGATCGCCGCATAACCTGAGCCGGGATTGTTGCGGTCGGGACTGATATGCCGGATGGCGTTGTTGATCGTAATGCAATCAATGCCATCATCAAGGCCGAGCCAGAGATTGTTCCTGTCGTCCAGGAATACACTCCGGATATTCGTGTTTTGCAAGCCTTCCTTCAGGCCAAACTGTTGCAACAGTTCTCCTTTGTTGTCGATAACGAACAGTCCGCCCATGCTGGTTGCGAGTGCAATCCGGTTATTGCGGATCTCTACTGCCTTATAAATGTTGCCTGCGGCTGCTAAGTCGAGTCCCGGACTATTCCATGCCGTTACGCGGCTTCCCCGAAGCAGGAAGCAGCCATGGTTAAATGTGGTGATTAAAGTGGAATCAGCATTCAGGGTGACCATGTCTGTTATCAGGCAGTCCATCGGAAGGTCCCCCGGCGCCAGGAAGGTTTCCCAGTTCCCATTGACAAACCGCAGCAATCCCTGTTCAAGATCCTGGGCATAGGCGACCTGGTTACTTTGACCCATGAACCGCCAGTGGGAGCGGGGATGGTAGATATTGAACCGGTTCCCTGTCAGCACTATTATTTTAGCTGCCGAGCGAAAAAATACTTTATCGCCGATGATCGCAATGTTCCAGATATCGGAGAGGTTACGTTCGGCTTTGGGCAACTTTGGTACAAACGAATGATACAGCAGCTGGCCCGAAGCATCGGCGTCGAAGTACCCGAACTCATCTTCTCCGCCTGCATAGATCCTGCCGTGTTCATCGCTCGCCACAGAACGAAGCTTCGATCGGTTCGGGAGGGCGATGGTATGCCAGTTTACGCCATCAAAACTCAGCAGGCCTTCGTTGTTGGCAAAGAACATGGTACCATCCTCATGCTGGGTCATATGCCAGTTCTGGCTTCCCGCCAGGTATTGCTGACGGCTATAGTTGGTGATATCAGGCAGGCTGATAGCATTTTGCGCGCATACAGGAACAGAGCCCAGGCAACCGGATATAACCAGGAATACAAGCAAGCGAATCATCACAACAAAATACTGTGAAATGTGATAATAACGATTGATGTAGGGAAAAAAATTCTATGCTTGTTTTGTTGTAGTAATGACGTAGTGATCGTTCCGGCCGGATGTTTAGATTTGTTTTCCACTAAAATGTAACTATGAAAGGACTCAGCCGACTGGCGTTCGCCGTACTCTGCCTGGCACTTTTTTCTCTGCCCGGCCTGGCCCAAAAGAATAAGTTTGTCGGGGTGAAAGGAAAGGAAGTCGTTTACCCCGACGGCCGCCCGTTCATAATGCGCGGCACCAACCTGGGTAACTGGCTGGTCCCGGAAGGATATATGTTCGGGTTTAAATCCACCAACTCACCCCGCAATATCGACGAGGCCATATCTGAACTGGTTGGGCCCGATGAAGCACGCAGGTTTTGGCAGGGATTCCTTAAGGAATATATCCGGTATGACGATATCCGCTATCTCAAATCAACCGGGATGAATTCGATCCGCATCCCTTTTCATTATAAATTATTTACAAACGAACATTACCTCGGCGGAAATGACCCCGAACGCGGGTTCAGGTTACTGGATTCACTGATTGAATGGTGCCGGCGCGAGCAACTGTACCTGTTACTTGACATGCATTGCGCGCCTGGTGGACAAACCGGCGACAACATTGATGACAGCTACGGTTATCCATTCCTGTTTGACAGCAGGGAGAGCCGGGAACTGACGATCGGGATCTGGAAACGCATTGCAGCGCGTTATAGTAATGAACCAGTGATCATGGGTTACGACCTGCTGAACGAACCCATCGCCCATTATTTCGACAGCAGCCATTTCAACCCGTTGCTGGAACCGTTTTACGAAGAGATTACGAAGGCGGTGAGGTCGGTAGATAAAAATCACCTGGTCTTCCTCGGCGGCGCTCAATGGGATTCGAATTTTGGCCCCTTTGGAAAACCATTCGACGACAAACTGGTGTACACTTTCCATAAATACTGGACCGATACCACCCAGGATGTGATCCAGCAATACCTGGATTTTCGCGACAGGCATAATGTACCTATCTATGTTGGGGAGACGGGAGAAAATACCGACGAATGGGTTGGCGCGTTCAGGCGATTGATGGAAAAGCACCGGATCGGCTGGCATTTCTGGCCGTATAAAAAAATGAAGAACACGAGGGGTATCGTCGACTATCCACAGCCCGAAGGCTTTGAACAAATCATTGAGTACACCGAAAAACCACGCAGTAGTTTCGAACAGGTAAGAAAAGCGGCTCCGGCAGATCGCCAGAAGATCCTGCAAATATTAAATGAGGTATTAAGATTGTGCCGCTATGAAAATTGCCGTCCTAATAAGGGATATATCGAAGCCCTCGGACTCACGGCAAAGCCAATCTAGTTTTCGCGCCAGTTATCGCGTTCATCGGGGCTGAATTTCCAGGGAGCGAAGTTGTTCTCCACATTGCTGAACATGGCGTTCCACTCCTGTGGTGAATTGCTTTCTTCCATTACGAGCGAACGGCGAAGTTCGAGGATGATCTCGAGCGGGTTGATGCTGACAGGACAGGCATCTACACAGGCATTGCAGGCTGTACATGCGCGAAGTTCTTCCACACTGATATAATTGTGAAGGAGGGTCTTGCCATCTGGCTCGAATTTGCCATTGGTATTGATAACCCGGCCAACTTCTTCGATCCGGTCGCGCGTATCCATCATGATCTTGCGGGGCGAAAGTTTCTTTCCCGTGAGGTTTGCAGGACAAGCTGCAGTGCATCGACCGCATTCTGTACAACTATAGGCGTCAAGCAGGTTGCGCCAGGTAAGGTCCTGCACATCTTTGGCGCCAAAGGAAGGCGTTTCACCGGCCTCTGTCGGTGCAAGCTCGGGCTGCATGGCATAAAGCACTTCGTTCTGGATCGCCGGCATGTTTTTCATTTTTCCCGGCGGATCAAGTCTTGTATAATATGCATTCGGAAACGCGAGCAGGATATGCAGGTGCTTCGAGTATGGCAGGTAGTTGAGGAAGATGAAAATCCCGGTGATGTGCAGCCACCAGCAGGTTCTTTCGAGGGCAATCAATGCGTTGTCAGACATTCCTGCGATCAGCGGTTTGATCGATTGCGAAATGGCGAAATCTCCGGTCAGGTGATTGGTATAATGGGTCACGCCCCTTTCCTGCAACGTGGTGTCTGCTGCGTTCAATGTAAGGAAAAGCAACATCAGGATGATCTCGGTGATCAGGATATAATTCGCATCACTCCTTGGCCAGCCGTCGAGTTCACGCATCATAAAACGGCGCAGCTTAATGATATTTCTCCGCGCAAGGAAAACGACGCATACGATCAGCACACCCAATGCCAGCCATTCAAATGCATTGATCAGGAACGTGTAAAATGAACCTGGCATGCCTGCAAAAATTCGGTGAGTGCCAAAGATCCCATCCAGGATAATTTCAAGGACTTCTATATTAATAATGATAAAGCCTGCATAGATCACGAAGTGCATCACCGCAACCAGCGGGTTCGCAAACATCTTTTTCTGTCCGAATGCAAGCAGCAACATGTTGTTCCACCTCATTCCCGGGTTGTCATTGTATAATGCATCTTTTCCGAAAAGGATATTTCTCCGGATCTCCAGGATCTTTTTCCTGAAAAACCAGATCGCAGCTACAGTTAACAATACAAAAGCGGCTTGTTGCACATATTGCATAGAGCGTGAGATTGTGCGACTAAATTAAGCGTTTTCAGATTGGCTCAATGTTTTGTTGTAATTTTTCGGCTTCAATTCGCTGTATGAATACGGAAAGAAAGTATATACTGGACAGGCAGACTGCTGCTATGAAGCTCGAAAGAATGGCATATGAAATGGCGGAACAACTCGTTGGTGAGAAAGAACCGATCATCCTGGCGGGCATTAAAGATAATGGCGTCGTAATGGCGCGCGCACTTGCGAAACTGGTGAAATCCATTGCAGGAATTGATTCCCAGATCATCGAAGTCGGACTGGATAAACGCAACCCGGGTCCGGTTGAGCTGAATGGTCATTCTGATTTCAGCGGCCGCACAGTTGTGATGGTTGATGATGTTACCAATAGCGGTAAGACGCTGTTATACGCATTGCGTCCTTTCCTGGACGGCTACCCGAAAAAGATCCAGATCCTCACATTGATTGAACGCACACATAAGGCATTCCCGGTTAAAGCGGATTATGTGGGCGTAAGTATAGCAACCACATTACAGGACCATATTTATGTGGAAGTGGAAGGAGATGATTTATCGGGGGCGTACATGGAGTGAAGTCGCCTTACTGGTGAATAGCGTGCAGGCGGAATTTTCCATCCGAGTTATATTCTAAAGCAGGTGCGGGGATCTTGATGGCGTTAAGAGCAAAGAAGACGGTACGCAGGAATTTACTGCGGGTAGGGATCCGGGTGAGGTCGACATCGGCCGACAGGTAGAACCGCCTGGTCCGTGGAATGTCGGTACGGTCTACTTCGGTGCCATCGGCTTCCGTCCATTTGTTTTCCATACCACCGAGCATAAGGTCACTGCTGTAACCCAGGGAAACATTGAGCCAGCGCGGGATCTTACTTTGGGGGAAGAAGCTGCGTAGGTTGGCACTTAGCCAGTATGCCTGGCTGTTATAGTCCTTCAGGATCCTTTCCATACTTCCTTCTCCAAATAGTTCGTTCCTCCTGGCGACCAGGTCGCTGGGGTAGTTATAGGGCCAATAGCCCATTTTTATTTGGATCCGCTGTTCTTTCCAGCCGAGTTCCTGCGCGATAAATGCACCTGCACCCGTTAGATTGGCTGCCATATCCCACCAGCTAAAGCCCCACTTCTCTGAGAAGCCATCCTGGATCTCAATAATACTCTGGAAGGCCACAGCGCTGCCGCCGCCGAGCCAGACTGAAGTCTTGGGATTGAGCCCGGCCCATTTCCAGGTCGCTGCAGAAGCCCGGGAAAGCTGGTAAGTGGTCCACACATGTCCCGCCTTATCCATCTGGTTCCATTCCTTTCCGTCGTTGAAGGTGTGAAAGGATTGCTTGTCGTAATCGGAATACCAGGCTTTATCGAGGGCGATGTATGAGACGGTCCAGACCGCTGCATGTCCACCTGCCACCAGCCAGACCTTTTTTTTGTTCGGACGCGGAATGGAGTCCTGCGCATCCACACGGCATGAAAGGACGATGCAAAGAAATAAGACTGTAAGGTAACGGGCTATGTTCAACAATAATGGTTTGAGAATGACAAAAATACGTTTTGCACAAACAATCAAATTCGCAAACTGAAAATGTATAACTTCAACGCCGATATAAACCTGAAATTATGGATGCAGCAATTCAAGAAAAAGTGAACCAGTGGCTGGAAGGCAATTACGATGCCGAAACAATAGCAACGATCCGTGAACTGGCCGCGTCGAACCCCGGCGAACTGGCAGAATCGTTCTACCGCAGCCTGGAATTTGGTACCGGCGGTCTGCGTGGAATCATGGGTGTGGGCAGCAACCGGATGAACAAGTATACGGTGGGAATGGCTACGCAGGGCTTCGCCAATTACCTGAAGAAATCATACCCCGCCGGCACGGAGATCAAAATAGCGATTGCGCACGATAGCCGGAACAACAGCCGTTTCTTTGCAGAAACCACGGCAAATGTTTTTGCCGCAAACGGGATCAAAGTATTCCTTTTTGAAGCACTCCGGCCGACACCTGAACTGAGCTTTACCATCCGCCACCTCCAGTGTCATGGCGGAGTGGTTTGTACTGCTTCACATAATCCCAAAGAATATAACGGTTATAAAGCATACTGGAGTGATGGCGGTCAGCTCGTACCACCGCACGATGTAAATGTGATCCTGGAAGTAGAAAAGATCTCATCCGTTGATGAAGTGAAATGGTCAGGCGGAGATCAGAACATTACGATCATCGGCAAGGAAATGGATGAAGCTTTCCTTAAGATGTTGCAGGGATTAAGTGTTTATCCCGACGTGATCAAACGCCAGCATGACCTTAAAATAGTATATACCCCGATACACGGTACAGGTATTACCCTGGTTCCTGAGGTCCTGAAGCGTTACGGCTTTACCAACGTTCATATCGTGGAAGAACAAAGTGTTCCTGATGGCAATTTCCCTACCGTGAATTACCCCAACCCGGAAGAAGCGGATGCAATGGCCCTGGGCCTGAAGCTGGCAAAGGAACTGGATGCCGATATCCTGCTTGGTACGGATCCGGACAGCGACAGGGTAGGCATTGGCGTGAAGGACAATAAAGGTAACTGGGTGTTGATGAATGGCAACCAGACTGCGGTGCTCGCATTCAACTATATGATTGAAGCGCGCAAGGCAAAAGGCATTGCACAGCCGAATGATATGGTGGTAAAGACTATTGTTACTACCGAGATGATCGATGAGATCGCCCGCCGGAATGACATCAATTGTTATAATGTACTTACGGGTTTTAAATGGATCGCAGAACTGATCAAGGAAAAGGAAGAAAAAGAGCATTATGTGATCGGTGGTGAAGAGAGCTACGGCCTGATGATAGGATCACAGATCCGCGATAAAGATGCGATAGGCGCAGTTGCCATACTTTGTGAAATGGCCGCCTATGAAAAGGATAAAGGACGCAGCCTGTTCCAGAAGCTGCTTGATCTTTATGTGGAAAATGGTTTTTATAAAGAACACCTGATTTCCATTACCAAAAAAGGAATGGATGGCCAGCAGCAGATCGCAGCAATGATGGAAGGATACAGGTCCGCACCTCCTGCATCGATCAATGGCTCTGCGGTTGTTCAATTGCTGGATTATGAAACCCAGCAGGGAAGAAACCTGCAGACCGGCGGGGAATGGAAAATTCAACTTCCCAAAAGCAATGTGCTGCAATTCATCCTGCAGGATGGCAGCAAGATCTCGGCGCGACCCAGCGGCACCGAACCGAAAATCAAGTTTTATTTCAGTGTGTTCAGCAGCCTGGCGGATGCCGCATCATTTGAAACGGCACAGGCTGAGCTTGAGGCGCGGATCAAAGGAATTATTGCCGACATGAAATTATAGGGCATCATCTTTTCCCTATATTGCGGCCGATTATGAGAAAGTTCGAGGACACATACAGGCACAAGGGGTTAAGAAAGAAACTGGTTGATCATTTGCGGAGCAAGGGAATAACGGATGAACGGGTTCTCGAAGCCATTAATAATATACCGCGCCATTATTTCCTTGATTCCGCCTTTGACGAGAAGGCTTACGAAGACAAGGCATTCCCAATCGCAGTGGGTCAGACCATTTCACAGCCATATACGGTGGCCTACCAGAGCCAGCTGCTCGAGGTGAAGCCGTTCGACAAGGTACTGGAGATCGGAACCGGCAGCGCCTACCAGGCATGCGTGCTCGCTGAAATGGGTGCGCAGGTCTTTACGATCGAACGACAGAAGGCTTTGTTCGATCATAACAAGCAATTTGTGCACCTGCGAAAATACCCGAACATCAAATACTTCTATGGCGACGGGTTTGAAGGACTACCCACTTTCGCGCCATTCGATAAAGTGATCATTACAGCAGCCGCACCATACATTCCCGAAAAGCTCATAGGCCAGATGAAGGCCGGTGCCAAGATGGTGATTCCCTTAGGTGAAGGGGCTGTGCAACGGATGATCAGGCTTACCAAACGTGCCGATGGCAGCTGCCTCGAAGAAGTCTTCGCCAATTTTTCCTTCGTCCCCATGCTCGGAGGCAGAGAAGGAATGTGAAATGTATGATTTATAGAAATTCAATCACCCTCTTCACTACTTTGTTTTCCCTGTAGATCTTACGATGACCAAGTTCTTTGGTGATCATGAATTCTATGTTGGGTAGTGATTTTTTGATGATAGGTTTTACATCGTCAAGCGGGGTTACGTCGTCGTCTTCGTCGTGGATCCACAGGATCGAAGCATGTAAGTGTTTAAGTGCCCTTGCAATCGAGTAATGAGATGCGCTGACGCCGCCGCGTTCCACTATGATCTTTTCGAATTCTTCCCGCACTTTTCCGTCAAGCTGCAGCATTTTAAAAAGTGAATCAATCGCAGTAACTGTTTCTGTGGCCGGTGCGATCAATGCAATCCTGACATTATTGTCATGCGTCACAGCTTCCATGAAATGGGTAATGGCGAGTCCACCGAATGAATGCGCCATAAAGCTTTCGATTGGACCGAACTCCTTATAAACAGCAGCTATGGTTTTCACATACAACGGAAGGTTGATCTGGCTGCCCTCAGAAGCGCCATGCGCCGGGGCATCCGCGGCGATCACTTCGTAGCCCTTCTTCATCAGCGGAACGATATAACGGTCAAAGTTCCACGAAGATGATTCGAAACCATGGAGGATCATCACCTTCCTGGTTCCACCTTTATTCCACCTGTACACGGCGACCCTGTTTCCTTCCACCTGCACATAATTGCGGTCTGCCTTATCGAAGACCGGCGGGACCTTCTTTTTTGATTTCCTGAATGGAGTGCAGAAGATCTCAAATGCCTGTTCAGCAGCTTTGCGGTTCGAAAACACCGAAGTGAAATTCAATTTTGCCCGCAGATAATTGATGGCCAGCTTTTGTGCTAATTTCATGGCATCAAATTTAATGCATGAAAATCGTATTGATCGGAACCGGAAATATAGCCCGGGTGCTGGGAGCGGAGTTGAAGGGGGCCGGACACGAGATCATGGAAGTTTATGGAAGAACGGCTGAACATGCCCGCGAGCTGGCTTCCGGGCTGGAAACAGTTTCCATAACAGATGTCAATGCCATTACAAAGGATGCAGACCTGTATATCGTTGCGGTTACGGATACTGCACTCGGGCAATTGAATGAATCACTGAGACTTCCCGGGAAATGGGTCGTTCATACAGCAGGTGCTGCACCTGCCAGTGCATTGGCGAAGGTGACTGAACTTAACGGTGTGCTTTACCCGTTGCAGAGCATCCGGGGACAGCTTCCTTCCACAAAAAAGATTCCATTCCTGTTAAATGCAGTAAACCCGGAAGGGCTTGATATCCTGATTTCGCTTTCCACTTCACTTGGTTCATCCTGGCAGCAATGCACTGATGAACAAAGATTGCACATGCACCTGGCTGCAGTGTGGGTGAATAATTTTCCCAACCTGATGTATTCGATCGCATTCGGGATCTGCAGGGAAAAGGAACTGGACTTCGGACTACTTCAGCCCCTGATTGCCGAAACTGCTGCGCGGGTCCACAACAGTGATCCCTGGTTATGGCAGACAGGGCCTGCCATCCGCAATGACACAGTCACCATTTCACGGCACCTTGAACTGATGGAGGAAAAAGAATTGAAGGAATTATATGTTGCGCTAACGAACGAAATAAAGCGTCGCCAGTAAGTGCACACTCGCAGTTCATTCGATCGGTTGTATTATGTCCGTTCTTACTTCGTACATTGATTTTTTTGTAGTGGGGTCATCCACATATACATCATAAGGCGCGCCTTTGGCTTTGTTGCCACTGGATTTCAGCCACTCACGGATATGGTCATGGGCCAGGTAGGATTTTTCATATGGGCCATAATAGTGTACTACCACTGACCTGGTTGGCGGAACATTGCGGAAACGGATCCTGCCTGAAGTTGTTTTGGGTAACCTGTTAACGGCAATGGCGGCTTCCAGCACATAGGGTTCTTTACCGGTGTAGTACCACGATAATGGCATGCCGGTTAAATCAAGCTGCTGGTTTTTAACCAGCTCGCCGATCTCACCATAGGCCTGCTGCAGTGTCGGGCCAACATCCGCCATAGTTCTCGCCGTATCCATAATGGTAAGGACCTGCATAGCCGGTGCCGTGATCTCTTCGAGTGATAATTTTGGTTCCGCCGGTTTCAGTGTCCCGTTCTCTATCTTTTCCTTCAACTGCTTCAGGCCATTTTCGAAATCCGGACCAAGCATCCGGTCGAAGAACAAACCAAACCACCTGTTCAAGGGGTTATGTCCCATGTTGGCATCCATTCTCCAGGTTACTTCCGTTACACCGTTCTTCGGTGAAAGCTCCCAGCCGCCTACAGATGGTTCATCAAATCCTTCAAAAAGCAGGCTGGTAGTGACAGTCTTGCCCGGTATGGATTCAGTGATGGTCAGTTGTCCTTCCCCAACTTCACGGTGGTTGCTTTTCCATTTGTACCAGGCGCCTTTTCCTTCCGTTACTGGTGCATACTGAACCTGCATGTAAGGGTCTTTCTGGTTCCATGGCATCCAGGAATTATATGTTTTCAGATCGTTCAGAACACCATAAACCGTGCTTGCGGGTGCATTGATCGTTATGGAGCGGGATACGAACGCATTTCCGGGCAGGAAGGCACCTATTATGGCAAGTGCCAGGATGATACCACCGATCCAGAGGATGATCCGCAAGGCTTTTTTCATGTATTGAAAATAATAAAATCCCTTAAAACTGCCGCTTTGGCCTATTTTTGCAACCCAAAAGGAAAAACAACCCCCAAAAAGAAAAGATGTATTCGATCACGTTTAAGTTTGAGCAGAAGGGACTTGAGCCTGTAACCCTTGAAAATATCGAAGCAGATCAGAGTTTGCTGGAAGTAGCCCTGCATAATAATATCGAATTGCACCATAACTGTGGTGCGGTTTGCGCCTGCAGCACCTGCCACCTTTATGTTGAACAGGGGGAAGACCTGGTTGAAGAGATCAGCGATCGCGAAGAGGATTTCATCGACAGGGCGGTGAATCCACGACTGAATTCAAGACTGGGTTGCCAGTGTATCCTGTTGCCTGGTAAAAACGGGCATGTTGAAGTTACCCTTCCTGACCAGACCCAATTCCTCGGTGAATAATTTCTAAAAGCATTTCAAATTCATATATGGCGCATTTTGAACCACCCATCCACTGGAAAGATTATGAAGATATCGCGTTGAAGCTTTATGAGCGTTTCGGCGATGAGTTCAATGAAGGTAAAATTTACCGGATCAGGTTCACAGAGTTGATTGAATGGGTGTTGCAGATCCCTAATTTCGAAGGAAAGCGTGAGGAATGCAATGAAGGGCACCTGGAAATGATCCAGAGTTCCTGGGTTTACGAATGGCGCGATAACCAAAAATAAACTTCCGTCCCATGGTCCTGAACCTCTTTAAAGACATAGATACTTTTGTGTTCGATGTCGACGGTGTGCTTACTGATGGCAGCCTGCTTTTGCTCGACGATGGACAGCAGGTCAGGAGAATGAATATAAAGGATGGCTATGCGCTCCAGCTTGCCATCAAAAAAGGATATCGTATCCTGGTTATTTCCGGGGGAGCATCCGAAGCGGTTCGCACGAGGCTCAATAAGCTGGGAATAATGGATGTTTACCTGAAGGTAACAGACAAAATAGAAGTGCTGGAACAGTACAGGGTAGCAAACGGTCTCCAGTGGCCGCAGATCCTTTTCATGGGCGATGATATTCCTGACTATGGTGTGATGCAACTTGCCGGTATGCCATGCGCACCTTCAGATGCCGCACCGGAGATCAAACGCCTGGCGAAGTATATCAGTCCCGTTAAAGGCGGCGAGGGCTGCGTTCGCGATGTAATTGAGAAAGTAATGAAGCTGCGGGGCGACTGGGCCATAGATACTTCCGTTCCAAGCAAATAAGAATTACATATTTTAGCGCATCAATACAACGGAGTGAAACTTATTGGTGCATTTTTCAGGCTCATCAGGTGGCCTAATCTTTTCTTTATTATAATTACGCAGGTGCTGTTCTATTACTGCATCCTGCTGCCATCGATGGGCGGCGTAGTGAAGCTGGATCCCGTTCATTTCTCCCTGTTGATCCTGTCGTCAGTACTTATTGCCGCGGCAGGTTATATCATCAACGATTATTTTGACCTGAATATTGACCAGGTGAATAAACCTGACTCTATTGTTATACAAAGGGTCATCCGGCGCCGATGGGCAATCGCCTGGCACCTGCTGCTATCATTAGCCGGCGTACTGCTTGCATTTTACCTGTCGTGGAAACTCCGCAACCCGATCATCGGCTTTGCCAATTTCGGTTGTGCATTGCTGCTATGGCTGTATTCCACCACGTTTAAAAGACAATTGCTGATTGGCAATGTGCTTATTTCATTGCTCACAGCCTGGGTCATTCTTGTAATTTATTTCGCAGAACTGAGTGTTACCAGGATGGGTGAACCTGCCTACAGGAACAGCATGAATACCGTGTTCAAATTCACCATTATCTACAGCAGCTTTGCTTTTATTATTTCCCTCGTAAGGGAAGTTGTGAAGGACCTGGAAGACCGGATCGGGGATGAGCGATATGGCTGCCGGACCATGCCTATAGTGTGGGGTGTGCCTGCAACCAGGATGTTTGTGGGAGTATGGATGTTTGTGATGGGGGCCGCACTGCTGATCATGCAGGTATATGGACTGCTGAAAGGGTGGTGGATGGGAGCCGTATTCTGCCTCTTCACGGTTATTGTTCCCCTCGTTACCACAATGCTGAAATTAAGGCAATCCAATACCCCGGACGAGTTTCACCGCCTTAGCAGCAACATCAAGTGGATAATGCTGGCCGGCATCCTTTCGATGGTGTTCTTTAAATTTTATTTGTGATGGAAAGAATAGTCCTTGCTTCCCAGAGTCCGCGGCGCAAACAATTGCTTGAATGGGCGGAAGTTCCTTTCGATGTTATTGTAAGGCCCACAGATGAGTCGTATCCGCCTGGCCTGGATATCAGCGAAGTGCCGGTACATATTGCACGCGGTAAGGCACAGCTGGTCAGGGAAGAGTTAAGTCACGACCGGCTGGTACTTGCAGCAGATACCATTGTTGTGCTGGGCGACCGGATCATCGGGAAGCCGGTCGATCGCGATGATGCCATCCGGATCCTCAGTGATTTATCTGGTCAGCAACATAAAGTGATCACTGGCGTGGTAATGATCAAGGGCAGCCAGGAAGTCGCCTTTTCAGATACCACGGCAGTGGATTTTCACGAACTTACTGCTGACCAGATCGCGTTTTATGTAGACAAATACAAGCCCTACGACAAGGCGGGTGCCTATGCGATCCAGGAATGGATCGGGGTGGTAGGCATCCGGACAATTAAAGGGGATTTTTATAACGTTATGGGACTGCCGGTCAGCAGGGTGGTGCAGACTCTCGAAAGCTGGTCCTGATTTCCAGGTGATTTCACGCTTGACATCGGCAGTCGCGCACTAGTATTTTGCGAAAAAGATGCAGGAGCGGTTGTTGCAGTTCATCTGGAAGGAAAAGTATTTCAATACGGCTGATCTTGTGACGGAGTCCCGCGAAAAACTGGTAATCCAGGATGCCGGTACCTTCAACCCTCACCAGGGGCCTGACTTTCTCGACGCGCGGATAAGGTTAGGTGATACAACATGGGCGGGGAATATCGAACTGCATATCAAAAGTTCAGAATGGAACCGTCATCGGCATAATGATGATCCCAACTACCGTAATGTGATCCTTCATGTCGTCTGGGAAGACGATGAGCGTCGGTTGTCGGAAATAATTCCGACTCTTGTGCTTGCGCCACGGGTATCTTCGGTCATGCTAGACCGTTATAAGTTGCTTATGGATCAACGCAATGTCATTGCCTGTGAGGGGAGTATCGGTGAGGTTCCCGAGGGGATATGGTCAGCCTGGAAAGAGGAGCTGCTCGGGGCCCGTTTGAAGCGGAAATCCAAACTGATCCTGGAACTGCTGAAAGAGAGCGGGAGTAACTGGGAAGAGTGTTCCTGGTGGTGGCTGGCCCGCAACTTCGGCGGAACGGTAAATGCGCAGTTTTTTGAGCAGGTGGCGAGGTCTGTACCGGTAAAGTCTCTCGCCCGCCATCGCAACCAGGTTATCCAGCTGGAAGCCATACTACTCGGGCAGGCAAATTTCCTGAAGCCGGCCAACGCAGATCCATATGTGCAGTTGCTGCAAAGGGAATACAGGCATTTGCAGCATAAGTACGGGCTGGTGCCGGTACATGGACAAGCCCAGTTGCTGAGAATGAGGCCTGCTGGTTTCCCGACGGTGAGGCTTGCCCAGCTCGCCATGCTCCTCCATAAGCTGCCATCATTACATCATTTGCTGGTTGAGGTCGAAACGATAAGGGAAATGGAACAGATGCTGGAGATCACGGCCAACGATTTCTGGCATTATCATTACACGCTCGGGGAGGCAGCGCCTTACCAGCCTAAACATTTAGGCAGCGACATGCGGACCTACCTGATCATTAACGGTATTATCCCCCTCGTATACACGTTAGGTGAGCGGCTGGACCATAGCGGCATGAAGCAAAAAGCAGCGCGGTGGATGCATAGTCTTCCCCCGGAAAGAAATAGCCTGGTAAGAAGCTGGGAGCGTGTAGGCCAGGTCTGCGAATCTGCAGCCGGCACCCAGGCACTGACGGAATTGAAGAAAAACTATTGTGGTGTGAAGAGATGCCTCGATTGCAGGTTAGGCCATCACCTGCTGAACAGGTGATGGCTTGTTGGAATTACCATTCGTATACAATGCTCACCTCTGTATCTGGTGAAAGACTTTTAAATACGGGGCAATTGTTTCCGATCCTTTCAAGAATGGTCTGATCTTTTTCACTAAGGTTTAACGTTTTCGGAAACCTCAGGATAACATCGATCTTTCCGATCCTGCGGGGATCACTTACCATGTGCTTCTGGATGTCTATGGTCGCACCTGCCAGGTCGATGTCCATATCCTGTGCTTTAATACCCATAGTAGTGATGGCACAGGTTCCCAGGGCAACGCATACCATGTCCGTAGGGGAGAATCTTTCACCTCTGCCACGGTTATCAGTAGGCGCATCTGTTTCAACCACTGTTCCACTCTGATTGTGTGTTGCTTTGCAACGGAGTTGTCCTTCATAAACAACGGATGCTGTCATGCTGTTATTTTTGCTAAATTTACGGCAGCTGCTCTAAAATCATTACCGTGAAAAAAATACTGCTATTGTCACTCGGTTTGTCGATCGCCTTTCTGGGATGGTCACAATCCAATCCGGCCCCTCCAAAAAAAGACAAGAAATCCGAAAAGAAACAGCGGATAAATGCACTTGTAAAAATGGAAGAAGAGGGCGAGCTGATCTTCAATAAACATAATCTCTTTGGTATCAAACTCAATACAGATGGTTACGGGATCTCATTTGAAAAGGGGAAATTCATAACTCCGCGCAGGACCCGGATCATCCAGATCGAACTCAATGAAAAGAAACATCCTAAAGAGGACAAGGATGCAGGAAGTATAGATTTTTTCGGTAATGTGAACCAGTTCGTATTTGGCAAGGCCAATAATTTTTACCAGCTTAAGGGAGCTTATGGCCAGCAGTACCTGATCGGCGGAAAATCCAATAAAAACGGCGTTGCAGTATCTGCGTTGTGGGCAGGTGGTATTTCCCTCGGAATGGAGAAGCCGTATTACGTAGATGTGCAGGATCGGGATACCGAGGAACGCACCAGGAAAAAATTCACTGAAATTGAGGATATAAACAAGTATAACTACCTGGGGGCCTCAGGTTTTACCGTGGGATGGGGAGAAGTTAAATTTAACCCCGGAGCCCATCTCAAAACCGCACTCCGCTTTGATTATGGCCGTTTTAACGAAGTGGCGTCTGCAATTGAAGCCGGTGTGAATATTGAATATTACGCAAGTGAAGTGGAGCAGATGATCCAGAATAATCAGCACAGGCTCTTTTTCAATGCGTATGTGTCTCTGCTTTTTGGTAAGCGGAAGTAACGTAATTTTGTCCATTATGCATGAATTACCAGTAGTATCAGCAGTAAAGGAAAGTGAGTCAAAAATAAAGAAGCCGTCCTGGCTACGGGTGAAACTTCCAACAGGAGAAAACTACAAGCACGTAAGGGGACTGGTCGATACACACAAGCTGCACACCATCTGTGAGAGCGGTAACTGTCCGAATATGGGTGAGTGCTGGGGAGCAGGAACTGCGACCTTCATGATCCTGGGAAATGTATGTACCCGGAGCTGCGGATTTTGTGCCGTTGCTACCGGTCGTCCTGAACCGGTTGACTGGGATGAACCACAGCGGGTTGCTGAGGCTATTTACCTGATGAAAGTAAAGCACGCGGTGATCACATCCGTTGACCGTGATGAACTGAAGGATGGAGGTTCCACTATCTGGCACAATACCATCAAAGCGGTTAAGTTGCTCAATCCCGACACCACACTGGAAACACTGATTCCTGACTTCAAAGGTTATAAGGACCAGATCCAGGCAATTATTGATGCCGCTCCGGAAGTCGTTTCCCACAATATTGAAACAGTTGAAAGACTTACCAAAAGGGTTCGTATCCAGGCAAAGTACTGGCGCAGCATGGAAGTGCTTCGTACCCTGAAGGAAGGAGGGATGAGGGTGAAAAGCGGGATCATGCTTGGACTTGGCGAAAAGAAGGAAGAAGTGATCAGGACGCTGGAAGATCTGCGTGACAATGGAGTTGACGTGGTAACGATCGGTCAATATCTTCAGCCAACCAAGAAGCACCTACCGGTTGACAGGTTTGTACACCCCGACGAATTTGCTGAATACCGTGAAGCAGGTTATAACCTTGGTATTGACTACGTGGAAAGCGGTCCGCTTGTACGTTCGTCATACCATTCCGAAAAGCATGTTATTCCTGGTTATGGTAAGGCAGCCTGGGAACAGGAGAAACTGAATATGGTATTGTAATAATAGAGCAATCATATGAATAAAAAGCTGAAGGCCTTCACAGGCCTTTTCTTATTGCCCCTGTTTTGTGCAGCACAACTATCCTGGGAGAACGCAGAATCCGTAACCGGTCCTCTGCCGGAAGGGATCCATGTCTACCACACCAGCACTCCTGTTAACGGAAAACCATTCAAGGCCTGGTATGCAGAAATAGATCTAAGGAACAGTTCCCTTGAATGTGATACCGACACGAGTTATAAAAGACGATTGACTCCCGGAGATTTTTACAACAAGTCCGGGCAACCTGCCATCGTCCTGAATGCAACATTCTTTTCCTTTGGCACGAACCAGAACCTGAACCTGGTGATGAAGAAAGGAAGGCTGATCAGTTACAATTCAACCGGTGTTAAAGGAAAAGGTGAAGACAGTATGATGTACCTGCATTCGTTTCCTTCTGCAATTGGCATTGATAAGAAACGCAGGGCAGATATTGCCTGGACATTCACGGACAGCAACAGCCGAAAACCGTTGGCAACACAACTGGCGGTACCTCCAGTAAAAACAGAAAGCAGGAATATAGATCGGGAACTCGCAGTTACGGGCACAACAATCGTTGGCGGAAGACCGCTCTCATTGCTTGAAAAATGGAACATGAAAACTGCCATCGGTGGAGGACCGGTACTGGTTCAGGATGGCAGGGTGTATATCACAAACAACGAGGAAATTAAATTTACCGGCAAAGCGATCAATGACGCGCACCCCAGGACTGCCATGGGTTATACCAAAGAGGGAAAACTGATTGTACTTGCAGTCGAAGGCCGGAATCCCGGTACAGCTGAAGGCGCCACACTTACTGAACTTGCAGAAATTTTTGTAGCACTCAACTGTGTTGAAGCGCTTAACCTGGATGGAGGAGGCAGCAGTTGCCTGCTTGTCAATGGGAAGGAAACAATTAAGCCATCAGATAAAACGGGTCAGCGGCCTGTGCCTGCAGTGTTCGTAGTTAGAACCAGGCACTCAAGTCGCCAGGTCAATAAGTAAATTCAAAAGGCACTCTTTACGGAGTGCCTTTTGAATTTAAGTTTGAATTTTGACTTTTTACAAGCTTGCATGCGATTGTTTCATTTCCCAAACCAGTGCACTTGCACCAAGGATCGCTGCGTCTGCTTCATGGAGGTCGCTCTTGATCACTTTCACCTTATTTTTAAAGATGGGCAGAAGGTTCTTCTCCATGTGCTCGATCGTGGGTTCAAAAATCAGTTTACCCGCCTTGATGAGACCACCGAAGAGGATAATTGCCTCAGGGGAAGAGAACATCACGAAATTGGCAAGTGATTCACCCAGGATCTGGCCGGTGAACTTGTAAACTTCCTGTGAAATTTCATCACCCTGCATGGCGCAGTCGAATACATTTTTGCTGGTGAGCTCTTCAAGTTGATATTTCCGCAGGATACTCTGTTTTTCAGGTTCCTTCTGGAGCATTTCCCTTGCGGTCACTGCAACGCCCGTAGCAGATGCATAGGCCTCAAGAGAACCGTAAAGATCGGTAGACCAGTGTTTCCTGCCACCCGGACGAATGATTGTGTGCCCGAGCTCGCCTGCAAATCCATCGTGACCATAAATGATCTGGCCATTGGCAACAATGCCGCTTCCAACTCCTGTTCCAAGCGTAATGGTAATGAAATCACGCATTCCTTTTGCAGCACCGTATTGCATTTCGCCGACAGCTGCAGCGTTCGCATCATTGGTGAGTGCTGTAGGCAGGTTCATCCTTTCAGAGACCATGTCAGCCAAAGGAACAATACCTTCCCAACGCAGGTTTGGTGCGTATTCAATGGTTCCCGTGTAATAGTTCCCGTTAGGCGCTCCGATTCCGATACCCTTGATCAGTTCATCACCGCCAACTTTATCGATCATGAGGTTAAGGCGCACACACATGGCATCAACAAATGCCTGCGGTGTTTCATATTCTGGGGTTGACAAAGCTTCATACTGCAAAACTTCTCCCCGGCGGTTCACAATCCCGCATTTCGTGTTGGTGCCACCAATATCAACACCAATCGCATACTCAAGTGGTATCTTACTCATACTTATCTGTTCCTGGTAAATAAAATTATTAGTGTCCGCCTGCGATCTCCTGGTCAAAATCAAGTCCCTGAGCTTTCAGTACGCTTCTTTGTTTTAGTGCAAGGTATGCAAGGAATGCAAAACATCCGGCAGCAACCAGGTAAGACCTATGCAGGTCGCCTGTCATGTCGCCAATAGTGCCCTGTAATGGTGGAATAACGGCACCGCCGAGGATCATCATGATCAGGAATGCGGATCCCTGGCTGGTATACTTACCAAGTCCGGCAACACTGAGGGAGAAGATACATGGCCACATAACGGAGCAGCACAATCCACCCGCCATCAATGCATACACGGAAACAATACCCGTGGTGAATACGCCGACCAGCATTGCCACTGTGGCCAGAACGGCCATGGTGAGGAGCGTCTTTACCGGCTTTTCCTGGCCATAAAAGAATGCCATGATCATCAGTACGATCACGCCTGCATATGCATAAAGATCTTTTATTTCATTGCCTTTCAAATGGTTGGCAAGCAATACTACGGCGAAAGCGATGAACGGAACCACAATTGTTGCGATGACCCTGCCCTGGCGTGAGAGGTTAAATACGCCGATGGCACCTGTCCAGCGACCGATCATCAGGCTTCCCCAGTAAAGGGAAATGAAATGCGAGATTTCGCTTTCGTCGAGCCCGGCTGCATTGAAATATCCGGGTACCTTTAAGAGTGCACCAAAGTTGTTATCGATAGTAACCTCCACCCCAACATACACGAAGATGCCGAGCATACCATAGATCAGCTGCTGGTAGCGCATAGCACCCCAGCCATGTGGTTCTTTAACGGCCGCGGAGTTTGAATAAAAAAGGATACCTACAACCAACGCAATCGTGATAAGTAATAAAGGTAGTTTGTCAAGCTCCGTAAACTGTCCGATCAGGATCACGGCAAGGATGCCACCTGTCATCAACAATAAAGCTCCCTGGGCCTTGTTCGCCTTTTCGAAATGTTCTTCGTCCTTACCTGCAGGCAGCTTGGAGAAAGTGAAAAACAGGGCAACAGCTGCAAATACGGCAGCAACTATAATATAAAGTGTATTGATATTGGTGATGGTCGCATCTTCTGCCCGTCCCTTTGCTGATCCAAACAGGAATACGCTTACGATAATGGGACCTAATGTAGTTCCCAGCGAATTGATACCGCCGCCGAGGTTAAGGCGGTGTGAGCCGGTTGAAGGATCGCCAAGGGAAATGGCGAAAGGCTGCGCCGCTGTTTGCTGAAGTGAAAACCCGAGTGCAACAACAAAGAGTGAAGCGAGGATTGCCCCAAAGGAATTGGCGTTGGCAGAAGGAATGATCAGCAATGCGCCAAGTACTGAGATCCACAGTCCATATATAATACCCTTCTTATAACCTATCTTATTGAGGATATCGCTGCCCGTGATGTTCGAGATAATAAATAACAACAGCGAGCCGATAAAATATGCCCCGTAAAATGCTGAACCGATCAGCTGGCTCTGGAACTGGTTCAGGTGGAAGTGTGATTTACAGAAAGGGATCAGGATGCTGTTGGATGCAGCAATGAATCCCCAGAAAAAGAATACGATGACAAGCGTGGCAAGGGCGCCTGTGTTAGTTGGCTGTTTTGTCTGCGACATAAGCGATCCAAGGGGTTTTAAATAATTAAAGCATAGTTATGCGAACCGTTGCTCAATCAGTGAAAATATGAAGGAATTCCGTTTGACTGAAATTTTTTAAGACATAATACTGCACAATACAATTTCTTATTATATTCAATTGCAATTTTTTCTATGGAAATTCTTCACGTATCTGCTGAATGTTATCCTGTTGCAAAGGCTGGCGGATTGGGGGATGTGGTAGGCGCACTTCCAAAATACCTGGCGGAAGCCGGGCACATAGCCAAGGTGGTAATGCCGATGTACAGGACGAAATTTTTATATGAGAACAAGTGGGACGTTGTTCACAAAGGAAGCGCCTATCTTGGGAATACCTGGTTCGACTACACGGTAATAAAAGAAACTACCAATAAGCTGGGTTTTGACCTGTACCTGCTGGATATCAACGGCCTGCTCGACAGGGAAAAGATCTATTCCTACCCTGATGATGTAGAACGGTTCACGTCGTTCCAGATCGCGGTGGTGGACTGGCTGAGTTCCTGGCAACACCATCCCGATATCATCCATGTTCACGATCACCATACGGCGCTGATCCCCTTCATGATCAAATACTGTTACCAGTACCAGATGCTCGCCGATATTCCAACGGTGATCACTATCCATAATGCGCAGTACCAGGGATGGATGGACTGGGACAGGTCCGATTATATTCCGCACTGGGACGGCTGGAGATGGGGAATGCTGGATTGGAACAATAACATAAACCCGCTTGCAGCAGGAATCCGTAGTGCGTGGAAAGTGACTACGGTCAGCTGGAGCTACCTGCACGAACTGCGGCAGGAAAGCAACGGCCTGGAAGCCCTTTTCGAGTATGAAAAGGGGAAAAGTGTGGGTATCCTTAACGGGATTGACACCAAAGTGTGGGACCCGGCGACTGACAGCTACCTCACTGATCATTATACAATTGACACCCTGGCCGCTGGAAAAAGGTCCAACAAGGAGGCCATTTGCAAAGAATTCGGTCTCAATCCTGACAAGCCACTGTTCGTTTTTATCGGCAGGCTGGTGGGAGAGAAGGCGGCAGACCTTCTGCCCGCAGCGATTGGCGATTCTTTATACTATATTGACCAGCGGATGAATTTTCTTGTGCTGGGCAGTGGCGAAGCTCATGTGGAGCAACAACTCGACGATATGCGCAGTTACTGGATGGGGTACTACAACTCGAAAATCGGTTATAACGAAAAACTCAGTCACCAGATGTACGCGGGTGCAGACTTCCTGCTTATGCCCAGCCGGGTTGAACCCTGCGGTCTCAACCAGATGTATTCCATGCGTTACGGAACCGTGCCGGTTGTGCGAAGAACAGGCGGGTTGAGAGATACGGTTATTGATTTTGGTGAACCAGGTGGCTATGGCATTTGTTTCAACAATGCATCTGTCGGTGATATTACGCATGCTGTTTACCGTGGGGTTGAGTTGTACGAGGACCAGATGCATTTTGATAACATCCGGCGACAGCTGATGGAGAAGGACTTCAGCTGGGATACCAGCACAAACCAATATCTGGATGTTTATAAATCTTTATTAACTTAATACAGCCTACACTAATCCAAAACCATCGATATGTCTATAAGTAAAGAGATTCTTGCCGTTATCCTGGGAGGTGGTGCCGGTACCCGTTTATACCCGCTTACTGCCAGCAGAAGTAAGCCGGCAGTACCTATTGCCGGAAAATACAGGCTGGTGGATATTCCTATTTCCAACTGTATCAATTCCAGCATCAACCGGATGTTTGTGCTGACCCAGTTCAATTCGGCCTCGCTGAACCGGCATATCAAGAACACCTACCATTTCAGCGCTTTCAGCGCTGCTTTTGTGGATATCCTCGCAGCAGAACAGACGCCTGATAACCCGACATGGTTCCAGGGCACTGCAGACGCGGTTCGCCAGAGCCTCAGGCACATTAACCCGTTCGACAGTGAATATGTGCTGATCCTTTCCGGTGACCAGCTTTACCAGATGGATTTCAGCGCTATGCTTGATAACCATAAAAAACACGGCGCAGATATCTCAATTGCTACTATTCCTGTAGCCGACCGCGAAGCTCCCGAGTTCGGCATCCTGAAAACTTCGGGTGCATTTATTTCCTCATTCATTGAAAAGCCGAAAAAGGACCAGTTGCCTGACTGGATCAGCGATACTGGCGATGAAATGCGTGCTAAAGGCCGCAACTACCTGGCTTCGATGGGGATCTATATTTTTAACCGGAAGCTGTTGTTCGAGCTGCTGGAGGACGAAAAGAAAGACGCCACCGATTTCGGTAAGGAGATCATCCCGGAATCGATCGATAAATACAAGGTCTGCAGTTACCAGTATGATGGTTACTGGACGGATATCGGGAACATCTATTCATTCTTCGAATCGAATCTTGACCTGACAGCAGATATTCCCGACTTCAACCTGTTTGATAACAATAATGCGATCTATACCCGTGCGAGGATGTTGCCACCGGCCAAAATCAGCGGATCCACACTGGAGAAAACAGTGATCGCAGAAGGGTCGATCATCAATGCATCACGAGTGGAAAAAACTGTTGTAGGCATCCGCTCGCGCATCGGTCATGGTACAACTGTAGTAAACAGTTACCTGATGGGGAATGACTATTTCGAGACGATCGCAGAAATGAATCATGCCCGTCAGCATGGGCAGCCAACCCTGGGTATCGGCGACCGCTGTTACATCAAAAATGCCATCGTGGATAAGAACGTCCGTATTGGTGATGACGTGCGGATCAATGGGGGAAGCCACCTCGAAAACGCCGATCATGCGCTGTATACGGTGAAAGACGGAATTGTGGTGGTGAAGAAAGGAGCGGTGATTCCGAATGGATTCGTGATATAATGTGGCAGGACTACAATAAGTGGTCTGGTCAATAAGTGAATAGGTCAATAAGTGAATGAGCAAGTCTTAGCCTTATTGACCTATTCCTGTATAAAGTCATTTCACTTCCATGCACCTGTTCACCCATTGACTTATTCACTTATTGAAGTATCCTGGGCAACTACCAGATTTTTTATTTACTTTAGTTCCTGTGTACTTTGTACACATTGATAACCAGCTATAAACTGCTTTTACAAACGATTGCTATGGCCTCTACTTCAGTTCTCACTGCGCCAGAAATTGCTGTTCCCAAAGCTCGATTATCATTCTGGCAGATATGGAATATGTGTTTTGGATTTTTCGGAATTCAGTTTGGCTGGTCGCTCCAGATGAATAATATGAGCGCCATTTATGAATATTTAGGGGCAAGTCCTGAAGATATTCCCGGACTCTGGCTGGCAGCACCAATGACAGGATTGCTTGTTCAGCCAATTATTGGTTACCTGAGTGACCGAACCTGGCATCCCCGCCTGGGTAGAAGACGACCTTTTTTTCTGATCGGAGCAATATTGAGTTCAATCGCGCTGTTTTTCATGCCCAATTCGCCGGTTATTTGGATGGCAGCCGGTTTGCTTTGGATACTTGACACCAGCATTAACATCAGCATGGAGCCATTCCGTGCTTTTGTTGCCGACAATCTTGATGAAAAACAACGCCCATTCGGTTTTGCCATGCAAAGCATGTTTATCGGGCTCGCATCTTTTGTAGCGGGATACCTTCCTTCATTATTAGTTAAGTGGTTTGGTTTCTCCCGCGAAAAAACTGGAGGAAGCATACCAGAAAATATTCAGTGGTCATTCTACATTGGTGGATTTGTATTCTTCTTTGCGGTTTTATACACAGTGATTTTCAGTAAGGAATATCCTCCTGCGGATATTACAGGTTGGAAACAGAAAGCAAAAGAAAGCAATAAAGGATTTGGTGGGGGACTCAGGGAAATAACTCATTCCATTAAAAATATGCCGCTGCAGATGAAACGGCTCGCAATTGTAAACTTTCTTACCTGGCCGGGATTGTTCCTGATGTGGTTCTATTACAGCACAGGGGTGGCTGCAGATATTTTCAAAGGCGATCCAATAAATGACAGCGAAACTTATACAAGGGGCCTTGAACACGCCAATACTACTTCCGCCATTCTTAACCTCGTTACATTTTTATTTTCGTTTACATTGCCTTTCTGGGTAAATGTTGCTGGAAAAAAATGGACGCACGTTGCCTGTTTGCTTGTTGGTGGTGCAGGTTTGATCTGGGTAAACCATATCAGCGATCCACGATTACTTTTTGCGGCAATGAGTATGGTTGGAATTGCCTGGGCTTCAATATTGTCGATGCCTTATTCGATGTTAGCTAATCACCTGCCTGCTGACAAGATCGGGATCTATATGGGGATATTTAATTTTTTTATCGTATTACCGGAAATCATCGCTTCATTATTCTTTGGGAAAATTATGATCCATTTCCTCAATAATGACAGGTTACTTGCAGTCCAGATCGGTGGATTCCTGCTCATTCTGGCTGCAATTGTTTGCATTTTCGTGGTCAAGGAAGTAGTGGATGATAAGAAACCTGTACTGTCTTAACGATACCAGAAAAATATGTTCAAAAAATTTATTGCGTTTTCATTTCTTATGACGATTACACTGGCTGTTTTTTGTCAGGAAGTGAATGTATATCCCTCCAACTGGTGGGTTGGGATGAAGAACCCGAAAGTACAGCTGATGCTGCATGGTACCGGCATCGGGAAAAATACAATAAGCATAACTCCATATACAGGTGTACGGCTCGAAAAAGTCCACAAACCTGAGAATGCCAACTATGTATTTCTTGACCTGGTTATCAGCAACACGGCAAAGCCGGGAAATCTTGAAATAAAAGTATCATCCGGGAATAACATTAAGTTTCCCCTGAAAGCACGACGCCCAGGGAAAGGCTCGGCTTATGCACAGGGAGTTACTTCTGCCGACCTGGTTTACCTGGCAATCCCCGACAGGTTCAGTAATGGTGACCCTTCCAACGATCGCATTCCCGGGCTAAGGGACCAATCACTGAACCGCGATTCCATCTTTCACCGGCATGGTGGCGACCTGAAAGGCGTTTTGAATCACCTGGACTACCTGCAGGACATGGGCGTTACGGCGTTATGGCTTTTACCGGTTTGGGAAAATAATATGCCTGACAGGACAGAACATGGATATGCCATTACCAACCATTACCGCATTGAACCACGGCTGGGGACAAACGAAGATTATGCAGCCCTGGCAGATGCCCTGCATAGTAAAGGGATGAAGCTTATCCAGGATGCTGTATATAACCATACCGGGCTTTACCACTTCTTTGTCCAGGATAAGCCAATGAAAGACTGGCTGCATGAATGGCCTGCGTATACCAATACGAATTATAAGGACCAGGTGTTGTTTGATCCCTATGCCGCTAAAACTGACAGGAAGAAAATGCTGGACGGATGGTTCACCCCGATGATGCCCGACCTGAACCATGGCAATCCTTTTTTGGCGAATTTCCTGATTCAACATGCCATCTGGAGCGTGGAAGAATTCGGGATCGACGGTTACCGCATTGACACCTACATGTATAATGACCTGGAGTTTATGAACCGCTGCAACAAAGCGCTCCTGGATGAATATCCCAGGCTCAGCATCTTCGGTGAAACATGGGTGCATGGTGTTCCAAACCAGAGTTATTTCTGTGAGAACAATCTCCAGGTTCCTTTTAAAAGCAATCTCCCGGCAACAACGGACTTCCAATTGCTATTTTACGGAATCCAGGAATCACTGACCAAGCCATTCGGTTGGACGGAAGGCGTAAACAAATTATACACGACGACTGCGCAGGATTTTATGTACAAGGACCCAATGCGGCAGGTCATCTTCCTGGATAATCACGACCTGGCCAGGTTCTATTCTGTAGTTGGGGAAGACACGGCGAAGTACAAGGTGGCTTTTTCCTGGTTGCTCACGTTCCGGGGCGTTCCGCAGATGTATTATGGCAATGAGATCCTGATGACAGGATTTACCAATCCTGATGGCTGGGTGCGCCTCGATTTCAAAGGAGGATGGCCTGGTGATCCCGAAAATAAATTCACAGGCCAGGGCCGCTCCGAAAAAGAGAATGCCATTTTCAATCACATTCGCAATCTCGCCCAGTTCAGGAAACGCTCATCGGCCATCAAGTCGGGACAGCTGACCCAATTTGTTCCTGAGGATGGCGTTTACGTTTATTTCCGGCATGATAATAAACAAACAGTGATGTGTATCATGAATACAAATCCGGCGGAAAAGCAGGTTGACCCTGCACGATTTGCCGAACGCACGAAAGGATTCAAAAAAGGAAGGGACATTCCAACTGGTGACCTCATGGATCTGCAGCAAAAGATCAGCCTGCGTCCAATGAGTATGCTGGTGATGAACCTTGAATAAATTTTTAAAGCATCGACCACCAGATAAATTTCTTTCCACGTTTCCCCCAATCCGTAAACGATGACGTAAGCACCGGTTCAAGCTCGGTGCTTTTTACTTTTTTGCCTTTGCTGTTATTGACAGTAAAGCTGGCCGGCGGCGGTTCGTTCAGTTCCACTTTGGTTGCGAACCAGGTAGAATAAAGCCTGGGGACAGCAAGGCCCAGGATCATGCCGGGCAGGCCGCCAAAAGACTCAGGACCGGCGCTTACGGGAATCTCTTCGGTATAAAATGCAACCACATAAACGGAGTCGCAGATCACACCCACAGCCTTGCGGCATTCGAATCCCGCGATGACACGTGTCTCATTACTGATCTTCCATTTTACCTTGGTCGTGGTATCAGTGACAACAAACGTCTCTTCAAAAACTTTTTTCCTGCTGGTATAAACCTGGCTGTTAATGTCGGTAAGTACGATGTTCTGTTTGGCAGGACCGATCATCCACGGTTCTACCTTGACATCCGATTCGCGTCCGGGCTGGTAAATTGCTTTCTCCTTGTTGAATGAGAGGTTAAAATAGCTGTTATGAAAACGTGGTTGTTTCGCGATAAAATCCTTGAACCAGTCGCTCTGTTCATCATCGGATTCGAACTGCCTGTGTATATTTATTTTCCGCTCGTATTCTATGTTTCCGCTGAAAATAAATATTTGCTGTGCCGAAAGCTTTGCCCCGGCTATGAGTATTAATGCAAGAATGAAAGTTTTTTTCATTACGATTATTTTGATCCGGGGTTACGGCTGAAGTTCCAGGTAAAGCTCAGCAGCCAGTAACGGCGAAGGTTGATATAGGTGTTTTCAGAAATAATGTTGGAAGTGGCATTTCTCCTGAATCCGACATTCTGATTAAGGATATCATTAATGGAGAACCGTAGTTCACCGCTATTATTCTTCCAGAATTTTTTGGCAAGCGAGGCGTTCCATAACCATACATTGCGGTCTTCGCCAAATACATCGGTTTTCTGGCGCCAGCTGTATGTCATGTTGGTATTCGCTTCCAGCTTGTACGGAAGTTTATAGATGCTTCCAGAGAATTCATTGTCGATGGTCCAGTATTTTGTTATGAGGTCAGGATTGATACTGGATTTGCTTTTTGTACGTGATGGAGAAGTTTCCAGCGAAAGGCTGTAAACTTTGTCTTTCTCTTTCCACAGGGAAAAGTTAGCGCCGACAGTTGAATAGGTACTCGTATTCTTTTGACCGTTCACGAAATTGTTATTCTTTCCCCCATTGGCATTAAGGCCCGTATTCACATTCAGTTTTAATTTTTTGAACTGCCGCCAGTAACCGGTATAGATCCAGTAATTCATGTTGCCGTCTACGTTTACTGAGCGGTAATAACGTTTGCCTGCTGTATCAGTCACGTTCTGGGAAATGGCATTGTCAACAAGGTTGAGGCCGCCATTGAAATAAAGGTTCCGTCCATTTAATACTTTATAGTCATTGTAAAATGCATTTATCGAGTGGCGGAATTCCTGCTTCAGGTCAGGGTTACCTAACTGGATATTCCTGGTATCAGTATTGTCAACAACGGGCTGGATCTGCTGGATGGATGGTTGCCTGGTGCTTCCGTTGTAATTGACGGTGAGTCCGCGTTGCGCTCCCATCTTGAACCGGATATTTGCTTTCGGGAAGAAGTTCACAAAATTGTAGCGGGTGGTGCTGTCCCTTACCAGGTCCTCCTGCAGGAAACGGGCGTTCGTAATGTTTGAACCAACCGTTGCATTTATTTTGTCACTGTTAAACCTGAAATTCAGTCCACCGCTGTGCGTGTTGAAGTCATATGAATAGTTGTTGCTGTAAAGACTGTCGAGCTGGTCGTACTTGCCACCACTTTCATCCTTGTTGTAAGAACTTCTCAGAGCCTTGCTGTTATTGAGGCGGTAACCGTAATTAAGTTCGACAAACCATTTTTTACTCAGTGGCTCGGTGTAAGAAATCTTACCGCCGAGTACGTTGCTTTGCTGGTAATTATCCTTCTTCTGGTCGGTGGTGTCGGAACGACTGAGGCCGCCGGTGAAGTCGTAGTCGTTGTTGATTGCCTTCAGCAGTCCGTTCGTTTCATTGCTGTTGTATTTCTGGTCGAAGCTCACCGACATGGTACGTCCTTTTTTGGCAAATCGCTTCCGCCAGATGGCATTGACGCTCATGAGCTGCTTTTCTCCCGTAGAATATAGACTGCGGCGGGTATTGTTCACCATTTGTCCTTCTTCATTTAACGATTGCTGCAGGAAATCTGATTCGTTCTGTGCACTTGCCTGGCTGCCCTTGACTGTGATTTTGAGGTTTTGAAATGAATCCAGTTTCAGGTCATAGAACCCACTGAGCTGGTGACGGGTATTCTGTGTGAATGTTTTCCGGAGGTCTTTGGTATAATAAAGGGTATCCGGAAAGATATACTGGGTTGTTGTGGTTCCTTCGTTATTGATATCCTGCTTGTAAAACTGGTAGTTGCCGTTTATATGTTTGTTGTCATTTGACCATTTATTGGAAAAATGCGCGCCGGCTGTCCAGGCCTTAGGCAATCCCTCACCGCGGTAAGTTCCTCCCCAGGTATTGAACTCATCAGATTCGTTGTACGAAAAGAAATAACCTTCCTCCTCATTGAATTCCATGTTACTGCCGCCTCCGAATTTGTTGTTGTCCTCCCAGTTGAGTCCAGCCTTCCCTGTATTAGCCATGGTGCCGTAAACAGCCGCCTTTCGTTTGCCTTTGAACATGTTAACCATTGCCTCGTTTTCATAGCTGGATGGCAGTCCCCCTGCGATTTTTGCCTTACCGAAATATCCCTTCTTGCGGTCTTCCTTCAGTGACAGGTTAATGGTCTTTTGTTTTTCGCCATCGTCAATTCCCGTAAATGCAGCCTGGTCACTTTTTTTATCAAAGACCTGTACTTTATCAATGGCATCCGCCCTGAGGTTCTGCGTCACCACTGCGGGGTCGTCACTGAAAAATTCCTCGCCATCGACAAGCACTTTCTGGACTTTTTCACCCTGGGCAGTGATCTCGCCTTTTTTATTTACCTGCAGTCCAGGTAATTTTTTCAGTAATTCTTCCACATTTGCGCCTTCCCTGACAGCAAAACTGTCTGCTTTAAATTCGAGGGTATCACCCTTCATCCGGATGGCACCGATCTTCTGGGATACGATCACTTCCTCGAGAAGGACTGATTTTTTGATCAGGTTAATGCGCCCGAGATCCAGCTCCGGAGAGGTCTCACTGACCTGGTCAACGAAATCGGCGAATTTGGGATAAGTGACCATCAACAAATGGGGTTTTCCCCTGTTTGAAGTGATGCTGAATTTTCCACTGGCATCAGTGCGCGTGTGTTGAAGTAAGACGGAGTCCTTAGTGAGCAGGGCTATTACAGCATTTGCCAATGGTTTTCTCTCCGATGTGTCTACGACTTGGCCCTTGATGGTTACCGACTGCGCATGAAGCGTTACGGCCAGCAGGAGGCTACAGATAAGGTTTAACAGTTTTCTCATATATCAGTTGCCTGAAGGAGATGTAAAATCAAAATAATTCAACGAAGTGCAAAACCATTCATCCCTAATATATTGTTAATGCATTAATTTTAATATAATATACCACCTATGTCTACTTCATCACCCGGCACATATGAATCCCAGCACTTCATTGACACGACCAAGAAAGTGTGGAACTATTCGTTGCTTACGGATGAGGATATCCGCAATTTCCAGCAGGGAACTCACTATACCTTGTACCGTAAGTTTGGTTCACATTCCATCCAGGTGATGGAACAATGGGGGATGTACTTTGCCGTGTGGGCACCCAACGCAACGAGCGTATCGGTGAAAGGCAACTTCAATGACTGGAAGAACTTTGATTATGAATTGTTTCCCCGGTGGGATAACAGTGGAGTATGGGAAGGATTCATTCCCGGCTTCAAGCTGGGGGAAGTATATAAATACCACATTAAAGGGTTTATGGGAATCGAGGTTGACAAGGGAGACCCCTTTGCCAATTTCTGGGAGAAGCGCCCGCTGACTGCTTCTATAACATGGGACCTTTACTATGAGTGGAAGGACCAGGAATGGATGGGCAGCCGGAAAAAGCATAATGCCCTCGATGCACCCTGGAGTGTTTACGAAGTCCACCTGGCAAGCTGGATGCGACCCGACCCGAATGATGAGGAGTCGTATAATAGTTATGGAGAGATTACAGAGCGAATGGTCCCATACGTGAAAGAGATGGGATTTACCCACGTTGAATTCATGCCGGTAATGGAGCACCCTTTCGATGGCAGCTGGGGATACCAGGGGACAGGTTACTTTGCACCCACTTCAAGATTCGGGTCGCCGCAGGATTTCAAAGCGATGGTGGACGCTTTCCATGATGCTGGTATCGGCGTGATCCTTGACTGGGTGCCTTCACATTTTCCGTACGATTCGCATGGTCTCTTCATGTTTGACGGTACTCATACTTACGAATATGCGGATATGCGTAAGGGATATCACCCGGACTGGAACTCCTATATTTTCAACTATAAAAGGGGAGAAGTTAAATCATTTCTCATCAGCAGTGCCCGTTACTGGCTCGATGAATACCATATAGACGGAATGCGGGTTGACGCCGTAAGCTCCATGCTGAAACTGAATTACTCTCGTGGCGAAGGCCAGTGGGAACCAAATGAATTCGGTGGTGACGGCAACCTGGAAGCCATTGCTTTCGTGAAAGACCTCAATGAAACAATTTTCCGCGACTTCCCTGACGTGCAAACAATAGCCGAAGAAGCGACTGACTGGCCAGGCATTTCGAAACCGACTTTCGAGGGCGGACTGGGATTTGGAATGAAATGGATGATGGGCTGGATGCACGACACGCTTCGCTACTATAAGCAGGATCCCATTTACCGGCAGTTCCAGCAGAATACTTTCACCTTCAGTATGATGTATTTCTTTGATGAAAATTTCATGCTGCCATTGAGCCATGATGAGGTGGTGCATGGAAAGAGCCCGATGATCTATAAAATGCCGGGTGACGAATGGCAGAAATATGCCAACCTGCGACTGTTGTATTCTTATATGTTCACCCACCCCGGCGGCAAGCTGCTGTTCATGGGAAATGAATTTGCTTCAACCCAGGAGTGGAATTATAAAAGTGAATTGCCCTGGGACCTGCTGAAACATGAAAGTCACAGCGGGATGAAAGAATGCGTAAAGGATCTCTGCCACCTGCTTCGCGGCCAGCCTGCCTTATATGAAAAGCAATTTGACCCGGCCGGCTTCGAATGGGTTGACCTCAATCACCGTGCAGAATCAGTGATTTGTTACCGGCGTAAAGGGAATAATCCGGAAGAAGACCTGCTGATCATCCTCAATATGACACCAGAAGTCAGGCGCGACTGGAAAGTTGTTACACATGGTAAAAAAGAGTGGAAGGAGGTTTTCAACAGCAATGATTCCCGATACTGGGGGACAGGTGATGTTTTTAACCCCACAATCACGGTTCATGCCCAGGAGAAAAACAACGACATGTATGAAATAAACGTACACCTGCCGTCGTTAGGAGCTGTTGTATTGCGTTGACAAATCCGTTATCTATGAAACAGCTGTTGATGATCGCCCTGGGGTGTAGTTTCTTCTATTGTGGCAATGCCCAGACCGAAACAGTAAAAGACTATCTCAAAAAAGGGGAGGAGGCGTTGTCCCGCTCCCAGGTTCTTCCCGCCTACCAGTATTACAAACTTGCAGTTGAAAAAGATGCAGCCAACCCGGATGCATTGAAAGGCATGGCCCGTACCGCTGATGAACTGCGTTATGTTGTAGTTGCCCGCGAAACATATAAGAAATTGCTGGACATCACGCCACGTGATACAGCCGCGCTTGGGCGACTGGTGCAATTGAATTTCGCTACCCGCCAATACCAGGAGACCATCGACCTGGGAAAACAGGTTGAAGCAATGGGCGCCGGTTCCAACAACAATTATTATATCGCAAAATCCTTCTTCGAACTGGGGCAGTTTCAAAGCGCCCTTATGTATATTGAAAAATCCTGGAAGAAAGACAGTTCGCAGGCAGAACTGCCATTTCTTGCAGCACGCAGTTATATTGAGCTGAACGATTACAGGAAGGCGACGGTTGCCTATGAAAAGGCACTTCGGCTGGCCCCTTCAAATGTAAGCTGGATGTATGAGGCGGCCATGACGTATTCGGCGATTCCGGATGAAGCGAAAGCTGTGTTGTGGTTTGAGAAGGCACTTGCAGGCGGACTTGAAATGACTCCGGATGTGGCCAGGAGTCTTGCCGAATCCTATATGGGTGTACAGTCTTATGGTAAAGCACTGCAACTCCTGAATGAATTGCTGGAACAGCTGCCACGTGATCTCGAACTGTTGTACATTGCAGGTGAAGCTAACTTCCGGTCAGGAAAAACCGACGAAGCCATCAGTACTTTTGAAAAAATGCTTGCAATAGATCGGAACCAGGCAAGGGCGGTATATATGATCGGGATTGCGTTAATTAAAAAAGGCGACCGCAGCAAGGGTGAACCCATGTGTGAAAAGGCCATTGCCATGGATCCTTCATTGGCATCACTCAAGCACAAACAAAATAGCCTCAGGCAATAATCACATCTTTTCCGGTACCCGGATTCCCAGGAGTTTCATGCCGGAGGAAATAGTATTGGAAGTCATAACGGCAATGGCAAGTCGAAGTTGTCTTTTCTCTTCCGATTCTGCCCTGATGACAGAAAGCTCTGTCAGGAATGAATTGAAAGTTTTAGCCAGGTTATAGATGTAGTTGGCAACTGACGATGGACTATGCTCCTTTGCAGCCTGCTCAATTATTGTCGGGAATTGTTCGAGCGAAACTACCATCTCCCTTTCAAGAGGCAGCAGGGTAGCGCCTGCGATCTGTAATGACAATTTCGAAAGATCTTCCGGCAGGGCCGATTTCCTGAGGATAGATTTCGTCCTGGCATAACTGTACTGGACAAATGGTCCTGTATAGCCATGAAAATCGATCGATTCTTCGGGATTGAAGACCATCCGCTTTTTAGGATCAACACGCAGGAGGTAGAATTTCAATGCCCCTAATCCAATGGTATCGTAAAGGGATTTCAGTTCTTCCCCGGTAAAGCCTTCCACTTTTCCCAGTTCACGGGTATGTTGTTCTGCGATTGCAACCATTTCATCAACCAGGTCATCAGCATCCACAACAGTACCTTCCCGGCTTTTCATTTTCCCGGTCGGCAGTTCCACCATGCCGTAAGAAAGATGGTAGATACCGTCGGCTTTGGGTAAGCCGAGTTTTTCTGCGATCAGCTTCAGTACTTTGAAATGATAGTTCTGCTCATCACCAACCACGTAAATGCTCTGGTCGATTTTATACTCTTCATACTTCTGCTGGGCGAGCCCGATATCCTGGGTTATGTAAACGGAAGTACCATCGCGGCGCTGCACCAGTTTTTCATCGAGTCCGTCAGCCGTCAGGTCGATCCACACGCTTCCGTCTTCCTTTTGGGTAAAGACGCCCTTTTCGAGTCCTTCCTGCACTGTCTTCTTTCCAAGCAGGTAGGTATTGCTTTCATAATATACGATTTCGAAATTGCTGCCGATTCGCTTGTAGGTTTCATCGAAGCCAGCATATACCCAGCTGTTCATTTTCTTCCAGAGTGAAATAACCGTTGGGTCACCCGCTTCCCAGTCAACCAGCATCTGCTGCGCGGCCTTCATGATCGGCGCTTCCTTCTCAGCTTCTTCCTTCGACAATCCACTTGCCATCAGCTGGTCCAGCTCGGCTTTATATGCGTCGTTGAATTTTACGTAATATTCGCCTACGAAATGGTCGCCTTTTTGTCCTGTAGTGGCAGGAGTGGCACCGTCTGCAAAACGCTGCCATGCGATCATGCTCTTGCAGATATGTATCCCACGGTCATTCACGATGCAGCTTTTAATCACTTCATAACCGCTGGCTTCGAGGATTGAGGCAATACTCCAGCCCAGGAAGTTATTCCGCAGGTGACCAAGGTGAAGGGGCTTGTTGGTGTTGGGCGAGGAATACTCCACCATTACTTTCTGCCCATTTGGCGAATGGTTGCCATATGAGGAATTTTTATACTGGCTTTCAAGAAAACCGACCCAGTAATTGTCAGAAACTACCAGGTTAAGGAAGCCTTTAATAATATTATAAGCGCTTATCCTTCCTTCAGACTGTTCAATCAGCCGGTCGCCGATCTCTTTTCCCAACTGATCAGGTGATTTTTTCAGCAGTTTTACCAACCCGAATAATACTATCGTATAATCTCCTTCAAACTCCGGTTTGGTCTGGTTGATCTGAAAACTCTCTGCTGCGGTTGTGTCTGGGTACAAACCATTGATCGCTGCTTTAACATCTGCCTGTATCTGTTGAACTATCGCCATAGGGCGCAAAAATAGCAAATGCTTTCAGTTTTATTATTTTTGCGCGATGCCGAATTACTTTGTTCGACTTATTACTGCCATTATAGATTTCTTTTATCCTCCTTTCAGGAGATTTATTCCGATCCAGACGTTTCGTTATATCGCCTGTGGTGGTGGTAACACGGCGCTCGATATTGTTCTGTATGCCATCAGTTATTACCTGCTGGCAGACCGTGAAGTGATCCATCTGACAAACCTGCCGCTGGTAAATACGATTGCCGTCACACCACATATCCTGGCCTTCATTATTGCCTTTTGTGTCAGTTTTCCAACCGGCTTCTTCCTGATGCGTACCGTGGTGTTCCATGATTCCAACCTGCGGGGCAGGGTGCAGCTTTTCAGGTATATATTACTGGTAGCAGCATGTGTTTTCCTGAATTATATCTTCATTAAACTGTTTGTGGAACGATTTGGCCTGCAGGCGGTCATTGCCAAAATCCTGACAACCTGCATTGTGGTCACCTTCAGTTACCTCGCCCAGCGCAATTTTACCTTCAAGAAATCGGCCGCCTGAGCCGGCAATTTGTCCACACGTCGGGTAAAGGCGACGGGTAAAGGCGACAATTCGTGCTATTTCTGCCAATTTTTCACCCATGGCAGTGGTTGGCATATCAATTGAGAATCAAAAGGGTAATCATTTATATAAAAGGAAAATTTAGAATATGGGAAAGATTATAGGAATTGACCTGGGAACTACCAACAGTTGCGTTGCCGTAATGGAAGGTAACGAACCAGTGGTAATACCTAATGACGAGGGCCGTCGTACGACCCCCTCGGTAGTTGCCTTTCTGAAGAACGGTGAGCGCAAGGTAGGGGACCCGGCCAAACGTCAGGCTATCACAAACCCGCAGAACACCATCATGTCTGTAAAGCGTTTTATGGGACGCCGTTTTGACGAGGTGACCGAAGAGATCAGCCACTGGAGTTACAAAGTAACCAAGGGTGATAACAATACAGTAAGAATTGACATTGATGGCAGGCCGTATACGCCGCAGGAAATCAGTGCAATGGTGCTGCAGAAAATGAAGAAAACTGCTGAGGATTACCTCGGACAGGAAGTAAACGAAGCGGTGGTAACCGTTCCGGCATACTTTAATGATGCCCAACGCCAGGCGACTAAAGAGGCAGGTGAAGTTGCCGGGCTGAATGTTCGCCGGATTGTAAACGAGCCTACAGCTGCTGCGTTGGCATATGGCCTTGACAAAAAAGGGAAAGACCAGAAAATCGCGGTATTTGACCTCGGTGGTGGTACATTCGATATTTCCGTCCTCGAACTTGGTGATGGTGTATTTGAAGTGAAATCAACCAATGGTGATACCCACCTTGGTGGTGACGACTTCGACAAAGTGATCATGGACTGGATGGCCGATGAATTTAAGAAAGACGAAAATGTCGACCTCAGGAAAGACCCCATGGCATTGCAGCGCCTGAAAGAAGCCGCTGAAAAAGCCAAAGTGGAACTGTCTTCTTCATCCGAGACCGAGATCAACCTTCCATATATAACCGCAATAGACGGAGTGCCGAAGCACCTCGTGAAAAAGCTCAACCGCTCGAAGTTCGAGCAGCTTGCAGACCGCCTTTTCGAGCGTTGTCTGAGGCCATGTGAGCAGGCACTGAAAGACGCGGGAATGAACGTGTCACAGATCGATGAAGTGATCCTTGTGGGTGGTTCAACCAGAATCCCGAAAGTGCAGGAGATCGTTGAAAAATTCTTCCAGCGTAAGCCGAACAGGAGTGTGAACCCGGATGAGGTTGTGGCAATAGGTGCGGCTATCCAGGGTGCGGTACTTACCGGCGAAGTAAAAGATGTCTTGCTTCTTGACGTTACGCCGCTGAGCCTTGGAATCGAAACCATGGGTGGTGTTATGACCAAACTGATAGATTCCAACACGACGATCCCAACCAAGAAGTCTGAGGTGTTCTCAACGGCCAGCGATAGCCAGCCTGGAGTACAGATCCATGTTTTGCAGGGTGAGCGTCCGATGGCTAACCAGAACAAGAGCCTGGGTGTATTCAATCTCGACGGCATTCCGCCGGCACCACGTGGTGTACCGCAGATCGAAGTGATCTTTGATATCGATGCGAACGGGATCCTTCACGTTACTGCGAAAGATAAAGGCACGGGCAAGGAGCAGAAGATCAGGATTGAAGCGGGTTCCGGTCTGACCAAGGACGAGATTGAGAAAATGAAGGCGGAAGCAAGGGCCAACGAAGCAACAGATAAGGAAGCACGTGAAAAGATTGAAAAGATCAACCAGGCAGACAGCCTGATCTTCCAGACAGAAAAACAACTGAAGGAATTCGGCGATAAGATCCCGGCTGACAAAAAAGCTCCCATCGAGCAGGCCCTGGAAAAACTGAAGGAAGCCCACAAGAGCCAGGATTCTGCTGCCATTGATGCTTCGATCGCAGAAATGAATAATGCATGGACAGCTGCTTCAGAAGAGATCTATAAAGCACAACAGGCCGGTGCAGGTCCGCAGGGCGGCGCACCCGGAGCTGATGCAGGCTCACAGGCTGGAACAAGTGGTGAAAATGTGACCGATGCAGAGTTTGAAGAAGTAAAATAAATCCTTACTTTCGCTCAAATTTTTCAAATCGCATGGAAACACAAAAAAAGAGTACCGGTATATGGTGGTTGGGTTTCTTCGTATCCACCGCAGCTTTGATTGCAGCAATCGTTCTGCATTGGGAATACCTGACAATGATCATTCCTTTCGTTTGCACCAGCTTCGTTAAGGCAATGGACATCATCTAACCGATCTCTCGAATTATAATAATGGCCCCGCAATTCTGCGGGGCTTTTTTTATATCGTTGTCTCAACAAAATAGTAACTTTCAGTACGAAAATTATTTCCCGCAGCCCCTAATAGCTGACGTCCGGATGCCAGTTGCGTTTCTTACAGCTGGCATTCATTTTATACTTCCGCATTGTTTCCACCTGTTATGTAATTAAATTTTCATCCTTGTTTGTGTAGCATGTACACAATTGCAACTATTTTTGGTCTATATTAGCCACGAAACAACGATTGATGAAAATTCACTTTTACCTCCGGTTTCACACCAGTTTTGGCGAACAGTTGCAGATAACAGGTAATCTTAAGTCATTAGGAGCAGCGATGGGGCAGCCATTGCCGATGAACTACCTTAACGATGAATTCTGGCAAGTATCGATAGATGTTGATCCTGCAGAGGAACCGGTTTGCCGTTATCAATACCAACTGGTTTCAGCAGACGGAACCGTTGTGTCTGAATGGGAGAACGATCGGGTAATCCAGTTACAGGACGGTGCTGTTGAAGAACTGCAGGTTGTGGACACCTGGAATCATTCCGGTGAATTCGAGAATGCTTTTTATACGGCCCCATTCCGGGAGTTGCTGCCGGTTGCAAGAGGCAGTAAGAAACTCAAGATCCCGAAAAATCATTCGCATATCTTTCGGGTAAAAGCACCGTTACTGTCGAAGAATGAAGTGGTTTGCATGGCGGGAAGTATCCCTGCGCTGGGTGAATGGGACGAAGACAAAACGGTGTTGTTGCAGCCGGATGGCAACTGGTGGGCTGCCGTACTCGATCTTCCAAAAGAAGGATTTCCCTTATCATATAAGTACGGTGTTTACGACACACATAAAAAGACGTTCCGCGAATTTGAAAGTGGTGCAAATCGCAGCCTGTTCGGCGATGCACTTCATCACAAGCATACCATAGTGCACGATGGCTTTGTTCATCTCCCAAATAATACTTTCAAGGGAGCGGGTGTGGCAATTCCTGTTTTCAGTCTCAGGAGTAAAAAGAGCTTTGGCGTGGGAGAGTTTACTGATATTGAGTTGCTGGTCGATTGGGCACGCTCGGTGGACATGCAGTTGATCCAACTCCTTCCCATCAATGATACCACGGCCACGCACACGTGGACCGATTCCTATCCCTATGCGGCGATCTCCGCATTCGCCCTTCATCCGATTTATGTGAACCTGGAAAAAGTAGCGGGGAAACGGCATACAGCTTTGATCAAGTCACTGAAGAAAAAACAGAAACAGCTGAACGAACTGGCTGAAGTAGATTACGAGGAAGTGATGAAGTTCAAGCTGGCTGTGTTGAAGGAGATCTACATGGCAGATAAGGAAGAGTGGCTGAAGGATAAAGAATATGCTGAATTTTTCCAGCAGAACAGGCATTGGCTGGTGCCATATGCAGCGTTCTGTTTCCTGCGTGATAAACATGAAACTTCCGATTTTACCCAATGGAAACAACATAGTGTATATGACGCTGCTGCCATTGAAAAGTTTGTTTCGCCAAGGCTTAAACACCACGACCAGTTGCGGTTTCATTACTATATACAATTCCAGTTGCATAAACAGCTGAAAGCTGCTGCTTCGTATGCGCATAAACGGGGGATCGTGCTGAAGGGGGATATTCCCATCGGTATTTACCGGTACAGTTGCGACGCATGGATGGCGCCGCAGTTGTATTACATGGACAGGCAGGCAGGAGCGCCTCCCGATGGATTTGCCGTAAAAGGACAGAACTGGGGATTTCCTACATATAACTGGCAGAAGATGGAAGAGGACGGTTACCTCTGGTGGAAGCAGCGGTTCAGCCAGATGAAGGAATATTTCGACGCATTCCGGATTGATCACATCCTTGGTTTTTTCCGGATCTGGTCCATTCCCTGGAAAGCAGTAGAAGGCATTATGGGACATTTTGTGCCGGCTATTCCTGTTCATGTGAACGAGTTCTATGAAAGAGGGATCTGGTATGACTATAACCGGTATACACGGCCTTATATAACCGAAAAGATCCTTTTCGAAACTTTTAGTGAACACGCACAATACGTAAGGGACACCTTTTTTGAAACTACGGGTTTTGGGCAATTCAATTTTCATGAAACGTTCAGCACCCAGCGGAAGATAGAAGCATGGTTTGCAAAACAGGAAGCAAGTGAGGCAAATGCAATCATCTGCCAGGGACTATATGACCTGCACGCCAACGTGATCCTTTTTGAAGAAGAGGGTTCAAAGGGACTGCAGTTCCATTTCCGCTTCGGCATGGAAAATACCAGTTCATACCAGGCACTGGAAGCAGCAACCAAAAAGGGATTATACGATCTGTATGTAAACTATTTCTATCACCGCCAGGATGATTCCTGGAAAGAGGAAGCGCTCAGGAAACTGCCGGCATTGAAAGCATCAACAGAAATGCTTATCTGTGGAGAAGACCTGGGTATGGTGCCGCACTGTGTTCCTGATGTAATGAAACAACTGGGTATATTAAGCCTCGAGATCCAACGGATGCCCAAGAATCCTGCGCAGGAATTCTTTCATCCGGATGATGCACCTTACCTGTCAGTAGTTACGCCATCTACACATGATATGAGTACTATCCGTGGCTGGTGGGAAGAGGACCGCGACAAAACACAGCGATTCTTCAACAATGAACTGGGACAGTGGGGTGAGGCTCCTGAGTATTGTGAAGCCTGGATCAACAAAGCCATTGTGATCCAGCACCTGTATTCACCTGCGATGTGGAGTATCTTCCAGCTTCAGGACTTGCTGGGGATGGATGACCAGCTTCGCAGGAAGGAACATATTGATGAAAGGATCAATATTCCATCAGTCGCAAAACATTACTGGAGATATCGCATGCATATGACGCTGGAAGAGCTGGCAAAGGAAAAAACGTTCAACCATGATCTGCGCGAATATATCCGGGCAGGAGGTCGTGCATAATTTAGTAGTATTGCAGCATGCAAGTACGTTCATTCATTGCTGAACTTCCTTTCAGTCATCCGTTCACTATTTCGAAGGGAACCAAAACTCACCAGCCGACATTTGTTGTTGAACTGGATTTTAACGGCATCAAGGGATATGGCGAAGCTCCTGCCATCACCTATTACAATATCCCGGTAAGCAAAATGCAGGAAGACCTGGCGGCAAAGAAACAGTTCGTCGAAAAGTTTGCGCTTACCACTCCCGATCGTTACTGGCATTACCTGCATCACCTGTTACCGGCGAACGGGTTTCTTGTCTGTGCACTGGATATAGCTGCGTGGGATATTTTCGGCAAGATGAAGCGTCAGCCATTGTATAAATTATTCGGCGCAGATCCTGCAAAGATGCCGCTCACAGACTACACTATCGGAATTGACAGTACAGACACGATGATTTCCAAAATGAAGGAGACGCCATGGCCGGTATACAAGATCAAGCTGGGTACCGACCATGATATAGAAATCGTAAAGGCATTGCGCGGACATACTGATGTGCCACTGCGGATCGATGCCAATGCAGCCTGGAAAAAGGAAGAGGCGTTAGAGAAGATCGAAGCCTTTGCCGCACTGAATGTGGAATACATCGAGCAGCCGCTGGCGAAGGACGACTGGGAAGGAATGAAGTGGCTCTATGAACGTTCGCCATTACCACTCATTGCCGACGAAAGCTGCGTATTCGAATCCGACGTGGCGCGTTGCGAGGGCCACTTTCACGGCATCAATATCAAGCTGACCAAGTGTACCGGCATTACGCCAGCCCTGAGGATGATCAAAGATGCGCGTGATCGTAACATGAAGATTATGCTCGGTTGCATGAATGAAAGTACTATTGGTTCTGCGGCGCTCGCACACCTGGCACCGCTCGCAGACTACCTTGATATGGACGGACCGCTGTTGCTTGCAGAAGACCTGGCCACAGGCCTGCACTACGACTTTGGCAAGGTTACCTTACCTGAAGCCCCAGGTCTCGGAATCCAGTTAAACCCCCTTTTCTGACTCTGGCAACCGTTCTTTCACCCCACTTCACCCGACGGGTGGTACCCGACGGGTGAGTCCCGACGGGAGAAGAGAAAAGGTTTTGAAAAAAATGCAAAGGAAATTATATTTGTTTTCCAGGAATTATACCTCGGGATGTAGCGCAGCCCGGTAGCGCGCTTCGTTCGGGACGAAGAGGCCGCTGGTTCGAATCCAGTCATCCCGACAAATAAGTAACCTGCAGTGTAAGCTGTGGGTTTTGTTTTTTTATGGTCGTTCTTAGCTTGAGGAACTCGTTATTCCCGGAAGCAGCAATTACTTTGAAATTGTGTTCAACAGATCAACAACAACCTGGGCTGTTCCGGTTTTTCCTTTGGCGCACGGTGAAGACAGGGTGGAACTTTACTTTCAGGATGATCAACCGCCAACCGCCACAGGTTACCAAGGCCTAAGCTGATTGGATGAGCATCAGATTCGGCCTGGTAGTGCAGGTCAAAGAAATGATCACTTAAAAATGATTCAAAATCTTTCGCTGCTCCTTGATATAGTTTTTTGAGCTCATCACGTATTTCCGGAACATGTATTTTCTGCCGACCTTTCGAATTTGGCAATATTTCGCTCGACTCACCATAATACGTGCATAAATAGGTATCGGTGGGTACAGGAGAGCGATCTACGTGAAAAGAATAAACATCGGTTGGAAAAAACGGGAAGGAATCGTCCCGATCGTAGTATTGAATCAAGTTAAGAACTGGCGATGCGCCATGTGCTTTCAACACGTTCACGTCGTTTAAAAGAATTTCACGGGCGAGTTGCCCTTGTTCACTCAACTGCAACGCACAAAGTTCTTCTTCTTCAATTACCGTTATATTTCCGCTTAGCGAAATCTTTTTAATAATCTCAGCAAAATCGCCTGTTAAATCACGCTCCCAGCAAATTGCATTCACTATTCCACTAAATGGTGTAGCAACAAGGTCTTGAAAACTGGTGACACAGTGAATTTGGTTTTCAGCATGCGTTAAATCTATCATAGCGAACGTAAAAATCAGGTCATTTGACAACGAAGTACGGGAATACCCAACATATTTCGGGCAAATATTGACAACCACAGTTTACATCTACATTGTCCGGGTTTTCTAATCATTCCTTAGATTAGCCTCCTTAAACCTTATCAGATGAAGTTTACCGCGCACAACGTTCTGCTCGACAATGGACAAAAAACAATGGGCAATGACCAGGTCCTGATTGCAGACAGTCATGTCTGGAAGTCCGTTGAAAAAACACTTAATCTCCTGCTTCCCCTGATGGGTAAGGAAAAAAGAGATATGCGGGTTGTGGACCTTGGATGCCTTGAAGGCGGCTATACTGTGGAGTTTGCCAGGATGGGATTCCAGGCAATTGGGATTGATGCAAGGGAAGAGAATATAGCGAATTGCAATTATGTCAAATCCCATTTGAACCTGCCCAACCTTAGTTTCGCAAAAGATGACGCCCGAAACGTACAGAATTATGGAAATTTCGATATTACCCTTTGTTATGGTTTGTTGTATCACCTCGACAACCCGGTTGAATATCTCAAGACCCTCGGCAATTGCACTTCAAAGATCCTGTTTCTCCATACACACGTGGCTCCTGAAAGGGATATCCGGTATGATTTTGATTTTTTGAACAGGAAATTGCTTGTTCCACTGCACAACCGCTTTAAGTCGCTTCGCTACCGTGAGAATTACCGGTTATCTCCAATAGTTGAACATGAAAATTGCAAGGGCAGGTGGTACCCGGAATGGAATGAAAATGAGAATCGCGAGAAAGTTGAAAAGGAAGTCTGGGCTTCATATAACAATTACAGGTCATTCTGGCCGTTGAAAACGGAACTGGTTTCTGCACTGCACAAGGTTGGATTTGACAGTGTATTTGAGCAATTTGATTTTACCGGGGACATTTACAGGCGCGATGCTACAGAATACAATAACAGGTCCATGTTCGTTGCTGTGAAACATTGACCCCTGGCAAACCCCGGCTAACCTGCAACTGCACAATAAATCCGCTGGAAATGTTAGCATTTTAGAGTTATTTTGGGTATATTTCTTAAGGCCATCGTGACAAGTTGAAAGTGTGCGTGTTCCAGCACCCAATGAATTGAGTCCATACCTCGTATTCTCCCAACCTATTTTTCTAAATAAGTATTCTTTCAACTTAAACTCAATCTTATGGCACAGGGTATTGAAATTGACCGTTCCACACTGGATGAATGGATCAACAATTTTCGTAACAACACCAACCTTCCCTTTTCTACAAATTTTGGGGCTTTCACCAAGGAACAGGTGGGCGAATTTATTAAGGATGCAGCGCCGACCTATGATGGGGTAGAGCCGGGTGCTTTCAGGATCTATCCTGTCAGGTACCCTATTGCATCGACAGGACCGGCAGACCCAAATATGGAATTGGAGCCGGGAAGCACGTATTCAAGGCCGGCATTTGTATTCGTGCCGGCAGATAATGACTCAGGCGAAATCCTGGAGAATAAAGACCGTAAAGTGTATGTGCTTCCCTTTGGTTATGGTGGTTCCGCCGATCCGGCGACACGAAGTGCAACTGCAGGCTTCCCAAGCAGTGGGCCTAAGCTTTGTCCACCTAAATGTTGAGGAAACACCTACCTTTCCGCGTCCCTTTGTATGACGTATTTTCAGTTTCTTGTCAAATATTATCCACTTGTATTTCTTTGGATATCCGCTATCACGGTTGTAGCGGTATACAGGAACTCATGGCCATTATCATATAAGATACTGGCCTTTTTTATTTTATTCTATACACTCAGCGACACCATTGGAGGCATCATGGCTTCGTTCTATAAAATGAACAACCACTTCATTTATAATTTCCTCTATAGTGTCCAATTCCTGGTACTATCCTACTTCTATTATCACCGGTTAAACAGCAGGTTGTTGAAGAAAGCAATCATAATATTCGTTTTTACTTACCTGTTGCTGGATATTGTCAGTGCAATCTGGCTATATAGGGCAGACACCCTGCATACCTACAATTATGTTTTGGGGGGATTTTTTGTGGTCATATTATCACTTGCTTACCTGTTGCAGATATATGCCTGTGCTGAGTCGAATAATATTTTTCATGACCCGGTATTCTGGTTTAGCCTTGCCTGGCTTTTATTTTTTTCCCTGACGGTGCCGTTTTTGGGAATGATAAACTACCTGAACACGAATTATCCCGTTTTGGCATTAGACTATTATGTTCTTGTCATTGATATTACCGATTGCCTGCGGAGTATCCTTTTAACAATCGGTTTTCTGCATACGAGATCAGCGAAGAGGTTGTGCTGACCCGATAAGCCCGGTACCCTTCAACTCCGTGCTGCAGCTTGATTTATCAGTAAAACGATCCATTTCACAGCCGTTTTATGTACCTTATTACTGAACCTGGATTTGTTTAGGCCATTCTCAAGCCTCATCATGGCACAATGAAAACAGCCTTTCGCAATATTCTTTTACTGTTGCTTATCACCGGTACGCTGGTAGTTATCTATTGGTTGATCATTAGCTACTACGATGAGAAGAATCGCACTGATGATGCCCAGGTGGATGGGAATATTGTTCCTGCACTGGCCCGTACCGACGGATTTGTAGATTCGGTATATGTGGAAGATGACCAATACGTACATGCCGGAGATATATTGGTGCAACTCGATACAACTGACCTTTACCTGCAACTGAAGCAGGCATTAAACTCTTTGGCCATTACCAATACCACACTCAAAAGATCGGAATTTGGTATTCACGTCGCGGAATTAGACAAAAAAATTGCAACCCAAAGTATCGAGGCGCAGAAAGTTTCCCTTAAAACTGCAGAAAGCAATTATGAACGGAATAAGGTACTCGCAGAAAAGGGGGTAGTCTCCAAACAGGTATTTGAATTTACCGAAGAAGGATTTAAAACAAATGAGATCGCTTTAGGGAAAGCTTATGATCAACAAAGCCAGGCAACTACCCGGATTAATGATGCGAAAGCTCAACAGGTACTTGCTCGCCAAAATATAGCCGCGCAATCAAACCAGATTGAAATTATACGACAGAATATTCAATACGCAACAATCAAAGCTCCTGTAAGCGGACTTGTTTCAAAACGAAAAATACAAAGCGGGCAAATGGTGCGAACCGGTGCACAATTATTTTCGATTGTTCAGTCAAATGATTTGTGGGTCACTGCCAATTTTAAGGAAACACAGGTGGCCGCATTTCCCGTGGGCAAACGGGTGAAGATAACTGCAGATGCTTACCCCGACGAAGCATTTTATGGGATTGTAGAATCAGTTGGCGGCGCCACAGGTTCCAAGTTCGCATTGTTGCCTCCCGATAATGCGAGCGGAAATTATGTGAAAGTAATCCAGCGAATACCTGTAAAAATAAAGTTTGAAGATTCTGTCCGTGCACACAGTTTATTAAGGCCCGGCTTTAGTGTGGTTGTAAATCAATGATCATTACCGTGAACCTTATTACAAGCAAAAACCTGGTTCGTTTTTTTTTCTTCACGTCATTGCTGATGGGAAGTTTCAATTTCATGGGCCAAAGTTTGTCGTTTGGTTATGTGCAGGGCTATTTTGGTGTTACAGCACAGGATGCTGCCTGGTTGTTGCGGGGATTTCAGTCAGGAACAATAATTACCAGCATTGCCGGGATAGTGTTTATCAAATGGGTGGGGAACAGGAATTTATTCCTTGGTTCCGCATTTCTTTTGCTCATTGCTACGGTGTTCTCATTTACTTCCGATGCATTTAATTTACTGCTAGTTTCAAGAATTGCAGCAGGAATTGCCAATGGTTTTATTATCGCCGTATCCACCCAAATGTATCTTTCTACGTATGAAGGAAAAGCGAGAATGTTCGGGACTTTAAACACGGTTGCCGCCAACATAAGCGGAATGTGTCTGGGAATTCTCAGCAATAGCCTGTTCACCGAAGATTATGGTTGGCAGTTTAATTATTACCTGGCTGTTCCGGTACTTGTTTTCATCATTGTTTTCTCATTTTACTTTGTTCCTGACGCACAAAGAAATGAGGAGGTAGAAGAAGATTGGATAAGCCTGATCCCTTTTTCCATATTGATCATCTCAGTTTTTTTTCTTGTTATGTTCAGGCAGCAATACCAGGGAATAAGCAATCTGAAAATATTAATATCAGCCATACTCGCAGTGGTTGCTGTAGCCATTTTGGTAATACGAGGTTTTACACACAGTAAGCCTTTGTTCGATACAAGGCTATTGCAGTATCCTGGATTTATTCTTGCAATTATTATTTCTTACCTGAGTGGCGCAGCTTTCGTTTTTAATATTTCCCTGCTGACAAAACTGCTCGGGGGTATTTTGCAAATGCCCATGCGGGATGTTTTTCATTTTATCAATTTCCTTTTTCTTGTGGTGTTTCTTTTGCTGGTTATTACAATCATACTAATAGCAAAAAAATTCAACCCTTATTGGTTGATGATCTCAGGCTTGCTGGCAGTGGCTTACACAGCTTTTAAGCTATCCAGGTTAAACCCGCAATTCAGCTTTGATAATGTAATTGCGCCTTCCCTCATAGGAATGGCAGGTGCCGGAATCATTGCAACAGCTGTTATTATGATTGCGGTAAAAAGCGTGCCCCAGCACCAGGTTGGTAAAGTGGCTAATTTCAGAAGTGTTGCATTTACAATGGGTATTGCACTCACCGCAACTGATCTTGGAAGACTGCTCGATTTTGAAAGAGTACGAAACTTTAACCTGATGATCAGGTACACTGATCCGGGTAACCCATTGATACAGGAAAGGCTTAACGGCTTAGTGGCTTTTTACCAGGCAAATGGCTATGATGCAAACGAGGCCTATGATGCTGCGATAAATGGTATAACGGGAATGGTAAAGTTGCAGTCGTTTTTCCTGGGAGTCAGTGAAATACTATTAATCGGTTGTATTATAAGTATTGTTCTTGCCTTATTACTTTTTGTGCTTTGGGTCGCCCGCAACTTCAAAATGAAACTGAAACTGGCGAAGCTTAGTATATGGCTGCTTGTATGTGCCTGTTTTGATACAACGAATATAAAAGCACAGAAAACATTTACACTCGCTGAATGCATTAATTATGCATTTGAGCACAACCCGTTGCTCAATGCTGCCGCAAAGGATACATCTGTTGCTGCAATTGGCGTTCAAAGAGTGACCGGGCTATACCTGCCAAGGGTAAATTTTGTGTCTGCATTCCAGTACTATATATCGAAACGTAATTTGCTGGTGGAAGGAGGGTCGGCCCTGGCTCCTTCAACATTACCTGAAGGTGATCCCCTTGCAATAAAAACGGGCTTCACCAACTCCTGGTTTCCCGCATTGAATGTTAACCAGCTCATTTTCGATCCTGCTTACCGCAACAGTTACAATATTGCGTTACAGAACCATCAGCTGCAGGCACAATACCTTGCCAGTTTTAAAATTGACCTTATTACAGGTATTTATAAAGCCTTTAATACATGCAGGCTCCTTGAAGTGCAGGCTCATTTTCTTGAAGAAAATATTACCCGAATCGATACATTGATCGGGCTTGCACGTACAAAATATGAAAAAGGAGCCGGTGTAAAGATCGAAGTAAACAGGGTTGAAGTAACAGGTAACAGGATGAAAAGTGAACTGATTAACGTGAGGAACAACTACAGCGAAGCATTGCTGGCATTGCAGTTCCAGATGAATTATCTGGAGAGGGACAGTATGATCCTTGAAAGTGATTTTACGATTGCGCAAGTTGTAGGTAAGACAGATTCACTTATGCAGCAGCTGTTGCAAAGTAATCCATCCATGCGCATTGAAAGTCAGTTGTTGCAAACGCAGATCATATTGGCAGATGAATCTGTAAAGTTGGAGCAGGCAAGAGCTAAGCCAATTTTTGGTGCAGATGCAGTGCTTGGATTCACACCTGCTGCAAATACACTGGGAAAGATCTTCCAGGGAGAAAGATGGAAGCCTTACTCATACATTGGCGTCAACCTGGGTATTCCAATTTTCAATGGGCTTGACGTAAAGCGTGCCGTGGAGCAAAAAAAAATACAGGCTTCCCAATCACGAAATTACCTGGATCAGTTTACAAACGAATTCGAGAATGAGAGAAGGACAACTTATATAAAAATCAAGAACGCATATGAACGATACCGGTATGCCGATGCAAATTTAAAACTTGCAAATAGCAATATTGAACTGCTACATGAAGCTTTTATAAATGGTGTGGCAGACAACCAGGACCTGATACTAGGTGAAAACGACCTTTATGAAAACCAGGCGAGATATTACAATGATTTATTGGAATTAATGTTAAGTGGAATTGAAGGGTTAAGAGTAACAGGTTCGTTCAACACACAGGCAGGCTGGTAGAAAATGATCTGTTGTCATTTAAAATATTTTCAAAATTGTTGTTTATGGAAAGAATCAGATTACAGGAGGCCGAGGAGAATAAAAGTCAATGGAAAAAATGGGGACCATATTTAAGCGATCGCCAATGGGGAACCGTCAGGGAGGATTATAGTGAAAACGGTGACGCCTGGAACTTCTTCACCCATGATCATGCCCGTTCACGTGCTTACCGGTGGGGAGAGGACGGTATCGCCGGCATTTCAGATGACAAACAGTTCCTGTGCTTTGCACTGGCACTTTGGAATGGAAGAGATCCTATTCTGAAGGAGCGTTACTTTGGATTGACCAACAGCGAAGCCAATCACGGGGAAGACGTGAAGGAATATTATTTCTACCTCGACAGCACACCTACGCATTCTTACATGAAAATGCTTTACAAGTACCCGCAGGCGGCTTTTCCTTATAGAGACCTGTTGCAAACAAACAGACAGCGTACACGGAAAGAGATGGAATATGAATTACTCGACACAGGGGTATTTAACGAGGACCGGTATTTCGATGTTTTTGTAGAGTATGCCAAAGCTGGGCCGGAGGATATTCTGGTAAAGATCACCGCAATCAATAGGGGACCTGACGCGTCTGAATTGCAGCTGTTGCCGACGCTCTGGTTCCGGAATAACTGGTCACAATGGATCGCTGACTCAAACAGGGCTGACACGAAACCGAACCTGCGGCAGATTGATGGAAATGCAGGTATGAGCGCCGCTGTGGCCACGCATTCAATTTTGGGGGAATTTATTTTTTCCTGCGAAGGCGACGTACCACTGTTATTCACCGAAAACGAAACAAATCACGAACGACTTTTCCTGGATATTCCAAATGAAAGCGCCCATGTAAAGGATGGTATCAACGACTTTGTCGTCCAGGGTAAACAGGAGGCCGTGAATCCGGAAAAGCAGGGTACAAAGGTTGCCGGCCATTACCGGGTAAATATTGGTGCCGGGCAGTCTTCGGTTATTCGCCTGCGACTTGCCAGGAAGGAACCTGGACAAAATGAAAATCCATTTGGAGAAAAGTTTGACAAAGTCTTTGCCGACAGGTTAAGCGAAGCTGATGAATTCTACAAATCGGTTACACCTCCTTCAGTCGGCGAGGATAAGACCAATGTGATGAGGCAGGCACTTGCGGGCATGCTGTGGAGTAAGCAGTTTTTCTTCTTTGACGGCTACAATTGGCTCACCGAACACAACTCCAACCCACTGCACAAGGGCTATCGGTACGCCCGCAACTCAGAGTGGTACCATATGCTGAATGAAGACATCATTTCCATGCCAGACAAGTGGGAGTACCCCTGGTATGCGGCCTGGGACCTTGCTTTTCACGCACTCCCGCTTTCCATAGTGGACCCTGATTTTGCCAAGAATCAAATGCAGCTGATGCTTCGAGGTGCTTACCTGCACCCTAACGGGCAGCTACCAGCTTATGAGTGGAATTTCAGCGATGTGAATCCACCTGTTCATGCCTGGGCAACTTTGTTCCTGCACCGCACGGGGCTAGCCCTGACGGGACAGACTGATATGGAGTTTCTCAAATCTGCTTTCAATAAGCTGTTACTGAACTTCACCTGGTGGGTCAACCGGAAAGACCGGTTTGGTAAGAATTTATTTGAAGGCGGTTTCCTGGGCCTGGATAACATCGGTGTCTTTGACCGAAGCGCTCCACTACCAACTGGTGGCTACCTGGAGCAGGCGGATGGTACCGCCTGGATGGCCCTTTTCAGCCAGAATATGCTTGAGATCGCCGTAGAGATCGCCGCCCATGATCCTAACTATGAAGACATGGTGTTCAAATTCGTTGAGCACTTCTACTTTATAGCGTCAGCTATGAATCAAACAGGAAATGACGGCATGTGGGATGATGAGGACGGGTTCTACTATGACCTGTTACGCTTGCCTGATGGTAGTGCGCGACGGCTCAAAGTGCGCTCAATGGTAGGACTTCTCCCATTGTGCGCTACAACGATCATAGAAGAGTGGCAGCGGGAGCGCATACCCGGCGTGTTGGAAAAGGTGTCTGAACGTATGCGCCGTATACCTCAACTTTTTGAAACCATTCATCCTACGGGAGCCGGCTATTTTGGAAGAGCTAATCGAGGGATTCTTGCTTTGGTGAATCAGGAACGGCTACGTCGGATACTGACAAAGATGCTTGACGAGAATGAGTTTTTGGGAACACATGGGATCCGGGCACTCTCCAAATTCCACCAGGATCATCCTTTTATCTTCCACGTGAATGCTGATGAGTACCGGGTGGATTACCTTCCGGCCGAGTCCGACACCGGCATGTTTGGTGGAAATTCCAATTGGAGGGGACCGATCTGGATGCCCGTCAACGTTATAATCATCCGGGCACTCCTGAGTTATTACCTTTATTACGGCAATGATTTCAGGATCGAGTGTCCGACAGGTTCGGGTAATCACATGAACCTCTTCGAGGTTGCAAAGGAAATTGCCAACCGGCTCAGTAGCATTTTTTTGCGGGATGAAAATGGAAAACGACCCGTCTATGGTGGTTCAGAAAAATTCCAGGATGATCCGCATTGGCGTGACTATATCCTCTTTTACGAATATTTTCATGGCGACAATGGTGCAGGGCTGGGTGCCAGTCATCAAACTGGCTGGACCGGTGTCATTGCTAAAATCATTGAACTTTTTGGGCGACTGGATGCAGAACAGATGCTTACAGCCGGCATTAAGGAAGTGTTTGTTCAAGATAAATCAACATCTAATAAAACCAAATGAAAAAGGTAAGATACCCCTCGCTTTACCAAATTAATACCAGGGTATGGATTACAGAATTATCAGGACAGCTCGGCCGGCAAGCTACGCTCGATGATATCCCCGAAAACGAACTGGATCGCCTGGCTGAAATGGGTTTTGACTGGATCTGGTTGTTGAGTGTATGGACCACAGGCGAACCCGGACGAAAGATTTCAAGGGAAAATCCGGTTTGGCAACATGAGTTTGCAGAAACTTTACCTGACCTGAAAGAAGAGGATATCGGGGGATCAGGTTTTGCAATTGTGGATTACCAGGTTCATCCACAACTGGGAGGTGATGAAGCGCTGAAACGGCTCCGGGAAAAGCTCAGAAAACGTGGCCTTAAATTAATGCTGGATTTTGTACCAAATCACATTGGGCCAGGCCATACCTGGGTGGAAGAGCATCCAGATTATTTGGTCTCAGGTTCGGAAAGTGACCTGGAAAATTTTCCTCAGAATTACACCCTGGTCAAACGTAAGGAGGGCGAGATGATTTTCGCATACGGTCGTGACCCCTATTTTTCAGGATGGCCGGATTCGCTACAACTGGATTACAGCAATCCCGCAACTGCAGAGGTGATGACCAGGGAGTTAGTACAAATATCCGGCAAATGCGACGGTGTGAGGTGTGATATGGCAATGCTCGTGTTACCGGAGGTTTTTGAAAAGACCTGGGGCCGGAAGTCTCACCCTCTCTGGTCCTTAGCCATAAAAGCTGTTCGTAAAACATCGCCAGATTTTTGTTTTATGGCAGAGGTTTACTGGGATATGGAATGGATCCTGCAGCAGCAGGGATTTGATTATACCTATGACAAAAGGTTGTATGATCGTTTATATGAAGGGGATACAAGAGCAGTGCACGAACATTTTTATGCAAGCCTTGATTACCAGGATAAACTGGCCCGATTCCTCGAAAACCATGATGAACAACGGGCTGCATCAGCTTTCGAAACAAACATGCATAAAGCCGCAGCAGTAATAACTTATTTGTCACCAGGTTTGCGGTTTTTTCACCAGGGTCAGTTTGAAGGAAGAAAGAAACGCATCTCGCCGCATTTGGTTCGTGCGCCACAGGAAGCTCCCGATTCTGAGATACAAAAGTTTTACCTGGAACTTCTGACCATAATCCGGAAACCAGTTTTTCGTGACGGCCAATGGCAACTGCTTAATTGTGTGCCCTCCTGGGACGGGAATGATAGCTGGAATAGTTTCCTGGCATTTGCATGGGAAGGAAAGGATAATGAACGGGTGGTGATTTCTATTAATTATGCGCCACACGATAGTCAGTGTTTTGTCCGCCTGCCCTTTAATGACTTATCTGGCTTATCTGTTCGGTTCAGGGATATGATGAGTTCTGCGCTTTATGATCGCGATGGTGATGACCTGCTGTCAAGAGGACTTTTTTTAGACATGCCGGCGTGGAGTTATCATGTTTTTGAAGTTAGTCATACAGGGTGAACGTTCACTTGTTTTCCCTTTTCCAGCTTGATGATTCAAATTCCATAGATAACAAGCGTGCAATTAGAATTGCAGGATATAATTGTCCGATTAGTGCATCCAGGTTAGCCAGCGAGCGGGCTATGGGGTGAACAGGTGTAATATCTCCATACCCCGTCGTTGTTAAGGTGATGAAACTGAAATATAGAAATTCTCTAAGGTC
>NZ_JSVC01000015.1 GCF_000814475.1 Flavihumibacter solisilvae | reverse complement strand
AAAGTATTTGAAAAACCGAAAAACTCTAATCCCTGATGGCCTAGCTTTAAGGGAAGCTTACAATACCTGTCAAAACCTGAAACCGAATTGAGCAAGCCTGCAATCTGTAGCTGGAACGAAGAGGAAAGATTTGAAAAATTCGTGGAAGAAGGTGCCCGTGGCTCTTTTATCGCCGTAAAACCAAACCTCGCCTACTTCAGGAAGAACTTACCTATGTCATCGCCACAATTTTTTACTGTTGTGTATAAAATAGCACACGGCGACCCTGTGTTTGAAGAAAATATAGAAGCAATAAAAAAATCCGTTGATTTTGCAACCCTGAAAAATATGCTGGGCAAATAATACCCGGAATTTTGGGAGAATTCACTACCCTCCCGATGCCTGTCGGCCCTTCCAGCCGATCAGCAACACGCCGATAATTACAAGCACAGTACCGGCAATCTGCCCGATATGCATCGTCTCACCCAAAAACAAGTAAGCCTGTGCAATGGTGCTCACCGGCCCAATGCTCGACACAATAGCGGCATTGTTTGAGCCGATCTGCTTCAGCCCCGCATTCATCAAAAACGCCGGCAGCACAGTAGCAATGATCGCCAGCAACAACCCGTATTTCCACATACCTGCCTTCAGCTGGAGGTCGCCCACCTCATGTGTAAAGAAGAAATGCAACAGCACGCCTGTCGTAGCCGCCAGCATCGCATAGGCAGTAAACCGCGTTGATCCTACCTGCGGAATCAGCCTGCCACTGCCGGCGAGGTAAATAGCATAAGTGATGGAACAGAAAAAGACCATCATGGACCCGAAGAGGAAATTCGGATTGCCGAAGTCGAGCAGCAACTCCCCATAGTAGGCCATCCCGATGCCGAGGTAAGTGCACAACAAGGCCCACTTCTGCATCCGGCTCAGCCGCTGACGAAAGAAAACCATATTGATCAATGCAACAAAACTCGGGTAAAGAAAAAGGATCAATCGCTCCAGTCCCGCCGAGATAAACTGCAGCCCGATAAAATCGAACCAGCTGCTGATATAATATCCCATCATGCCAATGACAGAAACCAGTACCCACTGCCGTGCCGTCATTGGCTTAACAGCCGCATCGCGCGTCCAAATAGCCACGCCCAGGAAGAAAGGCAGGGAAAACAGCATCCGCAAGGCCAGCAGGGTGATCACATCAACCTGTTCATTGCGGAAGGCCAGCTTTACAATGATCGCCTTGGTAGAAAAAAGAACCGCCCCCAGGAATGTGAGCACAATACCTGGGAGCGGAAGATTCTTCGAAGTCGCCATTAAACGCTCACATTAAAGTCCCTCAATGCATCATTCAGGCTCGTCTTCAGATCTGTGCTTGGCTTACGCTGACCAATGATCAACGCACAGCTCACATTATATTCTCCTGCAGGGAATTTCTTCGTATAAGTTCCTGGAATCACCACGCTGCGTGCTGGCACACGACCCTTGTATTCCAATGGAGCAGGTCCGCTCACATCTATAATTTTTGTGCTCTGGGTAAGTACTACGTTTGCGCCAAGTACTGCCTCTTTCTCTACATGAACACCTTCCACTACGATACAGCGTGAACCGATGAAACAACCATCTTCAATAATTACGGGAGAAGCCTGCAAAGGCTCGAGAACACCACCGATTCCAACGCCACCACTCAGGTGAACGCCCTTACCGATCTGCGCGCAGCTGCCGACAGTAGCCCAGGTATCGACCATGGTACCTTCGTCAACATATGCACCAATATTTACATAGCTGGGCATCAGCACCACGTTCCTTGCAATGTAGGCCCCATAACGGGCAACAGCATGCGGAACCGCGCGAACACCGAGAGACGCATAATTCTTCTTGAGCTCCATCTTATCGTAGAATTCAAACGGCGCCAGGTCCCAGGTTTTCATCTGCTGGATGCTGAAGTACATCAGGATCGCCTGCTTCACCCACTCGTTCACCTTCCAGCCGCCTTCTGCCGGCTCAGCCACGCGTAAACGGCCTTTGTCCACTTCTTCCATTACCGCGCGGATTGCATCGGCGAAATTGTTTTCCTTGCACAGTTCCCGGTCTTTCCAGGCTTGAGCGATCTGATCCTGTAATGTCATCGTTTGCAAAATTTATTTACAAACTTAATGAAGAACAGGTGTAAACGCTATAAGATTTTTATGCCAACACTAACCTGGAAACCCTTGTTCTTCCAGGCATTTTCAAGCTCTGAGGTGTTGATGTCTTTAAGCCCGCTGTAGTAACGCCCGGTGATCCGGAACGCACCAAAGTTGACCTGTGCACCAGCGAGCAAAGCGAAATCGCCGGACTCAAATGCTTCCTTTCCATTTGCGAGAAGATCCTTTTCATTGTCCAGCAATACGCCGAACTGCGGTCCGGCCTGCAGGCTTAGCCAGTCGAGCAACCTGTAGTTCAATGTAATCGGAATGGTGAGGTAATTCAGTTTAATGTCCTGGTTCGAACTGCCAGGTTTTGCGTCATTCACGATGTCTTCAAAATCATCGGCAGTCTGCGTGTTATATTGTGACCACAATAATTCCGGCTGGATGAACCATTTTTTTCCCAGTCCGAGTTCAGCAAAACCACCAAGATGGTAGCCATAGTTGAACTCATCTTTCAATTCCTTGCCATCAATTTTCGTAATGTTTGCGCCCCCTTTTATCCCAAGATGAAAACCCTGGGCCTGCGAATAAGAATACGCCATTAACATGGCCAGCAATGCAAATAATCTCGATTTCATAAAACGGGTATTTGATTGAAAGTTAATTCAATTGGTATGCCAACCAGATGTAATGGCTGTTAATTAAGCGCAAATTTGTGGAAGCCCGTCTACACCAGTTCTATGACCGTTATCTCGGGAAGGATACCCACGCGGCCGGGATAACCAATGAAACCGAAGCCACGGTTCACATAAAGTTTTTGTGTTCCTTCTTCATACAACCCTGCCCATTGCTTATACATGTATTGGACAGGGCTCCAGCGGAAGCCGGGCATTTCAACCCCGAACTGCATGCCGTGGGTATGTCCGCTCAGGGTAAGATCTATATCGGGATAATTGTTGCGTACCTCGCCATCCCAGTGACTCGGGTCGTGACTCATCAATATGCGGAAGGGATAACTTTCGGTTCCTTTATATGCATCGGGAAGCTTACCATACTTTGGAAAATTTCCTTTCGCACTCCAGTTCTCGATGCCGAGCAATGCGATCTGTTCACCACCACGTTCTACCACAACGTGTTCATTCATTAATAATCGCCAGCCCATTTCTTTATGTACGCCTTTCAGTTTCTCGAGGTTTTCAATTTTTACTTCGGGCGAATCCCAGCGAACATAATCACCGTAGTCATGATTACCTAGCGTGGAGAAAACACCCATAGGTGCGCTGAGCTGTGCAAAGAGATGTTTGAAGTCGTCCATCTCCGTAGCCCTGTCGTTCACGAGATCGCCGGTAAACAGGATCATGTCGGGCTTCTGATCCATGATCTTCTTCACGCCTTTTTCAACGGCACGGTGATCTGTGAAGCTGCCGGAATGGATATCGCTGATGTGCACGATCTTCAATCCTTTAAACGCAAGCGGCAGGTGACCATAAGCCAGCTTCAACTTCTTCACATTGTAATTATACTTGTTGGAAAACCCGTAAATGAAAGTCCCGAGTAGGGTACTGCCCGCCGCCAGTCCAAGCCAACTGAGGAAAGCAGAACGGGTGATGCCGTTCGGAGCCAGCGAAACCGGCACAGACGGATTACTGTACAATTTCCCGATCGTCCACATCGCTCCTCTTCGCACATCATCAACCAGAATAAAAATGGAAGCGATAAGCTTCGCAAAGAAGAGACCGACAATGATGGCGAAAATATAGCTCCGCAGCGACCGCGGCCAATTAGTGGTGTCGAGGTAGGGAAATGCGATCAGGAAACCCATTGCCAGCACGGAGATCGTCCAGTAAGCTGTGTGCAGAATGATTCTTGTCTTTGACCCGGCACCCTGGCTCACGAACCGGAGGGCCTGGAAAACATAAATGTCGAGGATCAGCAGGATGGCGATGATCACCCAGAGAAAACCGGAATTGCGCATTGATCAGCGTTTTTAAAATGCAATGAATTCATCGAGCTGGTGATTGATGGCATAGAGCGTAGGCTCATCTTTAATGCTGCCATCAAGGTTCAGCAATACATTCACAACCGATATCGGCAGTTTGTTCGGATGCACGTAAACTTTCATGTAATTTAAGATCCCTGTAAGGTGTTCCATGCCGCGCAGGTTACCCGCCCTTCCGGTTGAAACGCCGGTGAGCAGGGCCTTCTTCCCCCACCACACGCGCTGGATATCGCTGCTGTCGAACAGGGATTTCAACACCCCGGGAATGCTGCCGTTGTATTCAGGGGATACGAAAATGAATTTTTCCGTCGGGATCAGCACGGATGCTTCCAGCTCACGGATGGAGTCGTTCCGCAGACTCACATCCAGGTTTTCCAGCGAGATCAGGCGCGTTTCCACTCCCTTCTGCTCCATGATATGGTGGTACTGCCGCGCGATTTTTATGGTATTACTGCCTGGTCTGTTGGTGCCGGAGATGATGGTATACATATAAATCTTTCTGTCTGTAAAATTATTGCCCCGAAACGTTATTTTTGCCATCCTTACCCCAAAAGGTATAATAATATAGAATGCAATTCACTTATTACGGTCATTCCTGTTTTTCGGTGGCGATCAATGGCAAACATATATTGTTTGATCCATTTATTACGCCCAATGAACTGGCCGGCGGGATTGATGTGAACAGTATTGCAGCGGATTATATCCTGGTTTCGCACGGCCATGCCGACCACGTGGCGGATTGTGTCGCCATTGCGAAACGGACCGGGGCGAAGGTGATCGGTGCCTATGAAGTGACCGGCTGGCTGGAACAGCAGGGTGTGACCAACACCCACCCCATGAATACCGGGGGCGGCCGCGATTTTGGGGATTTCCGCGTAAAATGCGTGGTAGCGCAACATTCGAGCAGCATGCCCGACGGAAGCTATGGCGGTAACCCGATGGGCTTCATTGTATTTACAGATGCTGGAAATTTTTACTATAGCGGTGATACGGCGTTAACGATGGACATGCAGCTCATTCCCCGATGGGCAAAACTTAATTTTGCGGTGTTGCCAATTGGCGACAACTTTACCATGGACGCTACTGATGCGCTGGCATGCGCCGACATGGTGCAGTGCACGAACATCATCGGTGTTCATTACGACACTTTCGGCTATATCAAAATTGACCATGCAGCTGCGCAGCAGGTATTTGCCGCTGCGGGAAAAAAACTAAACCTGGTGCCGATTGGCGCCACTGTGAATATATAATTCAAACCCTGGAAAACCACGCAAGAACGAGGATCTATTATGGCAAGAATCATTGGCGTTGCAAATCAGAAAGGTGGTGTAGGAAAAACCACAACTGCTATTAACCTGGCGGCAAGTTTTGCCGTGCTCGAATTCCGCACGTTGCTGGTGGATGCCGACCCACAGGCCAACAGTACAACCGGTGTGGGCTTCGACCTGCATAATGTCACGCAGAGTCTTTACGACTGCATGGTGAATGCAACTCCCATCCGGGATGTGATCCTGAAAACAGATATTCCCCACCTCGACGTGGTTCCCTCGCATATTGACCTGGTTGGTGCGGAAATTGAAATGATCAATTATCCCAACCGTGAGAATGTGCTGAAAGGAATTCTCCAGCCCATACAGGATGATTACGATTTTATTGTGATCGATTGTTCGCCTTCACTTGGACTGATAACCGTAAACGCCCTTACGGCTGCCAATTCGGTGATCGTTCCGGTGCAGACCGAATTCTTCGCCCTTGAAGGACTCGGGAAACTGCTTAATACCATCAAGATCGTTCAGAACCGGCTCAACCAGGAGCTGGCGATTGAAGGGATCCTGATGACCATGTATGATGGCCGCTTAAGGCTCTGCAACCAGGTGGTGAGTGAAGTCCGCAGGCATTTCGATGAACTGGTATTCGATACCATCGTTCACCGGAATACGCGGATCAGTGAAGCCCCTTCCGTAGGAAAACCGGTGATACTATACGATGCGTACAGCAAAGGCTCTGTTAACTACCTCAACCTCGCAAAGGAGATCCTCCAGAAAAACAATATGACGCGCATCAGCCAGGAAGAAAGGATCATGGAAGTGCCCGAGGGCGAAGCCGACGAGGAAGCATAAGCCTGGCAATTTTCAATTTCTACTTTTGACTTTTTACTTTGAAACATGAACAGTCCGAATAAAAAAGAAGCACTCGGCAAGGGAATCCGTTCCCTGCTGCAGAACATAGATGCTGACCTGAAAAACACGTCAGGCCAGCTGAAACCCCAGGTGGTTGAACAAGCCACCGGAATGATGCGGATCGCAATCGACCAGATCGAGACCAACCCCAAGCAGCCCCGTCACGACTTCGACGAGCAGGCACTGAATGAACTGGCGGCGAGCATTAAGATCCACGACATTATCCAGCCTATCACGGTATCAAAACTGCCTTCAGGCAAGTACAGGCTGATCTCGGGTGAAAGAAGGTTCCGCGCTTCGAAGATTGCAGGACTGAAAGACCTTCCCGCCTATATCAGGCAGGCAAATGACCAGCAGTTGCTGGAGCTCGCGTTGCTGGAGAACCTGCAGCGTGAAGACCTGAATGCGATTGAAGTAAGTCTCAGTTACAAGCGCATGATGGATGAACTTAGCTATACCCAGGAGCAGGTTGCAGAAAGAATGGGAAAGGAAAGAAGTACGGTTGCCAACTATATCAGGCTGCTGAAACTCCCGCCCGATATCCAGGTGTCAGTGCGTAACGCAGACATCAGTATGGGTCATGCGCGTGCGCTGATCAATGTGGATGTGGTGGACAAGCAGCTGTATATTTTCAACGAGATCAAGAATAAGGGACTGTCCGTTAGGCAGACAGAAGAACTGGTGCGTAAGATGTACAAAGAGGAAGCCCCGGCTGTTAAAAATGCTGCAAAACCAGCCTTACCTCCAGCTTACAAGAAAATAGAAGATAATTTAGCGACACATTTCAGCACCCGGGTGAAACTCGCTCATAACAAGAAAGGACATGGCAGCATCACCCTGGAATATTATTCCATCCAGGAACTGAATAAGATCCTGGAAGCGATGGGTGTGACGGTGAACTGATCACATGAAACAAACCAGATTTTTCGCCTGTATCCTGTGCATAATTTTCGGTGTTAGCCCGGCATTTGCGCAGGATACTGTTGTTGTGGTTCCCATTGTACGGGAAACCATTCCCAAAGATTCCGTCGTAACGCGTGTGCAGGGCATGCGGATCAAATCAGATGTTGTGGATGAAACGCAGCTTAAAAAGTCTAACATCGACACCATTCCGAAAGGGCCCAACCATCCGCGCCGGGCAGCCATCCGCTCTGCCCTGATTCCTGGCTGGGGACAGGTGTACAACAAGAAATACTGGAAAGTTCCCATCGTATATGCCGCGCTGGGTATCACCGGCTATATCTTCTTCGATAACCTGCAAACCTACAAGGATGTCCGGTATGCCTACAAGGTTACCGTAACCAAGGACACGGCGAACTATGCTAACGTTCCCGACTACCTGCAGCAGCACGTGATCCGCGGCAATGTGAATGGTCTCGACAACTACCGTCGGGAAGTGCGCCGGAACATAGACTACTCTGTACTCATCTTTGCACTATTCTGGGGATTGAACGTGATAGACGCTACCGTTGATGCACACCTGAAAGAGTTTGATGTGAGCCCGACATTGAGTATGAAGTTCAAGCCCCAATTACCCAACGGTACTTACGGCAGTGTAGCAGGTTTGACCCTGAAGTTCGACATACACTCCGCCAAGTCAAAATTGAAATTCCAAAATTAAAAACGGGTTGTCCTTTTGCTTAATTTTGGGATCGCCAATTTTTCCTTTTTAGTTTTCACTTATTAATCAGAACCATGCGTATTGCGTTAATCGGATATGGCAAAATGGGCCAGGCAATTGAAAAAATCGCCCTGGAAAGAGGCCATGAAATAGTACTGAAAATAGATGTAGACAATATCGACCAGTTTACCCGTGAAAACCTGGCTAATGCTGATGTTGCGATAGAATTCACAAGTCCGCACAGTGCGTACGACAACGTGATGAAGCTGTTTGAATACAATGTTCCCGTGGTATGTGGTTCTACCGGTTGGCTCGACAAATACGAAGCGGTGGAGGAATACGCGTTGCAGCAACAGTGCGCTATGGTATATGCCAGCAACTATTCGGTGGGTGTAAATATCTTTTTTGAAGTGAACAAACGCCTCGCTGAGCTGATGTCTTCTCATCCTGACTATACTGTTTCAATGGAAGAGATCCATCACACCCAGAAGAAAGATGCACCCAGCGGAACAGCCGTAACCCTCGCCGAACAGGTGATACAGCGGATTCCGCAACTGAAGAAGTGGGTGAACAATATGTCGGATAATCCGCAGGAGCTCGGGATCATCAGTGAAAGGATCGACCCCGCCCCGGGCACCCATAAAGTCCTTTACAGTTCAGAGATCGACGATATCGAGATCATCCACACGGCACATAACCGTACCGGTTTTGCCACTGGTGCGGTACTCGCAGCTGAATTTATTATCGGGAAAAAAGGCCTCTATGGTATGAAAGAGGTATTAGGTTTGTAAATTACCTCCTGAATGATTTCCAAAAAGACCCAATACGGACTAAAAGCCCTGACCTACCTTGCCCAGCAGGAAAGCATGGGACCTGTACTCATTGCAGACATTGCTGAAAAGAAGAATATTCCCCTGAAGTTTCTTGAAAGCATCCTGCTCGACCTGCGGAAAGCAGGACTACTGGAAAGTAAGAAGGGAAAAGGCGGCGGTTACTTTTTCGCCGTTCCACCCGCAAAGATCAAGGTAGCGACCGTGATCCGCCTGCTCGATGGCCCCATTGCCCTCCTGCCCTGCGCCAGCCTTAACTTCTATAAGAAATGCGACGACTGCGATGAGCGCTCATGCGGCCTCAACCACATTATGCGTGAAGTACGTGATGCCAGTCTACGGATTCTCGAAGAGAGAACGGTGGCTGATATCGCGGAGGAATATTAAGCTGGCATCCTTCATTTTTTTTACTCCTGAATTCGGATTATTCCCGGTTTTAATCAGATTATTCCCTTTTTTAATCGGATTATGAAAAAGTGCTTGCAAGTATTTTCAATTGCTTATAATTTGCAAACCCGTGGAAGCCGTCTAAGAGCCGTCTAAGAGCCTTCCAGAAGCATAAAACAAGCATAAAACAAGCTTCCCGGAAGCATCCCGGAAGCATGTTTGAAGCATGTTTGAAGCTATAACGAAGCGTCCCGGAAGCTAGCCGGAAGCTACAGAAGTGCATGAACGACACACACAGGGGTGCGTGAACGACATGAAAAAGGCACAAATTAGTCCACCAAAAGGGAGTCGATCGTTTCCTCGAACTCGCGGGTATACTGCGTATAGAGATCACCGGTAGCCGGTCCAAAAAAGCCGCCATGAACTTTCTTCACCTTGCCATCTTTGCCTATGAAAATCGTACTCGGGAAAGATTTGATCTGCGTGATCTGCGGAAGTGTCTTCTCCGTACGCAAAGTATCAGAACTTGTGACCCCAGTCAGCAGAATGGGATAGTCGACATTGAACCTTTGCTGGAATTTCCGCAGGCTCTTCTTTGAACGTTCGTTATCGAGGCTGTATTCATATGCCAGCGCCAGCATTTCAATTCCGCGTTCTTTATTCTTTTTATAAAAGTCGCTCAGGTATGCGGTTTCATCCATACAGTTCGGGCACCAGCTGCCCATGATCTGGATCACCACCACTTTATTACGGAACCGCGCATCATCGATGCCAACCAGTTTATCATCAAGATCAGGAAAACGGAAATTCAGTTTGTCTTCGCCCGGCTTGAGCTTAACGGCAACTTCATCCATAGACAGAACTGCGTTTTCGTTGCGCTTGCCGGAGAAGTTTCCTGTGTATACCGGACCGGAATAGTGTACACCACTTTCAATACGATCGGATCCGGCAAGCTTTGCCTTAAACACATACGCGTGACTGCCATCAAACGTGGAGAGGAAAAGACTGTCACCCTTTACGATACCCTCGAGGTAGCGATAGTCGCCCGAAGCGAGTGAAATGCTTCCCGTCAGTTTATTTCCTTTTTGTTGAAATTCGGCAACTGCAGGTTCTGAGTTTCCATTCTTGCTGGTGAAGGTCAGCTCCCACTTTCCGCCCAGTTTAGCGGCAGCCGGTTGCCCTTTTGGGAATCTTTCAGTTACTCCTGGTGTGGCAACAAAAGGCATTTCCTGCGTTTTACGGCTCGTGCCCTTGATCCACTTTCCCTTTAGCGATCCATCCTTCTGCAGCTGAAGTGCAAAGGATGATTCGAAGAAAGGCATCTCGATGAAAACGGAATCACCCTTTTGGCTAACCTGTTTAACCTCGAGGCGTTCATCTGCATTAATGATATGTATAACAGGCTGCTGTTGTTTGTAGCTTACATCAAATAAGAAAACAATGTGCTGACCATCTTCCCTTAAAAGACTTCCTTTCCAAACGCCCTTTTTGAGTTTCTGGGCATTCAGTGAACCAAAGCCAAGCAGTATCATTCCAACCAGTGTAAACACAGATTTCATAGTCTACCAAATTAATGGGCAAATATATGATAATGTCAACAACCAGTAATGAACGAACTGTGAAAGTTGCCGGAACTTATCAGACCGCAGCACTTTGCGCTTCCTGCTTTTCCAGGTTGAGCAGCATGTCCTCCGTCATTTTGGGAAGGTCGTATTCATGTTTCCAGTTCCAGTCGTTACGTGCAACACTGTCATCGATGCTTTGCGGCCAGCTGTCGGCTATGGCTTGCCGGTAGTCGGGCTCATAAGTGATCTGGAAGTCAGGAATATGCTGTTTGATGGTTGCGGCGATCTCCTTTGGAGAAAAACTCATTGCCGAGATATTATAGGAAGTACGCACCGTGATCTGGCTCGCAGGCGCTTCCATGAGCTCGATAGTTGCCTTAATGGCATCGGGCATATACATCATGGGCAGGTATGTATCTTCCTTCAGGAAGGAAGTGTATTTTTTTTCTTCCAGTGCTTCATGGAAGATCTCTACGGCATAGTCGGTTGTACCACCACCGGGGGCAGACTTATAACTGATGAGGCCGGGGTAGCGCAGGCTGCGCACGTCAACACCGAAACGCTGGAAATAATAGTTGCACCAGAACTCACCTGCATACTTGGAAATTCCATACACCGTGGTGGGCTCAATGACGGTGTACTGGGGACATTGCTGTCTTGGTGATGTAGGTCCGAACACGGCAATGGATGAAGGCCAGTACACTTTATGGATCTGCTCTTCGCGTGCGATATCGAGCACGTTCAGGAGGCTTTGCATATTGAGGTTCCAGGCGAGGTTTGGATTTTTTTCACCGGTAGCAGAAAGAATAGCTGCCAGCAGGTAGATCTGGGTGATACCCTGCCTGATCACCATCACATGCAACATTTCCCTGTTAAGGGCATCGAGGGAAACGTATGGCCCGGTACCACGCAACAGTTCATTTTCTTCACGGAGGTCCGAAGCGATAACATTGCTGTTACCATAAATGTTACGCAGCGCGAGCGTAAGCTCAACGCCTATTTGTCCGCACGCACCTATTACAAGTATCTTTTCTTTAGTCATATCGGAAGCAATTTCGGGTGCAAACGTAAACAGGAAATTCAAAATTTAAAACTCAAAATTCAAAAGAGTTGCCGGGGGAGCCAGGCTTCCGCGTAGTTTCAGCCATGCAAACGTTTCCGGAAAATCAGAACAACGACTTTCCTTATATCTTTGCACGCATGGAACAATTTCTGAAAGACCTGTTCAAAGGTCAGTCTTACGATGAGAAAAACTTTTTCCTGGTTGCCGGTCCCTGTGTAATTGAAAGTGAAGAGCTGCTTTTGGAAGTGGCCACAAAAGTGAGCGCGATCTGCAAGGACCTGGGCATCCCTTATATCTTCAAATCTTCTTACCGGAAGGCAAACCGCACCAGCGCCAGTTCATTTACCGGGCTTGGTGACGATATGGGTCTCGGCCTGCTTAAAAAGACCGGCCAGGCATTCAGCCTGCCCACCACCACAGATATTCACGCCCATGATGAAGCGGCCCATGCTGCGGAGTATGCAGACGTGCTGCAGATCCCTGCATTCCTTTGCCGCCAGACCGACCTGCTGGTAGCGGCGGGTGAAACCGGGAAGGTGATCAATGTGAAGAAAGGCCAGTTCCTCAGCGGTCCGTCCATGAAATTTGCGGTAGAAAAGATCCGGAATACCGGCAACAATAAAGTGATCCTGACAGAGCGTGGAACGACGTTCGGGTACCAGGACCTGGTGGTGGATTACCGGAATATTCCGTGGATGAAAGAACATGGTGTTCCGGTTGTAATGGATTGTACCCACAGCCTGCAGCAGCCCAACCAGACATCCGGCGTTACGGGTGGCAACCCGGCCATGATTGGCACTATAGCCAAAGCTGCACTCGCGGCAGGTGCGGATGGATTGTTCATTGAGACACATCCGAACCCCGCGGTAGCATTAAGTGACGGGGCAAATATGTTGCAACTTGACCAGTTGGAGTCGCTTTTGAGGCAACTGGTAAAGCTTCGAAAGGCACTATAGTCCAGCAGGTTACAAAGGTTACTTCGCGTCAGCGCCGTAGATCTCCACAACAATAGAGCCATCGGCTTTCACAACGCCACGGTACATCCCCTCGGTGTTGAAGGGCATGGTATAGTTTCCATTCTTGTCGACTGCGATGAGGCCGCCATCGCCGCCGAGGGCGGGAACGCGCTTCATCATGACTTCATTGGCCGCATCTGACAAGGAGCGGTTCCCGAATTCCATCATGTCGCTGATGGTCTTGGCTACCACTACCCTGATGAAGTATTCACCCCAGCCGGTACAGCTGACCGCGCAGGTCTCGTTATTGGCATAGGTACCGGCGCCAATGATCGGGGCATCCCCAACCCGGCCGTATTTTTTATTGGTCATGCCGCCCGTACTTGTGGCGGCAGCGAGGTTGCCATGCTGGTCGAGGGCAACGGCACCAACGGTACCGAATTTATTATCCTTATTGGTAAAGAGGTAGGCTTTTGACTTTTTGCTGCCGTGGTCCAGTTCCATTTTAAGGGAATCTTCTTTTTTAGCGTTCTGGAGTCCGCGCCAGCGTTCTTCCGTATAGAAATAAGACGGGTCAACGATCTTTATCCCCTGGCTGGCTGCAAATTTTTCAGCACCCGCTCCCACCATCATTACGTGATTGCTCTTTTCCATTACTGCACGCGCGGCAAGAATGGGGTTACGGATGGTGGTAACACCGGCAACAGCACCTGCTGCCTGGTCCTTCCCGCTCATGATGGCAGCGTCGAGCTCATTACGGCCTTCGTTCGTAAACACCGCGCCTTTACCTGCATTGAAGAGCGGGGAATCTTCCATAACAGTAACTGCTGCGGTTACGGCATCCAGTGAGCTGCCGCCTTTTTGAAGGATGGCATAACCGTTTTTCAGGGCGAGCGTCAATGCTTCCTTATAAGCCTTTTCCTTTTCAGGGGTCATCTTACTTTTCAGGATGGTTCCTGCGCCGCCATGAATTACCAAAACATATTTATTCTTTGCCGGCAGGGGGGCTTCCTGTGAGAATGACGTGTTAAAAAGCAACAATACAGAGAGCCTTACAAACCATTTCATATAAATAATTCGTTAGTTTATAAAAATAACAGGGCCCGCAAAGTAGCGAATATTTATTTTTACCAGTCAATTCCCGCATCCTGAAACGCGTTCGAAATATAATTGGTTACATATTACTCTCGCTGCTCCTGTTGGTGGTGTTGGTTTACTTCTCCCTGCAAACATCTTTTGTACAGAATTTTCTCGCCCGGCATGCGGCATCACGGTTATCTAAAGCGCTGAATACGGAAGTGCGGGTTTCGCATATTGACTTCGACTTTTTCGATAAGCTTGAACTGAAAGGTACCCTGGTGCGCGATCGCAATAAAGACACCCTCCTGTATGCGGGCGTTCTGAGGGTGAATATCACCGACTGGTTCTTCGTAAAAGACAAGATCGAACTCAAGTATATCGGGCTGGAGGGAACAAATATTTTCCTTCACCGGAAGGATTCCGTCTGGAACTACCAGTTCCTGGTAGATTATTTTTCCGGACCGCCTTCTGCAAAAAAGGCCAACCCGATCGAGCTTACGCTGAAAACAGTCGACCTGAAGAATATCCGCGTTTTGCAACAGGATGAGTGGCGGGGCGAGAACCTGGGACTTTCGCTGAGTTCCATGCACCTGGAAACGGATAAGTTCGACCTGCACGGAAAAGCGATCAGCATCAAAGAGCTGGCGTTTGTAGAACCGGTCTTCTCCATTTATAATTATGATGGGTTACGGCCACCACGAAAAAGAATCCAGAACGACAGCATTCCGCCCAATGACCCGGAGCACCTGCGCTGGAACCCGGGAAAGTGGTCGCTGACCATCAACTCGCTTACCATCAAAAACGGGGCAATGCGGCATGACCTCGAAAACGACCGCAAACCCTATTATTATTTTGATGGCGCCCATTTCCTCTGGGGGAAGATCAACAGCAAATTCACCGACGTTAAACTGGTGAACGATACTTTCAGCGGGGCGATCAACCTTTCCACCCTCGAGAGAAGCGGGTTTGAAGTGAAGCAGCTGAAGGCTAATGTCCGCTTCCACCCTGAAGCAATGGAATTTGCGAAGCTCGATATCCGGACCAATAAAAGCAGGCTGCGGAATTTTTTCGCCATGCGGTACGACAGCTTCGACGATATGAGCCAGTTCATCGAGAAAGTGCGGATGGAAGGCGCCTTTGAAGATGCATTGATCCACAGTGATGACATCGCCTATTTCGCTCCCCAACTGGCGAAATGGGATAAGCGCATATCGATATCCGGTAAAATAAAAGGATCAGTTAATAACCTCAGCGGTAAAAAGCTGGTGGCCAAGGCCGGGCAGAACACTTACCTGGTTGGTGACTTTGACCTGACTGGCCTGCCGGATCTTGACCGGACATTTCTTGACTTTACGGCAAACGACTTCCGTACGACCTATGAGGATGTAAAAAAGCTTATCCCCGAACTGGCAGGCATAACCGAACCGAAGCTGGATGAACTGCAATACCTGCGTTTCCAGGGAAACTTCACCGGTTTCCTGAAAGACTTTGTTACGTACGGCACGATCGAAACCGCATTGGGAACCATCCGGACCGACGTGAACATGAAGCTGCCGGATAAGGGTCCACAGGTGTATAAAGGAACCATTCGAACCGAAGACTTTGACATCGGGAAGTTCCTGAATGATCGCAACATGGGGAAGCTTGCCTTCGAAGGCGACATCAGGGGCAAGGGCTTCTCGCTTCATAACCTTGATGCCACACTCAAGGGCAACCTGGGTTTCCTGGAATACAGGGGTTACACCTATAAGGATATTTCGGTCGACGGGCAGGTGGCGCAAAAACTCTTTAACGGGAATATCGCCATCAACGATGAACACCTTGAAGCAACGATGAAAGGTCTCGTCGACCTTTCGGGCAAGGTTCCGGTTTTTGACTTCACTGCCCTCATCAATAATGCCAACCTCAGGAACCTGAACTTCACTAAGGATGAGTTGGACATCAACGGCAGTTTCAACATGAACTTCAGCGGGAACACGATCGATAATTTTATCGGCACGGCCCGGGTATCAGATGCTTCCGTGTTTAAGAATGGCCAGCGTATTTCGTTTGACTCTTTATATGTTGAGTCATCGTTACAGAGCAACGGCAATAAGACGATCACCGTAAAAAGCAATGAATTCGAAGGTATACTTGCAGGAGAATTCAACATAAGTTCTTTACCCGATGCCTTCCAGACCTTTCTCAACAGGTATTATCCCAGTTATATTGCAGCGTCGAAGAAAAAGGTGGACAACAATTTCAGCTTCTTTATTACGACGAGGAAAGTAGATGATTACCTCGACCTGCTTGACAAGCGACTGAAAGGATTTAATTATTCCACCATCAACGGGCGGCTGAATACCAGGGATAACATCTTCGATGTAGATGCGGATATTCCGCAGTTTGGCTACAACAAGCTTGGCTTCTACGATGTAAAACTGCAGGGACGGGGAAATTATGATTCGTTGTCAGTCTCCACAGCTATCGGCGATATATTTGTTAACGACAGCCTGCATTTCCCGGGCACCCAGTTGTCTGTCCGCTCTGCAAATGATATTTCACAGGTGAATCTGAAGACCAGCGCCAGCCAGACATTGAACCGCGCAGATGTTTCCGGTGAAGTGCAGACCCTGAAGAACGGGATCCGCGTCATGTTTCATCCTTCGAGCTTTGACATCAACGAGAAACAATGGGTCATAGACAAGGGTAGTGAGATCATTCTCAGTCGTGAGCTTGTGACTACCGACGGCGTCCGTATTTACAGCGGCGACCAGGAGATCCTTGTAACATCCGCCCCCTCTTCCATCGGCAAAGGCAATGACATTAAAATAGAATTGCAGAAAATAAACCTCGGTGACTTCACTCCTTTCTTTGTGAAGAGCAACAGGATCGAAGGACTCTTCACCGGTACTGTTGAAGTGATTGAACCTTTCGGTAACCTGCAGGTGGATGCAACGGCAAAAGCTGAACATTTCCGGCTCGACAACGATTCGATCGGGATACTCGACCTTGTTACTACTTATTCGAAGAAGTCGGGCAAAGTGACGTTCAAAGCCACTTCCGCCAATGAGAACTATACGTTTGATCTCGCAGGACTGGTAAATACGAAGGATAGTCTCGCAGATGAGATAGACATCAATACTACGTTCGACAAGACAAACATTTCCATGCTCCAGAAGTACCTGGCAGGTATTTTCAGTAAAGTGGACGGCAAGGCAACAGGAAAACTGCAGATCAAGGGAAAGGCCAATAACCTCAAATACATTGGTGATGTAAGTCTCGCGGATGCAGGCCTGCTGGTCGATTATACCAAAGTATATTACAAGCTTAAGAATGCCCGGGTTCTGTTCAGCGATGGCCTGATCGATTTCGGAAAGATCCAGCTCGAAGATACACTTGGCAACAAGGGCGAACTCGTGGAAGGGAAGTTATATCACAATAACTTCAAGGACATGGCATTTGATTTCCGCGTGCGAACCAATAAAATGCTGTTGCTGAATACGAAGGGTGTCGATAACAAAATTTTCTACGGAACAGTGATCGGCAAAGCGAACCTGAACCTTACCGGTCCCATGTATGATATGAATATGGATATCAGCGGTGAGCCGACTGACAGCAGCAAGTTCTATATCGTTACCGGCTCGGGAAGGGAAAGCGCGGAAGCTGACTTTATCGTGTGGAAGAAATACGGGAAAGAAATGGAAGCATACCGGCCCTATGGCAAGGAAAGTAACCTGACTGTTTCACTGGATATCAATGCCAATAATAAAGCGACAGCGTATGTAATCCTGGATGAAGTTTCAGGAGATATCATTTCTGCGCAGGGAAGTGGCAACCTTAAAGTGCGGGTCGGCACCAACGAGGCACTTAGTATGAATGGCCGCTATGAAATAGAAAGGGGCTTTTATAATTTCAATTTCCAGGCGTGGAAGAAGACCTTCAAACTGATGCCCGAGCGGGGTAATTATATTACCTGGTCAGGCGACCCTTATGAAGCGCAACTGAAGATCGACGCCTTGTATGAAGCAGAGAATGTGAAGTTCAGCGACCTGTTGAGCAGCGGTGGCTTCAGTGTTACCAGCGAGGATGTAAAACATTACCGCGGAAAAGTAAATGTGATCGCGACCATCTCTGAGCGACTAACCCAGCCGAGGATCAAATTCCAGATCGAGCTTCCTGAAAACAGTTCGCTCAAAAACAATTCGGAAGCGCAGGCCTTGATCCAGATCATCCATCGTGACGAAAATGAATTGAACAAACAGGTGTCCTACCTGATCCTGTTCAACAGCTTTGGACCGCTTACGGCTGCCGGAAGTACGTCAAACAACAGTTCATCATTTGCAAGCACGGCATTCGAAAGCCTGGTTTCGAGCAGCATTTCCGGTTTCCTGTCGAGCGTGCTCACCAATGAGTTTTCCAAGCTCCTTCAGAATGTATTCAATGATAAGAGCCTGAAGGTAAACCTCAGTGCTTCACTTTACAGTGGCACAAACATTACAGGAGAATCCAACTCCCAGATCACACTCCCCGACCGTACCAATATCAACCTGAGTGTAGGGAAAAGCTTTTTAAATGAGCGACTCACTTTCGTGGTGGGAAGCGCCATCGATTTCGGGATAGGTTCGCAGCAGGCGTCTACATTCCAGTTCCTCCCCGATGTTACAGCCGAATACAAGCTGACACCCGACGGCAAATTCCGGATCACGTTCTTCTATAAGAATAACTGGAGCTACATCGCGCAGAACGCCCTGCAGCGTTCGGGTGTAAGTATCTCCTACCGAAAGGAATTCGACCGGATCAATGAGTTGTTCCGCCGCAAGAAGAAGAAAGAGTTAGGTGTTCCCCCTACGGTGGACTCAAGCGATGAGGCGAGCCACTAAAAATGGAAACATTTATTCTCCGTCGAGGATCCGGTGTCCCAGTTTGTCGCGCTTTGTCTTCAGGTATTTTTCGTTGTGGGGGTTTGGTTTGACCTTGATGGGAACGCACTCGACGATCTCAAGACCGTAGCCAATAAGGCCAGCCCGTTTTTTCGGGTTGTTACTGATGAGTTTCAGCTTGGTGATATTGAGGTGTCGCAGGATCTGGGCGCCCACGCCATAGTCGCGCTTGTCCATCGGGAAGCCCAGGTGCAGGTTAGCCTCAACAGTATCCATCCCTTCTTCCTGCAGCTTATAAGCCTGCAGCTTGTTCATCAGGCCGATACCGCGTCCTTCCTGGTTCATGTAAAGGACCGCACCCTTGCCGGCCGCTTCAACCATCTGGAGGGCTTTATGCAATTGCTCGCCACAGTCGCAGCGGAGGGAACCGAGGATATCGCCGGTAAAGCAGGAAGAATGCACCCGTACGAGAACGGGTTCATCTTTTTCCCACTCGCCTTTTATCAATGCAATATGTTCATTCTGGGTATGTTTCTCGCGGAACGCGACCATCTTGAAATGGCCGTATTTTGTAGGCATATCAACCCGCACTTCTTCATCGATCAGGGTATCGCGCTTCAGGCGGTATTCGATCAGGTCTTTGATGGAGATCAGCTTCATGCCGAACTTTTTCGCCAGCTGCTCGAGCTCGGGAAGCCTGGCCATGGTGCCGTCTTCGTTCATAATTTCCACCAGTGCACCGGCAGGTTCGAGGCCGGCGAGGCGTGCCAGGTCTATTGTGGCTTCTGTGTGCCCTGCCCTGCGGAGTACACCACCTTTCTTGGCTTTCAGGGGAAAAATATGTCCGGGCCGGCCAAGGTCGGACGGCTTGGTTGATGGGTTGATCAGTGCCTGGATCGTTTTTGCGCGGTCATGGGCGGAAATTCCGGTTGTGCAACCATGACCCAGCAGGTCAACGGAAACGGTAAAAGCAGTCTCATGAAGGGCGGTATTGCTGTTAACCATCATTTCCAGCTGAAGTTCTTCGCACCTGTCCTCCACCAGCGGAACACAGATCAGTCCACGCCCCTCCTTGCTCATGAAATTGATTACCTCGGGCGTCACGTGGCGGGCGGCAACGATAAAATCCCCCTCATTTTCCCTGTCCTCATCATCCACCACGATGACCATCTTTCCGTTCCTGATGTCTTCTATAGCACTTTCGATACTATCCAGCATAGTGATTATTTAACCACAAAACTAACGAATATTAGGGACGGGAATACCCAGTTGTTCTCCGGGGGCCGGGCAGCCCTGCTGGCATGACAATTTGTTAATATTGTCTTAATCCCATTAGACTTTTATTTATTTTATTTGCAGCTAAATAACACACATATATGCTTATGAAGCGAATTGCCGGACTAATATGCCTGCTAATGGCATTTTCGATCGTCACATTGGCTCAGGTAACTACCAGCAGCATGACGGGAACCGTTAAATCGGCAACCGGCGAAGCCCTGGTAGGCGCTACAGTAACAGCCGTACATACCCCGACGGGAACTGAATACAAAACTGTTACCCGCACATCGGGGCAATATTCGATTCACAACATGAACCCGGGCGGTCCCTACACAATTACGTTTACACATGTGGGTTTTGATAATGTAACCCGTACGGATATCCATTTGAACCTGGGAGAATCATCCAGCCAGGATGCACAGATGCGCGACAAGCAGAGCACGCTTACCGAAGTTGTGGTTGCCGGCCGGCGGAATACGAGCGCTTCGGGCAAAGGAGGAACAGAAACAGCGATAGGCCGTGACAAGATCGCCAACCTTCCGTCTGTGGGCAGAAATCTTTCAGATTACCTGCGGTTTACTCCGCAGGTAAAGGTGACGTCCACCGGTGGTTTATCCATCGCGGGACAGAACAACAGGTACAACTCATTCATGATCGACGGGGCAGTAAACAACGACGTATTTGGTTTGAGTGACCAGGGTACCAATGGTGGCCGTGCCGGAGCACCACCTATCAGCATTGATGCGATCGACCAGATCGCCGTTCAACTATCACCTTATGATGTTTCCCTCGGTAACTTCACCGGCGGTGGTATCAACGCCATTACCCGCCAGGGAACAAATACCCTTACCGGGTCGGTATATTACATTTTCAGGAATGAGCAGCTGACAGGCAAGAGCCCCCTTGCGACCGTGAACCCTGCGACAGGAAAATCCGAACGCACACGCCTGCCCGACTTTTCGAACAAGACTTACGGCTTCAGGGTCGGCGGTCCCATCATCAAGAATAAGCTGTTCTTTTTTGCCAACCTCGAAAAGCAGGATGATAACCGTCCACAGCCCTTCGATACATCATTCTATGTTGGCCGTTACCTGAGGAATGACAGTGTGAATGTTTTGGTCAATCACCTGAAGTCGGCATATAATTATGATCCGGGCGAATACATCAACAACCCCGACCAGATCGAGGCAACGAGGCTGGCATCAAGGATCGACTGGAACATCAATCCATCCAACCAGCTGATCGCAAGCTATCGATATACGAAACTGGAGAGGACCAACCCCGACAGGAGTGCGAATACGAATATCTACTTCTTTAATAACGCGGAATATTATCCATCCATAACACATTCGGGATCTGCGGAACTGAATACAAAGATCAACAATTCCGTTTCCAACAAACTGCGTGCGACGGTAACAACGGTAAAGGATGACCGCGCGATTGTCGGAAATCCTTTCCCCGAGATCCAGATCAGGGATGGAAGTGGGAACCTGAATTTCGGCAGTGACATTTCGTCAACCGCCAACCTGCTGAAACAGGACATCATCAACATCTTCGACGCGTTGAAAGTGATCAAGGGCAAACACACCCTGACGGCAGGTTTTGACCTGGACTTCAACAAAACATATAACCTGTTCATCAACAGGAATTACGGCTTCTACCAGTATGCCAATATGGGAGAATTTATCCGTGAAGGCGCTCCCATCCGTTACCGGAGAGGATACTCGCTGGTTGACGGAAACAAGATCGGTGACAATTCGGAAGGTGCCGCTGCGGAATTTAAAACCAACAGGCTCGGATTCTTCGTGGGTGATGATATCAAGTTCGATAACAATTTCACACTGACAATTGGACTGCGTGCAGACCGTACCGCGTTCCAGGACGACCCCGTTACGGATGCATTCTTCCGGGATACAGCTGCTGCAATCATCGGGCAGTACTACGACCTGAAAGGTGCTGAGACAGGAAAGATGTTCAAGCCGAAGTTTATGTTTTCACCCAGGATCGGGTTTAAGTATAATATCCCGGAAGAGAATATTACTATACGTGGTGGTATCGGCCTGTTTTCAGGAAGGATCCCGCTGGTATGGCCTGGAGGCGGCTTCCAGAATACAGGTGTAACAGCCGGGGCAATCGATCGCCAGAACAACAACGGTATTACCTTCCCCGATGGCACGAAAGTTCCATTCCGCAGCGATGTGAACAACCAGTATACTGCATCAGATTTCGGTGTAACTACAGTTATTCCGCAGGGAGAGCTGAACCTGGTTGCAAAGGACTTCAAACTGCCACAGGTATTACGTTATTCACTCGCGATGGATAAGCGCTTCGGCAATGGCTGGACTTTCACCGCAGAAGCGCTGTTCACACACAACATCCATGAAGTTGACTGGACCAACCTTGTCTTCGATCCGAATACAAGGGTTACCACCACTGGTCCTGATGAACGCACGGTATACGATCCGAAGATCCCGTTTGTTGATCGCAAGATCGCTCTGCGGCCATACCTGCCGGCAGGCAACGAGGGACGTAACCCCTATACTTCTATAATCCTTGTTTCTAATAACGAAGACAAAAAAGGATTCGCCTACAACTTCAGCTTTACTATCGACAAAGCATTCAGGAATGGCTGGGCTGCCAATGCGAATTATGTGTACGGCTCTTCACTCGTGAAGAATGAGGCAACCAGTTCCATTAACTCTTCCAACTGGAACAACATGGAAGCAGTGGATGGACGGAACTATATTGGTCGCACCCGTTCCGACTTCGACCTGGGACACCGCATCACTGCATATGTTTCCAGGAAGATCAGTTACCTGAACAAGAAGATGGCAACCACTATTACGCTTGATTATGTGGGACAGTCAGGAAGCCCGGTAAGTTATACCATGACCGGAAACATCGGGCAGGATGGTGTTGACTTCAACGACCTCATGTATATTCCTACAGAGACAGATTTACAGTCAATGGTATTCCTTTACCAGAATACAGTTCCCGGATTCCCGTCATCTACAACTGACCCGCAGGTAATTGCTTCCAACATTGCAAAACAGAAAGAGTTGTTCAATGCATTTATTGAAGATGATAAATACCTGAGTAAAATGAGGGGCCAGCATGCAGAGCGCAATGGTGCAAGGCTGCCTTTCACCAATGTGATCAACCTTGGTATTAAACAGGATTTCAACCTTACGCTCTCTAATAAAGTGTACAGCTTCCAGATCGGCTATGATGTGTTCAACCTTACAAATATGCTGGACAAGGATTGGGGACGCCAGTACTTTGCAAACTTTGACCAGGTGCAGATCCTGCAGTTTGCAGGCTACCAAAGCGGAACAACAACTCCGACATACAGGTTCATTCCGCAGACCAATGCGCTGGGACAACCATACCAGATCAGCGATGGTACTACGTTGTATAATAATACGCGCTGGAGCAGCCAAATAAGTTTGCGGTTTAACTTCTAAATAGAAGTTGCTGTGAATACGTGAACAGGTCAATAGGTGAATAAATCACTTATTGACCTGTTTGCTTAGGAGAATACCACTAAAAGGGCATTGCCTGTGAAGATGAGCAAATTATCTTAGCAATGGTTCCTGGTCTTTTAAGGTGGTAATTGTTTTGTCATAAAACTCAGGATCAGGAACCTCTCTTTTTGTTCTTCCTCATTACAGGTTCTTTTATCGTGTAATCATAGTCCATTCCAGGAACGCAGGCATCGCCCTTGCCCAGGTTGCAATATCATGTTTGCCGTCGGAGAGTTCGAGATATTTCATGTCGTGATGCTGGTCATAACCTTTGGCAGTTAATTCTTTCATCAGGTCGAGCGTATCGTCGATCGAATCAATGATGCCGTTGTTGTTGCGGTCATGGGTTTCATCCATGGTACCGGTGGAGAAAAAGAATTTCAGCCATGAGGCATAGTTTCCTTTCCTGATGAGCTGGTGCATGATCCGGTGCTGGTCGTCGCTGTATGCCGGATCGTCCTGGTCGATCGTGCGCCACCATAGGGATCCGGAAAACACACCTACTGCAGAAAATTCATGCGGGTGAGCCCAGACGATGTCGAGTGCACTGAGGCCGCCGAGGGAAAAACCTGCGAAGATCTTTTCACTGAATTGTTCGTAGCCAAGCTGGCGGCGGACAAATGGAAGCAGTTCTTCAAAAATAAATAAAGTGTATGCCATGGCTTTGCTGCCCTGGCCGAGGTAGTCAAGTACTCCTGCCGTTCCGTATTCCTGTTTTCTTTCCGGGCCGGCATGAATGGCAACGGTTATAATTTTTTTTGTGAGTCGCTGGATGTTATCTTCTAAAATATCCGTGAGTCCTAATGATTCCATTTGCTGTCCATCGTTGATGAGCAGCAGTGCAGGAAGTTCATATGAACTGAGTTGCTTAGGCGTCCATGTTGAAATGGTTACCTGCCTCTCGAGGTGATCCGATTTTATCTCAAATTGCTGGGTGGTCAGGGTCGAAGTTTTCTCGGGGCAAATCTGTTCCGTCATGTCTGTACTGAGAGTAATTGTTCTGAACGCTCAAAATACATGTTTTTCACTAAATAATAGTATATTGAAAACAGTTAGTAATCACTAAACTGTTGAATGAGATATGAAAAAGATCGGCATCCTATTTGGGCAGGAACGGAGTTTTCCAATGGCTTTCATCGAACAGATCAATAGCAGGAATATAGAAGGAATTGTGGCAGAACCGGTACGCATAGAAAAGGTAATGCAGGGAGAGCCAACAGAATACGCAGTAATAGTTGATCGTATATCCCAGGATGTTCCATTTTACCGCGCTTACCTGAAAAACGCGGCTTTGTGTGGATCGGCTGTGATCAACAACCCCTTCTGGTGGAGTGCCGACGAAAAATTCTTCAACAATTGTCTTGCAACAAAAATCGGGGTTCCGGTACCGAAGACCGTGATACTTCCATCGCGGGACCTACCATCCGATACAACTGACCAGTCATTCAGCAATCTTGCCTACCCGCTCGACTGGGAAGGGATTTTTAAATATGTTGGATTCCCCGCATATATGAAACCATTCGCCGGGGGTGGCTGGAAAAATGTTTACCGGCTAACCAGCATGGAAGATTTCTTTGAAAAACATGCTGAAACCGGCCAGCTCGTAATGCTTCTGCAGGAAGAAATAATTTTTGACGAATACTACCGGTGTTATTGCATAGGCGGGAAGGAAGTGCGCATTATGCCTTATGAGCCGCGTAACCCGCATCACCTCCGTTATCAGGCCGGTTTTTCGCCGTCTCCAGAGCGGCTGAAACAAATGGAAGAAATCGTACTTCAGCTTAATCATTTCCTTGGCTATGATTTCAACACCGTTGAACTGGCCGTACGGGATGGTATTCCATATGCGATCGACTTTTGCAACCCTGCTCCTGATGCTGAAATAAAAAGCGTGGGAGAAGATAACTTCGCCTGGGTTGTTGAAACCGCTGCGAATTATGCGATCGAAAGAGCGATGGCACATCAACCAGGGAAAGACAATCTTACCTGGGGTAAATATGTTCAACGCAGTTCTGCAAAAACAAACCTTGTATAAATCCTAACCGTTACTGACGAATCATGAGTGCCATCAATTACCAACAATTCACCCTGGGAATCGAAGAAGAGTATATGGTGATTGATCCGCAAAGCCGGGAGCTGAAGAGCCATGAGCAGCGCATTGTGCTGGAGGGCCAGAAGCTCATCAAGGATAAGGTGAAAGCGGAAATGCACCAGGCCGTAGTGGAAGTAGGTACGGATATCTGTAAAGACATTGACGAAGCATTGCATGATGTGGCTACCCTGCGCAAAACTATTTCACAGGTGGCCACTGAACTTGGATTTGCAATGGGTGCAGCAGGAACCCACCCCTTCAGTCACTGGGAAAGCCAGCTGATCACAGACCACGTACGTTACAGTGAAATCGTTAACGAGCTACAGGAAGCAGCACGCAGTAACCTCATTTTCGGGTTGCATGTGCATGTTGGAATGGAAAGCCGGGAAATGGCCAACCATATTGCAAACAGCACGCGCTACTTTCTTCCCCATATTTATGCATTGAGCACCAATTCGCCCTTCTGGGAAGGACGACAGACGGGCTATAAATCATTCCGCACAAAAGTCTTCGACAAATTCCCACGGACAGGTATACCCGAATATTTCGCTACCATTGAGGATTACGATAATTATATTAAGATGCTCGTGAAAACGAACTGCATCGACAATGCGAAAAAGATCTGGTGGGACCTGCGTGTGCATCCTTTCTTTAATACGGTTGAGTTCAGGATCTGTGATGTTCCGCTGACCACACATGAAACAATCATCATTGCGGCGCTGTTCCAGGCTATTTGTGCCAAGATCTATAAGCTTCGCACGAACAACATGAATTATATCCAGTACTCACGTGCACTGATCAACGAGAACAAATGGCGCGCAAGCCGGTATGGCATTGACGGCAGGCTGATCGATTTCGGGAAAGAGGAAGAAGTGAATACCCGCGTACTGATCTATGAACTGCTCGATTTTGTTGATGATGTGGTTGACCAGCTCGGCAGCAGGCATATTTTATCACTCGTTCCCAACCTGCTTGAAACAGGCACTGGTGCAGACAGGCAGCTGAGGGTTTATAATGAAACCAACAGCATGGTGGCTGTGGTCGACTATATCAAAGACCAGTTCCTCTACGGTATCTGATTTATATTTGCCCCTTATGCGTATATCATTTTTGATGCTGGCCATGTCAGCAATCCTGCTCTCCTGTTCGGGAAAAAAACCTGCCGACCTGGTAGTACACAATGCCCACATTTACACGGTTGATGAAAATTTCTCAACCGCCGAAGCACTTGCCGTTAAAGACGGCCGGATCCTCGCTTCCGGAACCAATAAGGAAATACTTGATGGTTACGAGGGTGCTGAAGTTATTGATGCCGGGGGAAAATTTTTGTATCCCGGGTTTATCGATGCCCATTGCCACTTTTATGCATACGGGCTCGGTCTCCAAACAGTGAACCTGGTAGGCACAGACAGCTGGTCTGCCATACTCGACAGCCTGAAATCCTTTGCTGTTCGTTATCCCGAAGGATGGCTGGTAGGTCGCGGGTGGGACCAGAACGACTGGCAGGCAAAAGAATTTCCAACCAATGATGAGCTGAATAAACTGTTTCCTGATCGCCCTGTGATCCTGTCGAGGATTGATGGACATGCAGCAATTGCAAACAACAAAGCGCTGGCTTTGGCAGGTGTGAAAGCCGGGGATAAAATGACCGGGGGCGAAGTGGAAGTGAAGAATGGTGTAGCTACCGGATTGCTGATCGATAATGCCGTAGACAGGGTAGCTGCGGTTATACCAGCGCCGGGAGCAGACCAGGTCAGGTCCGCGTTGTTGAGTGCGGAAGCGAATTGCTTCGCAGTGGGACTTACAACTGTCGACGACTGCGGTCTTGATTACACCAATGTAGAATTTATTGACAGCCTGCAGAAGAAGGGTGACCTGCAAATGCGCGTATATGCGATGTTAAGCGACGCAAAAAGAAACTACGATTACATTCTGCCGAAAGGACCGATCAAAACGGAAAGGCTGACTGTACGTGGATTTAAAGTTTATGCAGACGGCGCACTTGGGTCGAGGGGAGCCTGCCTGCTTAAGCCATATAGTGACAAGCCGGGTCATTATGGTTTCCTGCTGAGCGACAGGGAACACTTTGATTCTGTTGCCGCCCTGCTTGCGCCGACGGATTTCCAGATGTGCACACATGCAATCGGCGACAGCGGTAACAGGACGGTCCTGAATATATATGCGAAATATCTGAAAGGAAAGAACGACAAGCGCTGGCGGATCGAACATGCGCAGGTGGTTGACCCGGCGGATTTCAGTTTGTTCGGCAATTTCAATATTGTTCCTTCTGTACAGCCCACACATGCAACATCAGACATGTATTGGGCAGGTGAACGCCTTGGTAAGGAAAGGGAAAAAACAGCGTATGCTTATAACGACCTGCTGAAGCAGAATAATTGGATTGCCCTTGGTACTGATTTCCCTGTTGAAGACATCTCTCCCTTTAAAACATTCTATGCTGCAGTAGTACGAAAAGACAGCAAAGGTTATCCCGCAGAAGGCTACCAGGTCGAAAATTCCCTGAGCCGTGAAAACACCCTAAAAGGCATGACCATCTGGGCCGCCCAAAGCAACTTCGAAGAAAAAGAAAAAGGTAGCATCGAGAAGGGCAAACTGGCCGACTTCATCCTGCTCGACCAGGATCTTATGAAGGTCGCCCCCGATAGCATCCTGTCCACCCGCGTACTCCGCACCGTTCTCGGCGGCAAATCCGTTTTCGTTCGCTGACGCTGCCTCTCCCGTCGGGTCTCTCCCGTCGGGTCTCTCCCGTCGGGTGCCACCCGTCGGGTGAAAAAAGGTGAAAAAGCGTATTTTTGGTGCTATGCAAGCGAAGGGAAATAAGGTTAGGGTGGCGATCCTGGACCTCTATGAGGGGCAGGAGAACCAGGGCATGCGTTGTATCAGGGAAATTTTGAATTCATTTGGGGATGAGCACCAGATCGACCTGGAATGGGATGAATTTGAAGTACGCCTGGGCAAAAAGGTGCCGGACCTGAGTTATGATCTTTACATTTCGAGCGGCGGGCCGGGCTCACCACTGGAAAGTGAAGGTAGCGAATGGGAAACTGTTTATTTCAGCTGGTTGAACAGCGTCGAAAACCATAACAGGCAGCATTCTAACACCAGGAAAAAATATGTCTTCTTCATCTGTCATTCTTTCCAACTAGCCTGCCGGCATTACAAGGTTGGGACAGTAGCCCCGCGAAAGTCAACAGCATTTGGCGTCTTCCCCGTGCACATGCTTCCGGGAGCGCAAAAAGAAACCGTGTTTGACAGCCTGATGGATCCTTTCTACGCGGTGGACAGCCGTGATTTCCAGGTGATCCAACCCGATCATGCGCTTATCCGCCGTATGGGCGCAAAGATCCTTGCGATTGAAAAGGAACGTCCGCATGTACCCCTCGAGCGCGCCATGATGGCCATCCGCTTTAATGAATACATGATAGGCACGCAATTCCATCCTGAGGCTGATGCGACTGGCATGTCGATGTACCTGCAGCGCGAAGACAAGAAAAAGACTGTTATTGCCAATCATGGACTTGCCAAATGGAAAAGCATGATCGAACATCTCAACGACCCGGACAAGATCCTGAAGACATACGGAAGTGTGTTACCAAATTTCCTGAGAGAAGGAATCGAAAAAGTACAAAGTCAATAACAGAAGAGCCCCCAACGGGGCTTTTTTAATTTTGAATTTTTACATTTGATTTTACAACTATAAACTATGGTTCCGGCAATAAGGGAGGCATTCAACAAAGCATTTACCGTTCAGCGTTACGAATCATTCCTGGCAGACTTACACAATCACCATCCCGGGGCAATAGAATTCAGGGTGGCAGAGACACCGGTTTTCATTGACAAAGCTTTCGCGGCCAAACTCACTGATGCATGCGAAAGCATTATAGATGTGATCCTAAAACCGGACTTCAAACAGCTGACAGAAAAAAGTATTCCCGATCATGAAAGGGTGCCCGGCGAAAACAGCCATCCCCACATGATCGCTTTTGACTTTGGAATTTGCCGGAACGCACAAAACGAATTGGAGCCACAACTGATCGAAATGCAAGGCTTCCCTACCCTGTTTGCTTTCCAGGTATATTATCCTGATATCCTGCGCGACCATTTCCAGATCCCCGGGAACTACTCACAATTCCTGGGCGGCTACGATCGTGAAACATATCTTGCAGAACTTGAAGACCTTTTACTTGGACCATATTCACCTGAGGAAGTAGTATTGCTCGAGATCAAACCACATGAACAGAAGACACGGATCGATTTCTACTGCACCCGGGAATACACAGGAATACAACCCATATGTATAACCGAACTAATCCGCGAAGGCGACCAGTTGTTTTACCTGAACAATGGGCACAAGACAAGGATCAGGCGCATATACAACAGGGTCATCTTCGATGACCTCAGGAGCCAGAAGGACAACCTGGGTGAATTTGTTGACATAACCCAGCCACTTGATGTGGAATGGTTGCCGCATCCAAACTGGTTCTACCGCATCAGCAAATTCACGCTTCCATTTATACATCACCCGTACGTACCGGAGACCAGGTTCCTGAATGAAATAAAGGAAATGCCACAGGACCTGGAAAACTATGTCCTCAAGCCCCTGTTTTCCTTCGCAGGGCAGGGCGTGGTGATCGATCTTACCAAAAATGACCTGGAAGAAATAAAAGATCCGGAAAACTGGATCCTGCAGAAAAAAGTACAATACGCGGAGGTAATTCCTACACCTGATGAACCTGCCAAAGCGGAGATCAGGATGATGTATATTTGGAAAGATGGCTGGGCAAGACCGAAGCCAGCCATCAACCTAGCGCGGCTCAGCAAAGGTAAAATGATTGGAGTTCGCTACAACAAGGATAAAGAATGGGTCGGTGGAAGTGTTTGTTTTTTTGAACAATAAAATATGATCTGCTATGATGCATCTCAATGATATTCCGGCTAAGGAAGTGGTACCCGGATTGTTCGGCAAATTTGTGCATGGTGAACAGACAACACTTGGGATCTGGGAAATAAAAAAAGGCAGCAAATTGCCTGAACATGAGCACGAAAATGAACAGATCACTTTCATCGTGGAAGGTGAACTTGAAATGACGATCGGTGGCATTACAACCGTATTCAAAGCCGGCAACCTGCAGGTCATTCCCCCGCACGTTCTGCATAGCGCAACAGCACTAACCGACGTCAAAGTGATCGACACCTGGACGCCGGTTCGTGAGGCTTACCGTTTCGGACTGGAATAAACGGAATAAGCGATACTATTCTTCCTCTGCTGTATTCTTCATCTTGCCAAGCACGGCGTGGGCATTACGCAACACCAGCTGGCTTTCTTTCAGCGTTTGGTCGGCACTTGTGATCCCGAGTTGATCTACAGAAACCGTGTCGACTTTTACTTCCACCATCCTGAACCTGTTAGGACCTTCTTTGGCAAAAACATATTGACGACCTCCAAACCTGACAATGGCCTCATCCGGCACAACCAGGGCCTGGCGTTTGTCGAGCAGGATCCGCGCATTCAGGAACATGCCCGGCATAAGATTTTTCGGCATCGTTTCAAAATGACAATGCACGATGCCGCTCCTGCTTTCGTCAACATTACGGGTGAATACAATCACTTCACCATTGTAAGTGCGCTCCGGATCATCTACAAATTGCATGATCACTTTCTGTCCAATCCTGACCTTACTGATATCCTTTTCAAATACCGTGAGCGCCCCGTGCATATCGTCGGGATTGATCAGTTCAAAAAGAACATCAGTCGGGTTGACATACTTGCCAATATTTACATTCACCCGCGACACGTATCCATTTATCGGCGAACGAAGGGCAACAGAGCGCGACAGATTTGATTCATCAAGCCTTGCAGGATCAATTCCAACCAGCTGTAACTTTTCCGAGAACCCTTTCAGCAATACCTGCTGTGACCGGTAGTCAGTTGCAGCCTGTTCAAAAACTTTTCCTGCATTCACCTGCTGTTCATTCAGGAGTTTCTGACGTTCATATTCCTGGCGAAGGTATTCGAGCTTCGATTTTGTGACCAGGTAATCCTGTTGAAGCTGAACCAGCGCCTGGTCTTCTATCATCCCGATCACTTCTCCCCTGCTGACATGCATACCTGGCAACAGCTTTGTTGATTTCAGGTAGCCACCAAGCGGAAAGCTTACGGAAACAATATTCTGCGGCGGCACGTCGATCATTCCATTCACCCGCAATTCAGAACTTACCACAGTATCATTCGCCTGGCCCACCACAATGCCTGCATTCTTTAACTGCTCTTCACTCAGTTCAACAATTTCTTCCGGTTGTTTATTTTCTGCCGGTGCCTCCTCATTTGCGGGAGATGCACATCCTGCCATTACCAGCAGCAATAAAAGGTTCAATATTTTATTTTGGATTTTCATTAGTTTCCATTGATATATTCCAATTCAATAATTGTCTGGTTAAGGGCACGTACTGCCTCAAGATATCCCAAACGGATAGATAAAGACTGGTTCATCAGCTGAGTCCATTGCAGGTAGTTGATCTCCCCGTTTGTAAAGGAAAGTCCCGCCTGGCGCTGAAGCATTTCGGCATGTGCATTACCGTTACCAATATAGTAGTCGGCCTGTTGCCTGAGTTTCCGGTATTCTTCCATAAGTTCTCTTTTCCGGAAGTGGATGGAACGCTCAGCAGCCTTAACGGAAATGGAAGCAGCTTCCGCTTCAACAGTTGCAGCTTTCACCCGGCTGCGGGTCGCCTTCATAAAAAGCGGAAGTGACATCGTGAGGTTGACCAGGTGAAAGCGATCGCCACTGCCATAGTATTTCTGGTTGACTCCATCGGGTGACTGGTAACCAACTATCGACTGGTTGCCATACCCCACGCTAAGGTCGGGCGTTAATTTCGCCTTCTCTGCAGCAGCTGTGGCTTCGGCAATTTCAACCTGCTGTTGTTGATACTGAACCAGCGGGTGACTTCCGGCTTCATCCAGAGCCGGCAATTCCATTTCAATGCGCCCGTATTGCGGCAGAAGGTATTCGTCGGTATTAAGGATCCTCGCCAGTTGTTCCTGCATCACCAGCCGGTCTGCTTTCAGCTCCTGGATCTGCAGTTCCAATAGTCCGGCCTGCGCTTCAGCTGAGGTCTTCTCCAGCGGTGCAGCTTCCCCCGTTTTAACCCTGAGTTCAGATACGGTAAGGAAACGGGTGAAAACAGAATCAAGCTGAACCAACAACTTTTCTTTCTCATCGAGTTCTGCAAGCGAATAAAACAGGCGCCTGGTTTCCCTGCGAAGGTCAGCTGCCTGCAGGTTCACATTGGCATCCTGGCCGGCGCGCTCCTTTTCATATAACTGCCGCTGACGGCGGTAAACTACAGGCAGGGAAAAACCCTGGCTGACAAACAACCTGCTGTCGTTGGCGGCACTGTTGATATTTCCATACTCAACTCCAAGTTGGGTCTTCGGCAGTTCTACAGTTCCTTTGCTCAAAACGGACCAGTAATCCGATTTTTTCCGGCCAGCCTGCAATGAGAGATTTTCCCGCTGCAGGATCTGTAACATAGAGTCGAGCGGAACCCGCCTCGCAGTTTTCGTTTGTGCAAAACTGTTATTACTTCCCAGGATCGGAAGAAGAATTGCCAGCATAACCGTTCCCATGACGTTACTTGTGCGGCGCTTCATTTGACGTTGTTCAACCCAGCGAAATACAATGGGCAATACAACCAGTGTAAGCATGGTTGCCGTGATGAGTCCGCCAATCACGACAGTCGCAAGCGGACGCTGTACTTCTGCACCCGGACCGTGGCTCAGTGCCATTGGCAGGAAGCCGAGCGAAGCAACGGCAGCGGTCATCAGCACAGGCCGCAGCCTTATGGTAGTTCCTTCCATGATCAATTGATTTATATCTGTGATGCCCTGCTGTTTTAACCGGTTAAATTCGGCAATGAGGACGATCCCATTTAATACCGCTACACCAAAGAGCGCAATAAATCCAATGCCTGCCGAGATGCTGAACGGCATTCCACGAAGAGTAAGCGCCAACACTCCGCCGATAGCAGAGAGCGGGATAGCCGAAAAGATGAGTAGTGCATAACGCATAGACCCGAATGAAAAATACAGTAGGAGAAAGATCAGCAACAAGGCAACAGGCACTGCAATCGCAAGCCGCTGTTTGGCCTCCTGCAGATTTTCAAACTGTCCGCCGTAGTGAACCGAGTAACCGGCATTCAATTTCAGTTGCTTTCTCGCACGGCCCTGCAGCTCTTCCACAACGGATTCCACGTCGCGGCCGCGAACGTTGAAACCCACAACAATCCGCCGGCGGGCATTTTCCCTTTGGATCTGGCTGAATCCATCCTTTACCTGCACGTCCGCCACCTGGTACAGGGGGATCTGGGAACCCATTGGAGTGGGAACCAGCAACTGGTTGATATCGTTCAGGTCTGTCCGTCCCTCCGGGCTCAGCCGAACGACCAGGTCAAACCGCCGTTCATTCTCATACACGAGACCGGCACTCTCACCAGCAAATGCGGCCCTGATCAAACGGTTTACTTCGTTTACGGATAACCGGTAACGTGACATTGCCTCGCGGTTATACTTCACCACGACCTGTGGCAATCCGCTAATGCTTTCGATATAAATATCCCGCGCACCACTTACCTGCCGGATGATCTCTCCCATCCGGTTTCCATAGCGCACCAGAGAATCCAGGTTCTCACCATAAATTTTGCAGACTACATCCTGCCTTGCCCCCGAGATCAGTTCATTGAACCGCATCTGTACCGGGAATTGAAAACCGGCCGTAACGCCCGGGATCTCTGCGAGCGCCGCACTCATTTTGTTGGCCAGTTCATCATAGGTCCGGGCCGAAGTCCACTCCTTTTTGTCCTTCAGCAAAATGATCATATCCCCTACCTCGATGGGCATCGGATCAGTTGGAATCTCACCCGCTCCTATCCGTGTTACGATCTTTTCAATTTCAGGAAATCGTTTCTTAAGGATCTCTGCACCCTTCCGGGAAACATTTACAGAAGCGGAAAGTGCACTGCCGGGTAGTACGCGGGTGTCGACTGCAAAGTCCCCTTCCTCGAGTTCCGGAATGAATTCACCACCCAGCCTGTTCATGAGGAAGATCGTGATTACAAACAGAACCAAAGCGCCTGCCACCACTGTTTTAGGAAAGGCCAGCGACTTTAGAAGCAAGGGACGGTACCAACTGGTCACCTTATCCATTAACCTGTCTGACAATACTTTTTTATGTCTTAGCTTCTTGCTCAGCACCAGTGAAGTCACCATGGGCACATAAGTAACAGAAAGCAGGAATGCGCCAACCAGTGCGAAGGCAACGGTCTGTGCCATGGGACGGAACATTTTTCCTTCTATGCCCACCAGTGACAGGATCGGCAGGTAAACTACGAGGATGATGATCTGGCCAAATATGGCGGCATTCATCATTTTGCCGGAAGCTTTTGCTACCTCATCATCCATCTGGTCGCCGGAAATCTGCTGGATACCTGCGAATGTCTTTGAATGATATAACCGGAACAACACTGCTTCCACAATAATCACGGCGCCGTCGACAATGAGGCCGAAATCAAGCGCACCCAGGCTCATCAGGTTGCCGGAAATGCCGAACAGGTCCATCATGATCACCGCAAACAACATTGATAAGGGAATCACTGAGGCTACGATCAGTCCTGCACGCAGGTTACCGAGAAACAGCACCAGCACCAGCACCACGATCAATGCGCCTTCCACCAGGTTCTTCTTTACTGTACTAATGGCATTGCCGACCATTTTGGTGCGGTCATAAAACGGTTCCACCTCAATGCCCGGGGGAAGGGTTTCCCGGATCGCCTCCATTTTTCGTTTTACTTCCGCAACCACCTGCGACGCATTGGCTCCTTTCAGCATCAGCACCACAGCCCCGGCAACTTCACCCTCATCTTCGTAAACCATTGCACCGTACCTGACGGCATGGCCTATGCGAACATCGGCAACGTCGCGCAGGTAAACCGGAACCCCTTCTGCGGTATGTTTGACAAAAATGGAACGGATATCATCGAGCGATGTGGCAAGTCCCTCGGTGCGGATAAATAATGCAGTCGCATTTTTTTCGATATATGCACCGCCGGAATTCTGGTTGTTCTGTTCCAGCGCCTGGAATACTTCAGCAACCGAAGTACCCATGCTCTTCAGCCTGTCGGGCATTACAGCCACTTCGTATTGCTTCAGGTGTCCCCCGAAACTGCTGATATCTGCAACTCCCGGTGTACCGAGCAATTGTCGCCTGATGATCCAATCCTGGATCGTCCGGAGGTCGGTGAGGCTATATTGCTGTTCATAACCTTTGGCCGGTTTAACCACATATTGATAGATCTCACCCAAACCTGTGGTTGAAGGGGCCAGTTCCGGTGTACCGGAGCCTTCGGGAATCTGTTCCTTGACCGTGATCAGTCGTTCGGACACCTGTTGCCTGGCCCAGTAAACATCCGTTTCGTCGCTGAACACAATGGTTACAACCGAAAGCCCGAACCGGGAAATTGATCGCAGCTCCGCCATCCCAGGAATATTGGCTGCAGCCTGTTCAATAGGAAATGTGATAAGACGTTCCACTTCCGGCGCGGCAAGCGTCGGGGAAACGGTGATCACCTGCACCTGGTTGCTGGTGATATCTGGAAGGGCATCTACCGGAAGACGGGTCAATGAGTAGGTGCCCGAGGCAATAAGCCCAATTATAAACAGGCTTACGACCAGCTTGTTCCGGATGGAAAAGCGGATTATTCTATTTAGCATATTTAGTCTTTACATGATCAAAGAGAGTGAATGATCATGCATGCCGTGGAGGCTGGAAGATGCTGTGCAGCGCCTGGCTGGAAGAAAAGGAGCCCTTGTGAAGATTATATTCCTTCCGGATCTCTGCAACCTGTTGCTCAAATTCTATGGAGACAGGTTCTTCAAACACAAAGCTGATTGCGGTGAGGCAGTCTGCCGTTTTAAAAGGCAGCTGCATGTCGCGCTGGTAATCATTATCCATAACCGTGTGGCCCTGGTAATGCTCTTTCAGGAAATCCAGCAGTGTAATGGAAGAATTGAGTTGGCGGTGCTCAATGAAATGTTCGATAAGTACGGGTAGTTTCATCAGTTGATGCAACTCCGTCTGTGCCAGTACGAACAGCACCAGGAAAAATATGGTGGAGGCTTTCCTCACGCCGTAAAGATAGTAAGGGAAGCTGCAACCCGCTGTATTTTTTAATCTGTACGGCCTTTCCAGGTGTATCTCAATCCGAAAAAAAGCTTTCTTCCCTGGTTGGGGGCATATACATAATTGGGGTCGAAAGTCAGGCCGTAGGGGTTCTCTGGCGTAGCCACAACTTTACCATCCGTCCCATACTCAACTTTCTTGTCGAAGGGATCATGAGCCCGCGCAATAATGAAATCAGTATTGCGAGCCGGGGTAAAGTTGAGCAGGTTCTTCACCCCACCGAACCATTCCATTCCTTTTCTACCCTTATACGTAAGCTGCACATTCTGAATGCTCCATACGGGTGATTTTTCCGGCCGCGGATCAGTAGGACCAAGCAGCGGCAGTAACATCGGTCCATACAGGTTCCCTGTATAGTCGATCATCCAGTTGCCTTTTCCAAGGGTGTAGGAGACCGTCCATGTACCTGACCATGGCTCGGTAAGCAGCTGGCGGCTATGCGCGGTTTTTCCGGCGGCATCCCTGTTTGTTATGGAAACGTCCTGGAGGGTAAAACCAGTGGTCAGTCTCAACCTGTTGCGGAAAGCCGCTTCCATGTTTATGCTGAATCCTTTTGATTCCGCATAACCATCAAGGTTTGAATAGATGATCTTATCCGGGTCGCTGGTATAATCAGGAATGATCCGGTTGGTAAAATAAGTGTACCAGGTTGCAGCTTCCAGGTTCAGGTAACCACCGGGCACCACGAATTTGCGGGAGTAGTTCAGGTTCACATTATAGCTCTTCTCCGGTTTCAGCGAGCCAACGATCTCCACCTTACGGGCACCTGTAAGCGCTGCATGATCTTCGGTAAAAAGATTAACTACCCTGAAGCCGGAACCGGCATTGAGCCTGAGGTGATCCATTTCGGAAATGGTCCATTTCCAGGCAATGCGTGGGGTTATGATGTTCCCGTGACGTTTATCATAGTCGTATCGTAAACCAGTCAGTAACAGGTGATCACTATGCAGCTGCCATTCGTCCTGGATAAAGATTCCCGGCAGGAAGATCTTATCAGGTGAATTCTTCGCACCTGTTGCGGAAGCTGTTGCCGGCGTATTATCATCATACCAGGTGTAACGCCCCACAATCCCTGACAATAACTGGTGACTACCGGCATCCTTTTCCCAGGTGAACTGGCCAAAGCCGATCCGCTGGTCAGCGTCGAAGATTGTATTGCCATAGGCAGAACGCTGGCGATGTGCGTTTGCTGAAAAGGAGAACATAATTTTTTCAGGTACCGGTAACTGGTAATTCCCGATCAGCTCTCCCCTTGTTGTGGTGATCTGTTCGCCGTAAACTGAATCGCCGCCGCGGAATTTGCGTGTCCATTGCATTTCACCACCCCAGCGATCTTCCGCAATGACGCGTACCGCAACTGCTGCCTGCCGGTTCTCCTTCCTTTGCCAGCTGATCTTCTGGAACAGTGAGATCCTGTTCTGCAAGGTCACGTCAGTGAAATTGTCCCTATTCTCATCATAACGATGGGTGAAGTTGTAATAACTGATGCCCAGAAGCGACTGGCTTTTTTTGCCTGTTGCAAAGCGGAAACCCGCATCCAGGTTATGTTCGCGCCAGCTGGTACCGCTGTATTCCACCGAAACTGCAGGAGCTTTGCGCGGATGTTTGGTTATGACGTTGATCAGTCCACCTATCGCTTCACTCCCATACAGTGATGAAGCGGGCCCCTTTACGATCTCAATCCTTTCGACAAGTGAATTCGGAATACCCTGCAACCCGTAAACCGACGCGAGGCTGCTGACGATCGGCATCCCGTCGATCAGTACCATGGTATATGGACCTTCCAATCCATTGATATGGATATCGCCTGTATTGCAGACATTACAGTTCAACTGTGGCCGAACACCATTCACCATCTGCAGCGCGTCAAAAATTGAAGGTGACGGATTTTTCCGGAAAAAGACCGGTGTATATACTTCAACCGGAACCGGGCTTGCAGAACGCTGGACCGCTCTCATGGTTCCTGTCACTACCACTTCATCCATACTTTTTCGCGAAGGCTGCATCCTGACAAGCAGCTCCGCGCCATCAAGCGCGACCACCTGCTTCTCAAACCCAATCGCCGTTATTTCTAGGGCCATTATGGAGTCCGGCACCTGCAGCCGAAAGCTGCCGCTGCTTGTTGATGCTACCGAAATTTTCAAGGCCGGGAGACTGATCGTGGCTCCTGCAACAGCTTCCCCGTTTTCTGCATGAACCAGTTTTCCGGACACCCAACGGGTTTGGGCTGAAGCGCTCAAACCCAGTACTATCAATATTATAAGAGTAAAAACTAACCGCATTTTTAGACTTGTCTAAATTTATTTTTAGACAAATATAAAGAAACAGGGAGTCTGTCACAAATAATATTTTTTGCTAATTGGTAATAATCGCTGAGAATGGCACGTTATTCGCAAAAGCAGCCATATGAAACAAAATTTAAACAGCATCAGGAATGCCGACAAGATCTTCCTCGCGCTGATCGTTACTTCTCTCGTCGTGTTTTACTCAATAGTTGCGTTGGTTCTGGGATAAATAAGTTGCCGTAGTTTTATGGCATGGAACTAACCATCAGACCGATCACTGTTGACGACAATGCTGAGATAGCAGCGATCATCCGTGCAGCGTTGAAGGAATTTGGGGCAGACAGGCCAGGCACGGTTTATTACGACGACACCACCGACCACCTCTTTGAACTTTTCCAGGAACAAGGCAGTGCTTATTTTATAGCTGAGTCCGGTAACCGGATCATCGGCGGAGCTGGTATTTACCCGACGAAAGGATTGCCTGAAGGCTATTGTGAACTGGTGAAAATGTACCTGTCGCCCGATGCACGGGGTAAGGGCCTTGGCAAACAGCTGATCAGCCTCTGCCTTCGTACAGCCGCAGACCTGGGTTATTCCCATATATACCTGGAATCGATGCCTGAGCTGAAAAAGGCGCTTTCCGTTTACGAAAAATTCGGCTTCACCTACCTTAAAGGCCCGCTGGGCGAGTCCGGCCACTTTGGCTGTGGATTGTGGATGCTACTCGACCTAAGCAGGGATTACTTCGTAAAGACCGCTGAAGAGATATAATTTCCCGGTTGCCACTTCCTTACACTGGTATCGTTTTCTAAGTTTCTTTCCTTTCCGGAACAACCGTCCGCCGTCAATCGCAAACAAAGTGCCTTCCGGAAGTTCCTCCACCAGGGTGCCCTTTGAATCGGGATGATCGTGGTGCCGGAGCACCCGCATCAGTGGTTCATCGGCACAGCTGCTCGCAGGCAGGTTATGAAGGCTCTTCGTCAATGCAGCTTCCACGTCAGCAGGAAACAATTGTTTGCCCAGGAATTCCTGCAGCAGAAGCCGGTACAGGTCTTTCCACTCTTTTCCGTGTGCAGCAACCCGGTGTCCGAATCTTTCAAAAGTGACCAGGTGGGCCAGCTCGTGCACGAGGGTGATCAGGAATGCATACGGGTTAAGATTCCCGTTAACACTGATCCGGTGATTCAATCCGCGATGGGCGTGGCGATAATCACCAAGCACTGTCTTTCGCTCGCGGGTGATCGTGAGGTGTACTTTATAGTGATGCAGGTAATTTGCCACCATTTCAAAAGTTCCTTCAGGCAGGAAATGGGAAAGTTGCTGGAGCGGGTATTCCTGTTTTGCCATCGTCAGCTGGTCTTGGATTTCTTCAACACAACCCTGAGTTCGATGAACGTGTAGAGCATATACAGGAACATACAACCGAATAAGGCAGGTTTGTTGACCTTATCACGGAACAGGAAGATATAAACGAAAGCTGCAGTAGCACCGCCGAAAAGTTTGAGCAGCATACCGCCGTAAACGCTCCTGAGGAAAGCCGGGGTAGAGGAATTTTCAGCACTGCGGGCGTGCATCACGAAGGAGAGTAAAAAAATAACAAACAGGATGAGGTTCCCGGTGAGCAGGATTGCGGTATCCACACCCAGTCCGTCCATCCGCTGGCGGAAAACCAGCAATAAACCATTCACAACCAGGAAGACGATCAACAAGGGTAACAAATCAGGTCTGATTCGGGCGGTCTTTTTTTCCATTTCTGTCGCGCGCTGTTTCTTTTACCAGTTTTATTATGGTAACAGCAATTATGAGCAAAGGTAATACCCAAACCAATAGGGGCACACCGATGCCCAGCCACCGGTCTGCACTGATTCCGGCCCATACGGCCAGAGCCAGGGCAACCATTAGCTGGCTACCCAGTGAAATATACCTGAGCCATGAAATCTTCTTATCAGGCTGCCGGTGCTGCTTTAGTCTTTTCATTTACGGCCGGAGAAACTTCCGTTCCCATATGGCATGCGCCGTTAAAGGTTGCTGCCGGTTCGATCTGCAGTTTGCCAGCGTGGATGTTACCGTTTACAATGCCGGAAGACTTGAGTTGAAGCAGTTCCTTTACTTTGATAGTGCCGACCACTTTACCCATGATGTCTGCCTGCAGACCATGGATATCGCCTTCTACAACGCCATTGGCGCCGATCACTACCTTGGCAGAACTGTGCACATTGCCGATGAGGGTTCCGTCGATCCGCAGATCGCCGTTACTTGTAATGTCCCCTTTCAGTGTAGTCCCGTTTCCGATCAGGCTGGTGCTGTTACCGCCTGTTTCTGCAGCAAATTCAGTTTTGGATTTTCCGTTGAACATAGCTTTGGATTTAATCTGTGGTTGTTTCCGTAGGTGGTATATTCAGGGAGGTGGTATCCAGCTTAACGGTTACGTCTCCCTGTAAAACTTTTTTTATGCTTTGCAGGTATTGATCCTTGTACTGCATGGCCTGTTCCAACGAATCTGTCCGGATCTTCAACTGCCTTAATTCTTTTGTTGCACTGGCGCTGCCGTACCCCGGTATATACAATTTCAGCGGGGTAAAAACGATCAGTGCCACTGTCAATCCCGTCAGTAAAACGAAAATGGTGCTCATAACGATATACACACTCAGCCTCGATAACTTAAAGGTTACCACCTCCTCATAGCTGTCATCGTTCATTACCACCAGGCGGTACCGGTTACGTAAACGCTTAAAGGTGGTATTTGTATTGTTTTCAGGCATTAAAATTGTTCCGTTTTCCTTAAAAGACAGCCACAAACTACATAAAAATCGAGCCAATTAATTTGGATAACTTTAAAATAATTTTCTTGCAGAAGAGTTAATATCACTTTAGTTTGCGCAGATGATCAATACACAAGGCACCAGGATCCTGATTTCGTTCCTAATCTGCCTTTCCTGTTTTTTACCTGGATTGGCTCAGCCAACCCTCGACCCTGATCTGAAAAAACCCGCCAAATACGAGAACCGTACGCTGAGGGCAGAGAAAACCGGTCAGAAAAAATTCAACGCTCCCAGGAGATTCTTCCAGAACACCTATACACATTACAATTTTTTCTTTAATGCACGGGAGAAGCTGAACAGGGTGCTGGACAACGCACGGGCCCAGCAGATAGACCGTTACACCGAATTGCTGTCCTTCTATAACTATTCGCTTGAAAATACCTCATCACAACAGACGGAACTGGATTCCGTGATCTACAAGGTAAACGCCGGCATCTTCCTGCATGACCTGCGTAGCGACTGGATGGACAATCTTTACCTGCTGATGGGCCAGGCCTATTACTACCGCAATACGCTCGATACGGCCTATATGACCTTCCAGTATATGAACTATGCCTTTTCGCCGAAGGAGGAAGACGGTTACGATAAGGTGATCGGCAGCAATGCCAACGAAGGTGGAAGTGTGATGAAAGTGTCTACGGTCGAAAAACGCAATGTGATCGATAAGGCATTGTCGGAACCTCCCAGCCGCAATGACGCGCTGATCTGGCTGGTACGCACCCATATTACGAGGAATGAAATGCCGCAGGCTGCCACACTTATCCAGACACTCCGGCATGACCCCACTTTTCCCAAACGCCTGCATAACTCGCTCGATGAAGTGAGTGCATACTGGTTCTATACAGCTTCACAGTACGACAGTGCAGCATATTATCTTGAAAAGGCGCTTCCGGTGGCTTACGATAAGAAGGAGCTTGCAAGATGGGAATACCTGCTTGGACAGTTGTACTCGCGTGCAGGAAAAACTGCCCTGGCAAAAGATGCCTTCGAGCGTTGTATCAAACACACCATGAACCCGGTAATGGAAGTTGCCGCGCAATTGCAGGCTACCCAGCAGATCACGGGCATCAATGATGTAGACTGGCAAGCAGCCATTGCAGCCCTGGAAAAAATGGCCAGGAAAGAGCGGTATACAAATTACCGCGACCTGATCTATTATACCATCGGGCAAATTGAAGTAAGGCGCGGAATGATTCCCGCGGCCCAGGCGCACCTGTTGAAAAGTGTAAAATACAGCACGGTAAACCCGGATCAGAAAACCCGCTCCTACCAGCTGCTGGGTGACCTTTCATTTAACCAGAAAGAATACGTTCCGGCAAAAAACTATTACGACAGTGTAGAAATGGGTTATTTACCCGAAGCAGAAGCCCAGGCACTCACTGCCCGTCTTGAAGGGCTCGAGGTCGTAGCTTCCAATTATTATGTGATCAACAGGCAGGATAGCCTTCAGCGGCTGGCGGCAATGCCTGAAGACAAAAGAAACGATATTCTCACCCGGTACCTGCGACAGCTTCGCAAGCAAAGAGGCTTAAAAGATGATGACCTTTCCGGGGCTCAACAGGCTGGCGGACCGGTTTTCGTTCCGGCAGGAAACACAGTTCCGTCGGACCTGTTCGTAACCTACAATTCCGGCGAGTGGTATTTTTACAACAACTCCCTTAAGAGCAGGGGATTTACTGAATTCCGGAACAAGTGGGGCAACCGTCCGAATACAGACAACTGGCGGCGCAGCAACAGTGTGAGCAATGTTACTTTCAATAAAGAAATAAAAACGGAAGAAGCAGAAGCGGCGGCAGAGGATGCAGAGCTTTCCCTCGAAGCACTGATTGCAAAACTGCCGATAACACCTGAGCAGCAAAAGGTCTCCAATGATTCCATCCTGCAGTCCCAATACATGCTTGCCAATACCATTCAAAACAGCTTCGAGGACTATGCCACTGCAGCAGTGAATTATGAAGGTCTGCTTGATCGATTCCCAGCCAGCAGCAAAGAAGCCGAAATCCTGTACCAGTTATCTATATGCTATCAGATGCTGGGTAAAACAGCGGACCTGGACCGGGTAAAACAAAAACTCGCAAAGGAACATCCGGAAACCCGCGAAGCGAAGCTGGCTGCTGACCCGGTAAAGGCGCAAGAAGAAGAGAATGCGCACGTGAAAGGCGCAACGGTTTCGTATAGTCACGTGTACGACTTGTTTATCGAGGGTAATTTCGATGGCGCTATTGCGGCAAAAGCAATTGCAGACAGCATTTACGGTTCGAATTTCTGGACGCCGCAGTTACTGTATATTGAAGCAATTTATCATATCAAGAAAAGGGACGACAACCAGGCCATTAATGTGCTCCAGTTACTGATTGGCCAGTTTCCTGATCACCCCATCGCCGAGAAAGCCAAAAACCTGATCAGCGTTGTGCAGCGAAGGGCTGAGATTGAAGACTACCTGACGAAGCTCGAGATCCAGAGACCTGCTGAAGACAGCGTCGTAACCCTGGAAGAAAAAGCAGTTGCCGCACCGGTTGAAAAAAAGCCTGAAGCAGTGACACCCGACCCCAGGGAAGCGAAAGCGGTGCAGCCCAAAACGGAATTGCCGGCAGTTAAGCCTGTGCCTGGAATCACTGATAGCAGCAGGCTGAAAAAAGAAGCTCCTGCCGTGCCCACAGGAACTGCATTCAGCAGGCATGCCGCACAGCCTCACTTTGTTGTGATTGTGCTGGAAAATGTGGACCCCGTTTATGTTAATGAAACACGAAATGCATTCAACAGATATAATAAAGAAAACTACTATACAGTTCCTATGAATGTGACGATTGTAGGACTGACAGACCAGGTTAAGATGGTTGCCATCAAAGGACTGGCAAATGAGCAGGCGGCAAGGGATTATATTGTGAAGGCAAAAGCACAGGCTTCAAAGGATATCATCCCCTGGCTCAAGGCGGACAAATATTATTTCATTCCTGTGGCTGAATCCAATATGGACCTGCTGATGAACAATAAAGACCTGCCTGCCTACCGAAATTTTTTAAAACAATTGTTCCCGAGTGAGTTTTAGGCCATCAGGTCCTGATTTTATACTTTCGGGCGTAATATTTGAAAGTTCAATTCCAAGAAAGAAAAATTATGAAACATTCCGCACGTGTTTTCTGGAAAGTGTTTTTGATAGGTTTTGCCGCATTTGCCCTGCTACTCATCCTGATCAATGTGGGGGTTTTCGGCAAATTGCCCTCCCTGAGTGAACTCGAAAACCCTTCCATCCTCCAGGCTACAGAGATTTATGCGGCGGACGGTACGCTGATGGGAAAGTATTACAGGGAAAGGGGGAACCGCAGCAATGTTGACTATCACGATATCTCAAAACACGTGGTAAATGCCCTGGTAGCTACTGAAGATGAAAGGTTTTATGAGCATTCCGGGATAGACGGAAGATCTGTTGCGCGGGCCATCATCTTTCTCGGCCGCGAAGGCGGCGGCAGCACTATTACGCAGCAGCTGGCGCTCAATATGTTTTCTGAACGTGCCAGGAATCCCATTACCCGGGTGATCCAGAAACTGAAAGAATGGATCATTGCCATTAAACTGGAAAGAAATTTTACAAAACAGGAAATCCTCACGCTTTACCTGAATACAGTTCCATTTGGTGAGAATGTGTATGGTATCCGGAATTCTTCGCTGACATTCTTTCAAAAGGAACCCGACCGCCTCAATGTGGAGGAAGCGGCAGTACTTGTCGGAATGCTGAAGGGAAACACGATCTACAATCCCCGGAAAAATCCGAAAAATGCAATGAACCGCAGGAACGTCGTACTCGACCAGATGGCCAAGAACAACTACCTGACTGCAACGGAAAACCAGAAGCTGAAGCTGAAACCAATTGTACTGAATTATCGCAAACAGGATGAAAATGCCGGGCTTGCGCCTTATTTCCGCGAGGTGTTAAGGGACGACATCAAACAGTGGTGCAAGAATACCACCAACCCTGCAACCGGCGATCCTTATGACATTTACAAAGACGGGTTAAGAATTTATACTACCATCAACCCTCGCATGCAGCTGTATGCGGAGGAAGCGGTAGCTAAGCAGATGCCGGTACTCCAGAAGGCACTCAACGCCCAGGGTTCCATCAAGAAAGGAGGCGTATGGAAAGGGCACAACAATGTGCTGGACGCCGCCATGAAGAACAGCGAGCGCTGGAAAAACGCTAAGGAAGACGGCCTTTCTGAGGAAGCGATCCGCAATAGTTTTAAGCAGAAGGTGCCGATGAAGATCTTCGCATGGAACTCGAAGCGTGAAAAGGATACGGTAATGACACCGCTTGATTCCATCAAGTACCATCGCCAGATGCTGCAGACTTCATTTATGGTTATGGATCCGGTAACAGGTGAAGTAAAAGCCTGGGTTGGTGGCATTGATTTCAAGACATACAAATTTGACCACGTTAACCTGAATACGAAACGCCAGGTAGGATCATCCATTAAGCCATTCCTGTATTGCGAAGCAATAGAAGAAGCTGGGTTTACTCCTGAAACTCCTGTTGAGAACGTGGTCCAGGACTTCCCGGGTTATGGACTTGTACCTGCCAAAGCGGAATGTAAAGGCAATACGGTGAGCATGGCAAGTGCCCTGACCTATTCCCTGAACTGTGCCACTGCCTATATCATGAAGCAGATCGGGCCGAAACGTTTTGTGGAATTCCTGAATAACATCAATATCAAAACGAAGGTGGAGCCCTACCCTTCCATCTGTCTTGGTGCCGTTGACCTGTCGATGTATGAAATGCTGTATGGATACACCATGTTTGCAAACCAGGGATTCAGTACTCAGCCAACATATATTACACGCATCGAAGACCGCAATGGTAACGTACTGGAAAGTTTCCAGACGAAGATGAACCAGGTTATCAGCGAATCTGCGGCTTATACCACAACAAAGATGCTTGGCGGACCAGTTGAAATGGGTACCGCGGCCGGATTGCGTTCCCGTCTTGGTGTAGCAGAGCTGGCGGGTAAGACCGGTACCACCAACGACAATGCGGATGCATGGTTCATTGGATTTTCACCACAGTTGCTGGCTGGTACATGGATAGGTTGCGATGACCGGTTTATCAGGCTGGAAAGCGGCTTAGGTTATGGCGGACAGGCAGCAAGGCCAATCTGGGAGTATTTCTTTAAAAAAGTATATGCAGACAAGACCCTTGGAATTGACCCCCTCGCGAGGTTCCCGCAACCCGAGAAATTACGGAATGAGCTGACCTATGACTACATGAACATTATTGACCAGACCCCGCCACCGGGTGCAGAAGGCACAGACCAGGGCAATGGCATGGCAGAACAATATCTTGCGGCTCCCGATACGAGCAATGTTCCGGTAGAATCATCACTCAATGCTGAAGAACAGAAAGTGTTGAACGAAGCGAATCAGAATGGCAGGAAGGATGAAAAAAAAACAACTGACAAGTCTGCGGTAGAACCACCGAAGGAAAAGAAAAAAGGAATCTTCCGCAAGATCTTCGGCAAAAAAGACAAGAAGGACGAATAATACCCAGTTTTGATGCACAATAAAAAAAGCGCCTTGCGGCGCTTTTTTTATTGACTTATTTTGAATTCGACCCGCCGGTTCTTTGCCCGGCCTGCGGAAGAATTGTTATCGGTAATTGGGTTTCCCTGTCCCTGCCCTGTTGCAGTAAGCCTGTCTGCAGCCACACCTTTTTTGCCAAGGTAGGCCTTCACAGCATTGGCACGTTTCTCACTCAGCTTTTGGTTCAGCTCAGCGCCACCGGTATTATCCGTGTGACCCACGATATCCACTTTCAGTTGCGGGTATTCTTCATTGAGAATTTTAGCAGCCTTGTCAAGCTCTTTCTTTGCCCCGGCAGTAAGTGTGGCACTCCCGGTAACAAACTGGACATTACTTGCATTGAATTTCGAAGTTTCAAGCCTGGGGCAACCGAAATTGTCTGCAAGCCCGGGAACATCGGGACATTTATCTTCTTCATCATTCACCCCGTCTTTGTCCGTATCCGGAACCGGGCATCCCTGGTAGCGGGCCAGCCCGGCCACATCCTTACATTTGTCTTCTTCATCATTGATGCCATCTCCATCAGTATCGGGAATGGGGCATCCTTCATAACGGGCAATGCCTGGCTGGGTGGGACATTTATCATCCTTATCGGCAATCCCATCACTATCCTGGTCTTTCTCCTGTTCCACAACTACAACCGGCGGCGGTGGTGGTGGAATTACTTTTTCTTCTTTCGGCCTTCCTATATTGCCAGCGAAGCCGATACCCTGGTAAAAATGATAATTAGTAGTACTGGTCACTTTCATCCTGTACTGGGTATTGATCAGGAGAAAAGCTTCGTCAAAAAAGTTTACCTGGATACCTACACCCACGGGAATGAATGCCCCGAAGTATCCTCTCCACTGTGATGCACCGATACCGGCTGAGATGTATGGCGAAACCCAGTATTTATCAGAAACCATTTTGCCGTGAACCATGGCATCCCATTCGAACAGTGCCCCGTCTTTGCCATTCTGCGGCTTATCATCCATGGGATATTCCAGGAATGAAACACCAAGAGTTGTTGAGAAATCAAAGTGGTTGCTTAGACCCTTCATGTAGTTGCCGGCAAATCCAAAGTTCAGGTCGCTGAACTTAGCCCAATCATTGTCTTTCAATACAGTGCTGAGGGAGGTTGACCGGATGCGTTGCGGCGTTACAAAGTCATTGCCGAAAAAGTGGATCCCGATAGCGGGTCTTTTGATATAATTTTCATCCTGGCCAAAAGAGTTCGTGAAATAGCAGCATACTGTCAATACTGAAAGTACTATTTTCTTCATAATGGGTGTTTGGTTTGCTGGGGTCAAAAATAGTTTTCAGCTACAAATATTGAAAATTATTTATTGGTTGCTTCGTTGGCAGTTGCCAGTTCTGCAGGCATTTTTTTTCCCAGTACCTCCACTTTCACTTTCGCGAGACCGTGACCGGTGTAACCCAGTTTTTTTGCGGCGGCGCGTGACAGGTCGACCAGCCTGGGGTTCTTATAATGCAGCCTGTCATTGACCTTCACGAGGACTTTGCGCCCGTTACGCTGATTAGTTACCCTGATCCAGGTTCCTAAAGGCAGACCGTTATGTGCGGCAGTAAATTTATTGGCATCATAGACTTCACCACTGGCCGTTTTACGTCCATGGAATTTGGCGGCGTAATAACTTGCGGTTCCAAACTGCACTTTGGCAGTGTTGGCCTTCCTTTTTTTCCTGCTTTGTGTTTTTAAACTGTCGGCAGGCGTTGCGTGAGCTACCCCCGTATAAAGGAGACTCACTGCGAGGAGCAGTCGTTTCAGGATTTTCATAGATCAACTTATTGGTTTGGATTTGAAATATCTGTCTGCAAGAAAGCGGTCCTCGCCATAGATATCGTCGAAAAACCGCAACTTATCATCCTTCGCTTCAATGGTAAAATAGCGTATATAAATCGGAACGCGCGCAAAATCTGAAATTATATGCTTCTCCTGCCGGCCAATCCATGCTTTGATCGTATCCGGATTATACCGGATCTCGTCATTCCTGACCAGGAACCTCGATAGTTTCTCCCATTCCTGCACTCGCACACAACCGTGACTCAGTGCCCTGTCCTTTTTACCGAACAATCCGCGTGCATTTGTATCGTGCAGGTAAACGGCATATTTATTCCTGAAATTGAATTTCATCAGTCCAAGTGAATTGTCATCTCCCTGGCGTTGCCTGATCAGGTAGGGGAAATTATTCCTGGTGACTTTATTCCACTCAACTTCCGCTGGGTTCACCACGCTGTCATACTTGTCAACCACCATCAAGTTCTGTTTTTCCAGGTAAGTGATATCTTCCTGAATTTTCGGCAGCATCTCTTTGAAGATGATACTATATGGAACCGTCCATTGCGGATAGGTAATAAAATTCGTGATCTCACTGCTCAATACCGGTGTTCGTGTTTTGACGGCACCCACAATGATCTTTGACTGCATTACAACGGTATCGGTATCCACTACTGTCAACTGGTAAGCAGGAAGGTTAACCCAAACAAATGTTTCGGGCATATGTTCCGGGATCTGCTGGCGGTAACGGTCAAGCGTAATCGCAATACGTTTGAATTTTTCCCAGTCTGTATTGTTCAGGCTCTTAATGGTGAGCTCAGCTGCGACACCTGTTGTACGGATCCCGTTCGCCTGCTGGTAAGTTTTTACTGCCTTTGTATACGTTGCCGAATCGGCGGGGTTCCAGTCAGCCGCAAGCAGCCCGGCTTCCTGCAATCGTTTTGCAACCTCACCATAAACTGCGGTGCTGTCAGGATTGGGAAATGTAATGATCGTGTATTCACGAAACTGTGCTGTGTCAAGAAACCTCGGTAACAATTCCCTGATCTGTTTGTAACCCTGGTGAACTGGTTCCAGGCTTTCGAGCGTAGACCTGAGTTGCCCCTGCACAATCCCGTTCTTTAATACATCGACCTGCTTTGTTGTATTGAAAAGTGAATCGTTACTAACAGTTATGCTGTCCCTATCAAAGTGACCGTATTTAAGATGCGATGCCATTAGCAGGTAGGCGTCGCTCAGCAGCAGGTCGGCCCTGGCCCACAAGGCAACATTCTTCCTTGCAACCGTGTCAGTAACAATTTTATTACGGATGGCAAGAAGTGGAAGCAGGTGATAATCGGAAGGAAATAACCCAAACTCTTTTGCTTTGCTGACAAGGAAAAACAGTGAGTCGCCCCGTGGCAGCCAGTTGCCTTTATCACTCCAAAGTGGCTGGTAAGCACCTGATGTATAAACTTTATTCAACGCATCAATATGCGGAATGACCGTTGAATCCTTCATTTTATCCCCGTTGTTTAAAATGAAATCGATCGATTGCTTCAACTGCTCTTCGATTTTTTCTTCGATCTCTTCAGGAGACTTCGCAATGACCACATCAGCGGGAGCCTTTACAGCCTGGTCACTGCCGCAGGAAAGATTGATGAACATGGTGAATGACACCATACATATCAAAAGCCGGTTATATTTCCAGAGTAAGGGATTATTCCTCATGTTGCGTAACAGATTCTTTATTTTCATTTGAGCAAAATCTATTCCGGTCATGTACAATATAGTTATTCGCCTTCATTTCCTTTGCTTTGTATATACGTTTTTTTGTCTTCATGTTAGTGCGCAGGACACTGTAAAGTCCACCCTTCCCATTATTAAAGACCCGGAACAATTCAGGATGGTTGTCAGCAACGACAGCTCACAGCAGTTGATAAGGCTTGACAAACTGGCACCCAATATAAGGCTCGACCTCCGCTACGCAGATAAAAACAACTTTACAGGCAAAAGATTGTATCCGAGGGGCCTTAAAATTACCTTCCTGCGAAAAGCACCAGCAGAAGCACTACGGGAAGTTGCGATCGAACTGGAGAAACAGGGTTTTGGATTGAAAATTTTTGATGCATACCGGCCATATTCGGCGACGGTTGAAATGTGGGATCTGATCAGGGATGAACGTTATGTTGCCAACCCGGTGAGAGGCAGTGGTCATAACCGTGGCTTATCTGTGGACCTGACGTTATACTATATGCGAAGCGGGAAAGAACTCGCTATGGGCACCGGCTTTGACAACTTTACAGAAGCGGCTCACCACGACAACCCGAACCTGCCGGAAAAAGTGCTAATCAATCGCGGCATCCTGAAATCAGTTATGGAAAAGCATGGATTCCAGGCACTGGATACAGAATGGTGGCATTACAGCTGGCCTAATAACCGGAAATATGATGTCCTGGACCTTAGTTTTGAGGAAGTGAACAGGTTTCAACCTTCACCACCGCGTCAACATTAATTGGTCCATAAATATGGGGGAAAGTATCCTGGATGGAAGGCGACCATTCGTGTACGATCTGGCTGCGAAGCAGGCCTGGATCAATCACCAGTTTAACAAGGTCGTGGCGACCGGAAAAATAACGCTGCAATACACCTTCTACCTGGTGGTCTTCGGAAGCATGGATATATCCCTCTTCATGTAGCGTACCGCAATGGTAATTACCATTGATAACCGCATCTTCCCAATCTGCTTTTGACGTGATATGATAAATCATTATTCGCTTATTGTTTTACGTTAGGCCTGGTTTGCATCATTAAATCTGCAAGTGCAATAGCAGTTACAGCTTCAAGTACGACAGGAACGCGCAATGCTATACATAAATCATGCCTGCCCTTTACCGAAAATGTCTCCTGTTCACCGGTTTCCCAGTTAAGTGTTAACTGCTCTTTAGGCGTGCTGGATGTTGGCTTGATGGCTATGCGAAACACCAATTCGTTCCCGTTGGTTATGCCACCTACCACACCACCAGCATGATTGGTCCTTGTTTTGCCAGACTGGTCCTCAATGGCATCATTGTGCTCGATACCGAACATTTTTGCTGCCCGGAACCCTGTTCCGAATTCAACACCCCGCACTGCAGGAATGGCGAAGACGGCATGACTGATGACAGACTCGACAGAATCGAAAAAAGGTTCACCCCAACCGATCGGGAGTCCTTCAACCCGGCACTCCACTATGCCACCGATAGAATCCTTCGCATCAATTGCTTTCTGTAACCCGGCCTCCACATCTGCTACCCCGCCTATCTCAAGGATCGTAGCGCGTATACTTAAGGAAGATAAGATCTTTTTAGCAACTACACCGGCAGCAACAAGTCCGACCGTAAGCCGGCCGCTGAAATGTCCACCACCCCTGAAATCTTCAAAGCCACCGAATTTCTGGTGTGCGACAAAGTCAGCATGCCCAGGCCTGGGCACCGCCCGCTGCTTTTCATAATCACCGCTTCTCGTGTTCTTATTTTCAAACATTATCGTCAGTGGTGCTCCTGTGCAATGGCCATTGAACAATCCTGTCTGGAATAAAGGAAAGTCATCCTCTTTACGTGGTGTGGTTCCTTTCTGCATACCACCTTTTCTCCTTTCGATGTCTTCCTGGAAATCGTCCGCTGAAAGCGGAAGACCGGGCGGAACTCCGTCTACAATAACTCCCACCGCAGGTCCGTGTGATTCACCAATTATCGTAACCCTGAATAGTTTTCCGAATGCGTTCATTGATCTGTTTACTTTTTCACGTTAATGGTCATGCGTATTTTACTTTGGCCCCAAGCTGCCTGATATGGTCGAAAAAGACCGGGTAAGACTTGTTGATGGCATCAGCATCAGAAATGGTTGTTGTGCCTGTTGCTTTCAGGCCGGCTACTGCCGTTGCCATTGCTATGCGGTGATCATGGCGTGATGATACCGCAGCACCATTCACCTGGTTTCCGCCATGAATGATCATCAGGTCACCCTGAAGTTCAATTGACACACCCATCTTTCCAAATTCTTCCTGCAGAGTCAGCGCCCTGTCGCTCTCTTTATGTGCGAGCCTTCCAACGCCTTCGATAACTGTCGTGCCTTCGCAGTATGCGGCAAGCGCAACAAGCGGCGGAAACAGGTCGGGACAGTCTGTTGCGTTGAAATGGAATGCCTTAAGGGGCATAGGACGCAGTATTATCTGCTCGGCTTCGATGCTGATTCCCGCACCGCAGCTCATGAGCGCTTGCAATACCGCCTTATCTGCCTGCGTGGAAAATACATCAAGCCCTTTGATGGTTACATTCCCTGCAATTGCACCTGCCACGAGCAGGAATGCACCGCCGCTCCAGTCACCTTCAACCGTATATGTTCTCTTTACAGGTTCAACACTTGCAGCTTGCTTTTTGAAATAGAAAGATTCATAGTTCCGGTTCTCCGGCACGTTCATCCCGAACGCCTGCATAACTGCGAGCGTAAGGTCCACATACGGTTTGCTTTTCAGGTCTGTAACCTGCACTTCCACATCACTGGCGCCGCTGGCTGAATAAGCAAACAGGATCCCGGTCAGGAACTGTGAGCTCAGTGATCCGTCGATGGTTATGTTGCGAGGCTGAAGGGGTCCCTTTACTTTAAGGGGGAGCTTGCCGTTATTCGAGTGAACTTCGACACCAAGTTGCGGAAGCACAGAGTCGAAGAAGTCCATCGGCCTTGTAACAAGACTGCCCTCACCGGTGATGGTGATCTCACGATCATTCAATGCAACCAGTGGCGTGAACATCCTGATCCCAAGCCCGCTTTCGCCACAATGCACAGCCTGCTCGCGTGCATGCACACCCGAACTTTGCACTTCCAGTGAACCGGCAGACTTTTTTACTTCTGCACCCAATGCGCTGATGACGCCGAGTGCTGCTTTATCATCATTCGACTCACCGGGATTCCGGATTATGGTAACCCCGCCGGCAGCAAGCGCTGCCGCACAGGCACGCTGCATCGAACTCTTGGATGCCGGCGCATAAATCTCACCCGCCAATACGGAAGGTTCTATGGTTGCGATCATACTGTAATTAGCAGTTATAATTGTTCTATTATAGTTTTCACCTGGTCAAGCGGCAACGTATGTACCACTCCCTTTCCGATCCTGTCAAGCAGGATGTAGTGAATAGTATCACGTTCCCTTTTCTTGTCATGCTTAAGTACATCAAACACTTTGGTCCGATCGAAACTTGCATAGGTAGGCAGTCCATAACTGGAAATAAGTGATACCACTTTTTCGGTCTGCCTGAAACCAAGCAAAGACGATGAAAGATGAGCGGCATAGGTCATGCCAATGGAAACAGCCTGACCGTGGGAAAGTTCAAACTGGTTCTCAAGCGCATGCCCGAGGGTATGACCGAAATTCAGGAGCTTTCTTTCGCCCTGTTCAGTCTCATCCCGCTGAACCACTTTGGTCTTCAGCAGGGCATTCCTTCGAACCAATGCAGCAATTGCATTCTTCCGGCCACGGTAATACGCAAGATCATGTTCTGCAAGTTCGCGGAACATCGGGGCATCCTTGATGCATGAATGTTTGATGATCTCTGCAAATCCGTTCTGCCACTCGCTTTCGGGAAGCGACTGCAACAGGGAAACATCAAAGAACAGGAAGGCAGGCTGGCGGATTGTTCCTACGAGGTTTTTATATAAACCAACGTCGATTCCATTCTTCCCACCAATCGATGCGTCTACCATCGCGAGCAGGCTTGTCGGGATAAACCCGGTGCGGATGCCGCGCATATAAGTTGCGCCAACATACCCCGTCAGGTCGGTGATTACTCCACCACCAAAGCCGATAAGAGTTGTCTTCCTGTCGGCCTCCATCTCCGCCAGCGTGTCGACGATCGTGTCAGCGGTCTGCTGCACTTTAAACTCCTCGCCGGGTTTGACAACGATCGTGTTCCAGCCTTTGAGCTTCTTCTTATAGCTGTCGTACAGGTTTTCATCAGTGATGATCACTGAATACTTCCTGTCTGCAACCAGCTGAAGCTTTGACAGAGAAGCATTAAAATGGTATTCCGTTACAGCATTTCCTATCCTGATCTTTTTACTTTCCATTTTGCCTTTCGAATGTGCTTAACTGTTCATGATCTTGTTCTGGTGGTTGATGCTTTCCATGTGTACTGCATCGAAGTACCGCGTGATGAATTCTTTGCTCAGGCCAAGTTTATCGCCTTTCAGGAAAGCACGGTCAAGGATCTCGTTCCACCTGTTGGTCTGGAGGATCGTGATGTTGTTATTCTTTTTGTAGGTACCGATCTGTTCTGCAACTTTCATCCGCTGGCCGAGGATCTGCAACAGTTCGTCATCGAGGTGATTGATCTGCTGGCGGAGTTTCTCCAGGGCTGCATGGTATGATTCTGAATCCACATCCTCTTTTCTCCATGCCAGTGTATTGAGCATTTCAGCGAGCTTCTCAGGAGTAACCTGCTGTTTTGCATCACTCCAGGCATTATCTGGATCAATATGGCTTTCGATCATCAGTCCATCGTAATCGAGGTCAATCGCCTTTTGCATTACATCCATGAGAATATCACGACGGCCACAGATGTGTGAAGGGTCGTTGATCACCATCAGCTCCGGGTTGCGCCTTTTCATTTCAATCGCAAGGTGCCACATTGGTGCATTGCGGTATTCTGTGTTACCGTATGATGAGAATCCACGGTGAATGAGACCAATCTGTTTAATGTTTGACTTTGCAACTCTTTCAACAGCGCCAAGCCACAATTCCAGGTCGGGGTTAATGGGGTTTTTGATCAGCACTGGAACGTCGGCACCACGAAGGGCGTCGGCAACTTCCTGAACACTGAACGGGTTAACTGTAGTACGAGCACCGATCCAGAGGATGTCCACATCAAAATGAAGGGCATCTTCCACCTGCTTTGCTGTAGCCACTTCCACTGCAACCGGCAGACCAGTCAGCTTTTTTGCCTGCTGGAGCCATGGCAGTCCCTTAGTACCAATACCTTCAAATGAGCCTGGACGCGTACGTGGTTTCCAGATCCCCGCCCGGAGAACGTCAACCTTACCTGTATTGGCGAGCTGCTGTGCCGTAGCGAGTACTTGCTCTTCCGTTTCTGCGCTGCAGGGTCCTGAGATGATCAGGGGACGTTTCGCCCATGCCTGCTGTGTGATTTGTTTCATTGTTTTGTTGTCAGTTGCTTGCATATAGATTATTTAAAATTAGCATTTTGATATTTATCCAAGAATTCTGCGGATCCTGTTTGCGTTTTCAATCAGTTCCTGCAGGTAATCATAGTTCTCTTTTTCAAGGCAGGACTTGAACTTGCGGAGCTGGCTGATGTGCTCGTTAAGGACGTCCAGTACATTATCGCGGTTCTGCATGAAGATGGGTACCCACATGGCGGGATTACTTTTGGCAAGACGCACCGTGCTTTCAAAACCACCACTGGCCAGCTCAAAGATCGCCTGGTCTTCCCTCTCCTTTTCCAGCACCGTATTGGCGAGGGCAAAGGATGTGATGTGCGAGATATGACTTACGTAGGCTGCGTGAAGGTCATGCGCCACAGCATTCATTTCCAGCAGGTGCATGCCGATTTTTTTATAAGCGAACCGGGTCCACTCCACAGCATCGGCGTCGCTTTCAGCAGTATTACAGAGTACCACCGCCTTGTTTTCAAATGCATTTTTCACTGCTGCCTGCGGACCGCTGTATTCGGTTCCCCACATCGGGTGTGTGGCAACATAACGGCCTCTTTTAGGGTGACCGGAAACCGCATTGATCATTTGCTCCTTGGTGGAACCGGCGTCAAAGACGATCTGGTTGGTTACCAGGTCAAGTACCTTCGGCAGCAGGGCAACCATCTGGTCTACCGGAACGGCGAGAATGACCACCTCACTGCGCTCAATGGCCTCCTCCAGTGGTAACACTTCATCAACAAGTCCAAGTTCAACAGCGCGGGTCGCATGTTCACTGCTTTTTTCAACCCCGATTATACCGGCGGCCATCCCCTTTTCATTCAGCTGCAGTGCCAGGGAGCCACCAATCAATCCAACGCCTACTATGGCTATTTTTTTCCTTTCCATTTTATTGAGCTTCTGCTTTACTGGTTGCTGCTGCCGTGGCCGCTAATTTGATCCGGTCCATTGCAAGAATGATCTTTTCTTCCGGACTGCACAGGCTAACCCGGATATAGTTATTACCTGCAGATCCGAAAATCCCGCCAGGTGTAATGAACACATTCGCATTATAAAGTACATTATCACTCAAAGCATATCCATCCGCGTGAGCGTCGGGAATCGCTGCCCAGACAAACATGCCAACCTGGTTGGGGTCGTAGGTGCATTGCAGCAGGTCGAGCAGTTCAAAAACCAGTTTTCTCCTGCGTGCGTACACTGCGTTTACGCTGTCGTACCATTCCTTTCCGAGGCTCAGCGCCTTTGCCGCTGCAAGCTGTGCCGGAAGGAACATACCACTGTCCATATTGCTTTTGAAGCGGAGCACTTCATCGATCCGGGTCTTACTGCCGCTAAGCATTCCAACCCGCCATCCTGCCATGTTATGACTTTTACTTAAACTGTTGAGTTCGATCACCACATCACGGGCACCTTCAACAGCAAGGAGGCTTACTGGCTTCTCATTCAGGATGAAACTGTATGGGTTATCGTGGCAGATTAGTATATTATGTTTCCTGCCAAACTCCACCAGCTTCGTAAAGAACTGCAACGAGGGAAGCTGGCCTGTAGGCATGTGCGGATAATTGACCCACATGAGCTTCACTTTGCTGAGATCAGTTTTTCCAAGCGCATCGAGGTCCGGCTCCCAGTTCAGCGAAGCGTGCAGTTCATAAGACACCGGCACACCACCGGCAAGCCTTACTGCACTGCTGTAGGTCGGGTAACCAGGATTCGGGATCAGCACTTCGTCACCTTCATTTAAGTATGTCATGCAGATGTGCATAATGCCTTCCTTGCTCCCGATGAGGGGAAGAACTTCCGTTTCGGGATCAAGTTCAACATTGTACCACTTCCTGTACCAGTCGCTCATGGCAGTACGCAATACCGGGCTTCCCTTATAATTCTGGTAAGCATGTACATTGGGCTTTGCACTTTCTTCTTTCAGGGTCTGCACCACATCCGGGTGCGGAGGCAGATCCGGGCTTCCGATACCGAGGTTGATAATGGCCTTCCCCTGCCGGTTCAGTGAATCTATTTCACGCAGCTTCTGCGAAAAATAATATTCCCCGATTCCATTCAATCTTTTTGCTGTGGTGATGTTCATGGTGTTCTTCCGTTTTTGTATATGCCATATACCTGCAAGGCTGCGGTAAGCGGTTTTATTGCTGCGATGATCGATTCAAATTGTTCAAGGCTGTCAAACTCCATATCAGCATGGAAGCTGTATTCCCAGTCGCTGCCGGGAATAGGAAAACTTTGCAGTTTGCTGAGATTGATACCACCATCCGCAATGCGACTGAGCACGCGGGCAAGGCTTCCCCTCGAATGGTCGGTATGAAAATTAACCGAAGCTTTGTTCGCCCCTGCTACCGGCGCTACCAGGTCTTCGCGTTTCAATACCAGGAAGCGGGTATAATTGTTCTTCATGGTATGGATGTTCGGAGTCAGCACATTCAGCTCGAACAGGTCAGCCGCAAGTTTACTTGCAATGGCAGCAGCATGCCTGTGCCTCTTCTGGTGAATATGTTTTGCGCTAAGCGCCGTGTCTTCCGTCTCTACCAGTTTCCAGTTGTACTTCTCGAGGTAATCGATGCACTGCAGGATTGCCATGGGATGGGAATGCACCTCGCGGATATCTTCAAGCTGTACCCCCGGATTGGCAAGCAGGTTCTGCTTGATCTGGAGATAGACTTCACCAACTACGCGGAGATTACTTTTTTGCAGCAGGTTGTAATTGGGAAGGATACTGCCGGCGATGGAATTTTCAATGGCCATTACACCACCGTCACTTTCTTTTTTGCTGCCTGCAATCCTGATCACTTCGCGGAATGTGTCGCAGGGAATCACTTCCACCTGCTTACCGAAGAATTGCTGTGCAGCCACCTGGTGAAAGCTGCCTTCGTAACCTTGTATTGATACTCTTGTTGCCATAAAAAACAAGAGTCCCGGCTTTCTGCCGGGACTCTTTATGTTAGTTGTTGATGAACGTTTTTGGTTGATCAAACACAAAGCATCGCCGGCCTTCTGCCTGTAAAAAAGTAGAAGTAAAAATAAAATCGGCCAAATGCTTTCGCTGTGATCATGAAGTAAAAATAATCAATGAATTGATAACGAAAAAAGTTTTTTTCCTTACAGATGTTAGTTTACCCGCTATTTAATTGCTTTCAGGACAACCTTTTGCGTTGTTCATCGTCTATTTTCTTAAAGAGATGATAAGGCTTGAACGTACGCCAGGCGGGCAGTTCAAGCAATTCCAAGTAGCGGTGCAACTTGGCTTCCCTGAAATCATATTGCGTCTGTTCCGGCATGTTGAGCAAAACGACCCAGCCATTGTTATCTATCATTTCTTCATACCATTCTTCGTAATAGTCGCGATCCCCGCTATGAAAATTGAGTACGTTCTCGGCGATGATGATGAATTTGTAAATGCCATTCGAATGAAACTGATCGATCACATCGCGCTTCAGGCTCATAATGTCATTTTCGATGGCATCATTCCATTCACCTATCAGTTCAATGATGGCATAGTGCTCCTCATAGTCCGCCATGATCACTTTCATGTAAAGCGTACGTGACCCGAACTCATCCCACTGCGGATGGATATAGTAATTGTAAATGGTCTGGGAAAACTCAAACTCAGAATATACACGGCCATAGAAAGGCGAATGTTCATCTTCCTCACTCACATAAATGTGTCTCCAGTTATAAAAAGGTTCGATGTCGTGCATAGTCAATAGCCCCCGGGCAATTTACGGTCTTCTGCAAAAATTGCCAACACCGGCCCCATTAACCTGCTGAATCGACAGCCTTTTTAACACTACCCCACTTCAGCAATAATTCCCGGGCTTTTTCATAGTCATTTATGGAAAGCTCCTCCATGACCATTTTGGTACCACGGTCAACAAGTTTTTCATTGCTGAGCTGCATATTTACCATCTTATTATCTTCTACCCTGCCGATCTGGATCATGACTGCGGTAGAGATCATATTCAACACGAGTTTTTGAGCCGTGCCACTTTTCATTCTTGTGCTTCCGGTCACAAACTCGGGACCTACAACAACTTCGATTGGAAAGTCTGCGTGTTCGCTGATGGGAGAATTAGGATTGCACGAGATAGAACCGGTTGTGATGCCCCTGCTCCTGCATGCTTTGAGGGCACCGATCACATATGGTGTGGTACCGCTGGCGGCGATCCCGATAACGACATCCTTTTCGCTCACGAAATGTTTTTCGAGGTCGGCCAATCCCTGCTCAAAGCTGTCTTCCGCATTTTCGACTGCTTTCTGGATGGCTTCTTCCCCACCTGCGATGAGACCGATTACAAGTCCATAAGGCATTCCGTAGGTCGGCGGAATTTCACTGGCATCAAGGATGCCAAGTCTTCCGCTTGTTCCTGCGCCCAGGTAAAACAACCTTCCGCCTGCAAGCATTTTGTCAACTATGGATACAACGAGCTTTTCAACCTGTGGAATTGCTTTTGCGACTGCCTTCGGAACCTGCTGGTCTTCGCTGTTTATAAGCTCAAGGATCTCGCTGACGGGTTTCTTATCCAGGTTTCTGTAATGGCTTTCCTGTTCTGTAACTTTCACAAAATCAGTCATATTCTATGGTTCAAATATTGGTTTTATGATGAATGATAGGCAACTAATCCTTCCATAGGATGCTGCAGGATTTTTCCGAGTTCAAATTCGTACGACGCTGTCAGATCCATTACAACGTCCCGGAAGCCGAATGCAACCCCGCCTACAAAATGAACGGGAAGCTTCCAGCTTTCATTGTACTTGCAAAGGTGATTGAAAAAAAAGTCATTCAGGCCATCTTCAATGATATTCTCCACCATGAAATGCCCCCTGTTCTCGGCAAGGAACAATGTGAATCCCGCCAGGAAGCGGTTAGGCAGCGGATGTTTATACACCTTGTCGAGAATCTCTACATCAGTAAGTTTGAACTTCTCGTCAAACCTGTACTGAAGCTCCTCGTCAAATGTTTTGTAGAGGTAGTACTGGACTACTTTTTTGCCAAGGTAGGCCCCGCTGCCTTCGTCGCCAAGGACGTAGCCGAGGCCGGGACTGTTCTTCACAATTTTCTTTCCATTATAAAAGCAGGAGTTGCTCCCGGTACCAAGGATGCAGGCAATTCCCTTGTCCTGCAGGCATACTGCCCTTGCTGCTCCAAGCAGGTCGTGATTCACATCCACTTCAACGGAAGGGAATACACGCTTGAGCGCATTTTTGATTGTTCTCCTGTTTTCAGGATTCTTGCACCCGGTTCCATAATAAAATATCGCCTCTATGGAATAGCGGCTGATCTCCGGGTGAAGATCGCGGCGGACCAGGTCTTCTACCTGAGTGCCATTTAAAAAGTAAGGGCTTATTCCCAGCGTAAACACCGTTTTCTTAATCTTTCCCTTTTCTACCACACACCACTCGCATTTGGTTGCCCCGCTATCAGCTATTAAAATCGCCATGATGTTTCCGTTAAAGAGAAACGAAAATAAAACTATGTTACCATACTGGCGTTATTTATGTATGGTAACCACGCCTTTGCTGCAATTGTGTAATTTGCAGGGAGAATAACGCGTATGAACGAGAAAAAGAGATTACAGGTGTGGCTGCCACTTCTTTTTGCGGTGGTCATGATCATTGGGATGGTGCTTGGTTATAAGCTTCGAGACAATACCCAGACAGCCAGGGGAATTTTCCAGTTTTCGACAAAAAGGGCGCCGGTGCAGGAAGTGCTGGACCTGATCATGATGAAATATGTCGACAAGGTAAACACCGACACACTTGGTAATGACGCCATCCAGGAAATGCTCGTTCGCCTCGACCCGCACTCCAGCTTTATCCCGGCCGTGCACCTTAGTGAAGTGAACGAAGACCTGCAGGGAAACTTCCAGGGGATCGGGATTGAATTCCACATTTTCAAAGACACCGTTAACGTAGTAAGCGTACTGTCAGGCGGACCAAGTGAGAAAGCCGGGCTGGCAGTAGGTGATAAATTTATTAAGGTGGCTGACAGTTCCGTAACGGGCACTGTTACTTCAGAAAGCATCAAGAAGTTGTTGCGTGGCCCCGGTGGCTCCACTGTTTCTGTTACCATGCTTCGCAGTGGCAAGCTGATGAAGTTTGACATCCAGCGGGGCATCATTCCCCTGCCATCCCTGGAAGCTGCCTATATGGCCAACCCGGGCACTGGCTATATACGGATCAGCAAATTTTCCGAAACCACTTACGAGGAATTCATGAGTGCCCTTGAGGAGCTTAAAAATGAAGGATTGCAGTCACTCGTTCTTGACCTTCGCGGAAATGGGGGTGGCATCCTGGGTGAAGCCATCGAGATTGCCGATGAATTCCTGGACGGCGATAAACTGATCGTATATACCGAAGGGAACAGCGTTCCGCGCCAGGAATACCGGGCCCGCCGGAGAGGCTTGTTTGAAAAAGGGAAGCTTGCCCTGCTTATGGATGAACAATCCGCATCTGCCAGTGAAGTTCTTGCAGGTGCATTACAGGATTGGGACCGCGCTGTGGTGATCGGGCGCCGGAGCTTCGGGAAAGGGCTGGTACAGGAGCAGTATAACCTGAGTGACGGCTCGGCTTTAAGGCTGACCGTTGCCCGTTATTACACCCCATCCGGACGAAGTATCCAGAAACCGTACGACAAGGGAATCGACGCCTATGACAATGACATCCTCGAAAGATACCAGCATGGTGATATGGTAAATGCAGACAGCAACAAGATTGCCCACGGCAAAGCCTACAAAACCAGCGGTGGTAAAGTGGTGTATGGCGGCGGGGGTATCATGCCGGATCATTTTGTGGCTGCCGACACGGCGATCCTGTCAAAAGCGTTGGGTGAACTTTACCGCAACAACACTATCAATAACTTTACTTATCTCTACTATATTAATAACAGTAACCAGATCAGGACTTATAAAAATGCCCAGGCATTTGCCGGAAATTTTAAATGGTCTGGCCGTGACTGGAGCAATTTTGTTGATTTTTCAGCGAAGGACAGCGTATCACTTCATTCCCTGCCGGAGCGTGACAAAGTGTTTCTGCAGGAAAGAATGAAGGGACTGCTCGCGAGGTATCGCTGGCGGAACGAGGGCTATTACCTTGTAGTAAATGAAAAAGATGCCGCGGTAAAAAAAGCAATAGAAATCTTGAAATAAACCGTTGCGGATTCAACTCATATCGAAAAGGGCCGACTGCTGAGCAGTCGGCCCTTTTTCAGGATAAGGTGATATACTTAACTTATTGCACTGCGGGCCTGTCCAGGATCTCTTTCTTTTCGATCTTGTAAGACTGGATCAGTCCGAGGCCGCCGCCGATCCCGATAAGCGCAAACCAGAGAGCCGGGTTTTCTTCGTCGTGGAGCATATACTGGGTAACGAAATAAGCGAGGGCGAGTCCGATGCCGGCTCCAAGGAGCAGCAATCCCCATTTCAGGTTGCGGTAAGGCGCGGGTCGATTATTGAACTCTTTCGGGTTCATCCCCCTTTCGATCATGGCCATATTTTCTTTGTTCCGGAGGTAGCATAACCCAAAGATCATGGTGAAAAAGCCAAGGAATACGAGTGCTACCATTAATTCTTCTTGCATAAAACGATATTTTAATTGTTGTTACGGTTAGTGTTCTGTTCAATCAGACTACTGCTTCCGGCGCCAGGTTACAGGGGTTCACTATTTTTTTTCATTTTTTCCTGAACCCGGTAATATGACTGCACGTCGTTCCGACGGGTTACATATATAATTATGTTTATTTTGTGGAGCGCCCTGCCGGTAAAGAATTAAAAAACGGCTGTAACCGGCAGGCAAAAGACGTAGTCATATATACGGCCATGCAAACAGGGCAGACAGACAACGATATCATCCAACAGGTCCGGGACGGCGACCAGCAGGCGTATGCGCAGCTGGTCACCAAATACCAGAATTACGTATTTACGATAGTTCTGCGGTATGTACCCGGTCGCGAAGATGCCGAAGAAGTAGCCCAGGATGTTTTCGTTAAAGCATATCGCAGCCTGTCTGATTTCAGGGGGGAAAGTAAATTCAGTACCTGGTTGTATACTATCACAACCACCACCTGTATCACTTTCCTGAGAAAAAAGAAGCTTGAAGTGCACTCACTTGACAACGAAAAAGTGCTTGCCCATGCTGAAAATATCGACGGCGGGATGCGGGCTAACCAGGTGGAACAGAAGTCCAGGATAAACATGGTCAACCAGGCAATAGCGCTGTTATCGCCGGAAGATGCACAGGTGATCACCCTGTTCTATAAAGGTGAGCAGACCCTGGATGAAATTGCACAGGTACTTGGACAGGAAACAAATACCGTTAAAGTTCGGTTACACAGGGCAAGGCAACGGTTAAAAGATAAAATGGAAAAGTATTTTGCGGCAGAAGTCAGGGACTACGCATCACATTGACAATAACCACCACAAATAAGAGTATATGAATGACCAGCACCAGATCGAAGCACAATTGTGGGAATATATAGACGGTCTCTCTACACCGGAGGAACGTGGGTTCATTGAACAGCTGATTGCCAGCGACCAGCTATGGCGGAGCAAATACGAAGAACTCCTCCAATTCAACAAATCCCTGAATGAAGAGATTGAACTGGAACAACCCTCCATGCGGTTCACAAAAAATGTCATGGAAGAGATTGCCAGGTTACATATCGCACCTGCAGCAAAAACCTATATCAATAAGAATATCATCTATGGTATCGCCGGGTTCATGATTTCCCTGATCGTCGGGTTTGTAATTTATGCGATTGCACAGATCGACTGGTCAGCAGCCGCTACCGAGCCAGGCCGGTTTACCATGGATCTGAGCCGCATCGATTTCAGCCGGATAGATACCAGCAAGATCTTCAGCAATACATATGTGAATGCGTTCATGCTGGTGAATGTCGTGCTGGGACTGATGCTGCTGGATCGTTACCTGGCGCAGCAACGCAAATCCTGGAAAAAAGAAGGGAGCGGGAACTAATTCCCTTGCATTATAAAATTTTTGTATCTTATCGGAAACCATCTGATATGAAAGTTCTCTCGCTTGGGGTTTTCCTGCTCCTGAGCCTCCCTTCGGCCAACACGCCATCAGTATTTACCGAATTAACCCGTAAACAACAAAAGATTATCGGGTGCACTCCCGACTGGTCCGGCGTCGATATTGGCAGTATGGCAGAGACAATGATCCCGCTTCCCGGATCAGGTTCATGGAATTGGAAAATTTCGACGAAGAGTGACAGTGCACAATTTTATTTCAACCAGGGCATCAACCTGTATTATGCCTTCCACATTGTAGAAGCTGTCCCCTCCTTCCGCAAGGCGCAGCAATTTGATCCCGAATGTGGCATGTTATATTGGGGCGAAGCGCTGGCCCTTGGTCCAAATATCAACGACGTTGGTTATGCCGCATCGTCAGCAGCGTTTGCTGCAGCGGAAAAGGCGGCAGGCCTGGCAGAAAAAGCATCTGCCAAAGAAAAGCTGCTCATCAATGCGATGAAAGTAAGGTACAGTAAAGACAGTACGGCAGACCAGTCAGCCCTCAATGAATTATACGCAGCTGCGATGCGCGGTGTGTACAGCCAGTTTGAAAAGGACGCTGATGTTTCCTCGCTGATGGCCGATGCGCAGATGCTTTTACATCCATGGGATTTCTGGCAGCATGACGGCAAAGCCCAGCCCTGGACGCCTGAATTGGTACAACTACTTGAAAAAATCCTGAAGAACGCCCCCCGGCATCCGGGAGCAAATCATTACTATATCCATGTTGTTGAAGCGTCCGATGATCCGGGCAGGGCGCTGAAAAGCGCCGACAGGCTTGCAGACATTGCCCCTTCACTCTCGCATCTCGTGCACATGCCTTCTCACATTTATGTAAGAACCGGCATGTACGAAAAAGGCATCCAGGTTAATACCAATGCACTGGCCGGCTACGAAAGATACAAGCGGTTATTCCCTGAGGTAGAAACCAAGGCGGATCTGTACGACATCCATAACCGTCATTTGCAGGCCGCCTGCGCCATAAACCTGGATGATTACCAGAAGGCCTTAAAGATCTCAGACGAATGCCGGACCAGCTTCACCCCCGACTGGCTCACGCTGCCGGTGTTTGGCTACTACATCCAGTATATCTATATGACACCGGAAATTACCATGACTGCCTTCAGGAAATGGGACGAAATCCTCAGGCAACCGGAAGTTCATGACAGCCTGGTGTACGCGAAGCTTCTGCAATCCTTTGCAAAAGGCGTTGCTGCGGCAAGAAAGGGAGAAAGCGCAGAAGCGGAAAACAGGCTGAAGACGCTCGAAAAACTGCTGGAAGACACTACGCTCGCCGCCCCGATTGGCCCAATGAATGCGCCGAAGTCAGGATCCCTTGTGGCACAGTCCTTACTTCGGGGAGCGATCGCCGAAAGCAAAGGCGATAAATCCGCAGCCATTGCAGCATACAGGAAGGCCGTAGAACTGGAAGATGCCATGATCTATATGGAGCCGAAGGACTGGCTGCTTCCTGCGCGCCACTGGCTTGGCGAAGCCCTTCTTTCCGACAGCCAATGGAATGAAGCCGCAAAAGTTTTCCAGGCCGACCTCGAAAAGAACCCCGGAAACCCTTACGCAAAAAAAGGCCTGAACGCCAGCAAAAAGAAGAAGCAAACGATTGAAATGTAAAAAATACATTTATGTAAATTTTGCACAAACGGTTGCATACACATAGATTATCAGGAAATCCTAAGTTACAGTTCGAATTAGGACACTGAATAATCATTAATGGTACAATCGATTTTACCTGAATTTCCGATCGGCGGCAATGACCTTAGGCTCGAACCTTTTGGATCCGGACTCATTAACAAGACGTGGAGGATCAGGACCGGACAGAAAGATTATATTCTTCAGCGGATCAACGATGATGTTTTCCGTGAGCCACGGCTTATTGCTGAAAATGTGCGGCGGATTGCAGACTATCTCCAAAAGAATCATCCCGATTACCTATTCATTGTACCGGTCAGGACAACGCAGAACGATGACCTGGTGTTCCGTGATGGGGAAGGTTATTTCCGGCTGGCACCGTATGTAGACGGCTCACACACGCAGGATATGGTAACCTCGCCGAATGAGGCATTTGAGGCGGCCAACCAGTTTGGAAAGTTCACCGCACTTTTATCCGGTTTTGATGCCCAAACCCTGAATATCACCATCCCCGATTTTCACAACCTGACCTTGCGATATGAGCAGTTCCTGGAATCTCTTTCTTCAGGAAACACCTCGAGGATCAGTAATGCAGCAGCAGAAGCAGCGTTTATCACCAGCCACAGGCATATCGTGGAAACATATGATGAAATCATCAGTGATCCCGCCTTCAGGACAAGGGTAACACACCACGATACAAAGATCAACAATGTATTGCTCGACGGTCAGAATAAGGGACTTTGCGTGATCGACCTCGACACGGTAATGCCCGGATTTTACATAAGTGATGTGGGCGATATGATGCGGACTTACCTGTCGCCCGCAACGGAAGAAGAAACCGATCTTGACAAAGTTTCCGTACGTGAAGAAATTTTCCGGGCAATTGTGGAAGGTTACCTGAAAGAAATGAAAGTCGTACTTACCCTTAAGGAAAAACAGGCATTCGTTTACGCAGGCAAGTTTATGATTTACATGCAGGCTATCCGTTTCCTGACCGACTATTTCAATAACGACAGGTATTATGGTGAAAAATATCCTGGCCATAACCTGAACCGGGCGAAAAACCAGATCGATTTGCTGCAAAAACTGATCAGCGTGGAAGAACGGCTGACCGTCATCCTCACACAGATCATTAATCAATAACACCAATTATCAGATAAACTATGAGCTCAGATCGCAGAAAATTCTTACGCAACATCACCCTTGGAACTGGTGCCCTCGTTAGTGGAATGCCGGCTTGGGCAAACGAAAATGCTGCCGACGGAACTGATGCCGGCTTCATGCCGGAGCGTGCTTCAGGTTTCAACATGTGCGGATACGCCGCACCTAAAATTGATAAAGTCAGGATTGGCTTTGTGGGACTAGGAATGCGTGGACCCGGCGCAGTGGAAAGAATGAGCTTTATTGAAGGAGTCGAGATTGCCGCACTTTGTGACAAGTTCCCTGACCGTGTGGCCAGCGCCCAGAAGATCCTGGAAAAAGCCGGGCTGCCAAAAGCCAAGGAATATACCGGTGAAGATGGCTGGAAGGCAATGGTTGAAAGTGACCTCGATCTTATTTACATCACAACCCCATGGCACCTGCATACACCCATGGCCCTGTATGCCATGAATAATGGCAAACATGCGGCTACCGAAGTACCTGCCGCACTTACCCTTGATGAATGCTGGCAACTGGTAGAGACGTCGGAGAAAACGAAAAAGCATTGCATGATGCTGGAGAACTGCTGTTACGACTTCTTTGAACTGCTTACGCTGAACATGGCACGCAACGGGCTTTTCGGTGAGATCCTGCACACTGAAGGGGCATACATTCATGACCTCCTCAGCCTCAACTTCTCGAAAACGGGTTATGCAGACATGTGGCGCCTTCGCATGAATGGTAAACATAACGGTAACCTGTATCCCACGCACGGACTGGGACCTATTGCACAATGCATGAATATCAACAGGGGCGACCAGATGGACTACCTTGTTTCCATTCAAACAGCTGACTTCCAGATGAAGGACAAAGCAAAGGAACTGGCTGCAACAGATTCGTTCTTCAATGAGTTCACTGACCTGAATTATCGTGGAAACATGAATACCACGCTCATTAAGACCATCAAGGGCAAGTCCATCATGGTGCAGCATGACGTAACTTCTCCCCGCCCCTATTCGAGGATCCACCTCGTCAGCGGAACAAAAGGAGTCGCGCAAAAATGGCCTTCGCCAGGTAAGATCGCTTTCGGTCACAGCTGGGTTAAGCCGGAAGAAATGAAAGAACTCGAAGAAAAATATACGCCACCAATTGTGAAACATATCGGTGAAATTGCGAAGAGCGTAGGTGGACATGGAGGTATGGACTTCATTATGGACTGGCGGCTGATAGATTGCCTCCGCAACGGCCTGCCACTCGACCAGGATGTGTATGATGCTGCGCTCTGGAGCTGCATTATCCCGCTTTCTGAAAAATCAGTGAACAAGCGCGGACGCTCAATGGATATCCCTGATTTCACAAGGGGTAACTGGAAGAATAACAAACCTGTAAGCCTGTCACTGGAAGGTGGCGCAACAACCACAGTAAGGAAAACTGCTAATAGCGGCAGCCAGCTGTAATGCTTACCAGTTCATTGCATTCGAAATAACTGTTTGCAGTTCTTTTGCTATTGCCTGGTGTTCGGTCAGGTCAGGATGGTCACCGCATCCGTTGTGATAACGTTTGCTGAAGAAATAGGTATGGATCTTCTTCATACCATTACGTGACAATTCTGTCCTGACCGCATTAAGCACTTCTTTCTGCCAGGCGACAAGCTCAGGAGTCGCCATTGGACTGGTCAGGAGAAATATCGTTGAAGCGGGGTGTGCCGCACGCAGCTGGTTTACAAACTTCACGTAAGCCTTACGGAATACCGTCTTGTCCTGGATTCCATCGTTTTGTCCAAGGCTCACTGTAATCACATCCGGATGATATTTTTCAGTATCCCAGGCTATACTGTTTGGTCGCAGCGTAACATTGTTGTAGACCTGGGGCATGGTATAGTTTAACTCACAACAGCTCTGCATGAGTCCTATCCCGGTAACAGATGTCAGGTGCCATTGCGCCTTCAGCATGCGGGCAGTCAATGGGCCATATGCATAATAAGTATTGTGCTGATCGTACCATTCCCCTTCTCCGCACGGTTTGGAAAGAATATCACTGCCGGTGCCACAGGTAATGGAATTTCCAATAAACTCAATCTTGCGAAGTGGTGCTCTCGCCGGTGCTAAAAGCTTCCGGCATTTCAGGCCTACGAACTCAAGGTACCCGATTCCGCTTTCAGTCCCCTTGCAGATAAGAAGCGTGTGCGCGCCGCTGTCAAGTCCACGCGCAATATCTATCACGTTCCTTTTTTTGGATAACCTGATCCGGCTGTAAAACTTCCCGTCGATCATTACCTGGATGTAATTGTGATTCTTACTGAGCTGCTCTTCATCATTGATCAGCAGCTGGCAGTCACTTCCTTCAAACCTTGTTTCAATGTAAACGCCCGGTGCCCAGAAGCGGGGCAAGACGGGATTGGAGAAATCGACCCTGCCTGTGTAGCGAAAACGGTCGTCGGCTGCGGTGAACAGCTCAAGATTTTTACCAGGATCGGTGGAGTTATCCTGCCTGCAGCTTATCCAGGCCAATAACGCCAGAATGCGGAATATCCCCAACTTCATATCGGAACTATTGACTGAATCATCATGCGTTTCGATTATTCCTAACGGTAATATATAGATTTTTGGTGATACGAACAAATCTCATCAATCCGGTTGATCAGTTCTATGCACGCCCGCCCATTGTGGTATGGGCATTTCCAGATGCCGACCTTATCCTGGCCTGGCATAATGTTCCCGTTTTCGGTTAACCCCCAATACCATTCACCTCCATTCCTGTCGATCATTGCTGACCGTATGAACTTCCAGGTCTTTAAAAACCTGTTCAGGTATTCTTCATCAAGAGTCAGCTGCCAGGCATTGAACAGTCCCACAACCGCTTCTGCCATTGGCCACCAGTGCTTTTCTTTATTAACCTTCCCTTCAACCGGGTCATACTCATACCACAGTCCACCGTCCTGGTCCATCCCTTCCAATGCAGCATCCGTAAGCCGGATCGAAAGGCTTTTGAAAGCCTGTATGAGTTCAGCATCACCACTGGTTTTCGCTGCTTCATAAAGAAGCCAACCCGCTTCAATGTCATGGCCATAGGAAATACCAGGTGAACGCAGATTCCAATCCATATCAAAGAAGAGATTAAGGTGCCCGCTCTTATTGTCAATGATCCGGTTCCGGAAGATGTTCAGCAGGCCTGTAAGATCCTCAAGCAGTTGTTCATCGGGCCACACGGAATAAAGGTTTGCATACGCTTCAAGAACATGCAGGTGTGTGTTCATGGACTTAGCTTCGTTGGCATCCTTTTCACTAAGCCGAAGATCATGGATAGATTTCCAATCGACTGTAAATGCTTGCACATAACCACCGTTCTCACTGTCAAGACTATGACGCCGGATGAGCTGGTATAAGGCGATGCAGTGTTCCAATGCCTTCAGATCCCCGCTTACCCGGTACCATTCCGACATCGCATAGATCACAAATGCATGGGCATATATCTTCTTGGTTTCATCGAGGGGATTGCCTGTATAGTCTACAGTCCAGTACACACCACTGTGACTGCTGTCGATAAAGTATTTTTCGATATAGCGAAATGCGCGTTCCGCCAACTGCCGGTGAGATGCAGACCGGGTGATGGGAAATGCCGCCGCGAAGGTCCAGAGGATCCTTGCATTCAGCACGGATCCTTTAGGGGAAAATTCAATGACCTTATTGTCCTCATCAATCCTTCCCACAAATCCGCCAAACATCTGGTCAATAGTGTGGGTTGACCAGTACTGCAAAATATCATCCAGTTCCTTCCTGAGTTCTTTATGTAATTGAAGAAACAGCATTTGTCAGGTGTTCATTTTTTTCATGAAGTTTATTCTGATCGATGATCGCAGTCAGGGTTTCAACAGATGAAGCCGACCGGAATCCATCGGGAGAGGTCTGCTTCACATAATCAAGCAGCTGAGCGATGCTGCTTACTGCCACATGCAGCCGCGAATCAGATGAAGCGTAATAGATAAAAACTGTGCCATCATCATCTGCAATCCAGCCGTTTGAGAAGAGCACATTTGACACATCACCAGTCCGTTCTTCACCCTCCGGCGCCATAAAATAACCCCCGGGCTTGAAGATAACCCTTGAAACATCCTGCAGATCAGTCATGAAAAGGTAGAGCACATAACGCAGACCGGCAGCGGTATTACGTACGCCGTGAGCCAGGTGCAGCCAGCCTTCTGTGGTTTTGATCGGCGCAGGGCCCAGGCCGTTTTTTGCCTCATAGACCGTATGATATTTCCTGCAGTCGATTACTTTCTCACTTTGGATCACAGCATTTTCAATGTCATCACACATCCCGAAGCCAATTCCTCCCCCGCTGCCGGCTGAAATAAATCCGTCCTGCGGACGCGTATAAAAAGCGTATTTCCCTTCCACAAATTCAGGATGCAGCACTGCGTTCCGCTGTTGTGGTGAAGGGGTTACCAGGTCGGGAAGCCGTTCCCATTTTTCAAGGTCTTTCGTTCGCACAATTCCGCATTGTGCAATGGCCGCCGACTGGTCCGATCCAGGTGAAGCCTGGTCAGGGCGCTCCGTACAGAATAATCCATAGATCCAGCCATCTTCATGCTTCACGAGGCGCATATCATACACGTTGGTATCGGGATCATTGTTTTCCGGAAGCGTTACCGGGTAATCGCGAAAACGAAACCGGTCAATCCCGTTGGGGCTTTCGGCAATTGCAAAAAAAGACTTCCGGTCACTTCCTTCCACTCTGGCTACCATCACATATCGCTCCCCGAATTTTATCGCTCCTGCATTAAAAACAGCGTTTATCCCAAAGCGTTCCATCAGGAATGGATTACTGTTTTGATCCAGATCATATCTCCAGAAGACGGGAGTATGCGCAGCTGTCAGGACCGGATATTTGTATCTCCGGAATACACCATTAAATTCCTCCGCCGGTTCATTGATCCTTTCCGTCAGCATTGCATGATCATTTTGAAGCTGCTGCAGCCGGTCTGTAAAATTATTTCGCATTCAACTTGGTTTAGTTAGTTGTCCAGCCTGTTCCACCAGGTTCTTTTAAGTACGAGCACAACCGATACCAGGATTGCTGTTGTAATAACCAACGGCATCTTAGCCCACAACACCACGTACATAGGCAGGATGGTGAGGCAGCATTGCGCGATTATTCCCAGCATTACATTCATCATGTCAGGTCCGAATCTTTTGTTAACCGGGAACGATGGATCGTCGGCAAGAACTTTATCCCGGATGGGATTCCAGAATCCCCATGGTCGCACGCTCGTATAAAACTTTTTCAATACCACTTCATCAGTGGGCGGGGCTGCGTACGTGCCTATAACACACCCCGCAAGAGAGATCGCAAACAGCAACGGCCAGTAGTATAATGCAAGTCCGGAAAATAAGTAAGGGAATACCATCGCAGCCAGGATGCCGCTTATCATTCCCCAGAAAAATCCATTCGCATTAAATCGCCACCAGTACCACTTCAGCATATTGGCAGCAATATATCCGCCATACAAAGCACTGACGATCCATTGCAGGATGCTGTTCACATCACGGGCAAAAAATCCAAGTACAATGCCAATCGTTACCACCAGCACGCCAACAAGATAATTGGCAGTAATAGTCCTTTGGGTACTGGCGGAAGGATTAATATACTTCAGGTAAATATCATTCACGATGTAGGCCTGTGCAGCATTCAGTGTACCTGAGAACGTGCCCATGAATGCGCCAAGCAAACCTGTCAGGACCAATCCAAGTAAACCGGAAGGCAGGAACCCGTTTATGGCAGCAGGCAGGATCTTTTCAAAATCTATATTACCCGCCGCATCCGTAAGCGAAAGCTGGTTATAATACAGCAATGCCAGCACGGTCAGTCCTATAACCATCGAATATCTCACAGGCAGCAGGATGATACTCACAAAGCCACTCATTTTAGCCGCGTCTTTGGGTGACCGTGTGCTCAACACCTTCTGCATATCATAGTTAGGTGCGGGGCCTGCGAGACTGGCAAACACACCTTTAAACAACATCATCATAAAAAAGATCCCGAACAGCCCGAATCCGTCTGCTGCAATCTTTTTATTTGCTGCAGGCAGGATCTCACTCCAGTTCAGGCCCAGCTCCCATCCAAAGAACGGGTTGGACCAGCCTCCAGGCACTTTCAGCATTGCTTCTTCACGACAATGCAGGTGCGTCATAGCAATTACTGCAATGGAGATGCAAGCCACTGTCAGGATGATATACTTGATAAAATCCCCCAGCACAATACTATGCAGTCCGCCAAGAATGGAATAAAACATGGCGAACAGCGTAAAGATGATACCATAGAAATGCGGTACAAATTCCTTCGCAACATGGAATGGAATATAGTCGCTCACTAATTCCCAGGGAACAAATATTTCAATGAACTTACCCAGCCCAATGAATCCGTACGCCAGGAATCCAAAGCAACTCAGCAATGCAAAAGCCACAACTACATTGTGAGATGGCTTCACTCCCCGGCCTTCGGTTCCAAACCTGGTCGCCAGCCATTCTGCGCCTGTATTTGCGTTAGAACGCCGCAGCCACCGGGAAAGGAACATCATCATGAACACCTGGTTGAAAACCGGCCATAGCCAGGGGATCCAGATGCTTTTCATCCCATACACGAAACAGAGGGAGACCATCCACATCGTTCCGCTTATATCAAACATATCCGAAGCATCGCTAAGACCGAGCATGTACCACGGCAATGATTTGCCGCCCAGCAGGTAGCTTTCCTTATTCTGGCGCGCTTTCTTCCGGAACCAGAAACCGAGCATTACCATTGTCGCCAGGTAGGAGATAATTATGGCCCAGTCAATCCATTGTAATTTCATGTTACAGCAGCTTAGTCACAGGACGCATAATACAACGTTTTGATGTCCGGTCTTACTATAAAAATAAATTCAATACGTACTCAGTATTGATACTATATTATCAAAAGTTTATACCATAAAACATTTAGAATTTCCATTTTACCCCAACCAGCCTTACCTGCAAGGCATTTAAAAATTGGGAAAAAGCAAAACTTATTGATACTTTTAGCAGTACCACATGAGACAGACAAGCGACAGGATTCTACGTGAAATCACTCCCCTGACCCAGAGTGATTGTTTCACTCTTTTCACACGCGAGAAATCGGGCTTTGATTTCCCGCTACATTTCCATGAAGAATTTGAACTGAATTTTATCCTGAATGCAAGCGGTGCACGCCGGGTTGTAGGTGACCATATGGAAGAGATCGGGGATATAGAATTGGTACTTGTAGGCTCAAACCTTCAGCATGGCTGGTTCACCCACAAATGTGTGAACAAGGAGATCAAGGAAGTCACCATCCAGTTTCACAAAGATCTGCTCGACGAAAAAATGCTGCGTCGTAACCAGCTGAGCTTTGTCCGGACCATGTTGGAAAGATCACTGCGCGGGATCCTTTTTTCTGCAGAAACTACACAGAGCCTGGCACCGCGACTGCTGAACCTCAGTCAGAAACATGGCTTCGATTCCGTACTTGAGCTTTTCTCCATCCTGCACGATCTGTCCATTTCAAGGAACATGCGGATCCTGAGTGATTCGACATTCAACAATATTGAACAGTACACCTATAACAGCAGGCGGGTGGAAAAAGCGCTTGAGCATATGAACAGCAACTTCGACAAACCGATCTCGTTGTCTGATGTCGCAAAGCTGGTCAGTATGTCTGATGTAGCTTTCAGCAGGTTTTTCAAAACCCGTACCGGTAACAATTTTATTGACAGCCTCATCGAGATCCGGCTTGGGCATGCCAGCCGGCTGCTGATAGACACAACTCATTCCATCGGCGAAATCGCATACCGCTGCGGGTTCAACAACATGTCCAATTTCAACCGCGTATTCAAAAAGAAGAAAAACTGTACGCCAAAAGAATTCAGGGAAGACTACAATGCGGTAGGATCCGGAACCCGGGTCTTTATTTAGCCTATTCCGGGAAAAGGGTCCGGTCAATGCCGGGAATTATCCTTAATGCATTGCGGTAATAGATCTTCTTCAGGATCTCATCTGTAAGCCCCATTCCATACATTCTCCAGAAGGCGTGGTATTTCTTGTGGTAAGGGAAGTATTCGTCATCGGTCTCAAGCACCCGGAAATAAGTGGCATATTCATCCGGCACCCAGCTGTCTTTCCCGAACAGGATCCGGTCCTGGTACTTAGCAAAAAACGCTTTGGACATCCTTGGCTGGCGGCCAAGTTCGGCAATCACTGCTCCAAACTCGACCACAACATTGGGAAGTGCGGTCAACAGGCTGTCCAGTTTTCCGAGGTTGTTCGGGTACCAGCCAAAATGTGCGGCAATGAATGTAGTACGCGGATGATTCCCAAACATGCGGTGTTGTTCGGCAATCAGCACTTCCCAGGGTGCGGGGTTATCATCACTTCTTTTCCGGTTGGGATGTGTCTGCAATTCCAGCCACCGTTCATTATGTTCATCTGCGTTTTGCCAGAACGATTCAGGATCTGCGGTATGAATGAGGACCGGGATCTTCAGCTCTGCACACTTGTCCCAGATCGGGGCCAGTCTTTTGTCATCGATCGTTACACGATTTCCATCCTTGTCACGCACGGAGAAACCAAGGTTCTTGAAGATCTTCAGGCCATTTGCACCATTTCGTACATCTTCCTCCAGTTGCTTTACTGCGTTGTCTGTCCACCCCTCTTTTCCAATTCCACTGAAATCAATATTTGCAAACAGGATTATCCGCTGTGTTGCATGGGCCGACTTCAGGTCGGCAGCCATTGATTTAAGCCGGTTTCCCGTTCCCCCGCTCAGGTTCACCATTACTTTCATATTCAGCCTGTCCATTTCACCGACCAGTTGATCAATATTGCCTGCGCCGAGGTTGTTCTGGTGATTATGCACATCAATAAAGGGATAACGTGCCCGGGTAACCGAATGCCCCGGAACTACCAGCGTTGAAACGGGGTCGTACTTTTCAAAGTCCATCTTCACCTCCTGGGCTTTAAGCGTACAAAACGCGAAATGAAACACAGCACATAACAGTAAGCAGCGGCTGTACATACGAATATTATTTTTCGTAAGATATCTGAATTTTGGTACGGAACAACTACCGCTCTTACTTTGCAGTATTATTTCCAGACATAAATACAAGCAAGATGGCGGGAGGAAGGAGAAAACAGGCAGACTCACAGGACAGTGACAGACCCAAAGTAAAAGTAAACCGGGAGAATCTCCGCCAGGCGCTGGTGTTGTTTACCTATCTCAGGCCATACCGTGCAAAATTCGCGTGGAGCCTGGTATTTATTGCGCTGTCGGCATTCACTACAAGCCTGTTCCCGCTTTTTCTTGGCAAGATGATAGATGCGGCCGCTCCCGGCGCCAGCCTACCTTCTGTGAACCCAGCAGTTTCAATGCCTTTCAGCGAACAACTGCGGCATGTGAAATGGAGCCTGAACACTACCCTGCTGCTCATCTTCATCCAACTCGCGATTCAAACCGTTTTCTCATTTCTTCGCATATACCTGTTAACGGAAGTAGGTGAAAAAGCGCTTGCCGGCATGCGGAAGGATGTTTACAGCAAACTGCTCACGATGCCAATGAGTTATTTTTCAGAAAAGCGGGTGGGCGAACTGAGCAACCGGATCTCTTCTGACCTCTCCCAGATCCAGGATGCCATTTCATTTACACTTGCGGAATTTCTGCGCGGCATTTTTACCCTCGTAATCGGACTCGTATTTATATTCTGGATCAGCACCAAGCTTGCGCTGGTCATGCTGGCAGTAGTTCCTGTTATTGCAGTTCTTGCCGTGGTATTCGGAAAAAGGATCCGCAAAATGTCGCGCCGGGCACAGGACCAGCTGGCAGAGAGCGGCACCATTGTGCAGGAAACATTCCACGGGGTTTCCATCGTTAAGGCATTTACGAGTGAATACCACGAGATCAGCCGCTATGTTAAAAGTATTTATGCAGTTGTAGATACAGCCATTTCGAATGCACGTTACCGTGGTGCATTTGTGTCCTTCATGATCTTCAGTGTATTCGGGGCAATCGCTTTCGTAATGTGGTATGGAGCAGGCATGATACAGAGCGGACAGCTTACCATCGGTTCACTCACCATGTTCGTAATCTTTTCCATGTTTGTAGGCGGAACATTTGCCGGTTTCGCCGATATGTTTTCACAATTACAGAAAACCCTCGGCGCTACGGAAAGTGTTCGTGAAATACTGCGGGCCGAAGGTGAACCAGTTCAACTTACCCCCGTCGATGTCGAGCCCGCTTACAGGTTACATGGGAACGTCCGGTTCGACCACGTGGCTTTCAGTTACCCCGGCCGGAAAGATGTACCTGTATTACGTGACTTGTCATTGACCGCATCGAATGGCCAGCAGATCGCTCTTGTTGGACCAAGTGGCGCGGGCAAAACAACCATTGCTTCCTTATTACTCCAGTTCTATCATCCCGATACCGGTACCATTTATTTTGATGACAGGCCCGCAGACAGTTTCCCCCTCACGCAACTGCGCAGGCAAATGGCATTTGTGCCACAGGAGGTGTTATTATTTGGCGGCAGCATCAGGGAAAATATTGCTTATGGCAAGCATGGCGCAACCGAGGAAGAGATAATGGACGCGGCAAAAAAGGCCAATGCCCATGAATTCATCAGCAGGTTCCCCGAACAGTATGACACGATCGTTGGTGAAAGAGGCATTAAGCTGAGTGGTGGACAAAGGCAGCGTATAGCCATCGCAAGAGCTATCCTGAAAGACCCCGCAATCCTGATTCTTGATGAAGCCACTTCTTCACTCGACAGCGAAAGTGAACAACTTGTACAGGAAGCCCTCGAGAACCTCATGCAGGGACGTACTTCCTTCGTAATCGCTCACAGGCTGTCTACTATCCGGAATGCGGATCGTATCGCGGTAATCGAACGCGGAATGGTTATCGAGGCGGGCACCCACCAGCAGCTCATGTTACATGATGGACTTTACAAACGGCTCAACGATATGCAGTTTGAATTCGGTGTTGTCACTCAATCACCTGTCACAGGCGAACCTTCTGTAGAATAATTTACCCGGGCGGATTAAAAAGTCCTGGTCAGGACGGTACATTCCCGTGGCAAGTATTTGGCATTATGCCCTTTAACTAACGATGGATGTATGCCCGATCTGCTGCCCTTTAATGTTTCCGGCGCCTTCACCCGGATGGGTGACCAGGCTTATTTTTTTCGCTCATTTGTCCGCAACCTGTTCGACAGGGACTTTGAATGGGAAGAATTTCTCCGCCAGTCCTACCAAATCGGTTATAAGTCTATTGGCATCTGTGCGCTTACGGGATTCATCCTGGGTATTGTGCTTACACTGCAGTCAACCCCCACCTTAAAGGATTTTGGTGCTGAAACCTTTATCCCGGGTATGGTTGCTATTTCCATAATCAGGGAAATCGGGCCTGTAATTACAGCTCTTATCTGCGCAGGAAAAACCGCATCGCGGATCGGTGCAGAACTCGGAAGTATGAACGTTACAGAACAGATCGACGCCATGGAAGTATCGGGCGCCAACCCCATTAAGTTTCTTGTTGTTACGCGGATCCTTGCCTGCATGATAATGATCCCGATGCTTACAATACTCGCAGATGCAATGGCATTACTTGGCGGATATGCAGCATCCGCCTTGTCGGCCGAAATCACGCTGCAGCTTTATTTCACCAAAGCAATCAGCAACCTGGAATTTTCCGATATCATTCCGGCAGTGATCAAGACCATCCTGTTTGGCTTCAGCATTGGCTTTGTCGGGTGTTATAAAGGCTTCCATTCCACGCGGGGAACGGAAAGCGTGGGACAGGCAGCAAATTCCGCCGTAGTAACAGCGTCCATCTGGATAGTTATTATTGATGCGATCGTAGTGCAGGTGACGGGTTCTATCCTATATGCCTAAATGAAACCTATGGAACATGTAATTGAAATAAAAGAACTGAAAAAAAGCTTTGGAGAAAACGATGTCCTGAAAGGAATCGGACTAAATGTATCACGTGGTGAAAACGTGGTGATCATGGGCCGTTCCGGTGAAGGAAAATCGGTGACCATCAAATGCATTGCCGGGCTCCTGACACCCGATAGTGGTTCATTGAAAGTAATGGGCGATGAAGTGAAAGAGCTGGCTGAGGATGGACTTAAAAAAATGCGTCGCAAGCTGGGTTTCGTGTTCCAGGGTGCGGCCCTTTACGACTCCATGACTGTCAGGGAGAACCTCGCCTTCCCGCTGAAAAAAGTGCTGAAAATGAAAGACCGGGAGGAAATAGAACGAACCTGCAGGGAAGTGCTTGAAGCGGTCGGACTTAACGACACACTGGAAAAATTGCCTTCAGAACTGAGCGGGGGGATGAGAAAGCGTGTAGGCCTCGCCCGGACACTGATCGTAAAACCTGAGATCATCTTATATGATGAACCGACTACCGGGCTCGACAGCATCACTTCAAAGGAGATCAGCAATCTTATCCTAGAGATGAGGAAAAAATACAAAACCACTTCAGTCATCATTACGCACGATCTATCCTGTGCCCAGATCACCGGCGACAGGATCTTAATATTGAAAGACGGAGTATTTGCAGCTGAAGGAACTTATGAAGAACTGGAAAACTCATCTGATGAATTTGTAAGATCATTTTTTAAATAAGCACCATGATTATAACAAATGAACAAAAACTGAAGACCGGGGTGTTTGTAATCATCTGCATCGGGCTGCTGGCGGTAATGCTGTTTCTTATCGCCAAGAGAAAGAAAATCTTCGGCAACAACTTTACGGTCTATGCCAACTTCAAAAATATCGCCGGCACCACGGAAGGCAATTTTGTCCGGTATGCCGGCATTAACATCGGCACTGTGGAAGCAATAAAAGTTGTAAACGATACAACCGTACAACTGATGATGACACTCGACCGGGAAATGCAGCCATTCATTAAATCCGATGCCATTGCAAGTATCGGGAATGACGGCCTGATGGGAGATAAACTATTGCATATTGCTCCCGGAAATACAACATCCAAACCTGTAAAGGATGGAGACACCATCCAGGCTTCCAACCCCATGGATGTGGACAGGATCATGAATAACCTGTCGAGCGTTACTGACAATGCAGCTTTTTTGACGGAGGGACTTGCTGAGATAGTAGAAAAGATAAACAATGGTGAAGGCTCGATCGGGAGATTGCTGACTGATGAACAAATGGCCGACCGGCTGGAAGGCACGATTGAAAAGGCAAATAAAACGGTGACGACTATTGACAAGACTGCGAAGTCAGTCGATGAAAATATGCAGGCCGCAAAGAAAAGCTTCCTGTTACGCGGCTATTTCAGGAAGAAGGAAAAACAACGAATCAAGGATTCGATAGAGCAAGCGAAAACTAAGCAGTAAAATAAAAATGGGCGTCCGTATTCACCGGACGCCCATTCACTTATTGACTTATTCACTTATGACTTATCACAAGATCTTGATCATGATATTCTTAAAATAAGCTTTGTTTCCGTGGTCCTGCAAAGCGATTCTTCCTTTTTTGGCGCTGCCATAGTCAGGAAAATCCTTCCATTTCCCGATGCTCTTTTCTTTATTCCATTTATCATCGCCAGCCTGGAATTCGACAATTTTTTCACCGTTCAGCCAGTGTTCCACATGACCGTTATTGTAAACGATCCTGCTTGTGTTCCACTCGCCTATCGGCTTTACTTTCTTTTTGTCATTCGGCAGGTTCATGGCATAGTCGGCACCTGTCTTCTGCCAGTCTTCCAGTTTGTCGGGATAACCTTCGTCATCTATCATCTGGTATTCCGGTCCGGTTTCGTATGGGCCCTTGTATTTCGGATCTTCCACAACGTGATACATCACGCCACTGTTACCGCCTTTATTGATCTTCCACTCCCAGCTCAATTCAAAATTCTCATATTCATTGTCAGAAACAATATCACCACCGGTATCACCTTTTGCAGCGCCAAGGCAAACCAGGGCGCCATCTTCGATGATCCAGTTTTTAACTTCACCCTTCTTGTTGTACCCGTGCCATCCGGCGAGGGACTTTCCATCAAAGATGCTTGTTTCGGTGGCTGCAGTACCTGCAGCAGCAGCGGTTGTATCTTTCATATCTGCCTGGTTTTCCTGGCTGGTCTGGTTATTTGCATTGTTGCACGCTACCATTCCGGCAACCATGGCAACCAGCCCGGTTTTCAGTAACAAATTTGAACTCATTTTTATGATTTTATTTCTTAATTAATTGCATTTTTTCAGGGTTCCAGCGGATAGCCGTATCCTGGTGGTAACTGTCGTTACAAAGCAGCGCAGGTGCCGCGGCGCGATATCCGAATACCGCGTCTTCAACCACCTTTCCACCATTCCGTACTGCGTTTAAGAAGTTCGCAAAATGGTCATATGGTCCGCCCAGGTATCCCTTTTCAGCTTCAAACGTATATTCTTCGGGACCAAGGATCCGCTTACGTCCATTAACCGGTGTACCAGCCTTCTTCATCTGCTCGATAAAGAACGGATCATCGGAAGCAAAGGATTTATTCCGCTTCAGGGTCACACTGTCCCAGGTCACATCCATAGAACCTTCGCTGCCCACCAGTTTAAGATATGTAGTACCGCTGGTTCCGTCTACGAAGTTGCAACGCAATGAAAGGTTGAAAGCAGGATGTGCCTGCGCCTGCGGATAATCGAATGTTCCGAGAAGAACGTCAGGTACTTCCCTGCCGTCTTTCCAGTACCGCAAACCACCTGCCGCATAAATTTTCTCAGGGCCAAATGAGTCGGTAATAAAATGCAGGCTTGAAAACAGGTGTACGAACAGATCGCCTGACATCCCCGTACCATAATCTGTATAATTGCGCCAGCGGAAAAAGCGGGTTGCATCAAACGGGCGCTTCGGCGTATTACTGATAAAAGTGTCCCAGTCAACGGTTTTTGGTGATGCGTCGGCAGGAATGGGATATTGCCATGCACCCGTAGGTGAATGTCTCGCCCAGAACCCTTCGGCATAATTGAGCTGGCCGATAGCGCCGTCTTTCAGGAGTTGTTTTGCTTTCTCATTACCAAGTGAAGAAACGCCCTGGCTTCCCACCTGGAAGATCTTCCCGGTTTCCTGCTGTGCTTTGATAACCGCGGGTCCTTCTGTTACCGCATGTACCATCGGCTTTTCGCAATACACATGCTTGCCGGCTTTCATCGCATCGATGGAGATCTGCTGGTGCCAGTGGTCCGGCGTGGCCACGATCACCGCATCAATATCTTTCCTGTTAAGCAGTTCACGATAGCTGCGCGTGGTAAAGATATCGGCGCCCCAGCGGGTCTTAGCTTCCGCAAGACGACCGTCATAGAGGTCACAAACAGCCACCAGCTTTGTACCGGGAACTTGTAATGCTGTTATTGTATCCTGCACTCCCATGCCACCCGCACCAATAAGTGCGATATTGATCTTGTCATTTGCACTCTGGCCGGGACGGCGTAATACAGATTTAAAAACGTTGCTTTTCTCAGCGGCAAAAAGACTCGACCCTGTTGCAACCGCTGCTGTACCTGTCGCAAGATTCATCAGAAAATTCCTGCGAGAGGCTCCTGGATTCTTTTTCATGTATGTGATCAGTTTAAAGTTTTTACTTTAATGTCTTTCCATCTCACTTTAATTCCACCACCATCGTGGATCTGCAGTGCGATAAATCCATTCCCCTGCCCGATCTTTTCATCTTTCAGGTGAACCATCTCCTTGCCGTTGAGCCAGGTCGTTACTTCATCGTTGATTACCTGGATCTTCATTACATTCCATTTGTCCTGGTTAAGGTTCTTCTCATCTTCTGGTTTCGGCTGGATGAGCCAACCCCTGCCATATGATTCGTAGATACCACCGGTATGCATACCCGCAGGGGCAACTTCTACCTGCCAGCCATTGATCTTGGTGCCTTCAATTCCTGAACGGATGAATACACCACTGTTCCCGTTGGCCTCGAGTTTGAAGCGCAGCTCCAGGATGAAATTTTTGTACGGCTTTGTTGTAGACAGGTAACCATACTGCTTGTCCGGGCCGCTTTCACAAACGAGCTCACCGTCCTGCACATACCATTTTTCCGTACCGTGAATGGTCCACCCATCAAGGTTCTTACCGTTAAAAATGGGTTTGAATTTCTGGCTGAAAGCCATCGTTGAAATGCCTGCAAGGGCAATAAGAAGAAATAGTTTTTTCATATGGGGGATTAATTTAGGCCATAATTCTTAAATAATCCGCTCTTGTAATGATTGATTTTTAACCAAAACTTATAAGTGCCGCCTGGCTCTTATTAAAGCCGGATTAAAACCGGTGGCAGGGTTATTGAAAGCACGGGGTATTATTCAACCAAAACCAGGAGAACCATGGCAAATCTGAACGGACAGAAAGTAGCCCTCCTGACCGAGGATGGATTTGAGGAAGTGGACCTTACCAGCCCGAAAAAAGCTCTTGAAGCAGCCGGTGTAACTGTGGATGTTGTGTCGCCAAAAGCCGGAAGGGTAAAGGCCTGGGACCATGACCACTGGTCAATTGAAGTGACTGTGGATAAACAGCTTGGCGGGAAAATTCTTCGATAGTGGTAAACCGGTTGCGGCCATTTGTCACGGAGGTGAAGGAATTCATCAACGAAAATAAAAACCTGATTATGAAATCACTCATTTACGCGCTCACCACTTGTTTTTTCCTCGTGTGTTGCAATAACTCAGGCTCGTCTACATCTGATAAGGATACTACATATATCGAAGACCGGGGCACTGACACAACACGCGAAAGACAGGACACGGCAAGCTATGAGCGAATGCCGAATAGTGCTGATACACCGCGGTAGAAAGGGGAAAATTTAACACCCTGACAATCAGAAAAAATAGCGACATTTAATGTCTAAATCCGGGGTTATGAATATTACTCACCGGCTACAGGAAGGTTATGTATCCACTACAGACCTGGTAGTAACGATCCTTCGAATCGCCCTAGGAATTGTCATACTTCTCAAAGGCATTTTCTTTCTCAGCCATTCTGAATACCTGGGCAACCTGATCAGGCATACAAACTTCGAACTCAAGACGCAATTCTGGATCTCTTACATTGCGTTTGCCCATTTGTTCGGGGGAGTGTTCATTATACTGGGACTGATAACCCGTTTTGCCTGCGCGATCCAGATTCCCGTGCTGATCGGGGCCGTATTCTTCGTGAACCCCGCACAAGGTTCCCAAACCAGCACTTTTGAGATTGTGCTGGCAATTGTTGTACTCATTTTGCTGGTGTATTTCCTGATCAAGGGACCAGGCAAAGTTTCAATGGATGAATCCCTGAAGAAATTCCTGCTATAAGCTCTGGCGATATCAGCGGTTTACCACAACATCGTATCCGAAGCGGATCAATGTACCTACTACCACAAGCAGGAAAAAGATCCTTATAAACCTGTTCCCCCTGCTGATTGCCATCCGCGATCCAAGCCAGCCACCCATTGCATTACTTACAGCCATTGGTAGCGCAATGGCCCAGATGATCTTCCCTTTTATCAGGAAGAGGCAAATTGAACCCATGTTAGTTGCCAGGTTCACGAGTTTCGCATGTGCCGATGCATGCAGGAAATCGAAACCAAGCAATACGATAAATGCCAGCACAAGGAAACTCCCGGCACCCGGCCCGATAAACCCGTCATAAAAGCCTATTACCACACTTATGATGCATGCGTAAGTAAGTTGCCGTGCCGGGGAAAGTTCTTTTGCGGTATGACTGCCGAAATCTTTTTTAATGAAGGTGTAGATAAACAGCAATAACAAAACTATCAGCAACAACGGTTTCATGAAGTCATTACTAACGGTGGTCAGCAATGCAGAACCGGCAAATGCCGAGGCCAGCGAAAGTACCAGCATCAGCAGGAGCAACCGCAAGTTCAGGTCCACATTCTTTATATACTGGTAAGCTGCGAAACCTGTTCCGCTGAAAGCAGGAATCTTTAATGTTCCGATCACAGTAGAAACGGGTAATTGCGGCAACAACACAAGACCCATTGGTGTTTGTATCAGTCCGCCACCACCGGCAATAGCATCAACAAAACCGGCAGTAAAAGCAGCACAGCAAAGCAGGAGTAAATTTATTCCATCAGTAGCCATTCACCTAGCATTATATTTGCAAACTTAACCTCAAATTCTGCAAATCAATGGGTGAACTGGACAAGCATTTAAGAGTCAGACAATCGGGCCTTTCCGGTGCAGGAAAGGGGTTATTCACAACAAAATTTATTCCGAAGGGAACCAGGATAGTGGAATACCTGGGTACCATTACAAGCTGGAAAGATGTACAACACCATGAAGGCAAGAACGGATATATTTTTTATGTAAAGCGTAATCATGTCATTGATGCTGGTCCGCATCCTGAAGCAATCGCCCGCTATGCAAATGATGCCAAAGGCCTTTCAAAGCAAAAAGGACTTGTCAATAATGCTGAATACCTCGAAGAAGGTTCCCGCGTGTTTATTGTTGCAAAAAAAGACATACCCGCCGGTGCTGAGATCTTTGTCGACTACGGCAAGGAATACTGGCAGAATGTGCGCTTCAACTTGAAACTCGACGAGCAGGAAAAAAAGAAGAACGGCAAATGATCACCTTAGAACGAGGTTCACCCGCCCGCTGCTAGCCTTAATATTAACCGGGATCCCGCCACCGTGCATTGTGCCCGTGATTTCCCTTTCATTCGCTTCCCCTGTAAAATTCTGCAGGGCACTTGTCTTGATCTTGTCGGCCTGGAGCTTAAGGTCAATGCCCTTGCCACCGGGAATGGTGACGTCTACATTTCCGCCGGAGTTGGAGATCTTCACAAATTTTCCGAGTGTTTTAATCTCGACATCAATGTTACCACCACTTGTTGATGTTTCCAGGCTGCATGACAGGTCACTCAACTGCACATTTCCGCCTGATGTATGAGCATCCAGTGCTCCCTGGACAGTGCGACCTTTAATATTCCCGCCACTGGTTATTGCTTTAATGTCACCGTTCAGTTGCCCGAGGGTAATAGTGCCTCCCGATGTGCTAAGCTTCATATCGCCATTACAATCTTCCGCTGCGATATTTCCACCGCTGGTCGTAAGTTCCATATTATCACGGGCATGAGCAACCGTAATGTTGCCACCGGAAGTAGTGCCCTTGACCTTTCCACCACCCACATTCTTAAGGTCCAGGTTGCCGCCGCTTGTCGTAAAATCCTGCTTTCCGCCGGTCAACCCGTCCACTTTGATATTACCACCACTGGTTGCCAGGTCGCCTGCAACATTCTGCGGTACAAATACCACAAAGGAAATGCTCAGTGTGGTGTTCCAGTCGCGCACTTTGTTTTTGGGGCGCGCGATCGCCACGAGTTTGTTCCCGGTAAGGGACACATCGAGGTCATATTCCGAACTCAGCTTCCGCTGGATTTCGTCGCTGGACAAGGTCTTTTTCCCGTTTGCCGGGCGCACATATACATCTACCCGCGATGGCGTATTGCCGCCAGTTACCGTAATGTTACCCCCTGAAGTTTCCACTTTTAACTGTGAAATGGATTTCCCATCGAACGATTTCGTAGTATACGGTGTTTGGGAATCCTGGGCGTAAATGGTGTATGCGAAGAGGTTAAACAGGAGGATAAGATACTTTTTCATGGCAGCATTTTTTTGTATGTTACTGTAGAAGTAAGTTATTTAAAAAATATGAGCTTCAGAAATGTACTGATAAGAATCAGCATGGTGCAGGTGTTTGCGTATATGCTCGTATCGTGTTCATATACAGCCGGTAAAACCAAAGTTCTTCTCAGCGAGGCACGGAAGAAGGGGCCCTTCGATGCGATTATCGTGCCGGGGGTGCCACTGGAAGACGGGAAGTGGAGCAGGACTATGAAAGGGCGCGTTTATTGGGCGAAATACCTGTATGAGCAGGGTATTGCGCGTAATATCATCTTCTCTGGTGGTGCGGTTGCCACACCATACCATGAGGCCAGGGTGATGGCGATGTATGCGATCGCAACAGGTGTTCCTGCACATGTCATTTACACCGAACTTAAGGCCGAACACAGTACCGAGAACGTGTATTATTCCTACAAGCTGGCGCGCAAACTTGGCTTTACCAAAATAGCGGTCGCCTCCGACCCCTTCCAGACCCGGATGGTCAAAGGCTTCGCCCGGAAAAAAGTGGATCCCGATATTGTCATGATCCCCATGGAGCTGGGAATCCTAAAACGCATGGAACCGGTAATGATCGACCCGGTGATCGACTTTTCAGACCTGCAGGTAGCTGACTTCCAACCCCTGAATGAACGGGAAGGATTCTGGAAGCGGTTACGCGGAACGCGTGGTCTTAACATCGATGAAAATGCATACCCTTAGGGCCTGATGATCATCCGCAATGACTGGTCGCGGGTAAAATAGGAACCTGTCCAGTTGTACAGCGTCCGCAGTTTATTCCGGTAATTCACTAGCGACATCAGGTGCACGAAGATCCAGATGAACCATGCTATAAATCCTTTTAAATGGAGCTTTGGTTTAGGCAGGTCGGCTACCGCTTTGTTCCTGCCGATAATGGCCATGGTGCCTTTGTCGTGGTAGGAAAATGAACTGAGTGTTTCACCCTTTTTTATGGCTTTGAAATTCTTTACCAGGTTCCTTGCCTGCTGGATTGCCACCTGTGCGAGCTGGGGATGACCGTTGGGCCAGGCAGCTTCATGAGTTTGCAGGCTGGTATCTCCCACAGCGTAGATGTTATCCATCCCTACCAGCCTGTTGAATTCATTTACCAGCATCCTTTTTCCCCTGCCGATATGTTCAGGCGGTAAGCCTTTGGGTGCAGTTGCAGTTACTCCCGCGGCCCAAACCAGTGTATTGGTAGCAATTTTATCGCCGTTAGACAACGACACAATATCATTGTCGTAATCGGTTACGGTGAGCCCGAGCTTCACCTCCACTCCCATTTTTATCAGCTCTTCGTAAGTGTCGTGCTGCGATTCCTTGCTCATGGGTGCCAGCAGTGCCTTGCCACCGTCTACCAGGTAGATATGCGATTCATAACCCCTGCCTGTGAGCTCAGGATAATCTTTCGGTACAATGTATTTCTTCATTTCGGCAAGCATCCCGGAAATCTCCACACCTGTTGGTCCGCCGCCAGCGACTACTATAGTGAGCATTTTCGTTCTCTCGGCTGCATTGGTGGCTACAGATGCTTTTTCCATAGTAAGCAGGAAATGATTCCGCAACTCAAGCGCATCGTTCACGGTTTTCATTGGCAATGCATTCTGCTTCAGGTTTTCCATTCCGAAGTAATTCGTTCCCGCACCTGTTGCAAATACAAGATGGTCATAAGAAAGCTCGCCGTTTGAAAGGATCACTTTATTTTCTCCCGGCACCACTTCGAGAAATTCCCCCATCCTGAAATGAAGGTTCTCCTTATGGGTAAACAATTTCCTGAACGGGTAGCTGATATTCGACACTTCAAGAAACCCCGTTGCTACCTGGTAAAGCAGCGGGGGGAAGAAATTATAGGTATTCCTGTCTACAAGAGTCACGCTGTAATCCTTGCTATGTGCCAGTTCCTTTGCGATGATGATGCCGGCAAAACCGCCGCCAATGACCACAATCTTTTCCATATAAATTGTTACTGTGTGCCATAAAGTAACAAATTATATACCTGACACTACCATTTTTGCTTTTTCGCGTTGGTTGCTTTGGCCGTTTTGGTTATGTTGAAGACGCGGGAGATGTTGAATCCGAAGTAAATGCCACCGTCTTTCCAGGTATCTGTTGTATTCGCTATATAATTGGTTGGTATCGTTCCTACTGAATTACTAAACACCAGTTGGAACACGTGGCCACCGGTTTCAATGTCGATACCTCCGGAAAGCGAATTGTACACTTCTGTTGAATTCACCTGGTTGGGAAACAGGTATGTATACTCGGCATTAAAGCTTATCCGTTTGGAAAGTTTGATCCTGCCGCCGCCGCCGAGTGCATAGATATTATTTTCATCCTCACGCGTCGGCACTAGGTTGTAGTGCAGCCAGGTGGGAGTCAGCTGGAAAGAAAATGCGGGGCTGAATTTACGTGCGATCAATGCCTGGGTGAAATACCTGGTGCGGTAATTACCATCCATGTATTCCTTATCGTCATATTTCAGGGTAATATAGGTTATGCCCGCGTTGAGGCTCACCGTTACCGGCATGCGGTTGTCGCTTGTCTGCCGCAGGACCTTATACTTCAAAGATCCGTCGAAAGTCTTCTCGTATGAACTTCGTCCCAGGCTCACAGCCAGCCTGTCGGTAATTCCATAATCAAAGCCCAGGCGAATGGTGGCATTATCGAGACCAAACAATTCGTAAGCACCATCACTGATCTTGCCAAAGCGGTGCATGATCATTACCTGCAGTACCCCTTTCGCCGGGGATTCAACGCTGGCTGTATTCTGTATGAATGTACCCTTGAAAGTACCCTGTACATAGCTTCTTTGTGCCGTATCCATGGCGTCCAGCTCCTTCAGCAGTGAGCTGGTGTCCGTCTGGGCCTTTATTGATACAGCGATAAAACATATTATTACGGTCAGGGACAGACGCTTTATTTGCTCCATAATTTTTTTTTGGATCATTGTTTTTTGCATTCGAACAGGATCTCCACATCCACTTTGCGGGCGATTTTGTCGCGTACGAGGGAAGGGATCGCAATTTTGAAATCTTCAGGTACCAGTTGAAATGTTGTCTTGCCACTCAAAACGCCGTCAGTAACTACAATGGATGCAGGAACGGAAATTTCCCGGGTTACACCATGCAGGCTTAGCCTGCCTTTGACATTTACGTTGTAAGTTCCATTCCTGCTTACATCTACAGGGTCAGCATAAGTGCCTTCAAAGGTCGCTTTGGGATACCTGTCGCTTTCCACATAGTTCTCGTTAAAGTGGGTCTGCATCAGTGCTTTGGGAAATAAGAATCCCTTCATCAGCATCGATACCGCAACACTGCTGGTTGCCGGATCGATAATGGCCAGGACCTGCTTATTCTCAGCCCTGATGTCTTCAAGATCGGTTTTGGAGTAAAAACGGGCTATACCATTTTTCGTAAGGTACTTCTCATTTACACCTGTGACATAGGATCCGAGAATGACCAGAAACAAGACTACTTTCATCATATCACATTAATTGTTCTGTTTACCCTGGCTGATCCAGGCTTCAATCTTATCGATATTACAGTCAGACAGTTTTCCGCCGGATTGAGGCATTGGGGGAAACCCGGGTGAATGGTTGATCACTCCGACAAGCTTGCCGTTATCCGCCACCACCTTAACCCCGTCATAAGTCGTCAGGTTAACATTGCCATTCAAAAGGTTTGGATTATGGCAGGTAGTGCAGTTAGCGTTCAGTATGGGCTGGATATTTCCGGCAAAGGACATATTCTCTGTAACGCAGTTATCATTGCCTGGCTGATCTTCCTCATTATCCTTGGAACAGGATCCCACTGTTACGATCAAAACAAAAAACGCTACAGGAATAACTATGCTTTTTTTCATATGGTTGCTATTGATTTTCTTTAATGATACAATCCACCAGGTTTACATCAAGCAGGTAGCCGGCACAGGTGCCTTTCACTACAATTTCCTGGTTCAGGACAGCAGGCGAAGGAAGGCTGGCCATGGAGCAATTAATATTTCCTGCACCTCCTGTTTCAAGTAATATGACCATGTTTCCTGCCGACGTATCTACCCGCTGAACCTTTCCTTTCACTTCGATCATCTTGTTCAGGTACATGCCGTTTGCGCGTGGCTCGTCCTGTTCAAAAGCACCATAAAGAGTGCGGGCGTCGGTAGTTACATCTGTCCGCGTCGACTCTGCAGTGGCACGGGGCTTATTGTATAGATAGTACCCGTAGCCTCCCGACAGTACGATCGCTACAATTGCTATTGCGATGATTCTTTTTTTTGCCATACGTATCAATCACTTGTTTTACCTCCGGCTGCAAGCCAGTCAGTGATGATCTTCTTTTCTGTAGCATTTAACGGCGGACCACCCTGTGGCATGGTTTCCTGGTCAACAGCCTGGGTTTTTATCGCAGGTCCGCGCTGCTGGATGCCGCAATCAGTACGGAAATCAACTCCGGCCGGGTTGGACCCGTTGTGACAGGAAATACACTTCGCATTGATGAGGCTTTTCACGGCCGTGAATGTGGGCCCGTTCGCTTCTCCGTCGACAGTGACAGTAGACGAAGACTCACAACCTTTGCTGTCTTTGGCAAAAACGGTGTAATCACCGGGTGCAACATTGTTGAAAACATTTTCAGCCTGGTAAGCGCCGCCGGAATTCAGTTTGTAGGTAAAACCTGAACTGCCGCTAGCCGTCACCGTTATGGTTCCTGTGCCAGTGCATGCTTCCGAAGCGGTTTTGGACAGGGAAACGGAAATATTGGTTCCCGCACATGGATCGGAGGGTCCATCGTCATCGCTCTTGCCACAGGCGAGGAACATAGAAAAACTGAATAAGCATAAACACCTAATGGTTGCTGATAGTCTCTTGTGCATATGGATGGATTCTTTCCTTCTTATCGTTTCTTCAATCCATATGGTTGCCTCTGTCAGGTTTTTTTAATGATCAGAAAGGAAGATTATATCGCACACCGGTTTGAATTCCAATGCTTCCCAGTTTTACTGAACCTTCACCCACTCCCCTGAGCGGAATGCTCAGGTATGGAACTGCATGGAATGTAAACTGCTTGTAGATCGGCCGCTCATAGCCAAAGCCGACTGACGCACCCGAGAATAGTTTGAACGAATTTGTACGGTAAGTATATGCACCGTCTGCCTGGTTCCCATAACGGAGGTAGTCGTAATCGTAACCTTCCCGCTTCATGATCGTGGATGACAGTCCCGCAGTTACAAACAATGTATATTTTTTCTGCTGGCTGATATCATAACGGAATTGCAGCGGAATCTCTATAACGGAACAGTCAGCATACACTTCCTGTAGTTTGTAATTCGGGTTCGTAAAATATGATCCTTTCTTGGGGGTATAATCATCGGCTTGCGCTTCATACTTTTTCTTATTGAAAGCGACACCGGCCTGCACAAACCACCGTTTCGAAATCCGGTAACCTATTCCGCCTGTGTAACCGATGTTTAATTCACCCAGCTTGTTCCCTGGTACGAATGACCATTCCGGCAGTGCAGCTGCGTACACATAGAAGCGGGATTTCCTGGAGACTTCCGGTTTTATGCTGGCGAGCGGTGGAATGTATTCCCCTGTTTCCGGATCAATGCAATCCGGGGCACTGGTAAGTGAAGCCGAAATGTTTTCAGCAGCACGGAGTATCGCGTTTTGAGCAGGTTGATTCTTCCCTCTTGTCGCCTGGTTAGAGTTGCGGCCACTGTTTGCAGCAAATGAGCTAACCGCGGCGGCAGGAACAACTGATTTACCTGCACCCCGCCGAGAATGGCCTGCATTGGTTGTTGACAGGCCTGCAAGTGAGGTTTGCGGCGTTCCGGCAACAGCCTGTACCTGTTTACTGCTACCAGTTGAAGGAGTTACCGGTGAAAGGCCGGGTTCCCCGGACCCTGTTGCCAGTGACGGTTGTATCGGAAAATTACCCGCCGGCTGTTCAGCGCGGGGTAATTGCCTGTCCGCTAGTGCATCCCGTGCCGGGAAAAGCGGCAGCTGTCTGTTTTTTTCAGGTAAAGCTGCATCTGAGCCCTGGTATGGAAGAAAAACATCAGGCTGGGTATTCGGGTGATCACCTGCCATCTGATGTGAGTCTGGATTAAGGCTGTACAACATCAGAAAGCCGAGGATAAGCAGTCCAGCGAACCACCACCACGCGAAGAAACGCCTGCGCTTCTTCTCCTCCCGCTTCAGGAGCGTTTCCATTTTAAGCCACGCAGCTTCATTAAATGGCGGCTCGGGCTGCCGTAACTCGGCCTCCCGGAACCAGTCATCAAATGACCTGTTATAGTGCTCTCTGTCCATGAATTTCAAATTGCGTCTGCTTGTTTAAAATCATTTTCTGTAGGTTGATCCTCGCTTTCGCAAGGTTGGATTTTGACGTACCTATGCTGATATTAAGCATACGTCCGATTTCCTCGTGTGTATATCCATCAATTACATACAAGTTAAAGACCATGCGGTAGGCTGGCGTAAGCCTGGTGATCAATTCCAGTAATTCTTTGTGGGAGAGTCGTTCAAGTCCTGAAGCGGGTACCTGTAAGTCTCCGAAAGCTTCCACCTGGTCATTAATTAAAAGTGGCCTGTGCTTTTCTTTCCTTACATGATCAATGGCGGTATTGATGAAGATGCGCCTGATCCAGCCTTTCAGAGAATTTTCGATGGATTCGTACCGTGGTTGAAACTGGCGGATTTCCGTAAAGATTTTCAGGAACCCGTCATTTATTACCTCTATAGCCTCTTCCTCCCTCGAAACATAACGGTTGCATATGTTGAACGCATAGCCATAAAAATGCGCGTAAAAGCGCTTCTGGCTCGGCGGATCCAACACAATACACCCTGAAATGAGGGTCTGCAATAACTCGTCTGTACCCTGGGTTAAACTCATCTATTGCAAATCAATACGTAACATAAAGTACGGGGGTTGCCTGCGCATAAAGATAATCCAGTTTCCCAGCTTTTGAAATGGAGAAGGCCGGTCAACCCATGTGGGTTGCCGGCCTCGGCATTCTCCTTTGTCACACTTCAAATCCGACCTTCAAATACCCTATCACATTGCAGGGAGTGGCAGCGAAACCTCCACAACCTTCCTGCGCGAAAGCAACCGGTCAATGATCAGGTACATCACGGGTACCAGCACCAGGGTCAGCAGCATAGAACTGGATAGTCCCCCAATCAGCGCCCAGGCCATCCCATTTTTCCATTCTGCACCCGCCCCACTCGCCAGCGCAAGGGGCAGCATCCCGATCACCATCGCAATAGTGGTCATCAGGATCGGGCGCAGCCTCGTTTTACCCGACTCGAGCAGCGCATCTATTACGTTGTAACCCGCCGCCTTCAGCTGGTTCGTATAGTCAACCAGCAGGATTGCATTCTTGGCTACCAGTCCCACCAGCATAATAATCCCCAGGATCGAAAAGATATTAAGCGACTGCATCGCCAGTGCGAGCGCGAGGAGTGCCCCCACCAGCGCAACCGGGATGGAGAAAAGTACCACGAACGGATAGATATAGGAATTGTACAGCGCCACCATGATCAGGTACACAAAAATGATGGAGGCGATGAGTGCATAGCCCATGCTGCCAAATGCTTCCGCCTGCTGCTTCATGGTTCCATCATATTCTATAGTTATTCCATCGGCCAGGGGTCCATCGCCAACGAGTGCGCGGATCTCCTCACCCACCGTTCCCTGCGGACGGCCAACCACTTCGGATGATACAGTCACCGAACTGATCCTGTCCTTCCGCTCCAGTTTGGCTGGTCCAAGTCCACGCACAATTTCCGCGAACTGGTCGAGCCTGATACTCTCGCCCTCTGTATTCTTGACCGTTAGCTGCTTCAATTCATCAATTGACCGCCGGTTAAATGCGTCCAGCTTCACGGTGATGTCATAATCATATTGCCCCCCTGTTACCTTCGACTCACTGTCACCATTGAACGCCAGTTGTAACACTCCGCCTACCTTGTCCATCGTTAGTCCTAAGGCCTTCATCTTTTCCTTGTCCACTTTAACGCTTATCTCCGGCTTGTCGTTTTCAATGGAGATCTTCTGGTCCGAAGTTCCCGCGATTGTTTTCACTTTCGCCAACACGCTGTCGGCCATGTCCATTAACTCATCCACATTACCTCCACTCAGTATTAACTGGATGGGTGCTTCGGAAGTGTTGCCCATAATATCCACGTTGCTGATCTTGATCTTCGCTCCCACCACCTTCTCCTGCAACTCCTTCTTGATCTGCTGCGCGAACTTTTCCGTGCTCATGCTCCGCTTCGATTTATCGACCAGCTTCACACTAACCTCAGCTTTGTCTTTTGAACCCTGCGCGGCAAACTGGTTGTCACTCTTACCGATAGACGAAAACACATTCACCACCTCGGGCTTCGAAAGAATATATTGCTCCACCTCCTGTGTTTTCAGGTTGGTCTGAGCAATCGTGGCATCCTTCGGCAACTCGACATTCACCACAACCTCACCGCGATCACCCATGTTCACAAATTCACTCCCGATAAATCCTTTTCCAACCAGCGCAAATGATCCAACCATCAGGGCCATTGTTGTCAGCAACACCCATCTCTTGTGACCGAGGCTCCAGCTGAGGAGTTTCCCATATTGTTCACCTAGTGCGTTGATCTTTCCTTCTACCCACAAGATCACTCTTCCTCCCAGCCGCTTCGGGTTCGGGTGTGTCAGCTTACCGAACCGCGATACCAGCAATGGGGTCAGCGTAAAGGAAACGAACAGGCTCATCAGTGTCGACACCACCACAACCAGTGAGAACTGCCTGAGGATATTGGACACAAGTCCGTCAACCATCGTGATGGGCAGGAATACCACTACGTCCACAAGAGTGATCGACAAGGCGGTGAATCCAATTTCCTTCCGGCCTTCCAATGCCGCCGTTACCTTGTCTTTGCCCATCTCCAGGTGCCGCTGGATATTTTCCAGCACAACTATACTATCATCCACGAGGATCCCTACAACAAGGGAAAGCGCCAGCAGCGTCATCAGGTTCAGCGTAAAACCGAACATGTGGATCGCAATGAAAGTGGAAACAAGCGACGCGGGAATAGCGATCATCACGATCACCGCATTCCGCATGCTATGCAGGAATACCAGCATTACCAGCGCAACCAGGATGATGGCAAGCATGAGGTCATGGTTCACTGCCTCTGCTGCTTCCAGTGTGAACTCCGATGTATCCTGGGCAACAAAGAATTCCAGTCCCGATGATGCAAATTCTTTCTCCAGCCTTGCCGTTTCTTCTTTCATCCCTTCACTCACTTTCACCGCATTGGCATCGGTTTGCTTATACACCAGCAGGCCGATCGCCGAGTTGGCATTATACCGGCTGATCGATTCTGTTTCCTTCACGCCGTCGATCACCGTTGCCACATCGCGCACATAAATAGCTGACCCGTTCCTGTTGGCGATCACCGTATTTTCCAGGTCAGCCGGATCAGTAAATTTCCCGGCAAGCCTGATCGAGGCTTCAGATGATTCGTTCTTCACTGAACCGGCAGGAAAATCAAGGTTGGAATTATTCAGCGCTGTCAGCACTTCCTTTGCATCAAGGCCATAGGATTCCAGTTTTTTCCGGTCCACATTCACCCTTACCTGGTGTTCTTCACCACCCATTATTCCCACGTTGGCAACGCCTTCCAGTTTCGACATCAGCGGTGACACGCGTTGTTTAACGATATCATACAACTCACGGTTATCAATATTCGCCGTTACGGACATCTTGATTATCGGTGATTCATCTACCGAAAATTTGGAAATAACCGGGTCCTTTGCATCTTCCGGAAGTTTCGAGGTGATCCCGTTGATCTTGCGTTGCGCGTCCTGCATGGCGATGTCCACATCCGCATTCGCCTTGAGCATAATGATCACGTTGGATAGTCCCTCGTAGGACTGCGACTTGATTGCATCCAGGTTCTCCAGTGTCGATACTGCATCCTCCACTTCCTTAGTTACCGAATTCTCTACCTCGGAAGGTGCTGCACCCGTATATGTCGTACTGATGGTGATCATCGGCTGTGACATTTTCGGCAGCAGTTCATACCCCAGTGATAAATAGCTCACAATTCCCAGCAACGCCAGCACCGTGAAGATCACTACCACGAGCGTTGGCCTTTTTACTGCTAATGATGTTATTGACATAGGATCAGTTTTATTTGATTATTGATATGGCGGTACCGGTCTCCAGGTTCAGCTGGCCTGAAACCACTACCTGTTCACCTGCCTTAAGTCCCCCGGTCACCTGCACTTTTGTCGGCGTTACGATACCTGTGCTGATCTCCCGCAGTTCCGCTTTATCCTCTTTCACCACGAATACCTTTGCATGTTTTGCACTTCCAGTAAGTGCCGAGGCCGGTATCGACAGTCCTGTTGATGTTGATCCCGTTACAAAAGCCACATCAGTGATCATCCCGGCTTTCAGTTTCTCTTCGCCGGTGTTGACATAATGGATCTCTGCCAGGAATTTTCCGGATGCATCGGCCTTATCACTGAGCATCGCGATCTTTCCTTCAACGGGGTGCGACAGCACCGGGCTGCTGATGCTGACGGGTTGTCCCGGCACCACGCGAAACGCTTCGTTCTCCGACAGGTACACCTGGATCTTGAGGGCAGAGTTATCGATCAGCTCCGCCAGTTTTGTTCCGAAGCTTACATACGACCCTTTTTCCACGAGCAGGTTTTCCATGGTACCACTGAAGGGTGCCCTGATCTGCATGTGATCCATTTGCTGAAGAACTTCTTTCTTCTGCGCAAGCAGCGATTCATGGTTGATCCTCACTGATTCCAGTTGCAGCGGTGTGGCGCCTCCCAGGTCGATCAGACGCTTGTATCTTTCCAGGTCGAGTTCTGCTTTACTGATGGAATATTCCAAACTTCTCATTTGAGCAGTGTAAACCGACGCATCAAGTGAGGCGATCGCCTGTCCGGCACTGACCCTGTCACCGTTCTTTATCAGCAGGTTCACCAGTTTTCCCTGCACTTCCGATGCGATGGTCACTTCGCGAACCGGGCTTGTTTCACCGTTCAGCGTAAAGGAAGTGGAAAATGTATCCTCCTTTACTTCAATTGCCTTAACAGGAATCTGTGGTTTTATTTTTTTCGGGTTTGCAGCGAGGTCAATCTTTGATTTGTTATTTGCGAGTACCACGCCGATTAAAACAACGAGGCCTAAGCCGATGCCTATTGATACGATCTTCTTTTTCATTTTATAATGTGTTGATAAAGTCAGTTAATAATGATCCGTTTGCTTTGTGCATATCGAGTCTTGCGGTCTGCAGGTCGATCAGCGCCTGGATGTGCAGGTTGTCTGCATTGCTCAGTTCCTTTTCCGCTTCAAGCAGTTCCATCAGTGATGATACACCCTGGGCGTACAACTCGCGGCGGGCAGTGAACACATCCATCGCCAGCGCGAGGTTGTGCCTGGTGATAGCCACCTGCTCCTGGTTGTTACCGAATGTGAGCGCGGCACTTGCTTGTTCCATATGAGCCTGTTCGAGCTTCTGGTTATCCTGCAGCTTCAGCTGTTCGAGCTGAAGCCTCGCCGTATTGACCCTGCTCTTCCTGCGGTTACCGTCCAGGATCGGGAGCGTCATGGTAACTCCTACCGTTGAACTCCTGTATGAATAGTCCCCATTGAACGCCTTGCCTGGATCGTTGAACTGGCTGTTATAATAATACCTGAAATAGGAATTGACAGAAGGTTTACTCTCCGCCCTGATCGCATTCATTTCAACTTCCTTTGATTCGATCAACTGCCGCGAAAGCCTGATGTCTTCCCTTTGAAAAATACCACCCCTAATCTCCGCCTGGCTGGTGCCTGCTGTAATTGTGTCAGCAATAACAGTCTTGGCAGCAGCTGGTAGTCCGAGCAGGTAATTGAACCGGGTAAGCTGTTCATCATAATTGGTCTGCAGTTGCTGGATGTTGGACAGCAGGTTTGCTACGTTGATCTGGAGCGACTGCAGGTCGATCTTTTTCAGCACGCCATTGTCGTACTGCGCCTGTGCAATCGCCAGCACCCCCTTCATATTGCTATAGTCGCGATTGTTGGTCCGCAGCATTTCAGCATAAGCCTGCAGGGAATAGAACGAAGTGGCGACCTGGTAAACCAGTTCTTCCTTCGACAGGTTGAACTTCGACGATTCGATCCCCTTCTGCAATGCTGCATTTTTGACCTGCAGCTTCAGGTCTTTCCGGTAGAGTGCCTGGGTTACTTCTACACCCGCACGCATATTGTACCGGGTGCCGAATTTCACGCCAACATAGTCCTTGTTTGGCTGCCCGATCACGGAACCTGGTAACAGCTGCGAAGCTATCGCCGGGTTGTACTCGCTCTGGGTGGTAAAGTTGGCTTGCGGCAGGTAACCTGCCTTGACTTCCTTTTTCTTTTCGTCCGCCATCCTGAGGTTGAGGCTGTCGGCTTTCAGCGAGTAATTGTTTGATATAGCGGTTTGAATAGCCGACCTGATGTCATATGACCCGGACTGGGCCGATGCCATTTCAGCGACCGATCCGAAAACAACAAAAAGGATTAGGCCCATTACCCGCTTTCTTCTTCTGCACATTGTAATTTGATTTTGGTTTTGAAATTTGAAGTGCGGACACAAAGTTGGCCTCCAGGAAAGGCGTCACTGTTCGGTTTGGCAAATCCGAACTGCTATAGGAGCGCATTACCTGTTCGGATTGGCAAATCCGAACGCCCGGTTGAATCGTTCGCAATGATTTCCAGGGAATAAGAAAACTGCATGTACAAAAGGGAAATGGGAGTTCGGATCAGCGGATCGGAACGCGGAGGCTAATTGAAGTTATCATGAAGAGATGGCAACCTGCTGCTGCCGGCGAAAATCAGGAATAAATGCAGTTACTTTTGTAGCTATGTCAGCATTATTTTCCCCTCTGCAAATCCGGAATGTTACGTTAAAGAACAGGATCGTTGTTTCTCCTATGTGCCAATACTCTTCGGTAGATGGCTTTGCAGACGACTGGCACCTGGTTCATCTCGGGAGCCGCGCCGTGGGTGGGGCAGCACTGGTGATCAGTGAGGCGACAGCAGTTTCACCAGAGGGCAGGATCTCTCCTTCCGACCTCGGCATCTGGAAAGATGAACATATAGAACCATTGGCAAGGATTGTACGGTTTATCCAGCAACAGGATTGCGTGGCAGGCATCCAGCTCGCACATGCCGGCCGTAAGGCTTCACATACTCCTCCATGGCAGGGTGGGAAAGAAATCCCGGTATCAGCAGGTGGATGGAAAACATTCGCACCAAGCGCCATTCCTTTTCGGGAAGAAGAAACTGCACCGGAAGCACTGGATGTAGCAGGAATAAAAAAAGTGATCGCAGATTTTCGTGCTGCAGCTTCAAGGGCAGTACAGGCAGGGTTTACCGTTATCGAGATCCATGCTGCTCACGGCTATCTCATCAATGAATTCCTTTCACCGCTCAGCAATCAACGTACAGATAGTTATGGTGGAAGTTTTGAGAACAGGATCCGCCTGCTGATTGAAGTCATTCAAAATATAAAAGAGGTATGGCCGAAGGAGAACCTGTTGTTTGTGAGGTTATCTGTTTCCGAATGGGCAGAAGGTGGGTGGAAAACCGACGACTCTGTTAAGCTTGCGCAAATCCTGAAAGACAGCGGGGTGGACCTAGTCGATTGTTCGTCAGGGGGAAATACTGCCAAAGTCCAGATTCCGCTGGCACCCGGTTACCAGGTGCATTTCGCGGAAGAAGTAAGAAAGACTGGCATCAAAACCGGTGCGGTGGGACTGATAACAACTGCAGCCCAGGCTGAACAAATCATTGGCAATGGCCAGGCGGACCTCATTTTTCTTGCCAGGCAAATGTTAAGAAATCCTTATTTCCCGCTGCATGCCGCTGATCAGCTCAATGGAGAAATGCATTGGCCTGTCCAATATGAACGCGCCAAACCGGTATCGGGTGCAAAGCATTAAATTTGCACCCATGAATTTATCAACTGTCAGGCTAGTGGTTACAGATATTGATGGTACCCTTCTCGATTCACGGCACAAACTCAGTAATGATTTTTACCCGACATTCTCACAACTAAAGTCGAAAGGCATCCTGTTTTCAGCAGCAAGCGGCCGGCAACTCTTCAACCTCCAGAAGCGTTTCGAACCCATCGTTGAAGATGTGATCTTCATCTCCGAAAACGGCAGTTATGTCGTGTACAGGAACGAGGAACTTCTTGTGCAGGCCATGCCCGCAGCGGTTACCAGGGAACTGTTGGCAACCGCACTGGGAATTGCCGGCGCTTACCCGATTTTATGCGGAAAGAAAAAAGCGTATGTGCAGCATACCAATCCTGAATTCATTTCCAACGTGGAACTGTATTATGAAAAATATGAGGTCGTGCCCGACCTTCTCCAGGTAACCGATGATGAATTCCTGAAGATCGCCATCTGCGACCTCGTCGGTTCTTCGGTCAATAGCTACGGTTACTTCAAAGATCGTGAAGACGAACTTCAGGTGAAGATCTCAGGTAAGATCTGGCTTGACCTTTCCCATAAACTCGCCAATAAGGGCCGTGCGCTGGAAGTTGTACAACAACGGTTTGGAATAAGTGCGGAAGACACCATGGTCTTCGGCGATTACCTTAATGATCTCGAAATGATGAGTAAAGCCCATTTCAGCTTCGCAGTGGAAAACGCGCACCCTGATATCAAGAAGGCAGCACGTTACCGCGCAAAGAGCAATGATGAGAATGGTGTGGTGGAGATGTTACAGCAAATGGTTAACCTGGATTAAGAAAATTACTTAACCTGGGTTATTGGGCACCCCCTGCCGGTGATAGTAATTTTGTTCGTAAATAAACAATTAAACAACGAATAAAATGGAAACACTGGCAAAAACGAAATGGGTCCTTGACCCCGCACACTCAGAAGTAGGTTTTAAAGTAAAACACCTGATGATCTCTACGGTTACCGGTTCCTTCGGTAAGTTCGATGTACAGGTATCGTCTTCAAAGGAAGACTTCAGCGATGCTAAAATCGTGTTCACTGCAGATACCGCAACCATCAACACCAATAACGAGCAAAGGGATGGTCACCTGAAGTCCGGTGACTTCTTCGATGCAGAAACATTCCCGGAAATCCGTTTTGAATCAACTTCATTTGAAAGAGCTAAAGGAGCCGATTATGTACTGAACGGTAATCTTACTATTAAAGGAGTAACACGTCCGCTTGCTATCCCCGTTGAATACGGTGGAAGCGTTCGCGATCCCTGGGGAAATACAAAAGCAGCTTTCAGCATCGACACCAGGATCAACAGGAAGGAATTCGGACTTACCTGGAATGCAGCACTGGAAACAGGTGGTGTAGTTGTAGGTGATGACATCCGCGTACTTGCAGAGATCCAGTTGCTGGAAAGTCAGAGCTAATAATGATTTGAGCCATAAGTGCTCATTGTTTGTTGTTTACTTACTGCCTGGGACTAATCATCCCGGCAGTAAGTAAACTTTTTTTTATCCTCTCCTTCCATGGCGGCCATTTCCGTTGCCATTGCCATTTCCGTTCCCATTACTATTGCCGTTCCCGTTACCATTGCCGCGGTTACCATTACCACGACTGTTTCCATACTCCCGCCGGCCATTGTTGTTATGTTCGCGATACTCGCGCGGGCGCTGGTCATTCCTTCCCTGGTTGTAATCCCTTCCACCACGACCACCATTTCCATCGCGGCCATCCCTTCCATCACGAACGCTTCTTCCGTCACGAGCTTCTCTCCTGTCATGGTTTTCTCTCCTGTTGTTGTAATCCCTTCCGTCGCGGTGATCCCTCCTGTCACGATTATCCCTTCCATCGCGGTATGTCCTTTCGGGCCGGCGATTGTCGCCATAGTACCTGTTTCCCTGGTGGTAATGATTCGTCCGATGTGGCACATATACCTGGTGGGCATGCACTACGCGATGCGTATGTACAACAGGGTAATAGCGGTTATAATAAACCCGCCTCGGGTAGTACACATGGTAGTATGCCGGCCTGCACGGACGATACCAAACCGGCCTGCTTCTCCACGACCAGGGCGACATCCAGGTAATATACGCAGGGCCATACACAAACCGTACGGATGGCCAGAACCATACATTAATAACAACCCGCGATCCGCTTTCGGGTGATTCAAACGCGGGACCATGGGTGTTTTTGGGATAGCTGTAATTCATGCCGGTATCTTCCGCTTCATCCTGCGGCTCAACGATCACCTGCTCACCGAAGATGTCTTCATCGCCAACGATCTGGATCATCGCGCTTTCTTTGCCGTTCTTTTCCAGCTCTATAACGGCAATGTCCTGGTTTTCCGATTCGGAAAGCATTGCCTGCATGATAAATACGTGTGAATCATTTTCCTTACGTGAGATAACCCGGATATAGTCAATCTCACCGTCGTTGTTCAGGTCCAGGTTGTTCACATCATTTCCTTCTGCATTTATCCTGCGCTCAAAATCTTCGGGTGATGATGATTGTTTGAAAAGTTCGAGGGCGGCGCCGAGACTGAAGTTATCGCCGGCAACCTTTGCCTGTTCCTGCTCCTGCTCCTGTACCGACTGCGCATACCCGGCTGATCCCGATAATAATGCGGCTACTGCAAGCCCGATCAATTTAACTGTTTTCATAAAGTAGAAGTTATACAACAGATAGGACTATACGCAGTTGCCGAAGTTTAAAGTTTCCAAAAAAATTTGTTTCAGGTCCATTCACCGGCAAAAAAGGGTGGTTCATCGAAAGGATTTCGAAACGCACCATCTGCTGAGCATCTTTGTTCCGGATATAATTACAGGAACCCGCTAAACCCTAACCCTAGCACAACAAGTAGAAGTATTTTTAGTCGGAATTGGTTGTTTTACAGATGTTTTACATGGATGCCCCGCTCTGCGGGGCTTTTCATTTTACATAATGCCATTCGCGCACTTAACAGTTGTTTCTCCGGCTCGCTGGACGCAAGTTCATACGCCTTTTCAAAATAGCCGTGCGCCTTTTCAAATTCAGATAATTCAATATATAATTCACCCAGCGATGCATGATAAAGGTAATGGCCTTCCAGCCCCGTTATCCGGTGAAGCTCTCCAATCGCATACCCGATACCGATAGCATAGGCGGAAGCGATGGCCCTGTTCATGGCTACAACAGGGTTCGGCTGTAAACGGAATAAATGCTCGTAAAGATTAAAGATGCTTAACCAGTCGGTTTGCCCAAAAGAAGCGGCGGCAGCATGACGCGATGCAATTGCCGCTTCAAGATGATATGCTGAAACCTCAAATGGTTCCGCAGCCAACTCGAGATGTGCAAATCCATTACTGATCAGTTCTTTGTCCCACGTGCTCCGATCCTGGTATTTCAATAATATGATCTGGCCATTTTCGTCCAGCCTGGAACTGAGGCGGCTCGACTGGAAACAGCACAAGGCCATGAGTGCATGCGTCCGAGGCAGCCCGGTAAGCGGGTGGGAACATAACAGTGCGCAAAGCCGCATCGCCTCGCTGCACAGGTTTTCCCTGATGAAGTGTGCCGGGTTAGAAGCATTGTATCCCTCGTTGAACAGCAGGTACAGCGACTTGAGCACCGCATCGAGCCGGTCTTTTAATGCGTCGCCTTCAGGTACTTCAAGTTCTATGCACTCGGTTCGGATCTTTTCTTTCGCCCGGTAAATACGTTTGGCAATGGTTTCATCTGTTGTGAGAAAAGCATGGGCTATTTCGCTGATGCTGAGCCCGCATAAAGTTTTTAGTACAAGAGCGACCTGCGACTCCGTGGGAATGGATGGATGGCAGCAGGCAAACATCATCCGGAGTTGGCTGTCCTCTATCTCATTATCCATAAACAGCTGGTGAACGGTTGGACTAAGTGTCCATTCCGATTGTAACAGCATTGCATAGCGGGACCGGATCTCCCTGAACTTTTTGTTCCTGCGCAGTGCATCGATGGCCTTATTCCTGGCTACATGGTACAACCATGCTTGCGGATTTTCAGGTATGCCCGAATATGGCCATGAATTCATCGCCTGCAATAAGGTGTCCTGGATTATATCCTGGGCCAGGTGCAGGTGTTGCATACCCAGCAATCGCGCCAAAACTGAAGTCATCTTTCCCGATTCGTGCCGGAAAAGATGACTTACCAGTTTACTGACTTCAGTTCCATCCACTGATTATTTTTTTGGAAATGCAGGATTCGCTTTCACTTCTTCCACCTGCAAGGTATGACGCAAAGTATGCGCGTTTATGAACAACATCATCTGGTAAGAATCGATGGTACCCAGGAATGGATGGGGAATAAAATGATTGCGGAGATCTTCCTGTGTTGACTTAAGAAAACTGAGGTTGGCATCACGTCGTTCGTTGAATGTCTTCAAGGCATCTTTTGCAGAACCGAACTGCCCGGTGGGTCTAAAGCCTTCGGGGGCCTTCGCTTTGAAGCTGCGGTCTGTGATCATTTTCATGATGGCTTCATCAGTATGTTTGAGCTCGGTCTTTTTTGCAGGATCTGCAGTTTCCTTCAAGGAGGCCATGGCATATTCAGTGAGATTCTTTTCCGCAATGGCAATATGCTCGATACAGTTAGCTATACTCCAAACGGAATCAGCTGCTTTCCAGTTTAGCTGTTCGTCAGACAATCCTTTGATATCGTTGTTCAGGCGATCCTTTACCTCATTAAAATAAGTAAGGGCGAATTTCCTGTCCTTTTCAGACAGCGGATCGTTGAGGGTAAAACTGAACAGCCCCAATGTTAGAGCCAGCGCGAGTAATTTTTTCATAAACAATTAATTTATATATTGAATTTACATATCAATTTTCATAACCTCACGTACCTGCACACTTGTCCCATACTCCAGGTCAGGACATTCTTTGGCAATCTGTACTGCTTCGTCCATATCTTTTGCGGAAACAATAAAATAGCCACCTACTACTTCGGCACCTTCAGTATAGGGCCCGTCAGTAACTGTTTTGTTTCCCTTTACGAGTTTTCCGCCTGGCAGCAGCGGTTCCCCTCCCAAATACTGGTTGGTGCTGCTAAGCTTTTCGATCCAGGCCATCCATTTACCCATTTGTTCCTGCATTAATTCGGGGCTCTGTCCGTCCATCCCACCATGAAAGATCAGCATGTACTTTTCCATAACTTACTTTTTAAGTGATTATTCAATTTGTTTGATCTATGACGGACGGGGCAACCGAAAACGGACAAACTACATAAAAAAAAACCCGGTAACAGCGAAAGCCACTACCGGGTTGTCTGAAAAAACACATTAGTTTACTGTTTTTCCATTTCTTTTTTCTTCTTGTCCACTATCTCCCTGTACTTGGTTTGTTGTTCCGGAGTCAGGAATTCCATCATCTTAGCTTCCTTTTCCTTTTTTAGCGCCATCTTCTTTTCTTTCTGTACATCTTTTGATAGAGATGCATCATTCATGATCGCGTCAAATTTCGGATTGTATTCGCTATTGAGTGCATCATACTTCTGTGTTTGTTCAGGAGTGAGCTTAAGTTCGTCCTTGATCTTTTTTTCCCATTCGGTACGATCTTGTTTGTAATCTTTAGTTTCCTGAGCAACTACGGAAAAAGATGCAAATGCGGCAACAATAAGTAATACCAAAAACTTTTTCATAATGATCATTTTTAGATTGTAGATTGGAGCGACATGTAACATCCCCGAAAATGGTGCCAGTTTTAAGAATGTGCGATTCTTTTTCTGTTTCTTAACCCTAGATACAGTAATGCAAAAACAGAAAAAGTACCAGCGGCAATGAGGATCCATGGAATGCGAACAATTATATCATGGTATACCCAGCCCGCTATTAAAGCTCCCAGCCCGATACCGGCTTCCAGCGCAATATACATGGTTGCCATTGCCTTTCCCCGGTGTTCAGGAAGGCTGAGGTCAATAGTCCACGCATTCACAGCGGGCGATAAAATACCTGTTGCAACACCGTATAATACGGCACCGCCCAGCAGCCCCGTCACATTCCCCGAAATTCCAAGCACAAGAAGCGAAATAAACAGGATCACCAACCCTGTAATGATCACATTTACCCGTCCCTTCCGGTCAGAAACTTTGCCGGCAATAAACCGCACAAGCAGGGAGGCCAGTGTGAAGACCATAAAAAACAATCCTTTGTTATGAATCCCCAGGTGTTCGCCCCAATCCGGGATCAATGTTAGTATTGCCCCATAGGAGATATAGGAAAGCAGTGTTACAATTGCTGCAGGCAGTGCATTCACATCGATGATCTCGTTTTGTGTGATCCGAAGCAGGGAAGCTTTGAATCTTACTTTATTCTCCAGCGTTTCCTTCATATTGTACAGGATAACGATCGAGAGCAGGGCAAATAACGACGAGCAATAGAACAGCACGTCCATGGAATAAGATTGCCGGATTGCACTGCCGATCGCCGGTCCAACAGCCATGCCGGTACTAAAGCAGATACCATGGATGCCAAGCGCTTCGCCCCATCGCTGAACCGGTACAATATCAGCGACATAGGCTGCTGTGGCCGTCGGCTTAAAGCCTGTAGAAAATCCATGGATCAGCCGGAGGAAAAGAAAACCCGCTACCGACCCCAGCACCGGGTAAAGAAATCCGCAAATGAAGCAAACAATTGAACCAACTGCCATTACCGGCACCCTGCCAATAGTATCTGTGAGCTTTCCGCTGAAAGGCCTGGAAATGCCCGCCGTCAGTGTGAACAGGGCGATGATCAACCCCTTATACTCCGCACCACCAAGGCTTTCCAGGTAGGAAGGCAACTCCGGGATGAGCATATTAAAGCTGGCCGAAAATAGTAAGGAGCTGAGACAAAGTAGTCCGAAAGAAAGGTTATAAATGGGATGCGCTTGCTTCGACATATAGGTCGGTAAAGGTATAAATTATGCCAACAGCGACCCAGAATAGCGAAGGGTCCGCAAGCAGTGCCGCAGACCCTTCTGGGAGTAAGGAGCAAAAAAGCAAGTTTTCCTTTACATGGCTCACTACTTTAATCGTTGGATTATTTAGCCGGGTTGCTTCACCGGGAAAATTTTCATGGCATTAATTTTATATGGGGAAAAACAGCACACTGCCGTTTTCCTATGTCATGAAGATCATTTACCTGTTCGCTTTCCTATTCCTGGCAAGCATTTGCAATGCCCAGGATACCACCCGTAAAAAGAGTGGCGTAAAGGCTTTTGCGAATGATTTCATCGACAATTTCTTCATTGCACGGGGCCGCACACACGATTCGGTCTTCTTCCAGAAAAGCGAGCGCTACTTCCAGCCTTACGCCGGTCGCATCATCCGGAAAACAATCGTCCGTAAACTGGGCTTCGGGGAAAGCGTGCTGGATACCTCGGAGAATATCCTTAATTCCATTACCAGGCTGGCCAACTCTCTGCAAAGCGGTACCCGGCCCGGTGTCATCCTGCAGTTCATGTTTGTGAAACCCGGGCAATCGCTGGACCCTTTCCAGCTGGCAGACAATGAACGGCTGTTCCGCGAACTCGATTTTGTGAAGGATGCCCGGATCAGGGTGCGGCCCGTGCCCGGCAATCATGATTCAGTCGACATTATTGTCGTGGTCCGCGACGTGTTCAGCTGGGGAGGAAAAGCAGATGCATCGGGCATTAATTCCTTTTCAGGTACCATTTACGACGCCAACCTTTTCGGAGCTGCACAGCGCCTGGAATACACCGCGCTATATGACAAATACAGGCAGCCGAAATTCGGCTCTGAGATAATGTACAGGAAATATAATGTCGGTGGATCATTCACGGATGTTCAACTGACCTACTCAAATATCGACAAGGGAATTTCCCTGGGTGATGAATATGAAACCTCACTCAACCTCAAACTTGACCGGCCATTGTATACGCCCAATGCAAAATTTGCGGGTGGAATGAACCTGAGCTGGAATGTTTCCAAAAACCGGTATGAGAAACCCGACAGCATTTTCCGGGATTATGAATACGCGCTTACCGATGTATGGGGCGGTTATAACTTCGGGACCCGTACTACCCGATTCCTCAGCGAATACCGTGAAGATGACCGGAAAAGAAAATTTGCCGCGGTACGGGTGTATAACCAGCACTTCAGCCGCAAACCGGTACTTGAAGATTACAATTACCTCTACACCGATAAGCTCTTTGTTCTTGGCGAATTCAGCTGGTACAAACTGAATTTTTACCGCACCAATTACATCTTTGGCTTTGGCCGTACAGAGGACCTTCCCGTCGGTATCACCAGGAAATTTACCTCCGGCTATACCCGCATCGACAGCATTGAAAGACCATACTTTGGCTGGGAATACAACCACTGGATGGAAATCAGGGAAAACTACCTGAGTTACACCCTTGCCCTTGGTACAAACTATTACAAAGGAAGTTTCGAAGACAACAGCCTCCTGTTCAACATGTCCTGGTTCAGCCGCCTTTTCAACTTCCGCAGGTTTAAATTGCGGCAGTTTCTGAATATGAGCTATGCAGGCATCGGGAATTACCACCTGTATGACCAGTTGCGGATCGACAATGAATTCGGGATCCACCGGTTTCGGACAGACAGCATCCGTGGATTGCAGCGGCTCAGCCTGGGTATGGAAACAGCTATTTTCACCCGACTGCAGCTCCTGGGCTTCCGGATCGGATTTTTCACTTTCGCCCGGGGATCACTGCTAGCCCCACAGGGCAAAGCTCTTTTTCATGGAGATATCTATAGCGCGCTTGGCGGTGGCTTCCGCACAGCCAATGAAAACCTCATTTTCGGCACAATTGAAGGAAGAATTACCTGGTTCCCGCGTACCGTCGGGAATATCAACAGCATTGTGCTTACATTATCCAGTAATGTCAGGTTCCGGTTTTCCCGCTCCTTTGTGCAGGCTCCCTGGTTTGCCAGCATCCGCTGACACAATATAAATGCAGATTTTTTGTTATTAATAGTACCCTAATCTCAATCCGTATGCAAAACATTCGTACCCTCCTCGTGTTAGCCATTGAAAATGTGCTACTTGTATGGGGATCAGTAATCCTGGCCCTTACTTACACCTCAACCAGCCACCCTTTTCTTTCACCCATTTCCTGGTACCTGATCGGTTCGGCGATGATCGTGCTGAATTTCACCAGGAAAAGAGCCCCGCGCACTACCTGAGATATTGGTAAACAGCGTTTTGCGGTGACTCTTCCCCGAGTTGCAGTTTCACCAGGTCAATGACCTCCTGGCGAATGGCAGCATCGTGCACCGGGAAACAGACTTCGATCCGCCGGTAAATGTTCCGGTTCATCCAGTCTGCCGACCCCAGGTATACATCGTCTTTTCCATCGTTGTGGAAGATGAAGATCCGCCCATGCTCGAGGAACCTCGACACGATCCGCTTTACGCTGATATTGCTGCTCATATTCGGCACGCCGGGTTTCAGGCAACAGATCCCCCTTACCAGCAGCTCGATCTTAACGCCGGCTAAGGAGGCGTCATATAATTTGCTGATCAGGTCGCGCTCTTCAAGATTATTGAGCTTGATCCTGATAGAAGCTGGCTTGCCCTCGCGGGCATGCCTGATCTCCCTGTCGATGAGCTGCAAGAATTTCTTCTTCAGGTTGTATTTCGCGACCAGCAGGTAGCGAAACTCGGGTTCTTTTGTGCCATCATCTTTACGGCTGCCAAATTTTATAAACAACTGCTCCAGTTCCTGCAACATCTCTTTGTGGGAAGTAAACAATACATGGTCGGTATAGAACCTGGCCGTTGACTCGTTCAGGTTGCCGGTAGAGAATAGCCCGGAATAATTTGTCTTTCCCTCTTTCTGCTTTTTAACCAGTGCTGTTTTTGCGTGCACCTTTAAAGAAGTGGGACTGTAATGCAGCTTCACTCCTGCCGCCTTCATCATCTTTGCCCAGCGGATATTGTTGGCCTCATCAAATCTTGCCTTAAGCTCAACCAGCACGGTAACTTTCTTACCATTCCTGGCAGCACTGATCAATGCATTGACGATTTTCGATTGCTCCGCAACCCGGTATAAAGTTGTGTAGATTTCGGTCACATCCGGATCCATCGCTGCTTCATTAAAAAACCGGAGCACCAGGTCAAAGGAATGATACGGTGGATGGATCATCAGGTCGTTGCCGGCAATGTATTCAAGCAATGTGCTTTCACCGGTAAACCCACGCACTTTATGCGGCTGCCATTTCCCGTAGGAAAGTCCGGGCTGGTGTACAGGTAATGAAGCGAAATCCTTCAGGTTATGGTAAGGCCCGCCTGATACAAGATTTGCATTTTCCAACCTGAATGCTGCCACAAGTAACTTCAGCAGTTCGTCCGGCAGCCGCCCGTCATACAATAACCTTGTAGCCAAACCGAAATCACGGCGCGCGATCTGTTTCTCCATCTTCTCCACCAGGTCTTCGGTGTATTCGTCCTCCAATGACAGCTCAGCATCACGGGTCACTTTGAGGTTATAGAAACCGGTTATTGTCCACCTGCTATACAGGTAACCGATATGCGCCCTGATAAGATCCTCAAGGAATATGATGTATTGGATCCCATTGGGGTTGACAGAAAAAAACCGTGGCACCTGGTTTACCGGGATATTTATGAGAAGCTGCTTCTGGTTAACGCCCTGCTGCAATACCAGCAACGCATACAGGTGATTGTTTTCCGGGAAGAAATCTTTCGCAGCCTGCAGGTCAACAGGCGTGAGTGTGCCCAGAACCTGGTTAAAGAAATATTCTTTTGTGGCCTTGTGAATCACTTCCGGCAATGGTTCATTATAAACCAGGTGAATGCCATAGGTTTTTAGTTCCGGTAGAATTCCCTCACGTAGAATGTGACCGTAGTTATCCAGCTGGTTGCTAACGGTCATGCTTACCTGCGCTGGAAGGGCTTCCGGTTCTGCGTTCGACCCGGCGGTTGATTTCTTTTTATCCGGCATTTTGATCCTGGCAAGCGCCATCAATGCCGGGATCCTGACCCGGTAAAACTCATCGAGGTTTGATGAGTAAATGGAAAGGAATTTTATCCGCTCCAGCAGTGGTACTTTCCTGTCACCGGCTTCCATTAACACCCGCTCATTGAAGGAAAGCCAGCTTAGGTCCCTGTCGTTAAAAGTGTACATTTTTTGAAGTTATTGACCTGTTCACATATTGACCTTCCACGTCTCTTCGCGAGGGAGTGAAACAAATATCTCATCCCCAGGCTTAAGATCGTTACGTACTGTAAGGACTTCTATTATGTTCCCGGAAAATAAAACATCGAGCTCATATAAAGCGCCCATGAAGGTTACCCTTTTAACAACAGCGTTAGCAGGACCACTCTCTTTTTGGGTGATGTTGAATTTTTCGGGGCGGACAAAGACCCCGCCATCCAGGATGTTGTATCGACCCAGCAGGCTGCCCGCATATTCACTCACGGGCCGGTAATAAATTTCGTAAGGATCACCACGCTGGATAATGCTGCCGCTTTTCATGATCAGCACTTCGTCTGCCCAGGAAAGAATGTCCTGCGGGTCATGGGACACCAATATGCAGGTGATATCGAGTTGCTCCCCGATATCGGCGATAACGGACTTCAATGTCTCCTTATGTTGCCTGTCGAGGTTTGAATAGGGTTCATCGAGTAATAAAAGTCTCGGTGAAGAAACCAGCAACCTCGCCAGTGCAATGCGTTGCCTTTCGCCGCCGGAAAGCCTGTCCGTCCGCCGTTTAAGCAGGTGGCTGATCTCGCAGATCTCAAATATTTCTTCGGCTTTGCCTGGCACCAACTGGTTGGCATAAAAGAGAATTTCTTCTACCCGGTAAGAATTGCGCAGCTCGAAATGTTGCGACAGGTAGGCGATGCCGGGCTGACCGGGAATCAGTCTTTCGAGTGGACCAAGCACCCGTTTCCTTTCAAACATCGCCACGCCTTCGTCCGGCTGCGCGAGCCCGCCGACGATCTTCAGCAATGTGCTTTTTCCCGAACCCGTTTCGCCGGCGATGGCAATCTTCTGCCCTTTTTCCTGGCTGAAACTGACCTGGTTAACAACCAGCTCTCCTCCCTCCTGCTTTGAAATGCCGGATACGCTTAAAAAATCCATATGACCTGCAAGATATCAATCCTTCACGATCTTGAACTCAACGCGCCGGTTCAGCTGGCGGCCATCGTCTGTATCGTTGGGAACCAGCGGCATGGTTTCACCATAGCCATGTGACACGATCCTCGCCGGGTCAATACCTTTGGACAGGATGTATTCGCGGCAGGATTTCGCCCTGTTATGGCTCAGCGTGATATTGTATTCATCCGTACCCCGGCTATCCGTATGCGCACTCAGCTCAATTTCGATTGCCGGGTTCTCTTTCAGCAGGGCAACCACCCTGTCCAGTTCAACAAAGGACTCCGGCCGGAGATCCCACTTGTCGAAGTCGAAGAATACGTTATTCAACCGCACCACCTGCCCGATCTCGATCGGCACCAGGTAAAGGTCGCGGTGGATCTCTTTATATCCTGCCTTGATGAGCGAATCAAGTTTCAGGTTCTCGGAAATGGAAAAGAAGTGTTTTGCCTGCGCCCTGATCGCATAGTTCTTATTATAGGGAAGTACGATCTTGAATGATCCGTCGAGCGGACTTGAAATCCCATTACCCGCAACGGCACCATCCGGAAGTGTTTCATATACCAGCGAAGCACTGAGCGGTTCCTTTGTCTTTTTGTTGTACACATTCCCACTTACCAGCACTACCGGGTCTGGCTTTACTTTTTCAAGCAGGTTTACCCGCACGATATCGGACTCACCCATTGTATTGAGGCTGGTGGTAAGGTAGGCATATTCCCCGCCTGCATCCATGGTAAAAAATGCATCCCATTCCGGTGTATTGATCGGGCTGCCGAGATTCACCGGCATCGACCACTTCTGCCAGCTGTCGTCGAGTCTTTTGGTCATCCAGATATCGTTGTCACCGAAGCCACCCGGGCGATCACTGCTGAAATACAGCGTTACCCCATCGGAAGCAAGGTAAGGCGTCATTTCATTATTCCCGGGAAGGTTGATCATTTTACCGAGGCTCTTTGGCTCGGTCCAGCAACATTCTTCTTTTTTAAAGCAAACGAAAAGATCATTGACCGGACTGCCTTCTTCGGGGGACATGTATAATAGCAGGGTCTTGCCATCATGCGACATGCTGGCGCCAGACTGGTGCCCGCGGTCATACTTGTAATAATTTTTGATATTGAGTCCATCGGGTTCACTCCACCGTCCGTTGCTTTGCAGCTGCACCATGCTGACCCCCTTTCCATGAAATGCGCCATTGATGAATGCGCCACGGATTAGCATGCGGTTGTTGTCGGGCGAGATCCAGTAAACAGCATTATACTGGGCTGTATTGAGGGGGTATGCGAGGTGCCGGGCTTCGGTCCATTTACCATTCTCGTCACGTTCCGAATACCAGATATCCTGCGAGTTCGGCACTGAACGATATTTTGTATTCGCCGGGTGGTTCTCGCAGATAAAGAACAGCAGGTTCCCATCAGCTGACACTACAGGCCTCAACTCTGCAAGGTCACTGTTGATATTGACACCAAGGTTTTCGATTTTGACAATGGTCGCCGCGCTTATCACATTCTCTTTCTGCTTCTCCAGGCGGCCGGTATCATTTTTCGCGCGCCGGTAACTGCTAACGAGGGAGTCATTGGAAGGCTGGGCAAAAGCCGCTGCAGCAAAAAAAATACTCAGGAGAAGGGTAAAACTGTTTCTCACGGTTCAGGATTTTAATAATAACGGTTCAGCCGCTATATTAATACATCCCGCTCATTCCATTCATCGAAAATCCACTTGAAATAAATAGTAAAAGCCCGGTGTACTCTTGCACGCCCGGGCTCTTCCCTTTTTAATTTTGAAATTTTACTTTTTAATTTTCTCACACTTTCACCCAGGCCTGCTTCTTATGGCTTTCGATGATCCGCTCACAGATCACGAGTTCTCTCAGGCCATCAGCAAAGGTCGGGAAGGTTGGGTTGGCAGGTTGTTTACCCGCTTCAACCGCAGCATAAACTTCCTTAAAAAGTTGCTTTGACGTATCCGGGAAGCCTTCGTTGTGGCCACCGGGGAAGCTGATCAGGCTCACCGCTTCACTGTAGAACAGGGAAGGGTCCTTCATCAGCACCTGGTTGGCGCCATCGCGCTTTCCAACCCAGATCTCGTTTGGCCTTTCAGAATTCCATTCGATGTTGGATTTTGATCCGCCAATTTCTACATTGAGTCGGTTCTTACGACCCGCTGCCACCTGGCTCACGGTTACGCTGCCCTTGTTGCCATTGCTGAAACGCAGCAGCACGTTCGCATGATCTTCCGTGTTAATGGGAACTTCTTCGTAATCGGCGGCAGAAAGGGTATTTGTTGAATATGTTTCAATGCGCTTTAGCGGCTTGAGACGCTTCTTGTGTACAGTAGAGAAGTCTGCCATTACTTCTGTGATCTCCAGCCCGGTTACGTATTCGATCACATCGAGCAGGTGCGAACCGATATCGGCGATCGCCCTTGATTCACCAGACTTGTCCGGCTCGAGGCGCCAGTTATAATCTGTCTGGAAGAACAGCCAGTCCTGCAGGTAAGACCCCAGCACGGAATAAATTTCCCCCAGGTCGCCTTTCTCCCTCATTACACGCATTTGCCTCACTAAGGGATAATAACGCAGGTTGAAATGGATGGCGTTTACCAGGCCGCTTTCTTTAGCGATCTTCACCAGTTCTTCTGCTTCTTCGATCTTCGTCGCCAAAGGCTTTTCACACACTACGTGCTTTCCTGCCAGCAGTGCCGCTTTTGCCTGTGAAAAATGGAGGAAGTTTGGCGTGCAGATATGGATGCTTTGGATGTCCTGCTGCTGCAGCAGCTCATCGAATGTATAGGCACGGTCGATCCCCAGTCCGGCAGCTTTTTCTTTCGCCAGCTCAATTGTTGCTTCGCAAAGTGCAGCCACTTCGATATTCGGCAGGCGGCGGAGGGCTTCGATATGTGCGGGCCCTATGAATCCTGTGCCGACAACGGCCACTTTAATTCTTTTCATTGTTCAGTTTTGTTTTTCGGATCGTTAAATTAAGTATTTAATGCCTCACCTGCTCAAAAAAATGCACGCCTTTTTTATTTGAGACGATGATATCCGGCAGGTTATCACCGTTGATATCCTGTACAATGAAACTGTTACCCACACCCGAATTGTTGTCAATCTCGTGCGGGATCCACTCCGGATTTTTGCCTGGCCTGAACTCAAACCAGTAGAGCACAGCGGGCTCAGCTGCCCCTGGATCTTTTTCGTTATGGGCTTTATAGCGTTTACCGGTGATGAGGTCCGGGTGGCCATCGCCATTGATATCGGCAAATTCCAATGCATGTGACTGCGAGAATAATTTACTGATCGTATGGGTTTTCCAACTGGTATTATTTCCTTCACGCACCTGTTCATGCCACCAGATGCCGTAATCATGGGCGGAAGACGAAAGCACATCCTGGTCACCATCGCCATCAACATCGTACACAAACATATTGGCACAGTCATCGCCTAATTTGGCTTCATGGAATTTCCAGCCTTCTTTAGCTGTGTTGCCTGGATTCTCCCACCAGCCGTCTTTGATCACCACATCATTCTTCCCATCAAGATTCATATCGCCCCAGCCGAGCCCATGCGTGTACCGGTGCGTTCCCCGGGTGCTGTCGAAACTGATTACGGTGCGCTTCCATTCGGTGCTTTTGTTGCCCGGTGATTTCAGCCAGATCACTTGCTTTGCCACTTCATCATTACAGATAAGATCCATCCGGCCATCACCATCCACATCTACCCATGCGGGTGATTCGTTGCCGGCGTGCGCTATCACGACTGTGCCCTTCCATGGAGCTTCCGTGTTGCCGGGGTTCTCATACCACATGCAAACTTCACCGGGCTGGTCGAGCCGGATCACATCAGCACGATTGTCACCGTTCACATCAGTGGAATAGTTGTGGAAGGTGGTGCTGTAACCCGGGATTGGATTTAAGGTATCGGAATGGACCCGGTGCTGTTTCCATCCCGGCGCTTCATACCAGTACGGGCCGGCGATAATATCGGTCTTGCCGTCATTATTGACATCCGCTACAGTGACGCCCTCCGATACAAATGTGCTGTCTACCGTGTGTTTGCTGAAACTGGTGGTGGCTGCAGACTGTGTCGCTGCGGACTGTTTCGTTGCGTCCCGGCACGAAATGAGCAGCACTACCATTGCTATCGTATGAATCTTCACCTGGTTATTGATCATATTTTCTTGTTCTAACGTTGTCAGTCAACCGAAAACGCCATCAGCGCATCACCCATCCGGGTTCGCAATTTCCCATGCCCACCCGCTGCGATCACAACATATTGTTTTCCTTTAATGGAGTACGTCATGGGTGTGGCCTGCGCAGTTGCCGGCAGCATGTATTGCCATAACAGCTTCCCTGTTGAGGTGCTGAATGCACGCAGGTGACCATCAAGACTTGCGGCCACAAAGGTCAGGTTGCCGGCCGTTGTGATGGCGCCACCAAGATTTAGTGAACCCCATTTCTCTGCATCCGGGTATTTGCGTGGGTCGAGCATGAATCCCAGCGGCACTTCCCATTTCTTCTCCCCCGTTTTCATGTCGATGGCCAGTAGTGTTCCCCATGGCGGCGCGGTCTGGATCTTCATTCCACCCGTATCCACCTTGAAAAGATAGTCCCTTTTCATTACATAGGGGGTGCCGGCCTGCCTGCCGGTCTCAGCGCGGATCAGGTCTTTATTCTGCCGCTCCACCATTTCCAGGCTGTCGCGCGGGATCATCCGGATGATGGCCGCAAGGTGATTGATATTAGTAACGAGCAATCCCCGCCCCGGGTCGTAGCTCATTCCACCCCAGTGAATACCACCCACATTGCCTGGCGTGATGATGGTACCGCCATAACTCGGCGGCGTGAAGATGCCGCCACTGGTGAATTGTTTGATTCGTTCTGTGGCAGCTATCCATTCGGCTTCGTTGAGCCCCCAGGCATTTTCTACACCCACCTTCTGTAATCCGAGTGGTGCCGGCAGCACCGGGAATGGCTGCGTTGGCCAGGCCGATTCACCCGCCACGGTGGAACCCGGAACCGGGCGCTCTTCGACCGGGAAGACCGGCTTCCCGGTTTCGCGGTGCAGGATGAACACATGTCCCATTTTCGTTCCCACGATCACTACGGGAGTTTTCTTTCCATCTTTTATGATTTCCGCAAGAATCGGTTGCGCTGCGATGTCATAGTCCCACAGGTCGTGGTGCACCACCTGGAAATACCAGGCAACTTTGCCCGTGGAAGCATGCAGCGCTACCAGGCTGTTGCCATACAGGTTTTGCCCATGGCGCTCGCCTCCATAATAATCGGGACTCGGAGCCGAGCAGGGAACAAAGACGAGGTTGCGGTCAGGGTCAGCCGAAATGACCGACCAGGCATTGGCTGCCCCGCTTTCATGGGCGTTTGGTCCCTGCCAGGTATTCCAGGCCGGGTCGAGGGAGTCGCGCGGGATCGGGTCCCAGGTCCATTTCAACTGGCCGGAGTGCACATCGTATGCCCTTACGGCGCCGCGCGTCATTTTCATTTGCTGGTTATCACCAAGCGAGGATCCAATCACCACGAGGTTTCCGATCACCGCCGGCGGTGAGGTAACACTCAGGTCGCGGCCGAGTCCTGCTTTCAGGTCAACAGTTCCATTTACGCCAAACTGTATGAGCGGCTTCCCGGTTTCCGGGTGCAGGGCAATGAGCCTGCCGTCGATAGTGGGAACGAAGATGATCTCCGGTTTGGTTGGTGCGTTGCCTTTGGCCGCCGGCCAGGCAGACACCCCGCGCGAAGTGACCTCGGAGTAGTCGGCCCTGAGGTTTACCTGCGGATCGTACATCCATACCTGTTTGCCCGTCGACGCATTCACTGCGAACACCCTGCAGGTGGGGGTCGTAAAATATAAAGTTTCATCAATCATCAGCGGCGTGGTTTCAAAAGCTGACTTTGAGATCAGTTCGGTTCCCTTATAGGTTTCAAGCTCGCCGGTGTTGAAGGTCCACGCCGGTTTCAGCTTCGACACATTGGATTCATTGATCTGTTTCAGCGGCGAGTAGCGCGTACCGCCTGCGTCCCTCCCATATGCCGGCCATTCCGACTGGCCCTTCGCCTGGTACGCGAAAGAGGCTGTGATCGCTATTGCAATGATTCCCTTAAACATATGCTGGTTGTTTGGATGCAAACCTAGTCTCCCTGCGACCCGCCCTCAAATCCGATTGACCACTAGCCATAAAACGGTGACCGCAGGTGTATTCACCCTATTTCACCGGCCCGGACTCACCGGCCGGGACTCACCCGTCGGGTGCCACCCGACGGGTGAACACCGCAATTTGCCCTCTCGTCAAAAAAACTGCCGGGGCACAGGGGCGCCGGATAACTTTGTGCTGTGAAGCCGTTCCGAAAATATGCATTCCCTGCCTTGTTCGCGTTACTGATTTATGCGACAATCCGGGTGATCAATGACACCATCGCAGAAGATATTTTCTGGGAACGGCCCTGGACTCTGAACATGATCGAGATCGGCACCGCGATCATCACCGGCCACCTCACCATCTTCCTGCTCGACCGTCTCTTCAAATACTTCGACAGCCACCCGCCGGAATATACCGGTCCCCGCAGAATTGCGTTCGAGATCAGCTGCATAGTGATCATTGAAATCGTAGTAAACAACATCACACTCACCCCGATGGCAGCAGTCACGGACGACGGGCTTTCCCGGGGCGACATTGCCATCATCAATATCATTCCGCTGCTGTATGCGCTGATCTATTATGCGATAACCCGTAGCCAGCACCTGCTCAGGCAATACATTGAAAGCCGGGTCCAACTGGAAAAAATGAGCCGCGACCGCGCTGAAACTGAACTGAAATTCCTGAAGGCCCAATACCACCCGCATTTCCTCTTCAACGCACTGAATACGGTTTATTTCCAGATGGACGACAACCCCGCCGCCGCAAAAGCCACCATAGAAAAATTCGCCGAACTGTTGCGGTACCAGCTTTATGATCAACAGCAGACAGTAGAAATAAAAAAGGAAATTGAATACCTCTCTACTTATATCGACCTGCAAAAGATCCGCACAACAGACAGGCTGAAACTACAGGTATCCTTCCCTGCCAATCTCAACGGCCAACGCGTATACCCACTCCTGTTCATGCCGCTGGTTGAAAACGCTTTTAAATATGTCGGCGGTGATTACCACATGAAAGTGGAACTAAAAAATAATGCGGACAATATCGAGCTGCTCGTGGAGAACTCCATAAACAACAACGCGGCACAACACACAGTGGGCGGACTGGGCCTCGAAAGCCTGAAACGCAGGCTTGAGCTTCTTTACCCCGCAACACATACCTTGCAACTCGAAGAAGTCAACAATGTTTACACAGCGAAACTGACCATAAACTGCATGGAATGAATATCAGCTGCATCATAACGGACGATGAACCAATCGCAAGAAAAGGACTAAAAGGTTATGTGGAACGCACCGGCTTCCTCGAGCTCAGGGCTGAGTGCGAAGACGGCATTGAACTTAATAAGCTGTTGAAAGGATCACCGGTCGACTTGCTGTTCCTCGACATTGAAATGCCCGGACTCAGCGGCATTGACCTGCTTCGCAGTCTCACAACTACACCGAAAGTCATTTTCACCACCGCGTATGAACGCTATGCAATCGATGGCTTTGAACTCGAAGTACTCGATTACCTGCTGAAGCCCATTTCGTTCGAAAGATTCCTGAAGGCTGCGAACAAGGCATTCGATTATTTCAACGCAAAAGCTTCACTGCAGACATACCTCTTCGTGAAAACGGACCGTTCACTCGAAAAAGTAATCATCAGTGACATCCTGTTCATAGAAGCAATGGAGAACTATATCCGTATTCACACCGTTGAAAAAAAATTGCTGGTACATTCTACGCTGAAATCCTTTCACGACAAGTTGCCCCAGGGCAAATTCATTCAGCCGCATAAATCCTTTCTCGTAAACATAGACCAGGTAAACGCTGTAATGGGCAACCTGCTCATCATCGGAAGCCAGGAGATCCCTATCAGCAAATACAAAAAAGACGATATACTCAGGGCTATTTCCTAAATTTATTGCTTCTAAAACCACAAGCAAGTTGCAATGACAGGAAAAGTACTGGTTATCAAGCTTGGCTCGGCTGTCATAACCAATCAGGAAGGAAATATTGATACGACGATCGTAAAAAAAGTTGCGGAAGAAGTTGCTGCCCTCAGCCGTCAGTACAACATTGTACTGGTATCGAGCGGTGCAGTAGCCAGCGGAAAAAAATTCCTTTCCGCATACAAGGGCACACTAACAGAACGCAAGGCTGCAGCTGCAGTCGGCAATCCCATTCTCATCCAGCTGTATCACCAGTACCTTCAGCAGGAAGGTATCACTGTTGCACAGGCGCTTTGCGAGCGGATGCATTTTTCAAACCGCAAACAATTCCTGCAGCTTAAAGAAACATTCGAGACTTTTTGGGAGAACAAGATCGTGCCGGTAGTAAATGAAAATGACCTCGTAAGTAATGTTGAGATCAAGTTCTCAGACAATGATGAGCTTGCCACACTAATCGCCATCGGGTTCGATGCAACATCGATGTTGCTGTGTACATCAGCGGGCGGACTGCTCAATGATAACAAAGAAGTGATCTCAAGGGTCGACAGGATCGATGGTGCAGTACTGCAACATGTGAATACAGAAAAAAGCAATGTAGGCTTAGGTGGAATGTTGTCGAAACTGACTTTTACCCGCCTCGCAACATCACTGGGCATACATGTGGCCATCTGTGGATTGAAAGGCGAACGGCCACTGCAGGATGCGCTTGAAGGAAAGAACGGCACCTGGTTTGAACCGCAGTCATCCAACCTGCGGGCAAGACAGAAATGGCTTGCCAGTGGCTCCGTAACTCTTGGCACTATTCATGTTGATAAAGGCGCAGCAAAGGCGCTGTTTGCACGCAAGAGCCTGCTGACAGTCGGTATCAGCAATACAGAAGGTAAATTTGTAGCAGGAGAAGTGGTACAGCTGCGTGATGAAACCGGCGAGATCATTGGCGTTGCCAAATCGAAACTCGCCGCAGGCGAGATTGGCAGGCAGCTGACAGTGCGCAATGTGATTGCTGCACATGCCGACGATATCGTGCTATTTTAATTGAAACTCATGAAACAGGAAGTACTTCCGCTCATCATAAAAACTCATAAGGCCTCACCACAACTGCAGGATCTGGATGCGAAACAACTCAAACAATTGATCGTATCGCTCGCGGAAGAAGTGGAAGCTGGCACTGCCAAATTACTTAAGGCCAACCAAAAAGATCTCGCATTGCAGGCACCCGACAATCCCCGCAACGATCGCCTGCTGCTGAATGAGCAAAGGATCTCAGCAATAGCGAAAAGCATCAGGAAAGTCGCACGCCTGCAGGACCCGACAGGACAGGTACTGGAAAAAAGGACCCTGCCAAATGGACTTGCGCTGAGCAAGATAACGGTTCCCCTGGGCGTTGTGGGCGCCATCTACGAATCAAGGCCAAACGTCACCTTCGATATCGCATCCCTGTGCCTGAGGAGCCGCAACGCCTGCGTGCTGAAAGGAAGCAGCGAAGCAGCCAATACAAATAAGGTAGCAGCCGACCTCATCAAAAAAGTCTTAAAGAACCACGGACTTTCAACCGATCTCGTGACCCTGCTCCCCCCCGATCGCGAAGTGGTAAATGAAATGTTCACTGCCACGCGTTACATCGATGTATTAATACCGCGGGGATCGGATAGCCTTATCCGTTATGTAAGGCAAAACAGCCTTGTCCCGGTAATTGAGACCGGCGCAGGCGTATGCCATGTTTTCGTGGAAAGCAAAGCAGACCTCGATAAAGCTGTTGACATTGTCGTGAATGCAAAAACCTCGCGACCTTCTGTATGTAATGCCGCAGATGCGATCCTTATAGACAGGAAAATTGCGGCGAAATTCATCCCGAAACTGCTCCCTGAATTTCAAAAGCACGGCGTAGAAGTGTTTGCTGACGCCGCTTCCTACCGCATCATGAAAGGCTACCCGCATCTTGAAAAAGCGCAACCCGAAGACTTCGGCCGCGAATTCCTCAGCCTGAGATGCGCCATGAAAATCGTAGAGGGCCTTGATGAAGCCCTCGAGCACATCGCAAAATATTCCACCCGTCACAGCGAAGCGATAGTATCAGAAGATAAAAAAGCCTGCGAAACTTTTATCAGGAAGGTTGATGCAGCAGCTGTTTACACCAATGCATCCACGCGGTTTACTGACGGTGAAGAATTTGGTCTCGGTGCAGAGATCGGAATCAGCACCCAGAAGCTGCATGCACGTGGTCCGTTTGCACTGGAAAAACTGGTAACAGAAAAATGGGTTATCAGGGGACAGGGACAGATACGATAATTTTTTTTCTACATAACTCACTGATATTATACTGTTTATAACGGTCACGTATATTTCCTAAGTATAACAACCTATGTGAACTCAATCCGGGAATATATCTTTACATCATTCAACTGACCACACAGTCCCGGTTTATTGAAAAACCTGTATCGTCGTACCCCCGGACAAGCTGTTGAGTCGCGCTCCAATATTCTATACAAACTCCCCCAATTTCCTCTGGCAGACTTGTTTCATTAATCCAAATCTTTGGGTCGGCATTGTATCATCTGTAAAATGAAAACAATGTTGAAAACTCAGATCTTCAGGATTCTACTTGCCGGAATTCTTGTACTGGCAATTTCTGCACCAGCAGGAAGCCACATGAACGCTGCAGCTTCACATTCTTTTTCTGATGAAGCCGTACGTACCCGTGAAATTTTCTCCTACGTTAACAGGTATATCGATAAGAACATCGAGAGCCTGGAAAAGATCCGCAAAAAGAACAAGAACACCTTTCGCATGATGGATGGCGTGTTCACGAAATACGACCTGCCGGTTGAGCTCAAATACCTGGCAGTGATCGAATCTGAACTGAAGTCCACTGCAGTGTCGCGTGTCGGCGCTGTAGGTACCTGGCAGCTGATGCCGGAAACCGCACGCATCCTCGGACTTAAGGTCACCGACAAATACGACGAAAGAACCCACACTTACAAAAGCACGAAAGCCGCAGCCATTTACCTGCGCGACCTGTATACCGAATTCAACGACTGGCTGCTGGTACTCGCGGCGTATAATTGCGGTCCCGGCCCCGTTTACAAAGCGATCCGTAAATCAGGCAGCCGCGATTTCTGGAAACTTCAAAACTACCTCCCACTCGAAAGCCGTACACATGTAAAGCGTTTCATCGCGACCCATTATTATTTCGAAGGTGCGGCAGTACCTTTGCAGAATGGCATATTTTAAAAGGCTGCTGGATCTGCTTGATACGGAACTGCAGGAAGACAGGCAAACGTATCGCGAACTGATTGAGCGTTCATCCGTACAGGAAAGAAAAGAGAACGGGCTGACCTGGTATCCCATTGCCATCCGGGATACGGAACTCGGTCGCGGCGATTATCTTATCGTTGAAGTTGAACGCACTACCAATACGGACATCATTCACCAGCTGCGGTTCGGCGCATCCGCAGCTTTATTTTCCCAGCACGATCCACAGAACGATCGCATTGAAGGCATCATCTCGCACCAGTCGGAGAACCGCCTGAAGCTGACCCTCAGGACCGACGAACTGCCCGACTGGTCAGACAATGGGAAGCTGGGAATCGACCTGCTGTTTGATGAGAACAGTTATGATGAAATGCGCGGGGCGCTGCGACAGGCGTCGGCACAGATGGACAAAGGCCAGGAAGGAAAGCTCGTTCGCATACTCACGGGAGAAGACCGGCCTTCCTTTCAACAGGGATGGAAACCTTTGCCTTTTCCCAGCCTCAACGAATCGCAGCAGCATGCCGTGAACATGATCCTTTCTTCCAATGAGCTGGGTATAGTTCACGGTCCGCCGGGAACCGGCAAGACCACCACTTTAGTCCAGGCAATCAAAGCCCTGTACCAACAGGATGAGTCGCCGGTACTTGTAGTGGCCCCAAGCAATACAGCCGTTGACCTGCTGAGTGAAAAATTAGATGCACAGGGATTGAATGTAGTTCGCGTTGGTAATCCTGCGCGTGTATCCGAACACCTCATGGAACTGACGATCGACAGCCGGATGTCTGCCCACAGCAGCATGAAAGAAGTGAAAAAGCTGAAGAAGCAGGCAAGTGAATACCGCAACCTGGCGCACCGTTACAAGCGAAACTTCGGTAAGGCGGAACGCGACCAGCGCAAGGCGCTTTTCGACGAGGCGCGTAAGATCCTGAAAGACGTCGAATCAACAGAACAGTATATCCTCGATGATATTCTACGGAAAGCACAGGTAATAACAGCAACACTTGTCGGCGCGAATCATTATACAGTCCGGAACCTTCGCTACAAAACAGTTGTACTTGATGAAGCAGCGCAGGCACTCGAACCCGCCTGCTGGATTCCCATTCTAAAAGCACAACGGGTGATCATGGCGGGTGACCACCAGCAACTTGCGCCCACGATCAAATCTGATGAAGCCGCCAAAGCGGGGCTGGCACACACCCTGTTCGAAAAATGTGTGGCCATGTACCCTGAAGCTGTTACCATGCTGGAAGAACAATACCGCATGAACAACGAGATCATGGGCTATTCCTCCGAGGTATTTTACGATGGCAAACTGAAGGCACATGCTTCGGTGGCGACGCACCGGTTGCTCGCAGGCGACAAGCCATTAGTCTTTATTGATACTGCCGGCTGCGGCTATGAAGAAAAAACATTAGGAACCAGTACCTCCAACCCTGAAGAAGCCGCACTGGTAATGCGTCACGCGGAACTATTGCTCACAGAGATCATTTCGGCTAATGGTAGCAGTGAGCTGCCTTCGGTGGGAATAATCTCCCCTTACAAACAACAGGTCGAAACACTGAAGGACCAGTGGATTCACACGCCCATGGCTAAGTCTTATGGTGGTCCGGTATCAGTGAATACAATCGACAGTTTCCAGGGACAGGAGCGCGACGTGATCTATATCAGCATGACCCGTAGCAACCCGGATAGCAGGATCGGATTCCTCTCCGAGATCCGTCGGATGAATGTGGCCATGACCCGTGCGCGGAAGAAGTTAGTAGTGATCGGTGATAGTGCTACCTTATCGCAGTCGCCATTCTATGCCGGTTTCATTAAATATGCGGAAGATAATGATGCATATCAGAGTGCGTGGGAGTTTATGTAACTCTATCGCACAATCTTCACAGCTATTTCTGCAGCGAAATCATCGAGGCTTGTCGTACCCGTATTGCTGAGGATAATAATAGTGGAACCGTCTTCGAGAATATGAAATAACATTCCCTGGGCGCCCATAATTTGCCCGGGCCTCTTTATTATCTTGTACATCTTATTATTGATCCCGTAATTTTCGTACACCCATACGCCATAGCCATACTCGCCAAGGCCGGAAACAAACATTTTATCCAGCGATTCCTGCTTTAACAGCTTAAGCCCGAAAAGTGCCCGGGTGAACAACGAAAGATCGTTTACGGTTGAGTACATCGAACCTGCCGCATACCAGTTCTCCGAATAAACCGGAAGATCGGGCACCAGTTTTTTGATGTCGTCGCGGTAGAAGTAAGTGTCAGCCAGCCCCGCCGTTATCTCATGCTGGTATAAAGGCCCTGAGTTTTTCATTTGCAATGGCTGCAGAATATTTTCCTTTACAACCTGTTCATAGGGCTTGCCGGAAATTTTCTCTATGATCTTCCCCAGTATAATATACTCCGCATTATTATAGTCAAAAGCTTTACCGGGTGTATTTACAAGCCTGCCGCTGCAGAACCGGGTCAGCAATTCTTCACTGGTTATTGGTTGCTGGTAAACCGGTAAACCATTTTTCAAAGCGCTTTCTACAGACGTTACGGTATCCATATTGGCTATCCCCGAAGTGTGGTTCAATAGCTGGTGTACCGTCACCTTATCAACTCCTTCGCCCTTATAACCCGGTAAATAGTTACCGATTGTCTTATTGATATCAAGTTTTCCCTGCTCAGATAATTGCATCACCAGGACAGACGTAAACAATTTTGTTATAGAAGCGATCTTATATTTCGTTTCAAGCGTATTGGGAACTTTAAACTGGAAGTTGGCGTAACCGAAACTCTTGTTATACGTTATTTTGCCCTTCTGTTCAATCAGCACCGTTCCATTGAAAATGTTTTTGTTCGCAAATGAATCAATAAACCGGGCAGCCGGTGACGATTGAGCGAAAAGACAGTTGATCTGTATAAGGAAAACAATGGCGACTGCGGCGGTTTTTTTCATATGAAAACTATTGCTTCCCGTTAGACGGACTGACCCGGCAGAAGGTTACAGCCAAATACCAATTTTAGTGTCCACCCGCAGCTGCAGCGAGATCTTCCTTACTGGCCTTCTTGGTGCGAATCATCAGCACAAAGGGAACGCAGATCAGGAACAACAACCCAAGGTACAGGAACACATCCATATACGAAAGCACACTCGCCTGCTTGAGTACCGACAGCTCCATCATCTTGTTCGCACTACCAACCGCCTGGTCGTGGGGCATTCCGCTCATGGAGAATTTGCTAATCAGTCCATTCAGCTTCTGCTGGTAAAGCGGGTTATCGGCGGTGTAGTTTTCGATCAGGTTGGCGCGGTATGATTGTCCCTGGCGCGACATGAAAGTCGTGATCAGCGCGATCCCGAAGGAACCACCCAACTGCCGCATCATACCCGTGAAGGCGGCTCCCTGCCCTATCTGCTGGCCTTTGAGGGTGGACAGCGACATGGTTGTGATAGGGATGAAAAGCATCCCCATCCCGATACCGCGGACGATCAGCATCCAGAAGAAATTATCCTCGGCAGTATCTGGTGTAAGGATCTTATATCCCCAGAAACTGTATACGAAAAAGAGAAACATGCCACAGGCAACCAGCAGTGGCTGGCTGACTCCTTTCTGCAGCAGGCGACCTATTATCGGCATCATGAAAGCGGTGGTGAGCGCCGCAGGCACCATCAGCATTCCCGCCTGCTGGGCGGTCCACCCCAGCGTACTCTGGGTGTAAAGCGGAACAATAAACGTAGATCCATAGAGCCCGAAGCCCATGATAAACGACAGGATCGTGCCGATGCGCAGGTTGCCATTTTTCAGCACGCGCAATTCCACGATTGGATTATCATAGGTAAGTTCGCGCCAGATGAAAAAGAAGAACCCGAACACTGCCACAATCGTCATGATAACGATAGACGTATTGTTGAACCAGTCTTCTTCCTGTCCACGCTCCAGTACATATTGAAGCGAACCCACAAATGCCATCAGCAGCACGATACCGAGGTAATCGATCTGCGATGCTGATTTCTTCTCAGCATACTTCGGACTACGAACAAACTCAAAAATGAAGAGTGCAGCAATTATGCCGATCGGGATATTGATGTAGAAGATATACGGCCAGGAGAAATTGGTAACGATATAACCTCCGAGCGGCGGACCCAAAGTTGGCCCGATGATCACACCCAGTCCATAAATAGCCTGCGCCATCCCGCGCTTTTCAGGCGGATAACTTTCTGTGATGATGGTTTGTGAAGTTACCAGCAATGCACCGCCACCGAGTCCCTGCACAAAGCGGAAGAACACCAGTTCCCAGATATTGGTGGCATTACCGCAGAGGAAAGAACAGATGGTAAAGATGATCACCGACGCGGCATAATAGTTCCGCCGGCCGAACTGCTGCGAAAACCAGCTGGTCATCGGAACCACGATCACGTTCCCGATCGCGTAGGCGGTGATCACCCAGCTTACCTCGCTCAGCGTTGCCCCGAGGTTCCCCTTCATATCGTTGAGGGCAACGTTAACGATCGTGGTATCCACGATCTCGAGGAGCGCACACATAATGGCCGTGATGGTAATGACTACCCGCCGGCTTCCATATTCGATCAATGATTCCTGTTGCATGCGTTGTGATTAGTTTACTTCATCGAGATGAACATCAACAAAGACATTCATACCCGGACGTAACCTGGCGAGGACTTCCTTACCCGTAGTGAATTCGATTTTAACCGGCAGGCGCTGTACTACTTTTACGAAGTTGCCGCTTGAATTATCGGGTGGCAGGAGGGAGAACCTTGAACCAGTTGCCGGCGAGAAAGAAGTTACTTTTCCTTCGAACTCACGGCCCGGGAAGGCATCGATAAAAATGACTACTTTTTGTCCCTCTACCATTTTATTGATCTGCGTTTCCTTGAAGTTGGCGATCACCCACGGCGTTGTGCCTTGTACCAGTGAAAACAATGACTGACCGGCCAGCACAAATTGTCCGACGTGTACGTTTACTTTCGACACCATTCCATCCTGCGCAGCGGTAATAACAGTATACGATAAGTTGAGCTCCGCATTATCGCGGTCTGCCTTCTTCTGGCGGACATTCGCATTGGAAACATTCACCTGCTTTGAAGTGGCATGACTTTGCGAAGCAGTTGCCTGGGTCTGACGAATCGCAGCTTTCTTCTGCTCTTCCAGTACTTTCAGTTGCTTCTCAGCGGTTTGACGCGCTGCATCAGCCTGTTCAAACTGCTGTTGCGTGATGCTATGATCAGCGATCAGGTTCTGGTAGCGCTTGTAATCTTCCGTAGCGCGCCAAACGTTTACCCTTGCCGCTTCGATCTGCGCATCGATAGTAGCCACATTAGCCTGCACTGTTGCCACATTCGCCTGTGAAGCTACCGTGCTTGCCTGTGCCTGGTCGAGAGATTGCTCTGCAGAAAGGATAGCAGCTTCAGCCTGCTCCAGTTTGATTTTGAAGTCGCGGTCGTCGAGGATCACCAGGGTATCGCCTTTCTTCACGGGCTGGTTGTCTTTTACGCGCACTTCAGTCACATAGCCGCTAACGCGGGGAATAACTGGAGTAATATCTGCTTCCACCTGCGCATCATCGGTTTCTTCGTGGTGTTGGGCGTGGATATATTTGGTTAATCCAAAAGCACCACCGCCCAGTACGAGTGCTGCAAAAACAATGATAAAGCGGAGATTCAGTTTCTTTTTATTTGTAGGTTGTTCCATGATTGGTCGATAAGTGAATAAGTCAATAGGTGAATAAGTGAATGGGTTATGGGGTTGACCGGAAGTGATCGGTTATTACTCCTGCTGTTCTTTCGAGGTTGTAATAGCTGATGGCAGCGTCGGCTTTGGCCATTTCATACTCGAGGTTGGCGCGAAGGCGTGCAACGTTGGCATCGAGCAGGTCGGTTGTCGTTGCAAGACTATTGCTGAACTTGTTATGAACAATACGATAGTTCTCATTCGACTGTTCCACTGCCTGCTCAAGAACTGCGATCTTTTTTCCTGAGAGAATCGCTTCCTGGTAATCGTGGTTCAATTGCAGTCGAACCTGGTCGTTCAGTTGCGCGCCCATCACCTGCACCTGCTGTCTCCGCGCTTCAGCAGCCGCCACCTTCGATTTGGTCTTCCAAAGTGAGGAAATACTGTAATGGATGCCTGCACCGGCATTTACCGCATTTGTGATGGTCAGGAAACCGGGAATGTCTGCTGCGAAATATCCTGCGGTTACGGAAACGGAAGGATAGTAATCAGATTTTGATTGTTTGATCTGCGAAGCGGAAGCCTTCTCACGCTCACGGACAGCCGCAACATCCTTCCGGTGCGTAAGGCTGAGTGATTCCCATTCTTCCAATGATTTGCCTGCGGCCAGGGCAGCAGGTTTTTCAATAGGTTTTATTATCGTGCCGGACGGTAGTCCGAGTTGAACATCTAAATTAACATTGGCGAGGTCCCGGTCTTTCTGCGCTTCAAGTAACGCAAGCTGGAGATTGGATGCTTCCAGTTCGGCTTTGAGCAGGTCGTTGCGGGCAAGCAGGCCGTTCTTCTCCATATTCCTGAAATCCTTCACCCGCTCCTGCGATTCTTCCAGGTTCTTTTCCACTACGGTAATAGCCGCATCTGCCTTGTAAAGATTATAATATGCGGCAATGGTGTTCTGGATAATGCCATCCGTATCATTGGCAGCATCGAGCTTTGCAGCTTCTGAGAGAAAACGGGCGCTTTCGATACCTGATTTGATCCGGTAACCGGCAAATACGGGTTGGCTTACATTAAGCATGCCATAGATAGCTTTGTTCACGTTTACCGGCTCCTGGGCGTTACCGTTTCCGCTCCCATTGCTCCCTTTCGTTTTCATGTCGATTGTCGGCTTCGCAAGCCAGAGGGCAGAACCGCTGACTGCCGCATCGGGAAGCCGGCCATCTTTTGCCTGTTGCAGCAGGGCGTTTGCTTCATCGATCTTAGCGCTGGCAAGCCTTAGCTGTTTGCTTGACTGGAGGCCGAGTTCAACTGCCTGTGTGAGACCAAGCGGCATGGAATCCTTCGACAGCAACTGTGGTGATACCATGGAAGGACCCTGTGCTTGTACGAATATGCCATTGAATAAAAGAGACAGGAATAAAATTCGCTTTAATATAATTGATTTCATTTTTTGCTGTTGATCAGTTCTTGTTGTGGAATAGGTTCCTTACGGGTCAGGGCTGAATAAATCAGGTGCAGCATATGACGCTTCAGGTCGTCGCCGATCTTTTTCCAGAAGACCTCGTCCTTCTGCCCGGCTTTGCCGTATGAACTGCGTACTGTATCACAATTGGTAGCTACGCTGATGAGTGTTCCGAATAAAGTGTGCATCATCAGGTGCACGTCTATTGAAGACACGAACTCTCCCTGCTCCTGCCCCTGCGCGATCAACAGGTTCATCAGTTCAAGGTTCCGCTTTTTCGTTTCGGAAATAAGCTTGCTGATTTCCTTCACTTCCTTTACGGCCGTTTCCCGGGACAGGATCTGGTAAAAGCTGGGGTTGGCTACCATTTTATCGACGTAGTTGTTCACAAGGATCTCGAGCTTCTGTAATGGCGTCAGGGTCTTGTTTTCGAGCAGTCCCTGCAACAAAACCTGCCCTGCTTCCATCCGCTGAACGAAAAGCGCTTCGAGCAGCTTTTCCTTGGAGCCGAAATAGTAGGAGATCATAGCCACGTTAACATGGGATGCAGCAGCTATCTCCCTTACGGAGGTAGCGGCATAACCCTTTTCCGAAAGCAGTTTTTCCGTCGCCGCGAGAATGGCGACCTGCTTCTCGTTATACCTGGTCTCTTTAGTGCTGTTATTTTCCATTTGCAACCCAAAACTAAACGATCGTTTAAATTAATCAAACATTTGTTTAATAATTAGCCGATCGGGGTATTGGTTTAGCTGAGGAGGACATTCCAGGCAGGTTCTGTCCAGCTTCGGCCGACGATGAAAACCAGTATTTCCAGGCTGGCACCATAGCCTTAATTAAGCAAATTCTGTATAAGTTGATAGGGTTTTGATAGGGTTTTGATAGGGTTTTAGTAGGGTTTTGATAGGGTTAAATGCCTATTAATATCCTTCTAATGCCCAATTAATAATCTATCAAGTAGTTGAAATAACACTTTTTTTATATATTTTTAATTGCTAACCTAATATCCCGCATATGGCAGCATCAAGTAAAACCGCACTTTTCAAGGATTACACGGGCAAAATCAATAACCAATTTGTTTTGAAGCGTTATGGTGATAAAAGCGTAATCTGCCGGCTTCCGAAAAAGAACAAGCGCAAAGAGCGCACACCAAATCAATTGGAGAACAACATGGTCATGAAAATGGCCAACAATTGCGCCAAGGCCCTTATAAAAGATCCGGCACGAAGAGACGCCGCACTGCTAAAGCTCAATGTCACGCGCAATAAATTGTATACTTCCTTGGTCAGTCTTTATTTTCAACAGGCTAAAGCAGCCAAAGAAAACAACAAACCCTACCCGGGAAAGTTAATCCTCCCAGGCAACGAGGTTACCACAAACGGTTGATCAACCTGATAATGATTGTAATGATGACACTGAAGATGATCATCGTTGTCAAAGGAAAATAAAATCGGAAATTCTCGCGCTCTACGCGAATATCACCAGGCAGCCTTCCGATCCAGTGCAGCTTGTCATGGAAGAAATAAATGACGATTCCTGCGAGCGCAATCAGCAGCCCCACCACAATCACCATTTTGCCCGTTTGCGGAGTCATACTGCAAATTTACTCACCCGTCGGGAACCACCCGTCGGGTCTCACCCGTCGGGTGAAGGACCGTGTAAACACCCTATTTTAGGATGGGTTTCCAGTAGTTCAGCCAGTCGATCATGCGACTTGTGTACCCGTATTCGTTATCGAACCAGGCAATCAGTTTAACCTGGCGACCGACAACCGAAGTGAGACTGCCGTCTATTATGGCAGAGTGCGTGTTGCCTTTAATATCTGCAGACACCAGTGGATCTTCAGTATAAGCCAGCACTTCACGGAAGGTCGACGAAGCGGCATTCTTGAACAACTGGTTAATCTCGGCCGCAGTCGTGTTCATCGACATCTGGGCCGTCACGTCGACCAGCGCACCATTGGTAACCGGTACCCGAATCGAAAGCGTTCCGATTTTATCTTTCAGCGGAAACAACCGCTCCAGGGAGTGTACAAGGTCTATTTCCACCGGAATTATCGACTCGGCAGCAGCACGACCGCGACGGAACTGTTTGTGGGAAGTATCGACAAGCTCCTGGCGGGAAGTGTAGGAATGCAGGATATTAAAATGAACCGATTCTATACCAATCGACTGCAGGAGGTAAATGATATGTGTAGAGCAATTGGTCATGCATCCGCCAGGTGAAACGATATCAATGTTGTCTTTCAGCTGGTGCTGGTTGAAACCGTAAATCAACAATGGAATATCCGGAGAGCCGGTAGTGGAGAGAAGGACTTTGCGCGCGCCTGACTTAAGGTGTTCGGAAGCGCCTGCCATCGTGGTGTAACGTCCCGAACATTCCAGCACAACATCCACATTCCATCCACCCCAGTTGATATTGGCTGGATTTTCTTCCTGGAATGTAGCGACGATCTTATCTCCTGTTACGAGTGAACCTTCATCCAGTGTCAACTCGCCGGCAAAAGGCCCGAACAGTGAATCGTACTTCAGCAGGTAAAGCAGGTTGTCGGCCGGCATGATATCGTTCACCGCCACGAGCTCGATCCCGGGATAATGTACCAGTCTCCTGAATAGCAGTCTCCCGATCCTTCCCATTCCATTAATCGCTATCCGCATGCAAATAAATTTGCCGCAAATATCTGACAAAGTCAACGAACAATGATCAAAGTGCCTTTCCTGGTGAAGAGCTCGCCGCTGTCGCAGATCAATTCAACAAAATAGACATAGGTGCCACCAGGTGCCGGGTTACCTTTAATGGTTCCATCCCAGCCCGCCTGCCTGTCGCCCACCTGGTAATTGTTGCGCTCATACACGACATCTCCCATCCTGCTATAAATCTTAAGGCTCTTAACCTCTTTTATCCCGCGACCAAGGATATTAAAGCGGTCATTGTTTCCATCGGAATTCGGTGAAAAAGCGTTGGGAATGGAAACATTTTCTGAACAAACCAACCGGATGCTTACATCGTCCTTCGCTTCACAACCATACTGGTTCCGCACGGTAACTGTATAAGTGGTATGGTCGCGCGGAGCAGCAACAGGCGAAGGGCAATTCGTGCAACCGAGACTGCCACGTGGCGTCCAGTTCCAATTCACCACGTCACTGCTTCCGATAGCAAAAAGCTGGACCTTTTCACCGGTTGACAGTTGTAGATCCTTACCAGCGTCAACAGTGGGAAGATCACGCACCACCACTTCAATATCCGCTGTATCTGAAAAGCATTGGTAGGCATCGTAACCCACAACACGGTAAATAACCGACTCGGATGGTGAGGCAACGGGCTTGTCGCTTGTGGAGTTACTGAGTCCTTCACCGAGGATCCAGCTATAGGAATGCGCGCCGCTAACCGGCAGCTGAACGGAAAATCCGCGGCACAGGAAAGTATCAGCGGGAACAGCAATCTCAAACGGCCTGGCAACTGTTACGAAAGTTGAATCGGTATTTACACAGCCGAAGCTGTTGGTCACGGTCACAAAGTAATTCGTACTGAACTGCGGTGAAGCCATCGGGTTGGAAGACGATGTACTGCTTAAACCTGTCGACGGCGTCCATGCATATACGTTACCACCTTCTGCATTCAGCTGCACTGCGTTACCCAGGCAAATAGCAGGTTGCTGCGGCTGCAGGTTGGTCACCGGCCTCGGGTTTACCTGCAGGGCAGTGAATGCAGTATCCGAACAACCGTTCTGTGAAAGAATGGTGCGAACTGAATACAAACCTGCAACCAGGTATTGCACGGCGGCAGGATCCTGCAGCGAAGAAACACTTCCATTCCCAAAATCCCAGGCCCACTGCTGGTCGCCCGTGGCATCAGCAGTTGCGGTATAAATCACTGAACCAGATTCGCAAACCTGCGGTGGACCAGCTACCGTCGCGTTCGTTTTGCGTACAACCTTAACAGGCTTTTCCACTTCCGCCACACAGCCATAAGGAGAAGTTACTTTAAGCTTCGTCGTATAATCGCCGACAGTATTGTAGTAAAAATCAGGGGAAGCCAACGACGAACCATCATTATATCCAGACAACCATTCATATTGAAGGGTAAGCTGGAGCTCATCCGCAGCAAGACTCTGAATAACAGGACTGAAATGCACCCACCCTGAATCACACACCTGCCCGGGTGAAAAATCAAAAACTGCCTCAAGCCTGTCGATCACGATCTTATCATCGATGCGTGAAGTTCCCGCACACCCTGAACCATCTTTCAGGATCAGCGCAGGCTGGTAGATGCCTGCAGTCTTGTAACTGTGAACAGAGAATGTGTCGGTGGTCTGCAACAGCGTACCATCACCAAAATCCCAGGTGAAAGAAGTTGCATTGCGCACTTTGGCACTTAATGTAACAGAAAGCGAAGTACACCCGGATAATGTATCAGCGGATAAGATCGCATATGGCCCTTTGATCTCGATAGGCACTTTGATGGAATCCACCGCGCCATTTAACCCGTATGCATATAGTGTAACATTATAAATGCCGGGATTCTCGTAGGTGGTCGAGACGTTATTGTTATTGCCCGCGATCTTACCATTTCCAAAATCCCATGCAATTGAAACAGCATTATCTGACGTGTTGGTGAACCGCGCTACAACGGGCGGACAACTATTATTATTTATATAGGAAGTAGTATACGTGAAGCCGGCGGTTACATCTTTGATGTGCACCAGTTTTGTTATTGAATCAACGCAACCTGTCGCCGGATCTTTCACTTTAAGCTTAACTGTATCCGTACCAACATTACCATAGAATTTGTAGGCATAAGAGTCATTGCTGGTTGTGCCGTCATCAAACGTCCATGTATACTGGTTTTGCCAATTATAAGGGAAGCTGTTTGAGTTGTTATAAAAATAGACGGTGTTGTTTGGCATCACCCTTTCCGGCGAGAAATAAAAGTCTGCCTTGGGACCATAAATACTTACCAGTTTTGAATACGTGTCTGTGCTTGAAAAACAACCCTCTGCATCGGTTACCTTCAACTGTGCATAATAGTTACCTGGAGTTGCATACTTGTGCTCAATGGGTTTTCCTTCATTTAAAGCCTGCGACTGTCCATCCCCGAATATCCATTCCCATTTAACAATGGCTACATTATTCCGGGCAACGGAAGCTTCTGTAAACTCTGCAGGCGACTGGTAACAAACCTTGTCTTTGCTTAGATCAAATGCCGCTATGGGACCGCGGATCTTCAATGGAAGCAGGTTGGTAGTATCCGGGCAGCCAAAGTTGTAAGATGTAATGATCACGCGCAGGTTTTCCTTCGACGCATCAAAACTGCCATAGCGACCGTTGAAAGTAGTGGTCCAGGTTTGTTCAGGTAGTTGATTGTATCCTGAATAATCGGTACCGTCACCATACTGGAGTTTTGTTACATAGTAATGGGTTCCGTAATAATTCCAGGGGGAAGGCAACGGGTTGTTCTCCATGCCGGTTACCTTGATGCTGAGTTGCCCGTTTGCACAAATTTCCGACGAGGTGGAAGACAAAACCGGAGACTGTTTCAGCAACACGGATGCAAAGATGGAGTCCCGGACAGAGCAGGAACCATTGGTAATGGTAAGAACCGCTTTAAAGCTTCCGGTTTTGGTATAGGTATGTTTGATTGCTAATTCTTCAGTGAGCAATTTTACTGCTGGTGTACCATCACCAAAATCCCATGTCCAGGTCTCGGCCTGCCGGCTTTGCTGGGTGAATGTGACTTCCCCTCTTGTGTTTTCACAGGTATTCTGGAAGGATGAGATCTTAGGGAAGCCGGGCATCACTTTGATGTAGTTGCTCCTGGTTATGGTGTCGCTGCAATTGCCATTGGAAGCAACCAGCATCACCGTATAGTCGCCGTCCTGCTGGTATTGGTGCACAGGATTTGACCAGTTGTCCTGCCCCCAGAAATTGTCACCATAAAACCATTGCCACTGCGTTACAACTCCCTTCGATTTATCCTGGAATTGGACCGGTGTGTTACCACATACTGTAGTGTTTGTGGCGGTAAAATCAGCTTCCGGTCTTTTATAAACATAAATGGGATAAGTAGCGGTGCCTTTACATCCGCCTTTCGTGGTGTAGTTCAGGGTAACATTGAAACTACCTTCCCGGTTGTAAGTATGCTCAGGTTGGGCTTCGCTGGAATTTGTGTTATCGCCGAAGTTCCATTTGAAATCGGTGATCTCTTCTGAACTGTATGTAGTGAACCCGGGTGTGAGGCCGATACAACCTGAGCTGTTCCCCGACCTGAGGATAATGCGGACTTCGGGTTTATAAATATTGAGATACTGCGAGGTACTACCAGTGCAACCATCCGCATTGGTGACTGTGAGAGTGATCCACCTGACTCCGTCCGAGTTGAATGTATATGAAGGTTCCTTTGTCGTTGCAGAAGCGCCGTCGAAGCTCCACTGCCACTTGGTGGCTCCCGTAGTTGTATCGCGGAAGTTGATCTTTACCGGTGCTCCGCAAACACCATTCATGTCGGCAACAAAGCCATTAACCTGCGGTGATTTTTTCACTACCACATCTTTGGTAACGGTTTGGGTACAGGTTCCATAATTGGCAGTAAGCGTGAGTTTGCGCGCGCCGGTCTGGTAAAAGGTAAAGTTGGCGTCGCTGCCACCGTACGAATAGGTACTGGAGCCATCATCCGCCATCCAGTTGCTGTATTGAGGTTCCGGTGAACTTTTATTGGTGATCCTGATTGTATTGTTATTGCAGATCGTTGCGGGAAGGGTAAAATCGGTGGTAAAGTTCGCCACGCTGATGGTGGTGGGCTGACTGGTCGAAACGCAGCCGTCAGCATTCTTTGTGGTGAGTTTGACCTGGTAGTTTCCCTTCTTGCTGTACACGTATGAAGGGTCTTTGTCGGTGACTGTATTGCCATCGCCCATATCCCAGCTATACGTCAAGGTTCCGGGACCGGAACTCGTATTGCTGAGCCTTACTGCATCGGTCAGGTTACAGACCGCAGGGGTAATCGCCGTTAACGATGCCTGCAAGGTGGGCATGATCTCAATGAGGGAAGGCTTCTCGAGTGTCTTCGAACAGCCATTACTGTTAGTAACAGTCAGGCTGACCGATGCTTTCTGCGCATTGTTATAAGTATGGGAGATGGTTTTGTACTGGCTTCCCTGTTCGAGGCCGCCATCGCCGAAGTCCCACACGTAATTCGAAATGTTACCGTCGCCGGATGTGGAACTGCTGGTAAATTTAACAGCGAGCGAAGCACAACCTTTGGTGACATCAGTGGTGAAGTCGACCGTAGGTTTCTTATACACCGTAACCTGGAGTGATTTGGTGCTTGTCTGTCCACCGTCCTTTGCCGTAAGGGTGACTGTAAATACTTTCTCTTCGGTATAGGTGGCACCCGGATTGGTGAGCGTGGAAGTATTACCGTTACCGAAAGTCCAGGAATAAGTTGTTGACCCGGAACCACCGGTCGTTTTATTGGTGAAAATAACTGCGTGCGGTGCGCAACCGCCGGCTTTATCAATAGTAAAATCCGCTTTCAACTGGCTATGGGCCTGTACGGACAAGACCAAAAGAAAGGCACATAACAGTAGGTACTGTACGCGGAAAGGGCAGTTAAGTCGGGGCATCTGGGTTCGGGGGCTGTAGGCGCCAAGATAGCAACAGAAGTCAAAAGTTAAAAGTCAAAAATCAAAATTTAACCCGTGCCTCCTTCACTTCTTCCGGCGTGATGGGTGTTGCCTGGTTGTTCCAGGAATGGCGGACCTGGCTGATTATGGTGGCCAGCTCTTTATCGGAGAGGAAATGAAATGCAGGCATCTGGCCTTTACCGGTAAGGATCAAACGAACCAGGGTTTGTTTATTTCCCAGCACCACGGCATTGGATTTCAGTGCAGGGTAAATACCTGGAAGGCCCGCCCCGTCTGCTTTGTGGCAGGATGCGCAGTACATGGAGTAAAGGTCTGCCGGCGCCGAAGTTGTGATCGTTTTTGCCGCGACTTTGCCTTTCCCTGCTGCAGAAAGTTTAATAATTCGATCGTCCTGTTGTTTGGGAAAACCGGTGGAAGGGTTCCAGTCGCGGTTGCTGGTTGACAGGTACACATCACCGCCAGGGGAAACACAGATATCGCGTATGCGTCCCAGCACATCTTTAAGAAGTACCAGTTCTTTGACGATATCTTGTTGGGCACTATCGAGCTGGAGCACGCGAAAACTTTGATCTTTCAGGCTGGCAAGCAGCAGGCAGTTGTTCCACTCCGGGATCCTGGTTGAATGGTAGTAGTCGAGCCCGGAAGGGGCAATGGTTGGAGTCCAGGATTTTTTAGGCGGGAGGAATGGGTTGTTTGTTTTCTCTTCAGGCCGATCGGCATAGCCCTGGATGATCGGCCAGCCATAGTTCTGTCCTGGCCTGATAAGATTCACTTCATCATCGGTTGCGTCACCATGTTCCGAGGTAAAGATGTTGCCCTTTAGAGTTGATGCGATGCCCTGGATATTGCGGAAACCCCAGGCCCACACGGGGCTGCCGGGTATCGGGTTATCGGCGGGAATTGTGCCATCGGCATTGAACCGGAGGATCTTGCCGTTAAGTGAGTTTTTGTCCTGTGCGTTTTTGCCGTTGAAAATATCACCGGTTGACCAAAGCAGTGAGCCGTCAGGTGCAAATGCTACCCGGGAGCCGTTGTGGCCAATGCCACCCGGAATTTCCAGCAAAAGTTTCGGATCGACCAGGGTGTCATTATTCAACCGGAAGCGGACCAACCTGCTACGAATGCTGGTATCCCTTTTTATGGTGTAATCCATGTACGCATAGATGTCGCCGTTTTCAAATTTGCGTACTGCCATTCCCAGCAATCCCATTGTACGTTCGCGATGAACTCCAGGTATGGTCAGCAACAACTGCTTCTTTCCGGATTCGGGGTCAATCCTGCTGACAGTGCCGCTTTGTTCCGTGAACCATACCCGGTTATCCGGTCCCCAGGTAATTTCCCATGGAACGTTCAGCTGCGAGTCAATAGTTTGTACGCTTAGCAGCGTACTATCGAGTTGTAATGAGAACAGTGGTTCTACGCGATATTCAATTTGCTTCCTGGATGAACAACTCACCAGGCAAAGAAAAAACAGCAGGTAGACCAAAGACTTCATACAGGCTCAATAACTGAATAAATATCAATAATCGCAAACTTCGATTAAATTAGGTGATAGTAGATATGCTACCTGAATTGCAGACCAAAAAAATATGCTGGCAAACCTAAGTTCAAAAATATCAGGCAAACCCTACAAGCTATTTTTAGTTACCGCAATTCTGCTATTCGCCTATTCGTTCATCGACTCTGAAAAAAGCTTTGACTTCCACCTGTACGATACATACTATATTATTTCAAATTCGCTTTTTATCCAGGCAATAGGAACTGCCCTTTTACTGCTCTGGACCGCCTATGAACTCCTGGGTAATACATTATGGAAGCGAAGCCTGGCCTGGTTTCATATATTAGTTACCCTGTTCATCCTGATTATATTTCTCCAGTCAAATCTTTGGGGTCACAAACTTACCCCTTCTATAGAAGAAGATTTCTCATATGAAGATTTTCAAGCCGTAAAGGCAAGGGAATCAAAAATCATGTTGTCGTTAGTTGTCCTTTTCCTGGCTGGACAACTTGCTTTTATTTTGAACATTTTCGTTGGCGTAGCCAGGAAGCTTCTGGAAAACAGGTAACACTATTTACCGCCGTGCATTCAAAAATTTCCTCACCGGCTCGTCATAAAATTTCATCACCAACCATGCAGCAATAATCATCAGCAAGGTACCGGAAACGATTACAAGTGCCAGTTCACCAGTCTCGGGTTTATGTGCAGCGAGATAATTACCAAACATCCAGATCAGGGCGTAGTGGGTCATATATAAGGGATAGGAAATCCTGCCAGAGAAATTGCAGACCTTCTTCAATGCCGGGGAAAGCAGCGAGCCGGCGCCGAGGGAAACTACCAGTGGAAAGAAAAACAATACGGTGGCAGTTTCCGTGAGCCAGCTCCATTTGCCGAAGGGCACCAGGAAGGCAGCTGTCAGTAATAAGGAAAGACCGATGAACCCAAGCCTGTTCCGGATGATCCAGTTGGAGCGGTAGATCAGTAGTCCGGCCATGAAAGAATAGGAAATGCGGGCCCCGCCATCCCAGAAGGTATCTTTACTCCATCCTCCCAACAGGTTTCCGGAACGGAATGATACGTAGCATAAGGCTGCAGCGGCTACCAGGGTTAAACCGATCAATACTTTACGACTCACCCGCACAAGTACAAACGCATAGAATATGTTCGCCACATATTCCCAGAACAGGGACCATGACGGCGCATTCAGGCTGAACAGGTTAAAGGAACGTTCAGTCATCACCGGGTAAGGAATCAACAATACAGAAGTGAGGAACAGGAGAAAAATGCTGCCCCCGCTGTAGGGCGAAGCGTGATCTGCGAAAGGATCGACCAACAATGCAAGGAGTCCAAGTACTGAACCAAGTATCACTAACGGGTGCAGCCGGATCAGCCTCGACTTAAAGAATTCCTTCAGTCCCATTTTTGAAATGCGGTCGTCGTATGCGTAACCGATCACAAAGCCCGACAAACAGAAGAAGAAGTCAACCGCGAGAAATCCATGCGCAATGAAGTTCTTACTGAAATCAGTAAACACCCATTCCATATAATGAAATACCACGATCGCCAGTGCGGCAACACCCCGGAGTCCGTCAAGAATCTCAAAATGTTGCTTTGTCTTCAGGATCTCCGGAGTCAGTTTTTCGCTGTTCATAAGGACGCAACATTAGCCATTTTATCTTAAATCGTACCTTTAAATGCAACCCGCTGAAAGCCAGCTCTGATCCGGCCGGAATCAAAACTGTTGCATCATGAAAAAGTCATATACTTTTCTTGCCATCCTGCTGTTCCTGTTCATCCAGCCAGCATGTAAAGACAGCAGTAAAACCACCGCGACACTCCCAGGACCCGCAACTGCCGTTAAAAGCGTATGGATCAACGGCGACAGCATCCACTATATCGAACAGGGACAGGGCAGCCCGATTATTTTTGTTCATGGTACACTTGGCGATTACCGGGCGTGGCAGGGGCAAATGGACACTTTTTCCCGGCAGCACCGGGTAATTGCTTATAGCCGCCGTTATGCCTACCCGAACAACCAGGGGGTATCTGATGCTGCCGATTACTCGATCGTTCCACATGCAAGCGACCTGGCAGAATTTATCAAAGCACTGAACATTGGGCCGGTTCACCTGGCTGGACATTCCTACGGGGCATTCACCATCCTGGCAACAGCAATTAATCACCCGGAGCTGGTAAGCAGTCTTACCCTCGGCGAACCACCCGTTACTTCATTGCTGAAGTTAACAGCTACCGGCGACTCGATCTACAAACAGTTTGTTGATGGAACGCTCAACCGCGCAAAAGAATCGTATGGCAAAAACGACACGTCAGGATCCTTGGCTGTTTTCATTACAGGCGTCATCGGTGACAGTCTTTTTTATTCAAAAATCCCGCCGGCGGACCAGGCCTCGATGAAGATGAACATGATTGAATACCAGGGAATACTCAACAAGCAGGACTTCTCCCCTGCACTAACCTGTGATGAGCTCAAGAAAATAACTGTGCCGGTATTGATCCTGCAGGGCGAGCGTACCCCTGCTTTCTTCTCAGCGATAAACACTGAACTGGATCGTTGCCTGACAAACAAATCGCTGATCATTTTGCCGAACAGCTCCCATGGACTCCAGGCAGAAAATCCTTCCGGCTATAACAAAATTGTTCTTGAATTCATAAACAAGCATTCCAATTAACCGTTAACTTATTGACTTATTCACTTATCTATGAATGCAACAAGTACCAACACCTGGTCCAGGAACGGCTATTCAGTCGCCAACAATCTAAAAATGTACTACGAGATCTATGGCGAAGGAAAGCCGCTCGTGCTTCTTCATGGCGGTGGTTCGACCATCCAGACCAGCTTCGGTCGCATCATTCCTGCACTCGCACAACACAGGCAGGTTATCGGCGTGGAACTGCAGGCACATGGTCGTAGCGGGGACAGGGATTCAGAAATCTCCTTTGAGCAGGATGCTGACGATGTTGCTGCCTTGCTTCAAAACCTCGGCATTCAAAAGGCATCGGTACTTGGATTCAGCAACGGTGGCACTACAGCGTTACAACTGGCTATCCGTCACCCTGTAATAGTAGATAAGGTCATTGCTGCCTCCGCTTTGTGTAAACGCAATGGAATCCCTGGCGGCTTTTGGGATTTCATGAAACAGGCAACGCTCAACCATATGCCGCAGCAATACAAAGATGCTTACAACGAAGTTGCCCTGAACCCGGGCGATCTTCAAACCATGCACGACAAATGCGCAAAGCGGATGGTTGATTTCAAGGACATCAGTGATGAGCAACTGAAATCAATAACCGCACAAACCCTGGTAGTGATCGGCGACCAGGATGTGATGACACCGGAGCACGCAGTTGAAATGCACAGGCTAATTCCGGGCAGCCGGCTCGCGATCATTCCCGGCGGCCACGGCGCTTACATGGGCGAGATCACAACCCTGCAACCCGGTGGAAATAATGAATCCTTCTTCGTTCCCATGATTGAAAGATTTCTTGACAATTAAATCATTTTTAAAACGAATTGTTATGAAGATCAGGAAAGAAGACATTCCGGTAAAAATGGAGGCACCAGGCACAATCATGCGCTCAATGGGCGGTTATGGCGGAATGGCGGTTGCGTTCAATGAACTACCTGCAGGAACTGACATGGGTCCGCTTCTGCAGGGACTCAAAAACGACAGTTGCCATTGTCCACATTGGGGCTATGTCGTGGAGGGTGAAATGGTATTGAAGTATGATGATGGAACCACGGAAAGATATACGACAGGCGATGTTTTCTACCTGCCCCCGGGGCATACTGGCACAATCGAAAAGGACACCAAGCTGATTGATTTCAGTCCTGAGAAGGAATTCAAGGAAGTGATGGATCACATCGCTAACAAACTGGCACAATTATCGGGCGAAACTGCAAAAGCATAGCATGGATCTCTCCTCGTTAAATTTCCTGCTTGGAACCTGGCAAACGGAAGGCCGGGTTTTAGCCGATGACGAAACTCCTGCTACCCTGTTCAGTGGAACGGATACTTACGAATGGGTCTTACACAACCAGTTCATCGTGCACAAGGTTGATGTCACAATGGGTGACACAAAAGTTGAAGCCGTCGAATTTATTGGTGAGTTTGATAAAACAGGCCAATCGGTAAAATTGCATTCGTTTGACAACCAGGGAAATTATACATTGATGCATGGGCAGCTCGACAAAACACGCCGGTTACACATCACCGGGGATAAAATGCGGGCAACATTGAGCGTTGTTAATGAGCACGAAATGCACGCGACCTGGGAAAAGTCTGCCGACAACAAAACCTGGTTACCATGGATGGAATTAAAGCTAACCAAATCGTAAATTCAATGCACAGACTTTGGATACTCGTTTTACTGTTTGCATGCAATACTGCGCCTGCAACTTCTCCGGATGAAGAGAAGAAGATCATCACGGAGATCAGCAGCGCAAGGGCGAAGGCTTTCAATGAAGGCAATGCCTCAGGAATTGCATTTCATTTTACCGACGATGCCAAACTGATGGCACCAGGCAAGCCGGCACAAACTGGTAAGGCCGCGGTGCAGGCTTATTACCAGTCGATCTTCGATGAATACAGTACTCAACTGGAAAGCCATTATGAAGAAGTGGAGGTATCAGGGTCGCTTGCTTATGGACGGGGATTCGCCAAAGTAACTCTTGTTCCGAAGAAAGGCGGTGCACCAATAACCTCCACAGCCAAATATCTCAATATCCTCAAAAAGCAAGCAGACGGCACCTGGAAGACCACCCATGATATCTGGAATGACAATTAATTCCAAACAGAATAATATCCGTGCCGTTGAACGGGCTGCTGCTGAAAAAGCATACAACCATGCCCGTGAGGTATACAATAAAATCATCAGGGAGTCGAAGTAAACAACCTAAACCTGCTATTATGTGGAACACCAATTCATTATGGTTCGAAGTTTCCGTGGTAACGATCTTCTTTCTTCTCGGGCATATTTTCTTAGGGCACTTTGAGGAAAGAAGTCCATGGTGGCGCAAGCTGGCTAAATACATTGTAACCATGGCGGTCATCCTGGGCCTGTCCGTATTTGCGGGCAGGAATGTTGCCCTGGCTGTACTGGGATTGTCATTGCTGCCGGTGATTTACATCCATGCGATAGTGCTGCCGAAAAAAGGGATTAATGGGTGGACTGCCGAGCCGCGGTCGAAGTATTATGAAATGAGGGGCTGGGATAAGAATATCTTTGGCGAGGAAGGAAAAAAAGTAATTGAATGAACCGTGACCTCGAAAAGCTGGATAACCCAGTCTGGCATGCCCTGCAGGAAACTCACCGTGAATATGCTATGGATTTCGGGAACATTCAATTCTATCATCCGGACTATTGTCCATTTGGTGGGTTTGAGCAACGCGAAAACATTGCTGATGGAATTGAAAAATATGCTGCACATTGCGACAACTTTTTTGTCGTAGGCGAAAAGCCATCTATCCCCGGCAGCCTGGAACTGAAGAATGAACTGGTTTGTGAGCAGATGGTCATCAATACAACACTCAATGTAGAAAGTGCTGAAATAATTGTTCCGTTAACACGGCAACATGCACAGTTGTTGTGGGACCTCGTGAACCTGGTGCAACCGGGTTATTTCCGGATTAAAACTTCACAGCTGGGAAATTATTACGGTATATTTATCGATGATAAACTGGTAGCCGTAACAGGAGAGCGGATGCAGGTAAATGAAGGAGTTGAAGTAAGCGCAGTAGTAACACATCCAGACCATACCGGGAAAGGCTATGCGAAACAACTTGTCGCGCACACGGTTAACAATATCCTTCAGCGAGACAAGCTTCCCTTCCTCCATGTGTCAGCAACCAATACCGGCGCGATAAATCTTTACAGGAAGCTTGGATTTACCACGCGTCGAAAGATCAGCTTCTGGAATTTTATTGTACCAGGGACAAAACAATTATGAACGCAATAGGAAATACACCATTAGTTAAGTTAGAACGATTATCTGAGCCCGGATGTGCGGAGATCTGGGTCAAGTGCGAGAACGCAAACCCGACCGGCAGCATGAAAGACCGGATGGCATTGTCCATGATCGAAGGAGCGGAAAGACGTGGCGACCTGGAGCCGGGTGGCACGGTGCTGGAATACACGGGTGGCAGCACCGGCGGTTCGCTGGCGATGGTATGTGCAAAGAAGGGTTATAAGGCACACCTGGTTTGTTCAGACGCTTTTTCGCCGGAAAAACTCCAGACCATGAAACTGTTTGGTGCAACACTGGAACTAATCCCGGGTGCGAACGGCATTACGGCAAAACTTATTGACCAGATGATCGCACGGGCAAGGGAACTCAGTACGCAACCAGGCATTTTCTGGACGGACCAGTTCAACAATACCGACAACCGGAACGCCTATCATGCGATGGCCCGCGAGATCATGGATGTATTGGGAACGGAAATAGATGAATTCATCACCGGCGTAGGAACGGGCGGTAGCTTTTCAGGAAATTCAGAAGTATTTAAGAAAGAAATCCCTGGCATCCGCTGCATTGCAATTGAACCCTATTTTGTGCGTTCCCTGTCAGGAGGCGATACTACCGGCACGCACAAACTGGAGGGCATAGGGTCAAGCTTTGTCCCATCTATCTGCAGGCTCGACCTGGCTGATGAAATAATTTCTGTAAAGGATGAAGACGCCTATGAAACCGCCAGGAAATTGGCAACGATGGAAGGGATCTTTGGCGGAACGACATCAGGCGCGAATGTATGGGCCGCAATTCAACGCGCGAGGATTATTGGACCAGGAAAGAAAATAGTAACGATTATTATAGACTCAGGGTTGAAGTACCTGCGAGGCGACCTGTATTCTTAAATTAAAAAGTAAAAGGCGACATGAGTAGTAGCAACAACCACCTGCTGCAGGGGATCGACACGGTGATTGTAAGGGTAAGCGATGTGGCAGCATCCAAAGAATGGTATGAACAGAAACTTGGACTTGAAGCGATCTGGCATGATGATCAGATCCGGCTGGCGGTAATGGATACGAAGAGCCCGACAAGCCTCACGTTATGGCAAACGGATAAAGTAATCAGCAATGACCGGGAAACAGCCTCCTACCCTATTTTCAAGACCCCGGATGCAGGTGCTTTGCGGAAAGAATTAATTGGCAGGGAGATCGAAGTGGGTGAGATCATCAAAGATGCATTCGTTACCTATTTCTTCTTCTATGATCCGGATGGAAACCAACTTGAAGCGTGCCAGGTGCACGACGTGTAACAAATTCACCCGAAAACGAACAAAGTAAAACTTGTGACAACATATGGCTTGACACATGTGGCCGTTGCGGTAAATGACGTGCATAGGACATTGCAGTTCTACCAAGAGGTTTTTGGAATGGAAGTGATGTACCTGCAGGAGGGGTTTTTGCAGCTGAGAACACCCGGCTGTAATGATATTTTGGTGTTTGAAGAGAATACAGGCAGGCCGGCAGGTGAGTCGGCAGGGATTGCACATTTCGGGTTCCGGTTGAAAGCGCCAGGCGATATCGAAGGTTTCGAGGAGAAGATTGTGAGCGCGGGCGGAATAATTATAAGTAAGGGAGAGTTTGTACCGGGTTCGCCATTTATATTTTTCCGTGACCCCGATGGTTATGAGGTGGAAATCTGGTATGAGCTGCTGGCGGATTAGCCCGTACATTTGAACCATGGCAAAACAGAAGATCTACCAGGTTGATGCATTTACAGACAAAACCTTTTCAGGAAATCCCGCAGCAGTTTGCCCGTTTGACCAATGGCCCGCGGATGAGCTGTTGCAAAACATAGCACTAGAAAACAACCTTGCTGAAACAGCATTCTATGTAAAGAAAGGTGACCAGTACGAGATCAGGTGGTTCACGCCGGCAGTAGAGGTAGACCTTTGCGGACACGCGACACTGGCATCGGCATTTGTCCTCTTCAACCAGGAAGGTCATAACAGTGATGAAATACTTTTTCATTCACCCCGCAGTGGTGAACTGAAGGTAACAAGGCAAGGCAACCTCCTGACTTTAAATTTCCCGACAGATGTGTACACCCGGGTTGAATTGTCTCACAATTTATTGAACGGGTTTAACCTGAAACCTGTGCTGGCACTGAAAGGCAAAACGGATTATGTATTGGTATTTGACAAGGAAGACCAGGTCCGCAACATCCAGCCACATCTCGATATTATAGCGCAACTGGACGCCCGCGGGGTGATTGTAACCGCAAAAGGCGATGAAGTTGATTTTGTCTCCAGGTTCTTCGCGCCACAATCCGGCATAAACGAAGACCCGGTAACCGGATCGGCGCACACCACGCTCACACCTTACTGGGCAAAAAATCTGGGCAAAAATGAACTTACGGCCATCCAACTCTCACCACGGAAGGGCTACCTTCAGTGCCGGTACCTGGGCGACCGGGTAGAGATAAGTGGCCAGGGTAAATTATATTTAACAGGTGAAATCCATCTTGATTAACATACTAACCATTCTGATCCCGTTATATGTTGTCATTTGCTTAGTCATCTATTTTTTCCAGGAACGCCTCATCTTTTTCCCGGAAAAACTAAAGCAGGACTTTGTATTTGGATTCCCCCAGCCATTTGAAGAATTAACGGTTCGCTCGGCAGACGACAACTCTTTACATGGAATCCTATTCAAAGCGAAAAACCCGAAGGGATTGGTATTTTACCTTCATGGCAACGCCGGTTCCCTGAATTCGTGGGGAGATGTTGCAGAAACCTACACTTCGCTTGACTATGATGTTTTCCTTCCCGATTATCGTGGTTACGGGAAAAGCGAAGGAAAGATCACCAGTGAAAGCCAGTTTATCAGCGATCTGCAACTCATGTATGACCAGGTAAAATCGCGATACGACGAAAAGAATATTGTTGTGCTGGGATATTCCATTGGAAGCGGTCCCGCTGCTGCTATCGCCGCTGCCAATAATCCACGCCTGCTGATCCTGCAGGCTCCTTACTACAGCATGACCGATATGCTCAAACACACCTACCCTTTTTTACCGCCCTTCCTGCTGAAATATAAATTTGATACGAACAGGTACCTCGACGCCTGCAAAATGCCGGTGGTCCTGTTTCATGGTGAACACGATGAAGTGATCTACTATGGATCTTCCGTCAAATTAAAAGCCCACCTGAAACATTCCGACACGTTGATCACCCTGTACAGGCAGACCCATAACGGGATTACAGAGAATCTGCAATACCAGCAGGCACTTGCAGGAATACTCCAGTAATACTGCGGATGAGCTTGTAAATTTGATTCGTTATGAGCAAGGAGCAAACAACTGAACTGTTGAGTTTCCTTAAGCCATTCGGACAGGAAATCACAGACCTGGTCATGTGGCTGAGAACATTTGTCTGGGATCAGTATCCCGAAACAAATGAGCTCATCTATGACAATTACAATGCCCTTGCATTCGGCTGGTCGCCGACAGACCGCCTTGGACATACATTCTGTTCTATTGCTGTCGGAAGAACCAGTAAGAATGTGCACTTTGGATTTTACCACGGATCTGAGTTAAGCGATCCTAAAAAGGTCCTGCTCGGAAAAGGCAATCAATACCGGTATATCCTGGTAACAGGAAAGGACAGTTTTCCTGAAGCGTACATTAAGGAACTCGTGCAGGAAGCATATTCCAATTCAATCAAAAAGGTAAAGGATAAGAAACAACCCGTGAGTGGTCAAACCATTGTCAAATCCATTTCAGAAAAGAAACGAAAATAAAAACTGATCCGTTTGTCCAATCCGGCCCTGTTCATTTGTTATACATACAAAGCAGTTACTAAAAACAAATGCAGGCATTATGAGCAAGATAATTGTCTTCAATTTCATTTCGCTCGATGGCTATTATAAGGGGCCAGATGGCGATATCAGCTGGCATCGGCATGGCCTCCAGGAAGCGGAATACGGGCTGGAACAAATGAAAAAGGAAAACATTCTTCTGTATGGAAGAGTTACCTATGAAATGATGTCCGGTTACTGGCAATCAGCTGAGGCAAAGTCCGGCAACAAGGCGATGGCGGAAGAGATGAACAGGGCGGAAAAGATCGTCTTTTCACGAACGCTTAAATCCGGCAACTGGAACAACACCCGCGTTCTAAAAGTCAACATCACCGACGCCATAAAACGCATGAAGCAGGAGCAGGACAAAGACATGGCCATTCTTGGCAGCGGAAGTATTGTTACACAGTTTGCGGAAGCGGGGTTAATTGATGAATACCAGATCATGATCGATCCGGTAGCATTGGGTAAGGGCACCCCGATTTTTAACGGCATGGGTAAACCGCTTAACCTGCAACTGGTTGAATACCGGGCATTTGATTCGGGTGTAGTACTGCTCAGGTATCAACCTATTTAAAAAATTAAAAGAAATACAATGGAAGAGTATCTTTTACTAATGCGACTGGACCTGCTGACCAAAGAAGCACAGCCTTCACCGGAACAATTGCAGGAATACATGAAGCAATACCACGACTGGGTCGGTGGCATTGCCGCACAGAATAAATTCAATGGTGGCACCGGGTTATCGACCGAAGGGAAAGTGATCAAGACCAATAACGTCATCACCGACGGGCCGTTTGCAGAGATCAAGGAATCCATCGCAGGGTTTATTTCCATCAAGGCAAAGGACTTCGATGAAGCCGTTGCGTTGGCAAGTGCGTGTCCCATCCTCCAGGGAGCAGGCAACAGTGTCGAAGTAAGGAAGGTGGTTTCCGTCCACAACAAGAATTAAGATCGAACGCGTATGGAGAACGGCGAACTTATTCCCCACCTGTTCCGCATGGAGTACCGGAAGATCGTTTCGGTACTGGCGAAGTATTTCGGTTCACCGCATATCGACCTTGCCGAAGACATTGCCAGTGAAACCTTCCTTACAGCGACGCAGACCTGGGGAATCAATGGCATACCAGTTAATCCAGCCGGCTGGCTATACGCAGTTGCACGGAACAAGGCCATCAACCAATTGAAACGGAATGCTTTTTTTGAACAGTCGATTGCGCCGGAAATAAAAAGTACGCAATCATTGTTCACGTCCATGGTTGAATCAGACATTGATCTTTCACCCGGTAACATAAACGACAGCCAGCTGCAGATGATATTCTGTATATGCCATCCCTCACTGCCAAGGGAAGCGCAGGTTGGACTGGCATTACGGATCCTCTGCGGCTTTGGGATTGACGAGATCGCCACAGCATTTCTTACCAACAGGGAAACCATCAATAAACGGCTTCAAAGGGCGAAACAAAAACTCCGTGAACTGGAGATCGCCATAGCGCTTCCACAGGAACCTGAAATGGAAGAAAGGCTCGATCAGGTACTTACCACTATCTACCTGTTGTTCAATGAAGGATACTATTCTGTCAGCGGCCAACAACCCATCCGCAGGGAATTATGTTTTGAAGCCATGCGTCTTTGTTACCTGCTGATTGAAAATCAGCAGACAAATAAACCGCGCGTAAACGCACTGCTTTCCCTCATGTGCTTTCATGCTTCGCGGCTGGATGCACGCACAGCCGAAAACGGTGAACTTATCCTGTATGACGACCAGGACCAGAGTCTCTGGAACAGTGACCTTGTAAGTAAGGGTGCATATTTCCTGAACCAGGCCGCCAGTGGTTCAGACCTGTCGGCATACCACCTGCAGGCGGGCATCGCTTACTGGCATACGCAAAAAAAGGACACAGCCGAAAAGTGGGAAAATATCCTGCAATTCTATAACCTGTTGCTGCAGCTGGAATATTCCCCGATTGCTGCAATGAACCGCACGTATGCGCTATCAAAAGTGCATGGCAAAGAGTTTGCAATTAAAGAAGCAGAGAAGCTCCGGCTTGAAGAAAATCATTTTTATTACATCCTATTGGGCGAACTTTATACCGGTATCAACAACAGTAGTGCCAGGGTGTATTTTGAGAAGGCAAGGGAGCTGGCAAACACATCGGCGGAAAAGCAGATCATCGGGGTAAAACTAGATAAGCTTGACCAGGCAAGACCATACAACAATTCGGGATGAAGGATTGATTCCTGTCGAAGGAGGAAACGTGTGGTATAAAATTCATGGCGCGGATAAAACTGCAACGCCTATTCTGTGCCTGCATGGCGGTCCCGGTTTTCCCTCCTACTATCTTGAACCGTTAAAGGCTTTAGCAACCGAAAGGCCCGTCATCCTGTATGACCAGCTGGGTTGCGGTCGTTCTGACCGTCCCGATGACGATAGTCTCTGGACACTCGACAGGTTTGTACAGGAACTGCATGAAGTAAAAAATGCGTTGCAGCTTGACAGGTTCCATTTATTCGGGCACTCCTGGGGAAGTATGATCGTGGCGGAATACCTTGCCGGTACGACAGAAGGAATTTCAACCGTCACATTTGCCGGGCCTATACTTTCAATTGAAACATACCTGGCCACAGTTAACAAACTTAAGCTGGGTTTACCGGAAGCCACCAGGAATACGCTTGTCGAACATGAAGGCGACAGGTCGTTTTTCGCAACCGACTACCAGGAAGCTTACGAAGCATTTATGAAAGCACACTGGTGCAGGATCAGCCCTTTCCCGGATGAAATCCAGAGATCTTTCCAAGAATTCAATAGCGAAATATTTCAAACGATGTGGGGACAGGTAGAATTTTTCTGCACGGGAAACCTGGTAGGATTTGACCGGACTGATATCCTGGTCGATCTGCATATGCCGGTCCTGTATACCTGTGGCAGGTATGACATCACGACCCCGGAAAATGTTGCCACCTACGCATGCATGACCGAAGATTCAACGCTGGCAATTTTTGAGAAAAGCGGGCATATGACAATGAACGAGGAGCCCGAACTATATACCAGCACACTAAGTAAATTCCTGAACAGGCAGGAGTCCTCCGACTAGCCTTTTGCTTTCCTGATTTCCTTTGCATTCATTTTCTTTCTCGAAACAGCCTGCTTCATGAACGCGTCCATTTCTTCGAAACGCCTGAACATATAGTTGCTTACCTCATGTCCACCGCCTTCATAGGTATAAAGCGCTGCAGGGAGTTTATTACGCTTTGCAAATTCAAATACCGAACCCGAACCAGACAACATCAGCCAGCCTTCGTCAGTTGCCCGGCAAAAACGATGGGCAGCAGTTCCGAATGGCACGAGCTGGTCGCGGGTACCATGCATGAGCAGGGCGGGGATCCAGTTTTCCTTTGTTACTTTATTCATGTCGACAATGGCACCTGCAAATGACATGAGACCGGCATAATGGAAGCGGTTGGCAGCGAACGGGTTGTATACTACATTCAGGATTGCTTCAGCCCCGGCACTGCTGCCTGAGATGAACAACCGGGAGGTATCAACACCCAATTCGGCTGCATGATTCGCCAGGTAGGCAGTCGCATCCATTGCGTCTTCCACCGCATACCGGATGGCCTTCAGTTTTTCACCTGTCGGGGTTGTACAACCGAAACTTTTCCCTTTCAGGTACAACCGGTACTTAATTACAAAAACATTATAGCCGAGAGCGGCAAGCCCGTTCCCCATAGGGTGCTGGTTGGCTGGGTCACCGCCGGTAAATGCGCCCCCGTGCACAAACAGGACGGAGATTCCGTTTGGCTGCACACGGGGACTATACCGTTCAAACCACAAAGTATCGTTACCTTTTATCGCATAAGTGGTCCGCTCCGGTTTTGATCCGGGTTGCTGTTGGGCAAAGGCACCGCAAACCGGGAGGAAGAATGCGATCAGCAGTAAATACCTGTTAAGCATGGATCAGATTATTGAACAGATACCGGGATAAAAATAAGTGGCGTAGGGAGGCAGGATGCGCCGGGAGGTGAATACGTTAGCTTGATCGTCTGCTCCTCACCGTTAGCGGATGGCTGGAACACCTGTACCAGGATCGCTTCAGGCGCGGCACGGGTGATCAGCTTGTCGGAAGGAAGCTGGATGATGCCATCATCAAATTTCCCTTTGCTTACTACCATGCTGTTGGCCATTCCACCACACCATTTGTTGTCGCCACTGCGTGCGTTCCAGGTCACAAGGGCAAGCGCCTTTCCATCCGTGCTTTTCCATTTGATCTCCATATTGTACATCACGCCATAGTTGCCGGCGAGTTTTGCTTCAACACCAAGGCTCGCGTCTGTACCCAGCACCCATGGATCTTTGTCACCATCAGCAACCACCATAGCAACGGGACCATTCTTTGTATCGATCGCTGATGTGCTGGTTACTTTATAGTTGCTCACACCAAACAGTCCGCGACCGGCATTCGCATGCGCAGAAGTGATCACACCCTTGATCCGGGCCAGTGCCTTCGGACCAGGCGTACCGGGGTCTGTCTGGATGATGCTGATCTCCGCTGGCTGGTCCACCACGAATTCGTAGAAGCCATGCACCAGCTCATCGTACTTCACTATATTCTTTTCAAGTTGTTCGTCGATGGGAATTGCTTCACCAGGTTTAACCGTACGAACCTTATCCTGCGGCTTTGAAGCGAAGTATTCTGCCAGTCCCTGTTTCCCGATCTGGAAGTAATTGGTGCTGGGTTTCTGTGAAGAATACTTCAGCATCTTGATACTCATCTTTCCGGTACCGAGGTTCTTAATAACAGCTGTGATCTTGCGGTCGATCTTTGCCGGCTCTTTAACACCGTTCACGTTATATACATAAAGCCGGACAGAACCGGGCTGCACTACTTCCTTCAGAGCAATCCCTTCCGGGATCCGGATATATTCCGGATCATCAGAAATAATATACTGCGGACCAGGCATCACCACTTTTTTGTAGTCGAGGTTTGACATTTTTTCTGTCAGCAGGCCGGGCAATTGCACAATAGTACCCTGCTTAGCTTCCCGGATCGCAGCTTCGTGTGCTGCAGTGATAGTTTGCGCCGAGGCAGACGTAATGCCTGCAGCCATCATTACAGAGGCCAGGACAGTTTTTACGGCATTGGTTTGAATCAGGTTCATAATGAAAATATGATTGGTGATAGGAATTAAAAAGTCCGGATGTATTCGCGGTAACGGTTGTACAGGTGACCTGCCTGCAGGTATGCAGATTGCGGGCTCATGAAATGCGAGAACTCGAAAGTGATGGCCTTGTCATAGCCAGCCCGGCGTGCAGCTTCCAGCTTCAACCGCAGCTTTTCGAACTTGATGGGCAGGAACTTGATGGGCATGTCCCGGTCAAAGGACTCGGCGTTTGTCCAGCATTGCAATCCGAATGTATCGGCCATCTTTTTATTGACAGCGAAGAAGTCTTCCAGCTCATGATAGTCAATATGACCATCCTGGAAGGCGACGGCATCGACCGCGCCATTCAGCTGCGAAAAGATCTCGCTCCACTCCTGCTCATGTTCTTTCAGCGAAACGGCATCTTCTTTAGATATTGTAGAAGAAGCTGCCATCACCGCCTTCTTTCCATCTATCCACGGCGAGATAAATGTAGGCAGTCCATTGCTTGCCTGTTTACATTGCAGTCCGAGCGTGCGGAATGCGTCTGCAGCACCTTTTGTTTTCCGGCTGATCTCCATACTCAGGTACCAGCCTTTAAAACTCTTGTAACTGCCATACTGGTTCCATACTTCATCGATCACATACCTGTTGGCATCGATCTCATGCTGCATGTTACCTGTATCCCAATAGCGACCGCTATCGTAAAGACCGAAATAAAACTGCATGCCATGTTTGTCCGCCACCTCGAGGTAAAGCTTAACGAGGTCAACAGGCGGCTCATAACAGCCAAATTCCTGCTGCAGGTATTTGGATGGATAAGTGATAAACCTCCTGTACCCACTCCTGATCAGGATCACCGTGTCGATACCTATGGCTTTCATGTGGGCAAAGTCACGGTCCCACTCCTCCGCGCCCCAGTTCTGGTGCGGGATATCGTGGCTGATCTCATCTATGAATGTGCCGGTTATTTTCATGGTAATGTCAGAGGTATTTTTTGTCTTTCAGGTATTTGACCCATGCAGCATAGGCCGCGGGGTTAATATGAATGCCATCGGGGGTATAAGTCGCTTTCAGGTCCCCTTTCTCATCGGCGAAGACCTCGTGCAGGTTGATGTACGTGAGGTTGCCGGCTTTCGCGATTCCCTGGATATTCCGGTTCAGCGCGAGGACAGTATCCTTCTTATTTTTCAGGTAATCGTATTTAAGTACGGCGTCGTTCATCGGCAGCACGCTCTGGACATAAAGTTTTGTTTTGGGAGAGGCGGCGACTATTCGCTCCACGATGCGCTTATAGTTGGCCGTTATTACTTCAACCGGTAAGCCGCGACCAATATCGTTGATACCAATCAGCAGGAACAACTTTTTTGGTTTGTATTCCAGGATATCGTCGAGGCGGGCCAGGACGCCAAAGGTATTGTCGCCGCCGATGCCACGATTCATGATCACTGTACCGGGCAACAGCTCGTGCCACTGCCCTCTTTCGGTAATGCTGTTGCCAAGGAAAACGATAGCATTCTTTTGACCCGGGAGACTGGCAAATAGCTCCATCCTTCCCTGGTAATAGGTATTGTTATAGCTGCTGTCGATCTTTTTGGGCGTAGACTGTGCGGATGAGGCCAGCGCGACACAGATCAAGCCGCCGGTTATTATTCCTTTCACTTTATAAGTATTTTTTCTTGCGTAAATAATCGACCCACAAAATGTAAGCTGCAGGTTTAAGGTGAAGGCCGTCTGTAGTAAGGTCACGTTTCAACTGGCCGTTCCCATCTGCAAACACTTCGTTATGCAGGTCTATGTATACGAGTTTATTCTCCGCTGCGATCGCTTTCATCTTTGTGTTCAGGTCGCGGATCTTGTCATTCTTGATCTTTGCATAGATATCTGCGAGAACGGATTCCGTTACAGGCAGCACGCTTTGCAAATAGATCTTTGTACGCGGGGAGACTGCTTTAACCTTTTCCACTATTCTCCGGTAGTTGGCTGCGATGTATTCGTTGGGCGTTCCGCGCTTAATGTCATTTACCCCTATCATGAGGAAGATCTTAGCAGGCTTTGACTCAAGCACTTCGTCGAGGCGTGCAAAGACGCCGAAGGAATTATCGCCACTGATGCCACGGTTAACAATGGTTTGTCCGGGATAGATCTCCTGCCAGTCGCCGACTTCGGTGATACTGTTACCCAGGAAAACAATTTCATTTTTGCTGTTGGGTAATTTATTGAAGAAAGCGAGCCGGTCGCGGTAATAGCCATTGTTATAGCTGCTGTCTACTTCCTGTGCTGTTGATGCGATTGCAGGCAGTGCAAGGGCTGCCAGCATCGTGAACTTCATTATTGATTTCATGCTGCGGTTATTTTTAAACGATCGTACCAGGTGAATTTCAGGATAGCCATGCAGGTGATCCAGACGCCCATGGCGATGAACCCGTTGCGGAAGAATCCGAAGACAAAGAAGATAGGCATGATCACCATGCTCATCTGCCAGCAAATGCCGACAAGCACGTTCAGCATATCCCATTTGAACTGGCGGTTGGGCTGGAAACCCGGATCGGTTTTCTGAACAAGTTTCAGAACTGGAGTCCACCAGCCCCAGGGGCGGGTGTTGGCATAAAAGCTCTCGAGCACTTTCTGGTTTGGCGCCGGGGTGAGCAGGCAACCTATTACACTACCCGCCATTGACAGGAAGAGGATCAGGAAGAAAGAGATCAGGGTTCCGATACTGCTTGCGAACAGTTCCTTACATTCCGGGATATAGTTATTAGCCAGCCACTGCATCAGTTTCGGAACGAAGGTTGCGGACAACAACCCGGCGAGCATACCGGCAAAATACCCGTAGCCATTGAAGCGCCACCAGATCCACTTAAGCACATTGGCTGCAGCATAACCGCCATACAATGCGGAAGTGATCCAGATGGTAAGAGAACTAAGGGACTCTGCAAACAGGCCGAATACGCAGCCTACCAGGATAATGCTGATGGAGGTAACATAACTCCATTTCACATAGTGTGCAGGCGGTTCATCAGGGCGGAAATATTTTTTATAGAAATCATTGACCAGGTACGCGGGGGCAGCATTCACGAAGGCCGAGAAAGTACTCATAAATGATGCCAGCAAACCTGCCAGCACAATTCCCCGGATTCCGGAGGGCAGGTAGTCGCTCACCACTTTGCTCAGCACGATCTCGAAATCAGGCTTTTGCTGGTTCTGCAATACGGGCATCAGGTACTGGATGCCGACCAGGGTGAGTGCACTCACCATCATGAACAGGGGAATATAGAGCACGAGGTTGGTGAACCCTGTGAGCATCGCAGCTTCACGGGGTTTCTTGGCGCTGAGGATGCGTTGCATATCGAAACCCGGGACTGGTCCTGCGAGACTGGCAAAAATTCCTTTGGCAATCATCATCATGAGCAATGCACCGAACCAGGTGAACCCATCTTCAGCGATCTTCTGTGTTGCCTGCGGGAAGCGGCTGTTCCAATCTACATTGAGCTTCCATTCCGGCCAGAAGCTGGCCCAGCCGGATGGCAGGTTGCTTTGCAGCACACCGTAATCGATATCGCGAACTGCATAGGCAACGACCAGCAGGCAGCTCACAACGAGAATGCCATATTGGAGCACCTCTGTAGCCACTACGCTGTACATCCCCCCTTTAACAGTATAAAATGTGGTGAGCGCAACAATGATCAGCGCATAGGTCTGTGCGTTGGTAAGGACCGCATTGGATAAGTCCCATGGCAGCAGGTTTGACGCAAACTTGCCAATGCCGACATATACATAACCGATAAACCCGATCACACTGATAATGGCGAAGACCACCACGATCATGTGCGCGAGCCTTCCACCTTTGTCATCACCGAAACGTTTGATGATCCAGTCGGCGCCGGTCATGGCATTGCTTCGGCGGATCCAGATGGCGAGGAACACCATTACAAAGATCTGGTTCCAGATGGGCCACAGCCAGGGCAGCCACGCGGCTTTGAAACCATATACAAAGAGCAGGGCAACATAAAACGCGGTGCCACTTACATCGAACATGCCGCTACTATTGCTGAAACCCAGCCAGTACCACTTAATGTTGTTGTCACCAAGAAAATACGATTGGATATTCTTTGAAGCTTTTTTGGAGATCCAGAAACCGATTCCGACGATAGCGACGATATAGAGCAGGATTATGACTATGTCAATAGTAGCAAGATTCATGTCAGGGGGCAGTTATGATTTAGTGAACGTTAATCTTTTTCAGCAACAGTTCCGGTTCGTTGGTGGTAATGAAATCAACCTGTTGCTGCAGGAACCAGTCCATCAGCGCAGGGTCGTTTACTGTCCACACGTTTATCGTGAGATTATTCTTTTTCGCAGCTGTAATCCATTCCGGTTTCTTTTGAAATACACCTGAATTATAATCGATACCAAACATTTTGTCGGCAGCAATTTTGCCGGGATCAACATCGCCGCGCAGGTAGGCAACGCGTGCATAAGGATCGAGCCTGAGCACTTCTTTCAGTATCTCATAGTCGAAACTGATATAGTCAACCCATGCCTGGGCTTTATGCTTATAGATGGCGGCAACAACCTTCCGGGTGAGCGCAATTGCGCGTTCCTTGCTGATAACAGAAGGCTTTATTTCCACGATCAGTTTTGTTGTGTATTGCTTAACCCCGGCTGCCAGGTAGGCATCGAGCGTCGGCAGGAACTCGCCATTCGGAAGTTTAAGCTTTGCAAGAGTCGCTGACGAAGTTTTTTCAATAGTGATGCTGTCGATTGTCGGATCATGGTGAATGAAAGGAACAGAGTCTGATGACATGTGAATGTCAAATTCCGATCCTTCACATCCCAGTGCGATGGCATGTTTCAATGAGCCGATCGAATTCTCAGTAGCGCCGGTATTCTTAAATGCACCACGATGTGCGATTACCTTGTTCCGATGGAACTGGTTTTTAAGGATCCGGAAATCCGCAGAAGTTGCCCCATCTGTCACCGTAATGTCGTAGGCATTGCGATCAGGCTGCTTTGTCTTCTTCCAGTACAATTCATTCCCGTTACGGATCTCAAATGATTTACGGCCTGCACCTTTTAACTGGAATACCGGATTACCTGTTTTATTTACCAGGTGCAGGGTGCCGACTTTCTTTGTCGCAGAATCGATCAGGTAACTATCCAGTTGGACAGATGAAACCGTTTCCTGTGCGACTACGGGTACGCATGCCATCAATAACAGGTAAAGCATGAGGTTCTTCATAACAGTCTTTCTTTTTTTAAGTGATTAACCCATGCAAGATAACCTTCGCCGGACAAGTGAAGTCCATCGTAAGTAAATCGGGCAGCCAGCTGGTTCGACTGGTCGAGCAGGCTGCTATATACATCCACATAACGGATGGAAAGTTCGCGGGCGAGGGATTCGAGTTGTTTGTTCATTTCCCTTACCTGTGTATTTGTGCCCTTATAATATTTTGTGTTGATCAGCTGGTCGTTGATCGGAAAAACACTTTGAATATAAATTTTAGTCGCGGGTGACAAGCGGCTAACTTCCTGCACAAGCCGGCGATAGTTCATTACCACCTGCTGAATGGCTGCATTACTGTTAAGGTTCAGGTCGTTTGTTCCGATCAGCACGAAAAGTTTTGCAGGCTGATGACGCGCCACTTCATCGAGGCGGGCGAGCAGTCCGAATGAATTGTCGCCGGAGATGCCGCGGTTCAGCACTTTCGAAAACCCGGTAAATTCGGCCCAGTCGCCCCAATGCGTGATGCTGTCGCCGAAAAATACAATTGGCTTTTTCACAACCGGCAGTTGGCGGAAATACGCGGTACGGCTATCGTAGAGATAATTATGATACGACGAATCATAAACTTTCTTGTCGACCTGCTGCGCATTGGCAGCGGGAACAAAAAGCAGGGAGCTTGCAGCCAAAGCCAGGTTCCGCAAGATGTTATTTCCTTTTAGGTTTTCCATAACCATTTCCGTTTGGTAAAGAATATTGTGATCAGCGAAACAATTCCTGTAAACAACACTCCTCTCGCTATGCCGGTCCACATACCCGTTTCCATCTGCGTAAAGATGCTGATCAGCCCTGTGGCATGTAAGATTGGAAGCAGCAGGAGATTTCCTGCAACATACGCTACCATTGGATTCCGGCCGTTGAGGGCGAGATAATTTACCACACTGTCTCCCCTTTTCACCAGCTGGATGCCATAAAAAACGATGAGCATGAAAAATGCAAGTCCGGCGGTTACGAAATAATAACTGTACGTAGAAGGATCTTTTTTAATACCACCTTCCCAGGCATTAAAAAAAAGGCCAAGCAAAAGACTATAGGTTCCGGCGATAAAAAAAAGCCTGATAAGTTTCATCTGTTCTACTCCTGCTTTCACGATGCCCAGGTAAATACCAGCTGACAATACAAGCGTAACAACCAGGGCGGGAAAGTTGTGTTGCGCAAACAGCAATACTGTATTTGCAACCACCATCAGTAAAGCAAGTGCAGTTACCAGTACAAGCCAGCTTTGCTTTTCGGCAGCAACGGGCTCAACCTTATTATTCCCTGCAATCCATTCCCCGGCGATGGTACCGGGAATAATGATGAACAAATATTTCAGGTAATAGAACTTATACAACGCAGGCATCGGTGACCAGTTGAACAGTACTTCGTTCCAGGTGCCGGGTTGTGAAGCACCGAGGAAGACAGCCATAATAAAAGGCACGATGCCTATTCTAAGCCAGGTGTTGTGACGGGTGAGCCACCAGGTGATGGTACCAAACAATGCCATATTCGCCAGCACGAGGAGAATTATGTCGATCCTCGTCCAGGAGAATCCATTCCCGTCTTTGAACGGCAGGAAGAACAACATGAGCAATGCGATGGTGAAGGCTGCAAACCTGCCGGGAAGAAAATATTTCCTGTTCCGCTCGTCTGCCGGCTCGAAAAACTGGAAAAACAAAAGCACAAACGCGGCTATGGATAACAGGTAGTGCGTGAGTTGAGGTGCGCCGGACAACATAGCCGACCGCATGTGAACGGTGAACAGGGCAAAGAAAGCCAGTAAGACGAACCTTCTTCCTGCTATGTAGAACACCGGTAAAAACCCGCTGCCGGAGTTGACTTTTTTTTGGAGCGACAGCGGAATGGCTGCGCCCATGCTGAAAAGAAAGAATGGGAACACAAGGTCGACCCAACTGATACCGGGTAAAGCCGGGTCGAACTTGTGGTATGGTGGTGGCACCTGCGCATGGTACATCCAGCTAGGCAGGATGCCGAAGGCAATGCTGCTGCTGAGGACCATCGCCAGGATGGAAAATCCCCGGAGTGCATCCAGGCTGATATTGCGTTGTTGTGCCACTTTTGTTTATTGTTTGAGCCCTTCCCTTAATGCATTCCAAAGCGGTTGCTTGAGCCTGTTATATTGCGGCGCATAAACGTGTACCACATCAAACAGCATGATGCCACCGGAAGTATTGTTCAGAATATATTTCATGGCTTCTGAAATGCGTTGCTGGCTTGGCCAGTCCACATTTCCCAGATCGATACTACCGTACAATGGCATTTTGTTTTTCGTCACATACTTAATGCCGTTGAGCGAACCTTCGATGCTCCACCAATGATAAGTCAGGTTTGCTGTTGCGGGGTTTTCCGACAACCTGATCTGGGTAAAATAGTTCCCGGTCATCAGGAATTCCAGTTCTTCCGCATAGCCCGTTTCTTTATAACCCGGGTAGGCCCAGTCGAACCGGACCGCCTGGTCATTGAACGGATCATATTCATTGCTCGCCCAGTTCACGCCTACTGAGTAATAGGTTGTGTACCATGCGCCAACGTATACACCGAATTTCACGGATGGCTTCGTAGCCTTTACAGCAGCTCTTGCCTTCTCAACAAAATCATGGATCACGGATGCCCTGTAGAGCAGCCACTTTCCATAATACTTCCCGGTCGAATTAGGTATTACCCTGTCGCCGCTCATAGTCCAGGTATTAACTATGTCCTTAGGGAAGTTCATCGTTGCCGCCGCGTTATCATTGTACTTTGCTTTGAGGAAATCAATGAACTGGCTTTTGCTGTAATCAGAAAAGTCAGCATCGATATCGGTATAGCGGCAATAGTCGAGTACCAAACCATCGATTTCGTACTTCTGTACGATCTCTTTGATGATGTTCAAAGCCCGCTCCTGCACTGCAGGTTGGGCTGGGTTCACAAATGCATTCCTGCCGGTTTCCGAAACCTTCACCCGGTTACCGTTCACATCACAGACAACGGACTCGTACTGTGCGAAGTTTGGATCGTCGAATACAGTACCGAAGCGGCGACCGCCGTCGCCCTCAACCATTGTAACGATAGACGCATACACCTTGAAATTCCGTTTGCGGCTTTCCTGGATCATATAGGAAACATAGTCCACGCCTTCCGGCAGGCTTTTTCCGTCAAGAGACGTGAGCTGCTTCGCGATATTGCTCGGGTACATGGTAAAGCCGGAGCTTCCCTTCACATCGATCACCAAACCTGTTACGCCAACTTCTTTCAGCGAGTCGAGAACAGCTTTGATCTGCGTGGTATCGTTCAGCCTTCCGTAAGTACCGAAAACGTTTGACCGTGCATCTACCCAGGCAACAACGTTGCGGCCAGGCTTATTCGAAGTCGTGTCGATCGGTGGAGTCACCGGCGGGTCAACATCCGGACCGGAGGATTTGCTGCAAGCAGCAAATCCTATAAGTCCGGCAACCAAAAACCCACAAAATAACCTGTTCATCATCATGAATATTTTAATTGATTACTTGGCGTAGTTCGTAAACTCATGCGCTGCGACGCCTCCGTTGGTAAGGAGCGTGTACACCTGCATGCGTTCGCCGTTGTTTGAATAACCAACTGCGATGTCAGCCGTACCGTTTCCATTGGTGGTTCCTGTCTGCACACCTGAATTGAAGATGTTGAAATCAGGATAGGCAGGGTTACTGGGCGCCATACCAAGGTTTGAAGGAGACGTAACATCATAAAGGCTGGTCTGCACTTTGTTCAGGCTGTAGGTATCGATATATTTTACAATCGCGAGGTACTTCGCACCATTGAAGCTTGCATAGGCAGTAGGCATGTTGAAAACTACCGGCCAGCCGAGTGTAAGGGCGGCAGACCTTTCATTTGTTGCGCCGTTAACATAAGCAACTTCGAACTGGTAATTGATGAAATAATCGCCATTAGCTGCTGCCGATACAGGCTGAGCTTCAGCATAGTAGCCCATTTTCGTAGCCGCTCCGCCTGCAAGTGATTTATACACCACAACTTCAGGTGTATTACTAACGAGTGTACCACCCACAATGCGCCATCTCATGATTACATCTGATTGCCCGGCAGGTGCAGTGATCACCGCATCACCATTTATATCGCCATAAACGTTTACCCTTCTTCCCACACCACCGTCACCTGTGATACCGGCGGGGTTGTTGTTTACCCATTCAATGAGCTTAACCGGCGCAGCATCCAGTGCGTCATTATACCGATACACGATGAAGCTGGCATTCTTAGGCGCCCAGGAAGCAGCGAGGAGGTGGCCTTCATTATCATTTACGACCTGGAAGGAAAGTCCACTGAATGGATACTTCATGTCCTGCAGGTAGGTTCCCGTAAAGCGATTGAAGACGCTGTATTTGGAAGGGTTCGTCCTGCGCGTAAGAATAAGGTGATCACCGCTTACTGCGAGACATACTTCCATATTATCGGTGAAGCCGAGTTCGCTGGCAGATTTGTTCCACAGGCTGCGGTTGATACCAGCACCATAAGTCAGCTTAATCGGCTCCTTGGCTTTCAGCGTATAGGTTTTCGCAACTCCGTCAACACCGGTAACGATGAAGGGGACGTCTGACGAAAGATCAATCGAACTTCCGTAAGCAATATTAGCGGTAGAGTGACGGTTAATGGCATATGTGAATGTGGCGTTAGACACGTCTGTACCGGGAAGAATATAGAACAGGATCTCATTCTCCTGGATCACCGCTTCCACCATTTCATTCGTACCGTTGTTATTGAACTCGATAGCAGCAGCACTGACAGTAGTGTTACCCACTTTCCTTCCCACCACCACGTAATTGGCAACAGATCCGTCGCCGGCAGTTATGCTAAGCGGAACCGGGTTGCGAAGATCCATCGGCGAACCCAGTGCGGGTGAGATGATCGCATCGGATGGAATTGTTGCGCGCAGGATGATCTGGCTAAGATCAACCTCGTTGTCGGAGTCCTGTGGCGAGAACCAGGGAATATCGAAATAGATGGTGTCTTTTGCTGCGCTGTACCGGGCATCGAAAAGTCTTTCCCTTCCTTTATCCGGTGTGGTAGCATAGATATCGCTCATTTCGTTCTGCGATTTGCGGATCACAGGGTCTGCCTTGCGACAGGAGCTGATGGTTGTTGCAGCTGTTGCTGCTATGAAAATGAAAGAAAATATTTTTTTCATTACGTTAGTTTTTGCTGTGAGTTAAAGCAGGATCACCAGCCCTGGATTTGGGTGAGGGCCGTATTGTTCTGCAGTTCACTTACATAAATAGGCATGTAATACAATGCAGGCGTAAACTTCCGGTCGAGGTTATCGGCACTGATCACTTCGTAGTTGAACCCGGAACCTGCAGGAGTCACTTTATGCCCGGTGAAGCGAACGTCATTCAGGACAGTATGTGCTTTTCTCCAGCGGCGGAGGTCCCAGTAACGGTGACCTTCAAACGCAAGTTCAACGATCCGCTCATGTTCGATGGCATTCATCATCTGTGTTGCGTTGGCGGGATTAACATCAGGAAGGCCAACACGGTCGCGTACCATATTCAGGGAAGTGGCAGCAGCACCGAGGTCATTAAGTTTTGCCTTTGCTTCAGCGTGGATCAGCAGGATCTCTGCATAGCGCAGCTCGATCCAGCTTTGGGTGCTCTTATACACCATGAAATCATTAACCAGGGGATTCAGCATTTTGCGCGTATAATAACCCGTAACAGTTTTACGTGGCTCAGGCGTAGATCCGTATTCAACGAGTCCTTCCACGGAGTTTGTGGGCTGGGTGTTGATGGTACGTCCTTTCCAGCTTGCACCATTGTAAAGGATGGTAGCGTAGAAACGCGGTTCGCGATCTGTGTAAGGATTTGCTGCCATTGTTCCATTTGACCAGGAGAAAGCAGTTCCGTCTTTCATTTCGAATTCGTCTACGAGCTCTGCAGTTGGAACTCCATATACCATTGGCTGACCAGGTGCATCGCCGGGAGGCGTAAATCCGAAATCATACTGGTGTGTGATCTGCGGCGCAACGAAATCAAGCTTGAAGATGGCTTCGCGGGTTGACTTGTTGGTGAAGATATTGGCAAAGTTGGCTTCAAGTGCATAGTAGCCTTCGTTCGCCAGCGCGATCACCTGTTCCGCGGCAGTGGCTGCATTCTGGTAGTAGGTAGTAGCGCTGCCTGCTGACACACCGGTTAACGGATCCTGGTTGAATTGTTTCTTATCATACTCCGCAATTGATGCCGCGTACAACCAGGTACGTGAGAGCATACCGAGGGCAGCACCTTTTGTTGCCCTGCCAGTGTGGGCTGCATCCCATTCTTTTGGAAGATTGTCAGCCGCAAATTGGAAGTCAGCCGCTACAAATTTCCAGCAATCCTCTTCGCTTGCACGGGGATTGTTCTTATTGGAATACTGGTCGAGGTTTTCCATCAGCACCACGCTGCCGTGAAGCTTAACGAGCCAGAAATACACATAACCACGGATGAAGCGCGCTTCTGCTTCGTACTGGGTCTTTGCAACGGCGTCAACCTTGCCGTATTTCGCGAGACCGTCAAGGAATTCATTGATCCTGCGGATCCGCGCATACCCGGCCTGCCAGTAGTTGAGCATTGGTCCTGCTGCATTCACACGTGAAGCATCAGTAGCCAGGATGTTCACTGTTCCGTTACCGGCAACAGTTGAAGTATATTTCATGATATCGGTCAGCGCGTCCGTTGCGTTATCGTAACCGATCGGGAACTGGCCGAACTGGAAAGTTCTGAATTCATTGTACATGCCATTGATGTACAGTTCCATATTCGCGGGATTGCTCCAAACTGCTTCTTCAGTATAGCGGTCGGTTGGTTCGATATCGATCTTGCAACCCTGGGCCGCCATCACAATCCCTGCGAGAATTACTGTTTTCTGTATAGTTGATAATAACTTGGTCATTGCTCTGTTTTTTAGAAGGTAACATTAACACCACCTGACATCATGCGCTGTTGCGGATAAAAGCCGTTGTTTACGTTCGGCATTTCCGGGTCGAGATATTTCAGCTTATCCCATGTGAACAGGTTGTATCCTGAAACATATACGCGGAGGTTCTGGATCTTGACTGTATTTAACAGTTTTGATGGAACGTTATATCCCAGCTGCACTGCTTTCAGACGCACATAAGAGCCATCACGGATCCAACCGGAGTTGATGTGCGCGTTGTGAGCAGACAACTGTGATTTATATGCGGTGAGCCTTGGAAATTCTGCATTCGGGTTGTCAGGAGTCCATGCATTCTCCACGAGGAAATAGGGAGAGTTACCATAACCATAGAAAGTTTTGGTGAACGGCGTGTTATCATCAACACCTGAAGTTCCGCTTGAACCTTCGTATGTACCTGCGAGGCTAACGCTGCTCAGGGCAGCGCCCTGGAAGAATACAGAGAAATCGAAATTTCCATAGTTGAGATCAATGTTGAGACCATACATCAGTTCGGGGATATTGCTGCGACCGATGGAAACAAAATCATCGGTACGGGTGATACGTCCGTCGCCATTGATGTCTTTATAACGGAAGAAACCGGGTGCTACTACCCCACCACTTGGTGAAGGTGCGTTAGCAGCTTCCTCCCAGGTCTGGTACATGCCTTCTGCAACAAAACCATATTTCTCGCCATAGCTTTGCCCCACCCTGCGCATCCATGCTGGTAGTCCCTCGCTTTCATCTACACGAATGTACTTGTTCTTTGCCCAGTTCAGGTTACCGGTTACACCATATTGTAATTTGCCGATCTTATTGCGGTGACGGATCTGCAGGTCGAAACCGCGGTTATCCATGATGCCAGTATTGACAGTGGCAGGAAAATATCCGCCAATGGTCATTGGATAGAGTCCACTTACACCGCCCAAAATATCGGTAGTAACCTTATAGAACCATTCGAAATCAACAGCTATCAATCCTTTGAGGAAAACAGACTCAAAGCCGATATTGGTAATTGTCGCCGTTTCCCAGTCCAGGTTAGTATTCGGTGGTGCCGAGGTATACAGCGCCGAAACCGGTTTGCCCCCGATGACCATTACCGGGTCAGCTGTAAGTGCATATGTCTGCAAGTATTGGAAACTTCCTATTTGGTCGTTTCCAGTTTGTCCATATGAACCTTTGATCTTCAGGAAATCAACCGTATTGCTGAGACCATCGAAGAAGTCTTCCTTACTTACTATCCAACCTGCACCTACGGCAGGGAAAAGCTGCCAACGGTTATACTTCGGGAAGTTAACGGAAGCGTCTACCCGGCCGGCTAGTTCCAAAAGATATTTCTCTTTGAATCCATAGTTGATCCTTCCAACATATCCGGCACGTGAATCCACACCACTTGATCCGGTAGGCGAAATGAGATCTTCGGTAGCGGTACTACCGAAATTAATTTCGTGAATGTCCGTCAGCGGGAAATTACTTGCCCCAGTTGAAAATACGTTGCTTTTATACTGTGACCACTCATATAAGGCAAGGGCTGTAACACTATGATCACCAAAATTTCCATTGTATGAAATGCTGGGCTGAAAAACCTTACGGTTATTCTGGCCGTATGATTGACGTAGTGTGGTACGGGTAATACCAGGAAGTGTATTGATTTCAATAAAATCTCCCGTTACTTGGTCGCGGTTTCTACCCATCAGGGTATACGGAGTCAGCCAGCCTTTTGCTTCATTTCCTGTTTTGTCATAAGCTGTTAACAACTTAAGTTCAAGACCTTTTACCCAAGGTACTTTTACTTTGAAGGTCAGGTTACCCTGGAATACATTCGACTGGTTATTCTGGTAACCCGACTGGTTAACCGAAGCGAGGGGATTCACCCAGCCAGCGTTGCTGAAGTGTGCTGTAGGCAATCCATTTGGAGCATACATCGGCAGGTTAGGCAACATGCGTACCGCCTGGTAGAATGGGTTGAGATATGCCGTGTTATCCGGAGAGATACCAGGAGTTTTGGTATTTGTCTGGCGGATGCCGAGATCAAGCGCTACACTGAAAACTTTCGTCAGTTCAGCATCTACGTTTGTGCGGACGTTATAACGTTTGAAACCGGTATTGTTCACAACACCATCCTGGTCAAGCATGCCGACCTGTGAGAAGAATTTGATCTTGTCGGTTCCACCACGCAGGCTGATGCTATGACTCTGGGAAAAGGCATTTTTACCAACAAGTTCACCAACCCAGTCTGTATTACCAAGCAACGGGTTCGTATTGGTTCCGTTCCTGAGCGCATCTATCTGCTCCTGCGTATAGATATAGGGTGCGGGGTTGGCACCGACCTGCATATTATAGTCGTTATCCATATCGGTACCCTTATTATACCATTGCATATAATCAGGACCATTCAGGAATTTCGGGAAGCGTGTGTTCTGGTTCATTGTTACCGCACCATCATAACTGATGACAGTCTTCTGGGCTTTACCTCTTTTCGTTGTTACGAGGATGATGCCGTTCGCAGCCTGTAAACCGTAAACGGCTGTAGACACCGCATCTTTCAACAGGGTGATGCTTTCAATTTCACTGGGATCCAGGTTACTGAAAGATGGACGCTGTACACCGTCCACGATGATCAGCGGCGCCTGGTTTGTGCCATAACTGCTGATACCACGAATACGCAGCGCTGCATCATCCGCTCCCGGGCGACCGGATTGTTGCAGGGAGATGAGTCCCGGCAAACGACCCGCCAGCATGTTGGTAACGTTCATGGTCGGCGCCTGCTTAAGCTGCTCACCGCTGATCTGGGAGACAGATCCTACCACGTTGGTTTTCTTCTGCTGACCGTAGGCAACCACAACTACTTCATCAAGATCTTTAAGTTGCTTTTTCAGTATAATATCAACGGACTGGCCTGTACGCGCAGAGAAATTTGCAGTTATATAACCTGCGGAAGAAATTACAAGCGTCACACGTTCTGCATCCGCCCCGATCGTAAAGCTTCCCTTTTCATCGGTCAGCACCATACGCTGGCTGTTCGCAACCTGTACGGTAGCGCTGGGTATCGGACTACCCTTATCATCTTTTACAGTTCCGCTAACAGTCCCCGTTTGCGCAAACGTTATGCCCTGCTGTACCACTATTGCCAGCAGCAACAACAACAACCTGCGCCAGGATTTCATCGAAATTTTGTAATGGCTCATAAACAATTGTGTTGGGTTAAAACTTGGGTTTTGTATTATTCAGTCGTCCGTTGAGATCGACTTCCTTATCGAAAGGTTTGAGGTACTCATCGATCACCACCGCGATCTCGCTGCGTTTCATGGCACCGCTAAATGGCTTCAGTGAAGTCTTGAGTTTAAAGCTGTTTATAGAAGGGTCCGCCATCAGGATCAGTTTGTAAAGCGTTTCTGCATTTACATCATTTCCTTCTTTTACTGTGGCAGCCTTAACGTTGGGATAGTAAGTGGCAAGTCCATCCACGAGTGTTGTTTCGCTAACAGTGGAGTCGGGGTAGAACCAGGTCTGGTTCGCCCATTTATAGGGAATGCCTTTACCTTTCAGGATCCCGGTTGCGCCTATACGTTGAATGGCTGCAAACTGCGGGCGATCAGCAGGCACATCCAGGTATGGCATCAGCCATGCACCGGATTGCATCAATGCTTTCTGTACTGAGCGCACTGTCACCTGTGCAGGTGTTGTGTGTTGCTTCGCACTTAATGAAGCAAGCACACCTGCTGCCTGGCCGGTAAGCATTACACAGGGCTGAAGGCGGGTTGTACCGTTAACTACGTTACTTACACTGATCCCTTTTTCGGCAACGATCAATCCTTCCGCCTCTTTCGGAATCAGTGTACCCAGCGGCACATTGAATGAAGGGACAGGATAAAATTCGAGGTGTTGCGGAGCTGAAAGATTTTTCTTGTGGTGGTGATCTATTGGGTAGTCGCCAACCGAGATACCGGTACGGTAAACCGGGTCGCCGTAGGTAAATGGTTCGGCCAGGTTACGCATGGTAAAGCGAACCATTCCTTTCAACCTTCTTCCTTCACGATGGTAAGGTATCAGTGCAAGTTTATCTGCAGTTGGAAATTCATCGTTTGCCAGTCCAAGGTTTTTATAGCCCAACTGGTGCTGGATGAAATAGATGAAGCGCATAGTAGTCGCCTTAGCTTTTTCAAGTTCAGCGTTGCGTTGTTCTTCAGTGAGCTCAACAACATTGAGGTAAGTATCATTCCCGGCCTTTGGCCAGTTGAGCAGGTATTTTCCATTGGGAATCTTCGTGTAGTCGAGCATTGCCTGCGCATTGACCGTTGGTTCAGGCAACTGCTTATTGAGGTAATATTCTTTGCAGGCGCCGTCGAATTCGTTGGGATCATAACCCTGCGGGCGAACGATCGTGCAATCGGCAGCGGAACCGTAATCTTTTAATACTGCCACCCAGGTAAGGTCCTGTACAACATTATTGGTTTCGGTTATGCCTACACGTTCGCCAGTGAGGCTGCCGGCTTCCATGCCGAGGTCGTAGGGAACAGCGGCCGAAGCCATCACATCACCCATTTCAGTTGCATCGATCGTGATGTCGGCATTGATGGTGAGCGTTTCATTTTTATCATTGATGAAAACTGCACCAGTTATTTTGTTGCCTTCTTTAATGGCTTTGTCAAATCGCCAGCCATAATAAATAGAAAGGTCCTTCGACTCTGCCGCCATTGCTTTAAAGATGCTGTCTGCCACGCGTGGTTCGAAGAGGGTATTGCTCACCCAGCCGGTTTCCACTTTTGCCGGTCCGCCATAAACGGCATAAATGCGGTCACGGAACTCCTTCCAGATCCCGGAAGGAAGGCGATGGTTCCCATCAGTAGCAGATACACCTGCAGCGGAAATCATTCCACCCAGCCATGAGGTAGGTTCAACGATTATGGTTTTGCTGCCGAGTCGGGCTGACTGGATTCCTGCTGCGGTTCCGCCGGTTCCGCCACCTACTACCAGTACTTCGGTGCGGATCACTGAATCGGTCGCAGGAGCTGTTCCACAGGCCATAGAGGCCGAGGCAAGAATGGTAAATATGGTTAGCAATCGTTTCATATGGCGGGGTTAAATGGACAGGGTTTCAAGTGTTCTCCAAACCTGGAAGAGTGCCCTTGGAACGTGGAAGCAACCTTTCCATTTACCGCCCTTGAGGTTCAGCAGTACCTCCCCTTTCCTGTTGAGGTAACCGTACCATTCGCCGAACTGGTCGTCGCGGAAGTGTTCCCACGTGTATGCATGAACGAGATGAAACCAGTTTGCACATCTTTCATCGCCGGTATAGGCGTATCCCTTGGCAAGCGCTACAAGTGTTTCCACATGCACCCACCAAAGTTTCTGGTCCCACTCCAATTGTTGCGGCGGATGATTTTTTATATCGCGGAAGTAAAATATGCCGCCATGCTCGGGATCCCATCCGTATTCAAGCATTCGGATCATGCGGTCAGTGGATGTCCTGATCAGCGTATCGTCATTAATTCTTTTCCCGAGATCCATCATGAACCACATGGCTTCGATGGCGTGACCCGGGTTGACCAGTCTTCCTTCAAAGCTATCGGAGAAGGTTCCGTCGGGGGCAACATTTTCCATGATGAGCCCGGTGTCCTGCTGGTAAAACACTTCCATCACTTCCCTGATCACTGTGGGAATGAATTCATCCACTCGTGCTGGCCCGAGGAGGTGCTCCAGTTCGAGGGAAAGATTACAAAGGATCATAGGCAGGCTGAAGTTGCGGAGCGGCCTGGTGCCGGGGAATGCTTTATTATATTTCCCTTTCCAGTCGTGCTGCCTGCGAAGGATGTTTTCAAATGTGTCGAGCGCGATCTTCCGGTAACGCTCGTTCGGACTGACCTTGTCCAGGGCAGCAAAAGCCATGGTAGCAAAGCAGTCACTGAAGATATTATAAGGCTGAACCAGGGGTTTACCGTCGGCCGTGTGTGAAAAATACCAGTTGCCGTCCTTATCCCGTCCATACTTTTCCATGAAGGCTGCCCCGTGAAGCGCCATAGCCAGCCATTGGGGATCGGGACTTACCTTATCGTACATGGTACTGAAGCACCAGACGCCCCGGCCCTGCAGCCACATAAATTTATCGGTATCGAAAACCCGGCCTTCGCGGTCGAGGCAGGTGAAGTAACCGCCGTTGACTTCATCCCTGCTGTTATTCAGCCAGAAAGGAAGGATGTTATCCAGCAATTCATCTTTATATAGGGAGGCATAGGCCGACAGGCTTTTCTGCGAGGTACGGGAGGGCAAGGATTCATTCGTGATGATCATTCTCTCAATAACAATTAGTTAATGCATATTTTTTGGTAACTGCGGAGTAAATTAATATTTATTTTTTTATCTGTAACCACTTTCTAAAAATATTTATTTTCTATATAGGCGGGAAAATGCTTGCTTCAACCGTAAAAATTATATTTATTACAGCTTGTGCGGTCTTTCCGGCAGAAAACGACCGTAATCTTTTTAATAAGGATTGTTTTTTACCTTTGACATCTGTAATTTTTTAAGTAACTGACCAATTGATGACGCCCAAACATTCCATAGTTGAGGTTTTTACGGAAGAAAACGCCACCGGCGTAGCATATAAGAACAAAGCATTGAAGCGGGCATTAATCAACCACCTGGACCAAAGTGGAAATGCTACAATATCTGATCTGTCCAATGAACTGAACATCAGTGCGCCCAAGACTACCAGCCTGGTCAATGAACTGATCCAGGATGGACTGATCAGGGACTATGGAAAAATCGACAGTACGGGCGGAAGACGGGCGAGTATGTATGGCCTTGTGGCAGAGTCCTGCTTTTTTATCGGGGTGGATGTAAAGAGGTATTATATTAATATCGGCCTGCTGGACTTCAAGAAGAACCTGGTGACGGTAAATATTAAAGTACCCTTCCTGCTGGAGAATACGCAGGCTTCGCTGAACCAGCTGATCGAGCTGATCCGCAATTTCATCAATGACCTTCCAGACACGCAAAAGCCTGTACTGGCGATCTGCGTGAACCTCTCTGGCCGGATCAATACGACGAGCGGTTACAGTTACAGCTTTTTCCATTTTAATGAGGAGCCGCTCACGACAACCCTGGAGAACGCATTGGGGATCCGCACTTTCCTTGAAAACGATTCAAGGGCAATGGCTTATGGTGAATTCCATAGCGGTGTGGTATCGAACGAAAAGAACGTACTCTTTGTAAACCTGGATTATGGAATTGGCCTTGGGATCCTGATAGACGGGAAAGTGTATTATGGAAAATCCGGCTTCGGCGGGGAATTTGGTCATATCCCTCTCTTCCATAATGAGCTCATTTGCCAGTGTGGTAAAAAGGGCTGCCTGGAAACAGAAGCTTCCGGCCAGGCGCTGATCCGTTTGTTCCGCGAGAAAATAGAACAGGGCTCCACCTCCTCGATCATGTCTGCCGGCATGAAAGCAGAAGATCTCAGGTTATCTGATATTATCCAGTCCACCCGCAACGAAGATGTACTTTCCATTGAACTGGTAGCTAACCTGGGCGAAAAGATCGGTCGCGGGCTCGCCGTACTCATCAATATTTTCAATCCCGAGCTGGTTGTCCTTGGCGGAACGCTTGCAGAAACGGGAGATTATATCCGGCTCCCGATCAGGAGTGCATTAAACAAATATTCCCTCAGCCTGGTAAACAATGACACTCAGCTTCATCTTTCCAGGCTGGGAGAAAAAAGTGGTGTTATCGGTGGCTGCCTGATCGCGCGAAGCAAATTGCTTTCCAGCCAATAACTGTCAACGTTGTTGCATGGTATCCTGGCCGATACGCAGGGAATCCGTACGGGTAGTATCCATTTGGTATGTACTGCTGGTATCAGTCATAGTGGTGGTGGTAGTGTCAGTGTGTGTTTCCCGGTCTGAAGCATTGTTACACGCAGCAATTGTGATAACAGCTGCCAGGATAATCAGTAGCTTTTTCATAAAATTCATTTTGGTGTTTGTTACGTTTCTTCCCCATCTTTCCTTCCTGATTCTACACTCTTCCCTTCGCACTTTTCCTACAGGCTTATAACCTGTTAATCTTCAACACATATACCCTCTTGAAAGGAAAATAACATGCCACATGCGCATAACGATAAGCAAATGAATAAACTACAGGCATCTGAATTGCAGCATCGTTGGTCAACAAACGATTATTTGCCAACACAAATACCCGAACATGAAAAAGAGAAACAGGGGATCCCGCGGACAGTCCAGGAACCAGCAGGGTCAGCAAAGCCAACAACGGTCGGGCACGGAAATGAGGGGATATGGTTACCGCGAACAGGAAGGTTCCGGTGGACAAAATGAAAATCGCAGTTGGAGGACCGACGAAGCAAACAAAGGCCAGACCAGCGAAGAGCGCCAGCAACAGGAAAATCATTGGCAGGGACAGAGTCAACAGGAAGGCATGCATAACCGCGAGGACGAAAACCGCCAATATCAATCATTTTCAGCGGGTGGGCATTCGGGCCAGGATGTTCAGCAGGATAAAAAGGATAAAGAAAACAAGAGCGATGATTAAAGTATATGATCGCTTTCAATAGTGAAATGTGACAGCAATATTGCTGCATCAGTAATGGCCTCAAGTGACTTTGCAACGCCAGGATGAAAGGCCACGACATCATTTTCGCGGGCTTCAAAGTTCCCATCGGCGGTGGTTAAACGAACATTTCCCTGTAGCACTTTGAGTGTCAGAAATCCATCCACTCCAAGGTCGTTAACCAGGGCTCCCTGGTGAAAGGCTGTAACAACCATTGTTAGCCCTTCCGATTTAAAGACCGTGATCCCATTGCGGTCATTTTTTTGCCAGGCTGGCTCCTGTTTTAGCTGGTCAATATAACCTGGTATGTTCAGCACCAGGTAAGGGGCATCAATAGCCCGGTCGCCCTTGGGACGATTCCCGGTAGATTCGTTTCGTTTCACTGGCATAATCTCAGCTTTTTATACAGTAATTAATTGTTGTTCAATTGCATAACTACTAAAGAATCAGGCCAGGATCCAGCTGTCAAACGATCAGGGCAATTTTTTTTTCGATAACCAGCTTTTCATCCTGGTTTTGCGCAAGATCATAGGCTTTCCGCAGATTAGCAAGTGCCTTACGATTATCCATGCCGTCGTACAATTCACCGAGCAGTAAATGAAAAAAATGATTGCCTTCCAGTCCAAGCTTTTCTGCTTCAGCCAAAGCTACCTTCTTTCCATCAGCTTTATACAAAGCAAATGTGCGGTTAAGTGCTGCGCCGGGTGAATAATTGATACAAAGAAGCTGGTTGTATAATTGAAGAATTTCCTGCCATTTATCCGGGGTATCTTCCTTTATGCAATGCCAGTAAGCGATCCGGGCTTCCAGGTGATAGGAACTGATTTCTTCGCCGGAAGCGGAAAGCTCCAGGAAGTGAAGTCCCCGGTTAATAAGTTCCTGGTCCCACAACAACTCATCCTGATCTTCATATAAAACGGGCGATTCCTCATTCGTCAATCTCGCGTCGAAACGCGATGCGTGGAAACACATCAGTGCCAACAGGGCGTTGGTTTTTGGCAGGTTCGTTCTTACGTCTTCACACAACATGAATCCCAGTCGCATGGCTTCGACGCAAAGTTCTTTACGAAGGATGCGATCCTGCGTCCGCGAATAATATCCCTCATTAAACAAAAGATAGATAATATGTAACACGTTATCGAGGCGGCCGGTCAGTTCATTTTCCGGCGGCATTTCCATACTAATCTTTTCCGATCGCAGTTTTTCCTTAGCACGGAACAATCGTTTATTGATTGTTTCCTTACCCGTCAAAAACGCAGCTGCGATTTCTTCGATCCCGAAGCCGCAAAGTATGCGCAATGCCAGGCCCATTTGTGCTTCGCTGGCTATTGCAGGGTTACACACGGCGAACATCATCTGCAGTTGGCTGTCACGGATATTGCCCAGGGAAAAATCCGGTTCACCGGGTTGCGCTACATTATCTTGCCTTAATGATAGTTCGGGGATCACTTTTTTTTCATAGATCTTGTTCCGCCGGAAGTGATACAGGGTCTTTTGTTTGGCAACAACATATAACCATGCAGCGGGATTTTCCGGAATTCCTTTTTTTGCCCAGCTTTCTGTTGCCGCCAGGAAGGTTTCACTTACGATATCTTCTGCGATCTCAATATGCTGAAGCCCGAAAAGGTTGCTGATGACAGCAACCATTTTCGAAAACTCCTGCTGGAACAGTTGCTTCAGCGTAGAAATATGTGATTGCACCATTGTTTGGATTAACTGAAGACCTGGCGGATTTCAACACTTCCGTTGGCGTCTAACGCCGGGCAACCGTGAGCCAGCGTAGTAGCTTCATCCAGATCCGCCGCTTTGACAATGATCAGGCTTCCGAGACGTTCCCGGATCTCTACAAATGGACCGTCGGTGACTACTCCCCCGGCCTTGAGCACTTTTCCTTCCTGTACCAATCGTACAGGATTCCCTTTAAGTTTCCCCTGGGCTGCGATGCTGCCAATCCAGTCCTGCCATTTTTTGGTCAGATCCTGCATTTCCTGCGGCGATGCATTGCTATAGTCATATGAGGGTTGCCGGAATATCAGTGCAAAATCTTTCATAGCTTCTTTGTTATGGATTAATGAATGTATGCATATTTATTTCACCGCGTGTTCCCCTACTTTGTAAGAACCTGCAGGCGTGCGGAAAGCTACATTGAGGCGATTGTAATTGTTGATTGTAAGAACTGCCATGGTGAGATCAATAAGTTCTTCCTCTGAAAATTGCTTCCGCGCTTGCTGATAAACACTGTCGGGTACGTTACCTGCAGTAAGAACAGTAACCGATTCCGCCCAGGCAAGTGCGGCCCTTTCCCTGTCAGTGTAAAACGGCGCTTCACGCCAGGCATCCATTACAAATAAACGTTGCGCTGATTCGCCTTCCGCCAGCAGATCCTTTGAATGCATATCGAGGCAGTATGCACAACCGTTGATCTGGGATACACGGTATTCAACAAGGTGAAGAAGATTTTTCTCGAGGGATGATTTTGAAAGATAGATTGAAAGTCCATACAGCGCTTTCATTGCAGCCTGTCCTTTTGCAAAAAAATTGATACGTTGTTCCATAATTCTGATGTTTAATGTTTTTTATACACTAATAATGATCGGGTGACAGGAAATTGGACACCAGGACCAAAAAAAAAATTTGACAGTTAATGTCCAGCCCAATACATAATATTATTTTATCAATATATTTTCCTGGCGCTTCATTTAACATTTTATCTACATTTGAAAACAGGGAGCCCGATTAGTATGCAGGATTTTGAAGGATTTTTTAAGGCACAGTACCCCCGACTCTGTTATTTCGCCAGCCAGCTAACGGCTGGAAGCCTGGTCGCAGAAGACCTGGTGCAGGATGCCTTTCTCAAATACTATGACCGTCATTCGGAATTTGAACAAGAAACGGCGGCAGTCGCATACCTGTATACTACGGTTCGAAATTCCTGCCTGAACCATCTCCGTCATCAGAAAGTAGTTACCGGTTACCTGCATTCGAAAGAAGCGGACCCCATTGAAGAGCCAGCCGTGCTGCAAGCCATTATTAAAGCGGAAGCGCTGGGAGAAATTTATAAAGCTGTTGATGAGCTACCCTCCGGTTGCGCCAGTGTATTCCGCCTGTGTTATTTTGAAGGATTGAAGAACCAGGAAGTGGCTGACCAGCTTGGTGTAAGCATTAATACCATAAAGACCCAGAAGGCCAGGGCATTACAGTTCCTGAGGCTGCGGTTGAGCCCGGAAGTTATGGCTATCCTAATTACCCTACCCACCATCGTTTCACGATTCCGCTAAGCGTTTTCACTTACACCCGAAATTTTCTTTAAAGAAAATCGCAGTTGCTGTCACCCGTTCGGTTATGCTGAAGTGTTTTAATCAATCTAACGATTCAACATGGATAAGATTGATTCAGCCATCCGGTATGGCCGGATGATTGCCAGGCACCTGCAAGGAGAGCTAACTCCTGCGGAACAGGAAGAACTACAGCAATGGCTCGGCGAAGATGAAAATAACCACAAGCTGCTGGAGACTTTCCATGATGAAGAATTTGTCCAGTCAGGCCTCTCCACCCTTCATTCAATCGACAAAAACGAAGCATGGGATAAGATTTCGCGAAAACTCGATTTACCCATCAGCATCAGGAGGCGACCGGGATACCGGGCCTACTGGTGGGCTGCTGCCATCTTACTGGTAACGCTATCCGCTGGCGGCTGGTTCCTTCTGCAACAGTCCGTCACAACACCTGGAACGCAGGTTTCAGTAACCAGGACCCATTCTCCTGCAGAAATACTTCCGGGTACTGATAAAGCAACACTTACCCTTTCCGACGGTACTACGATCAATCTCGACAGTGCGCAAAACGGGCAACTCGCAAGCCAGGGTGCCGCCCGCATCCTGAAGCATGAAGACGGTTCGCTGGTTTATAAAGTGTCGGGCAAGACCGGTGAGGAAATCATCTACAATACTGTCAGTACACCACGGGGCGGTCAGTACCGGCTTACACTTCCGGACGGAAGCCGTGTATGGCTAAATGCCGCATCGGAGATCCGTTTTCCTGCCGTATTCGCATCCGATGAAAGACAGGTTGAAATTAAAGGAGAAGTTTATTTCGAAGTTGAAAAGGCATTTGACAAGCAAAAACGGAAGCTGCCTTTTATAGTGCAGGTAAATGAAATGAAAGTCGAAGTGCTCGGAACACATTTCAACATCAATGCTTATGCGGATGAAGTTGCTGCTAAAACTACATTGCTGGAGGGTTCAGTAAAGGTATTGAGTGGCACATCACAACATGAACTGGTACCGGGTGAACAGGCAAATGTTCGCCCGAACGAATCAGTTAAGGTATTGGCAGATGTAGATGTGGAAGAAGTGATGGCGTGGAAGGATGGACTATTCAATTTCAGCAATGCGGATATTCACGGAATCATGCGCCAGGTTTCCCGGTGGTATGATGTGGATGTGAGGTATACTGCAGAAGTTCCCGCCAGGACTTTTTCCGGAAAAATCCGCCGGAGCGCCAATCTCACCAATGTGTTGATGATCCTGGAAAAAAGTGGTATTCATTTTAAAGTAGAAGGAAAAAATATCGTGGTGTCACCATAAAAAACGGACAGTCAGATCCAAATAAAAACCGCCTCGGGGTAGGATCCGAAGCGGCGGAAATTCGGGTCTCTCTTTATACAATCCCTGATAGACTGCTTATTGTTTAACCCAAACACATCAAAGTTATGTATTTAAAGGCCAAAACGCTTTTAGGAATGAAACTGACAGTTGCTTTGCTTGTTCTTGCCTGTGTACAGGTAAATGCCAAAGGATTCGGGCAGCAGGTTTCGTTATCGGAACACAATGCACCCTTATCGAAAGTGCTAAAGAAAATTGAAAAACAGACCGGTTACTATTTCTGGTATGAAAACAAACTGATCGACCAGAAGACGAAAGTAAACCTCGAGCTAAAGAATGTACCCTTGGAGAGGGCGTTGGAAATTTGTCTTGCCAATCAGCCACTTCAGTACAGTATTATTGACAAGACAATTGTGATCCGCGAAAAGCCTGTAAAAACGAATCCGGTGCCAGCTGCTACGGCGCCGGTGAGGATCCAGGTAACCGGCTCGGTGAAAGACAACCAGGGCAGGCCACTGGAAGGAGTATCAGTTGTTGTCCAGGGCACTACACGCGGCGCTTCGACCAACAAGGATGGCTTTTTCAGCATTGAAGCAAATGATGGAGAAGTGCTCGAATTCTCAATTGTTGGCTATAAAAAAATGCAGGTAACCGTTGGAACAAATTCAAGTTATAACCTGACAATGGACGTTGAAGCCCTTGAAGGAAGTGAGGTAGTGGTAGTGGGTTACGGCACCAAAAAGAGAACCAGCCTTACTGGTGCTGTATCTACAGTTGGTGGGGAAGTATTTCAAAGCCGTCCCATTGCAAATGCGATGACAGCATTACAGGGTGAGATCCCAGGTGTTACCATTCAACGCTATGCTGGTCAGCCTGGAAAACAAGGATTTGAAATGAATGTACGTGGTGCATCTTCAACCAATGGCGGAAATGCACCGCTCGTGCTCATCGACGGCGTTGCCGGAAACCTCGATCTGATTAACCCGAATGATATTGAATCCATTTCAGTACTGAAAGATGCTGCAGCTTCGATTTACGGAGCAAGGGCAGCGGGAGGTGTCATGCTTGTCACAACCAAAAAAGGCAGGAAAGGAACACCCCGTATTATGTACAGTGGTAATGCAGCTGTTTCCAAAATGACGGGTATGATGAAAAGTCCTTCACACTATGAAATGGCAGTGATGGATAATGAAGCAAATATTCATAACGGTGCAGTTCCGTTGTATTCAGATGACTACCTGCAACGCATCAAGAACAATGATCCAAATCCTGTCCCCCACCCCAACGGCTATGGCGGCTGGCTGCTTTTTTTCAGTTCGACTGACTGGATGGATGCATTGCTTGAAAATGGATTCCAGCAATCGCATAACCTGAGTCTCTCAGGAGGTGGCACCAATTCAAATTATTTCCTTTCTGCAGGTTATGTTGACCAGCGCGGTGTGGTGAAATATGCCGATGACAACAATAAGCGCTATAACCTTCGCCTCAACTACGACTACGAAATCTCCAAACGGATTCGCCTGGAATCAAAAGTTGCCCTGGAGAACCAGAAACGTACAGATATAGGTGGCGTGGGCGACTGGGTGATCGGTGAAGCGATCTTCGGCATGCCTAACCATCCGGTATATACGCCGGACGGCCTTTTCTTTGCCCAGGGCGGGTGGGGTAATGCAGTTTCTTATGCAAAAGAAGGAGCTACATCAACCTACAATACAAGAGGTGTTAATACCAATTTCAAACTCATTGCGGATCTCGCTAAAGGACTGAAATTAAATGTGCAGACCGGGATCAACTACCGCACGCTCAACAGTGATGATTATGCCAAGCCCATTCCTCAATATAAATGGGATGGAACGATTCAGTATTATGCTGTTGCCAATCCCGGGCAAAGCAAACTGACAAAGCAGAATGAAGAAGTGATTGGCAAGAACTACACCGGTTACCTGCAGTATCACAACAACTTTGGTGGTAAGCATGATTTTGATGTAATGGCAGGCGTTTCGCACGAAGAGGAAGACCGTGAATGGTTCCTGGCCAGCGTATCGAACGTGGTTTCTGATGAAGTTCCTTCTATGGGCCTGGGTACAGAAAACTGGTTTAGTGATGGCGGCGGTGGCCATTGGGCACTTCGCTCTGCGTTCGGTCGTTTGAGTTATGCTTTCGACAACAAATACCTGCTTGAAGCAAACCTGCGATATGACGGAAGTTCAAGATTCCGCAAAGAAATCAGGTGGGGATTCTTTCCTGGAATTTCTGTCGGCTGGCGAATATCTGAAGAGAATTTCATGAAGTCGCAGCGAATCTTTGACGACCTGAAATTACGCGCCTCTTATGGCAAGGTTGGAAACCAGATGTTTCCTGACAGTGACCCGCATTTATATGATTACCTGCAGCTGATCAATATTGGCGGTTCCTATCCATTCGGTCCCGGCCGGCAGGTTCCCTCAGCAACAATCAGCGGTATAGCTTCGCCCAACAGGACCTGGGAAACACTCAAAAACAAGAACATCGGAATCGACATGACGGTGCTGCGCTCAAGGCTGGGCTTTTCGTTCGACTATTTCGTAAAGAACAACGACAACATGCTCATCCCGATCGCCTACCCATCGATGCTCGGTGCAACTGCTCCGTATACCAATGTCGGCAGGCTCGAAACAAAAGGATTCGAGACTTCCATTTCCTGGAGCGACAGGATTGGCAAACTGGGTTACAATGCAAGATTTATTCTCAGCGATGCCCAGAATAAAGTGTTGTACTATGGCGGAGAAGATACTTATGTCCTCGGACTGAACAGCCTCACTTCATGGGATCCGCATGTCCGGGAAGGTGATGCCCTCAATTCATACTATGCGTATGTGTTTGACGGTGTAATCCGCAACCAGAAGGAACTGGACGATTATAAGCAGCTCGGCGGTGTTCCTTCAGATATCGGGATTGGTGATGCCCGGTTCAAAGACCTTAATGGTGATGGCAAGATCAGCCTGTATGGCGACCAGCCCGGACAGGAAGGTGATGTGAAGAAAGTAGGTAACACAACGCCCCGTTTCAATTATGGATTTAACCTGGGAGCAAACTTTAAGGGATTTGATTTTGCTTTATTCCTGCAGGGTGTGGGTAAACGTACATTATTCCGTTCCGGCGACTACTCTATGCCGTGGAGCGAATGGTGGAGACAACCACCGCAGTTCTACTATGGCAAGACCTGGAACGAAGATCGTCCCGATGCTGAGTTCCCGCGCCTGACACATGGAAACATCCGCTGGTGGAACTACCAGGCGTCAACAATGCAGCAGATCGATGCATCATATATCAGGCTGAAGAATATCCAACTGGGTTATACTTTACCTGAAAACCTGACAAGGAAGATCTATGTGAACCGTGCACGAATTTATTTCAGCGGCCAGGACATCTGGGAACACCACAATGTGAAAGGAGGATGGGATCCCGAATCGGCAGACTGGGGCGGAAACTATCCTTTCCAGAGATCTTATTCATTTGGACTTGACCTGACCTTCTAATCCCCTTAAAAACGACAATCATGAGACGTACACAATATATATTTACCGCTCTCCTGTTTATACTCCTGGCGCCAGGTTGTAAAAAACTTGACCTCACCCCGAAGGACCAGGTATCTGATCCTTCCTTCTGGAAAAAACCTTCAGATTTCCAGCTTGCAGCAAATGACTTCTACTATGGATTGATGCAAGTACCCCAATACATAGACAATACTTCCGACATAGCTTTTGGTGGTGGTGCAAACAATGTAAGCAATGGATCTTTTCTGCCCACAGCGAATTCCGAAGTTTGGGATAATGCCTTTAAGTGGATCCGGTCTACCAATTACCTGCTGGAGAAAGCTTCTGCTTCAGAACTGGGTGCTGAAATTGACCGATGGGTTGGAGAAGCCCAATTCTTCAGGGCATATAACTACTGGAACCTGGTTAAGACTTTCGGTGGTGTTCCAAAAATTGACAAGGTGCTCGATGTATCATCACCCGAATTATATAGTCAGCGTTCATCCCAGTCAGAGATCATTGATTTTATACTTGCTGATCTCGAATCTGCGGCTGCAAAACTTCCGAAACAAAACGAGTTGTCAGAAGATGACCTCGGACGGGTAACCCAGGGAGCCGCACAGGCGTTGAGAGCCAGGGCTGCACTTTACATGGGTACATGGGCAAAATACCATGGAAGCGGTGATGCAGATAAATATCTCAACATTGCGATCGAATCTGCCGAAGCCGTTTACAACTCCGGTGTATATGGTTTATATACAGATAAGGCGGAAAACAGCTATAAATACTTTTTTATCCTCCAGGGCGACGACAGTCGTGAAGTGATCCTGGCAAGACGTTACTACCAGAACAGGGTAGTGCATAACTGGACACGCGAGCTTTGGTTCAATTACATGGTACCTACCAAGAATATGGCTGACCTATATCTTGCAAAAGATGGTTTACCGATCGGCCAGTCGCCGGAGTTCCAGGGTTATGCAACGCTGACAAGTGAATTCCAGAACCGCGATCCCCGCATGGCAATGACCTTTATCGTTCCCGGATCTTCCATCTTTTTCGAAGGAGATATCTGGCAGCCAACCTTCCCTGGCTTTTCAGGAACCAACGCTACACAAACGGGATACATGATCCGCAAATTCCTCGACGAAACAACCGATGCCGCACAGTTCAGGGGGCAGTATGACTTTAAGGAAATCAGGTATGCCGAAGTATTACTTATACTTGCAGAAGCCCTGTACGAGAAAAACGGTTCTATTTCAGACGGCGACCTGGATCGCACTATTAACGTGATCAGGTCACGTGCGGGAATGCCGGCACTCACCAATGCATTTGTATCTTCAAACAATCTTGATATGCAAACTGAAATCCGTCGTGAAAGAACTGTTGAACTCGCATTTGAAGGGTTCAGAAGGGACGATCTCCGTCGATGGAAAACTGCTGAACAGGAACTCGTAAAATCAATCCGCGGTGTGAAATTTGTGGGCACAGAATACCAGCAGAAATATCCTGACCTGCAGGTAGGAACGGATATCCAGGTAGATAACAACGGATTTATCATTACAGAAGCAGCATCATCACGCCAGTTTATGCCCAAACACTACCTGTTCCCGATCCCCTTGCAACAGATCCAGCTATCCAAAGGAACACTCGAACAGAACCAGGGGTGGTAATTATTAAAACACTAATCAATTATAGCAGCACAATGAAGTATTTACTGATCATGACTTCTTTCCTCGCACTCCAGCAAGCTGCATTTTCGCAGCCGTTGCTGGGACGAGTGGATTCAGTCCTCCTGCCCTCACTGAAAATGCATTACCAGGATGAGTATGCATTTGACAAACCTTCCGATCCGCAGGACTGGCGCGACGAAAAGCGCGGACTTAATGTGTCATTCGGATCAACAGAACGCGCATATTTCCGGACTGAAGTACCGGTAAAACAGGCCAGCCTTTCCTGGGATGCCACCGGCTGGAAAGGGGAACGCCTGAATGCACAGGTACTTGTCTGGTCGCCTGACACCCTGGAGCAGGTACGGTTCCAGTTAAGCGAACTGACAGGACCAGGCGGGAAAAAGATTGGCGCAGGTCAATTCGGCCTGAATATGGTCCGCTACGTGTTGGGCAATTATCCTTATGGAGATAAAAATGCCGTATGTGGGAATACACCTTTCCAGGATGGTTTCCTGATGCCTGACCGGTTTGAAGATTTTGATCGTTTTGACGTTCCGGGCAACAGCATCAGGCCTGTATGGCTGACGCTGGATATCCCGGCTACTGCTACACCAGGTGTATATAAAGGAAAGATTACAATAAACAGCACGAAAGAGTCGAAGACACTGGATGTTTCGATCAGGGTACAGAACCAGTTACTTCCTGAAGCGACTAAATGGAGTTACCGGCTCGACCTTTGGCAGAACCCATGGACAGTCGCCTGGCTGAACAAACTCAAGCCATGGTCGGAAGAACATAAGATGTTGCTGAAGAAACACCTGAAGCTGTATGCAGATGCAGGAGGTAAATACATAACAACTTATGGCGTGCATTCGCCATGGAATGATAATTCCTACATGATTGAAGGTGGAATGATCGAATGGACCAAAACCCGGGCGGGTGCATGGCAATTTGACTATACAATCTTCGACACCTATGTTGAACTGGCGATGGAAGCCGGCGTCGACAAGGCAATAACATTGTATACAGCTGTACCCTGGGGTGATCGTTTCCGTTATAAAGACCAGGCAACCGGTAACTATGTATATGAGAACTGGGCACCAAACTCTGATGTGTACAGCAAAAACTGGAATGTATTCCTGACGGATTTTAAAAAACACCTCCAGCAGAAAGGCTGGCTGCAGAAAATGTTCATTGGCATTAATGAAAGCGAGATGAAGCACACGCTTGCCGCTATAAATGTGATCAAGAAACATTCTGCAGACTGGAAGATCACCTACGCAGGCAACTGGCACAAGGAACTCGACAACCTGCTTGACGATTATTCATTCCTCTATGGCAATGAACCCACGGCTGCGGAACTGAAACAGCGTGCGGCACGCGGCGTTTACTCTACCTTCTATGTTTGTTGTAACCCCGCCAAGCCAAACAATTTTGTATTCAGTCCACCTGTCGAAGGCCGTTGGATCAGCTGGTATTCCGCGGCATTCGGTTATGATGGATTTCTTCGTTGGGCTTACGACGCGTGGCCGGAAGACCCGTCAAGGGATGCCCGCTTCGGATCATGGCCGTCCGGTGATTGTTACATGATCTATCCCGGCGCCGTAAGTTGCGTTCGTTATGAGAAAATGCGGGAAGGAATTGCCGACTTTGAAAAGATCCGGATTGTCAGGGAAAAAGCTTCCCGCTCACAGGATCCGCAGGTTAAGCAATTGCTGAAATCGTTTGATGAGCACCTGGTTGTATTCACCAAAGAAAAAGAGTTTGATGAAGCAAAGATCACCGGTGATGTTGACAAAGGCCGCGAGTTACTGGAAAAATTAAGTGACAAATTATAATTGATTAAAACTATAGGATGGCAAGAAAATATTTTCTGCTGACGATATTAATCTTCGGTCTGATGCCTGTGGGATTCCCGCAGGCATCGTCCGGTCAGCTCGTTTGCACAGAAAAAGATGAATACGTACTGACAAGCGTATTGACACCTGCAGGGCCGGTACCAACCGCACTTGACCCGAATGGCGTTTACCCATACATGAGCTATTCGGAAACATCGAACAGGCCAGTATTGAAGAAATACCGTTTTGTAACTCTTGAGAACAGCAAAATGAAAGTGGTGATCTGTCCCGACCTCGGCGGCAAAGTGATTTCCATTGTTCACAAAGGATCAGGAAAGGAAGTATTGTATGTACCCGACATGATCAGGTACACCAGGATCCTTCCACGTTTCTATTTTATCGCCGGCGGTATTGAAGTCAGCTTTCCGATTGCCCACTCTCCCTCTCAGAATGAACACGTCATACATCAGGTGGACCGTACTAAGGATCGCATCTACGTGAGCTGCGGCGAAAGGGAGCTGAGGTTCGGTATGCATTGGACGGTTGAATATTCGCTGGGACCTGACGATGAATTCCTGGCGCAGCGTGTCAAATTCCTGAACCCGGGTACCCGCTCCTACCCCTGGATGTCGTGGTCAAATGCAGCAATACCTTCAGCGCCAGATACGAAATACAATTTTCCTAAGGGCCAGGTTCTATCACATGCATCAACGATTGATACGATCGACTGGGTGAGTGAGGGCCCGAAAACGGAAAAAGACATCCGCGAGATGACAGGATATTTCTGGAAAACAAAGGATGCCAATGCCTTCGGCGCTTATACTCCATCGTTAGGCACCGGGTTGTATCATATTGCTGACGAAAAAATTGCAGACGGGATCAAGCTGTGGAGCTATGGGAACGGTGCAGACAGTGCGTGGGCAACGCTCAGCACTGCAAAGCACCAGCCATATGCGGAGATCCAGGGTGGCCCGATTGGTGACCAGTCAATAAAGCTTGAACTAAAGCCAAAAGAAACAAGATGGCATGTAGAATACTGGATTCCCTCCGATCGGGAACTGGATATACATGCATTAAAAGTCCCGGCTGCGAATTTGAGGCCGCTTGATCTCGTACCGCTTTTTGGCTGGGCAAGAAAAAATGAGGTGAGCAACTGGCTCGGGTTGCAGCAGGCATTTAAGTCAGGTAATGCGCTTCCCCAGCCACCGGAGGTGAGCCAGAATTTCTGGGCGCCATCAGGAATCGAGGACCTGGATGGTCCGTTCAAAGCTGCCATCGCAGCTGCGAGGGGTGATAATAAAGATCTGTGGCGTTTTTATTACGGTACCTGGCTCGCAGGTCGTGACAGGAATAAAGAAGCGAAGGCAGAACTGGCAGCATCAAATAATGGACTGGCAAAAGCAATGCTTGCCAGGTTATTGAAACAGGAAGGAGATATGGAAGGCGCCCGAGGCGCAATGGACGCGATCAGGGAAAAATGGCTGCTTTTGCATCCCCAAATTGTTGTAGAGAGAGATAAGATCCTGCGCAACCTCGGGGCAAAGACATTACCGGAAAGGGAGAAATGGTTGTCACAGGTTGATGCCATGACAGACGAATGGGTAATTGAACGAAGGGTACAATTGATGATCGATAAAGGAATGACAAAAGAAGCAAAACAAGTTTTACTCGCCACGCCTTTCCAGAAAGTGCACCAGACGTACACGCGAACAGGGCTATGGATGCAGATCTGCGAAAAACTCGGCGAGCCGGTTGAGCCGATCCCACAGCAACTGGGCGAAGACAGGCTTGCCAGGTTTGGGGCATACAGGGAATTTGAGTAAGCAGGATGGGGCGGTAAGTGAAAAAGTGAATATGGCGACTATTAAATAAGAAGCCTGGCGAGTGCCAGGCTTCTTTTATTGGAGTGGGGCTACGATTTTTTTTATCGCGTTGCCACGTTCAAGTTGCTTCTGGTCGAGCCAGAGTTCCTGTTGGCGTGCCACCAATTGTTCGGCGTGCCAGGCCATCACTTTTGCTTTTAACCTTTCGATGGAACGTTGTTTGTTCTCAAGCTGCGAACGACTGTCAGACGCGAATACACGAATACCTGAAGGCAAATGGATTGCCCTTACAGCAGTTTCAACTTTATTTACATGCTGTCCACCAGGTCCGGATGCGCGACAGGTTTCAAAACGAAGGTCACCTTCATTCCAGTGCATTTGCTTCATCACGTCATATACGGAAACGCCTACAAACCAGTTCTTCCTTTTGCACAGTTTGCGATATGGGCTAACTGATACCCATTGTATAGTTCCTTCCCACTCACTTATAAACGACAACAGCGTTTTGCCTTCCGCAAGCAAGGTGGCAGACGAAAGGGCCCCTTTAAGATCGCCCTTAATGCCACCGACCACTTCGATTGAAATACCGGCATTACGAGCTTGTCCCAGGATTATTTCCTGCACCTTCCCCACAACCCTGCAGCATTCAACCGGTCCCTGCCCGGCTGAGATCTGTATGATTACTTTTCTCATTTGTTATTCTTTATTCATCCTTACAATTTTTGGCATGAAGCGACCCTGGATAGAAACAAGATCCTGTTGGGCAGTCATGACATTTTCGATATCCTTATACGCCTGCGGGTTTTCTTCGATACTACCGCCGATCAATGTGACTCCCGCATTGGCCAGGATCTTTTTTAATGCCGACGATGTCATTGATTCCCTTGCACGTTGACGACTCATTGCACGCCCTGCGCCATGTGATGCGGAATAGAGGGATTCTTCAACCCCTTTACCTGATACCAGGTAAGCTGCCGTGGTCATACTGCCCGGCACAATTCCTAACTCGCCTGCATGGGCCGGGGTCGCACCTTTCCGGTGGACAATCACCTCGCTTCCATCCGCCAGGTGCTCTTTCCAGGCGAAATTGTGGTGATTTTCGATCCTCCGTAAAACCTGCAGCCCTGTGGCATTTACAAGGCTGTGATGAATGCGGTCATGACAAGCCTTCGCATATTCACCCGCGAGGTTCATACTAAGCCAATACTCTTGTCCGGCTTCGCTGTCCATGTCGAGCCAGGCCAACTGCCGGGCTTCACGGGGTAACCTGCATGTGTCCATAGCTATTTCGGTGTAATGCGTAGCGATTGCTGCGCCCAGCCCGCGGCTTCCGCTATGGGATAAAATAGCGAGATATTTCTTTGCAGGCAGTTCAAGTGTATTGTTCCCGAACAGCTCGATAACCCCAAATTCAACAAAGTGGTTTCCGCTTCCTGACGATCCCAACTGCCGGGCGGCCTTTACCTGTAATCGCTTCAGCAATTCTGTTGACCCGAATGCTGCATGATCCAAAACGGGATGTTCCTGCCTGCTGTCAAGGCCGCCTTCTGTTCCAAAATGAGTATGTTCTTTCAATGCTGTTTTAAGCTGATATGAATTACTTTTTAAGAATTCTTCGCCTTCGCAAAGAATCGAAAGTGACATCCTGCAGCCAATATCAACTCCAACGGCATAGGGAACCACTGCCTTGCTGGTAGCGAGTACTCCGCCAATTGGCAATCCATAGCCCAGATGTGCGTCGGGCATCAGGGCGCCCTGAACAGTTACCGGTAGCGACATAGCTGTTTCCATTTGCTTTTTCGCAGCGTGTTCAACAGCTTTTCCGCCATAGATCTTAAGCTGCCCGGTTTGTTCCAGGAGATCGAATGCCTGGAAATTGCAGGGCATTTCAGTGGAAACAAATGTGCCCGCAATCTTACCCAGCACCGGATCATTTACATAGTCCGCCGGTGAATTCCTGATGTTTTGTAAAAGTGTTTCCAGTTCTGCCCTCGAAGCGTGTTTATAGTACTTAGAAAAAATATTCACCACAAGGCTCCTGGCAACATCATTAGTATAGCCGAGCTTACTCAGCTCTTTCGGTTTAAATTGATTAAAACTCAAAATCTGAAATTTGAAATATGAAAAAAAGAAGCCTGCTCCTTCAAAAGTGAAGCAGAAAATACTGGTTTAAGCAAAAAGAGAGAGACGGTAAATTGATTAACATGTATGCGCAACCGAAGAAACCGATTAGCTAAGAATCATGTGACTACCGAAGACTATCAATTTGCAATAAAACCTTCACCAGCCTGGTCAGGCGGCAATAAACGGGGATGATATGTAGGTATTCCGAATCATATGATTGTGCATTTAAGGTTACACAATATTGTTAGAGAACGCAAAGCTATAATAAATTTCCAGTAATCAAAATACTGCAATCAAAATTTGTAGTTGATGGAGAAGACAATACCGAAGTCAAACTTCCGGTTTTCAGCTACTGGTGGCTTGTTGTCAAAGTTGCTATAGAATTCGAATCCTAAATCGAAGTCGCTGATGATTTCCCAGGTCACATTAAATGAACCATCATTACGGAATCGATTTCCCTGTGACAGGCTATAGAACATCGACTCGGCAACCTGGAAACTTATTTTGGGCTTTTCAAACTGGTAGAAGTTTATTTGCAGCTGACCAAATAATTCAGAAAGTGCTCCTGAACTTTCGCCTTCCGTGTTTTTTTCCATATTTAAAACAAATCCTGTCCGTGCCCAGCTGTAAACCTTTTTGCTGCGGATAAATTTATTTCCGATACCCACACCCTGCATAAAACGACGTTGCAGACCGAGTTCAAGATTTCGCTGGTACGCGAGAAAAACGGTACCAAACCAGTTTCTTATGAAGTAGTGGTTATACTTGACACTTGCATCTTCACGATCGCGGCTGAACAACGAATCATAAATGGAATAAATACCTGAAGCTGAAATAATAACCTCACCTTTTCTCGAGGCATAATTAATATCGGTATTGAAATTCAGTCGTCCAAAGCCGCTCGACCTGGTATAGGTGTAACCCAGTCCAACCGATCCGGTGAAACGCTGAGCGAAAGATTTTTCAAAAGCATACAAAACCGAAATGTCCTGGATACTGATTACCGTAGTATCACCACTACTTAATATGTACACGAGGTTCTTCTGTTCATGTACAGCTATCGTACCAAAGAAAAAGCGGTTATCGATCGTCTCGATCCTGAATACTTTACTTCTTGCGGAGATCGCAGAAATTTTCCTTTGCTGTATGGTAATGTCACTGACATCATCCGGATCGAAGGTCAGTATACCAAGCTTGACTTTCTTCAATTCGCCAATGATCATGCTGCCATTACTGAAGAAAATGGTATCCTTTATTTCCTGTGCAAGACAGGAAACTGACAGAAGAAAAGCTATACAAAAAAACGTGGGTTTCATTATTCCACTTCCACTACCATTTCTACTTCAACGGCCATGTTGAAAGGCAGAGCATTAACCGAAAGTGCTGTCCTGGCATGTTTACCCTTATCGCCAAAAACCTGGATCAACAAATCGGAATATCCATTAATAACCTTTGGCTGATCATAAAACTCAGCCGTACTGTTTACAAATCCATTCACTTTCACGATCCTCCTTACCTTGCCGAGATCGCCAAGCAGGTCTTTCAAAACGGCAACCTGGTTAACAGCTGTAAGCCGTGCTGCTTCATATCCCTGTTCTATGGTAAGGTTCTCTCCCAACCTGCCTGTAATGTATTCTCCATTTTCTTTCTTTGGTCCTTTCCCTGCAAGGAATACAAGGTTTCCAGTCCTAACTGCATTAACATAACTGGCTACAGGAGCGCTTGCAGGTGGTAACTTTATTTTCAATTTATCCAGGTTCTGTTCGGGCGTCTGGGCAACCGATATGTGGGTAAGCGCCAGTGCGAGGACGAGCATAAGCAGTTTCATACGCAACCGATTTATGGGGAAGAGTTTTTGTAAATTACCAAATCAATTATTAGTATGAGCAAAGTACCAACACTTTTTGAATGGGCGGGAAACATGGAAACATTTGAAACGCTGTTTTCACGTTTTTACGATAAGGTCCTGAAAGATGACCTGCTCGGAGATGTATTCAGGAATATGTCACCAGACCACGTGCAACATGTAGCGCATTTCGTTGCAGAAGTGTTTGGTGGTGAGAAACAATATACGAACCAGGACAAAGGGAGCCATTCTTCAATGATCGGAAAACATATCGGGAAGATGCTGGACGAAGAAAAGAGACAGCGTTGGATGCAGCTCTTACTGGTAACTGCTGATGAAGTCGGACTTAAAAGTGATCCCGAATTCCGGTCAGCGTTTGTTGGTTACCTTGAATGGGGTACGCGCATCGCAGTAATAAATTCACGGCTCATCAATAACCCGGTTGACCAGCAAGAGCCGATGCCCAGCTGGGGATGGGGTGAAACAGGTGGTCCTTACATACCGGAATAAAAAATGTCCGCAGGGTTTACCACGGACATTCTTAATTTCTTCCCTTCCCATTTATTTCACGTGGGAGCTAACGATCTTGGCCAGGTCGAACATAGAAACCTGAGACTTACCGCCAAACAAAACTTTCAGTTTTGCATCGGCATTGATCATGCGCTTGTTCTTTGAATCCTGGAGTCCTTGCTTCTTGATATAGTCCCAGATCTTCTTAATGATGTCTGTCCGTGGCAGAGGCTTTGAACCTATAACGTCAGCGAGTGCAGTACTGGGTTCCAGTGGAGCCATAAACGCCGCATTCGGCTTACGGGCAGACTTTTTTGCAGCTTTTTTAGGAGCAGCTTTTGCAGCTTTTTTAGGAGCCGCTTTTTTGGGTGCCGCTTTCTTAGCAGCTTTTTTCGGGGCTTCCTTTTTTGCCGCCTTTTTAGGTGCAGCTTTTTTAGGAGCCGCTTTCTTTGCAGCTTTCTTTGGAGCCGCTTTCTTAGATGTTGCCATGGTAGATGTTTGGGTTAGTATGACTGGATACTTCTACTAAAATAAGAAAATGTATTTATGAAAAAGAAGTAATTCAGGAGGAATTTCCCTCGGAAACAGGCAAAAAATCCACTACCGGCGCCATTAAGCTCGGATACCGGGTAAAACAGTACAGGTGATTAAGTAAATTGTAGCATCATTTTTCCTCCCCAAATCTCTTTTACCATGAAGTTAAAAGTGGTGGTTGCAGGTGCCGGCTTTGGCGGGCTTGAGCTCAGTTCCATCCTTTCTGAGCAACTCGGAAATGACCTTGATCTGACGCTGATCGACAAAAGCGATTCGTTTTATTTCGGCTTCTCAAAGTTTGAGGTCATGTTCGGGCACAGAACGACGGAAGAAGTGCTTGTCCCCTACGAGGCCATTAACAAACCGGGCGTTAAGTTCATCCAGGAGAATATAACGGCGATCGACCCGGTGGAAAGAAGAATTACAACTGATGGCGGAACATACCAGGCAGACATCCTGGTTTTGGCACTTGGAGCCGACTATGATATAGCAGGAACTCCAGGGCTGAAAGAGAGTGGCAATGAATTCTATTCACTCCCTGGCGCTGAAACTCTCCGGACGATTTTACCTGCTTTTTCCAAAGGCAGGATAGTTGTGGGTGTCTGTTCAACTCCTTTTAAATGTCCGCCCGCACCAAGTGAGGCAGCACTTCTGATGCACGATTATCTCACCCGGCGGAATATACGACAACACTGTTCGATAACCCTGGTAATGCCTTTTGGGCTGCCGGTTCCGCCGTCACCGGAAACCTCCAAAGCATTACTAAAGGCTTTTGAAGAAAGGAACATCGAATATATTCCCAAACAAATCGTGCGTGAAATTGATCCTTTACAAAAGGCGGCAGTATTAGACGATGGACGGGTTCTTCCCTTTGATCTCTTCCTGGGTATTCCCAAACACCGCGTGCCAGCAGTCGTTGAAAAAAGCGGGATGACCGTCAACGGCTGGATCCCGGTTGACCCGCAGAACCTGAAGACAAATTACGCAGGGGTTTATGCCATTGGCGATGTAACCAGCGTTGGAACACCCAAGGCAGGAGTATTTGCAGAAGGTGCAGGCCGGGTGGCAGCAGAATCCATTATTGCGTGGTGGCATAACAAACAGGGGCCTTTGGCATATTCCGGTGAAGGCACCTGTTATGTTGAGTTTGGAGGTGGCCGGGTGGGAAAGGTAAATGTCAATTTCTTTTCGGGACCAAAACCTACCGGCGCCTATACGGAGCCGTCCGAAACGCTCCTCGAGGAAAAAAAAATATTCGGATCAAGCAGGATCCAACGCTGGTTTGGAAGGTGAGCTGAATGCAGCTTACTCATTAATGGATGTTTCCGCCAACAGGTAAACCGCTTGGTACTGATTCAGGGATCTTGCGGTCGTACTTTTCATCGTTAAGCGTGTTCAAAAACTCGACGATCGTATTGATATCACCAAACTTCACCTTGACCATGCCGGCAAGGGTATCCAATTGTTCCTTTTTTACATGGGGATTTGGCAGATCTTTTCCCGGAAGATCTTCATAAAAAGTGAGTACATCATTCAATGTCTGGATTTTACCGTTATGCATATACGGCCGGGTAAACCTGAGGTTTCTCAGGGTCGGGGTGCGAAAGGCAAAGCTTTTCATAAACCCGGAATCAGGTAACGAAAGCAGTTCACTTTCAGCTACGCCTAATACGTGTGTTTTATAGTCAGAAAGCATCGGGCCACTGTGACACCTGGCGCAGCCGCTGCTAATGAACAGCTGCATGCCTTCGATTTCGCGGGCAGACATAGCCGTTTTATCGCCCCGCATATACCTATCGAACCTGGAATTATTTGCCACAAGGGAGCGCTGGAAGCTGGCCAGGGCCTTACTGATATTTTCAACAGAAACTGCTTCATCAGTGCCAAATGCCGATTTAAAAAGCTTCCTGTATGTAGCAATTTTCCCAACTCGCTTTGCAACCTCATTTGTAATATCTTCTTCCCCATAACCATGGCCGCGCATTTCTTCCAACGTGCGAACCGGCATCATCGCCTGCTCTTCGAGTCCCCCGGCCCGGAGATCCCAGAACATTGGGGCTTCTGCAGGAATATAATTCCCTTCCTGGTCAATACCGCTGAACGCCACATTTAACAGCGATTGTGCATTCCGCTTTGTAAACGGGATCTTATTGCGTGAGTTAAAATGGCGCTGTTCGCCAAGGCCACGACCATTAACGCCAATGGATAGCTGCAGGCTTTCTGCGTAACCGAATTCGGGATGGTGACAGGTTGCACAGGCTACGTCATTGCCGCCTGACAGCACCGGGTCATAAAACAACAACCTGCCGAGTTCGATTTTTTGTGCAGTTGTCGGATTGCCTGCAGGTGATTCAAAAGTTTCAGGCAAGGCGGAAATTTTACCAGGATCAACCTGTTCCTTCCTGCGGTGAGCGGGTTTGCGCTCATCCGCAGGAGACTTACAGCTTTCGACCATGACCAGGCAGGAAACGATCAAAGCTACCAGGATCACTATTACTTTTAACCGCATTCTTCTTCCCTATTTTACATTCAACTCAACAACGGTATCAGGCCCCGTTAATTCCACTCCATCCAGGTTTATAATAAGGCCCTCGTTGTACTGGCGAAACTTAACTGCCTTTTCAGTTCCGAGAAGAACAGCCGATTTCACCTTTCCTGTTACACCTGGCAGGTAAACACTGTTGCCTGCAGGGGACCTAAAGAAATGAACAAAGATCCTTTTGTCTTTTGTTGTTGTAACGCCCCAGGGCTGTGGCGCAAGGGGACCGCTACGAGTACCATAGATACTTTCCCCGTTTTGCTGAAGCCACTTACCGGCTTCAGCCAGCGAATCACAGAATTCGGGCTGGATGAGTCCATTGGGCATTGGTCCCACGTTGAGCAGGAGATTTGTGCTTCTCCCAGCTGCACCTGCCAGGAGGCGAATGATCTCATCCACAGTTTTAAATCTTCTGTCGGTAATGTTATAGCCCCATGAACCATTGATTGTTTCACAGGTTTCAACCGGCACTTCCACAGATGCCTCCTGGAAGCTGAGACCCGATTTATTTTCTCCCGGCAGGTCGCGTTCGAACATCTGGAAATCCTCGCCGGAAATGGGTGACAAATGATGGTTATTGCCGATCATACATTGTGGCTGAAGGCGATGGATCAGGCCGTAGATTTCATCATACTTCCAATCGATACGGGACGTGCGGTCCGTATGACCTTCGGGGTTAGTCTGGTCCCAGTGGCCATCAAACCAGATTGACATGATCTCACCGTAATTGGTCAGCAGCTCGGTCAGCTGGTTCTTCATAAACTGCAGGTAGGATGCATAGTCGCTCTTTGCTGTACGACCTGTACCCTGCCCGGTTCTGCCCGTTTCGTAGGGATAGTCATCGCGCGACCAGTCCAGTGTGGAATAATACAATCCCAACTTGATTCCCTGGCGCTTGCACTCATCAGCAAGCTGGCGAAGTACATCTTTACGATACGGGGTATTGGTAATTTTCCAGTCTGAATATTTGGTATCCCAGTTCGAGAATCCGTCATGGTGCCGTGTGATGAACACGATATAATGCATCCCGGCATTTTTTGCCGTAGTCACCCATTGCTTTGCATCAAATTCCGAGGGGTTGAAAGCAGTCAGCAGGCGCTTGTAATCTGTCACTTTTATGTTCCGGTTATTCATTACCCATTCACCATCGCCAAGCATGCTCGACAATCCCCAGTGAATGAACATCCCGTATTTATTATCCTGGAACTGGGTGCGGGCTGCGATGTTTTCTTTGGCGGGTATATATTCCTGCGCGTTTACAGCTGAACTTAGGGCAAGAATTGAGAGAGCAACGATGGTCTTTTTCATGGCGCAAAAAAATGTATTTAATCAACCTTTGAAGGTAATAGATTTGGCAACCTGCAGATCGTGATTGCTTACTCAATTTTATCAAAGTCTGACAGTACATTAACTATTGCGCCAGCCGGCTCGCCAGGGAGGCCTTCTTAAAGCAGGTGAAACTCATCCCGCTTTTGTTCTTAAAAAACTTGCTGAAATGAGCCAGGTCGTCGAATCCTAACCGGTAGGCAATCTGCTTCATGCTTTCATTGGAGTAAATGGCCATCCGCTTGGCTTCAAGGATGATCTGTTGCTGTATATGGTGGCTGGCTGTTATCCCGGTAATCTTTTTGACCGTACGGTTGAGATAATTTGCGGTCACACACAGTTCGTCAGCATAATCAGAAACCTGCTTCTTCTCAATAAATCTTTGCTTAAGCAGGGATTTAAAGCTGCTCACGAGTAACCGGTCGCCGGAACCTGCTGCTCCCCCCTCAAGTTCGGTCACGTTCCTCGAAAAATAGATCATAAGCATATTCAACAATCCTGAGAGTAACGCATCGTGTAACAGGAATCGTTGCTCCACTTCTTCCTGCATCTTCCTGCAAATACCATCTATTTCATTTTCCAGTTTTTCCCCTGCGATGATTACCGGGACAGCAGGGTTCAGGTGCTCATCCAGCCAATTATCAATTGACGAAATATTGCTGCCAAGGAAAAGAAATTCCCTTGAGAACGATAACCTGAACCCACATACCCGGCCGGTAAAATGGAAATGCCTTACCTGGCCGGGGAGAAAGCAATAGACGGCCTGTTGCCTGACGGCACTGATCGTATGGTCGACGATGATTGTCCCCTCTGCACTTTTCAACCAGATAAACTCGTAAAGCGTAAGACGATCCTGGCTGGCCAGGATCTGGCTATCCGGGGTTATCGCTTGAAGGTCGTCGATCCCGAAATGATGACCCGCCTGGTAATAGTCTTTACGAACTGAAGTTGATTGCATGATACAGGGTTTGGTCCAGGCTATATATGTCAATTCGGATGCCAATGTGTAATACATTCATTTACAATCATATACAGCTCAACTGGAAGATATGTTCCTGTCGGTATTTCGCTAATTGGTGAAATTGTTGGTGCTATTTGAACAGGGCTTTGGCTTAACTTTATTAAATGCCAAAACAACCGCAGACAGTCCATGAAAATGAGATGTTGCTTTCGGTGATCAATGACATAGCAACTTCAAGCAACAAGCTGAACATTCTGCAGCTCATTCAGCCAAAACTCAAAGAGCTGTTCCAGACTGAAGACATTTTCATCTGCCGGCTCGATAATGAAACCGAAACAATACAACCATTTCTGCGAGTGGCTTCAGAATCGAGACAGCGGTTCCCGGAATACGCACGGGTACTGACTGGCATGTTCAGCATCCATGAACGGTTCATTTCACATATACTCCAATCAAAACAGCCGGTTCAATATGATCTCGAAGCTGTATGTAACTGGCCGGGAGCGCCTTACTATGCAAAGATTTCCTACGCTGCAGGAATCAGGGAAAGCATTTCAACAGCGCTGCATTATGGCGACCAGGTTCTTGGCGTACTAACCTTGTGGTCAGATAAAAAGGGAGCTTTCAAACAGCATCACAAAAAACTGATCCTGAAGGTGGCTGACCAGGTAGCGATCATCTTAAGCAATATTTCAGATAATGAAAAGATCAGGCAAAAGGAAAAGGAAAACCAGGTGCTGATGGCGGTTAGCCATGCAATAGCAGCGATCCGGAATAAAAATGACATGATCACTGCTATCCAGAAAACACTTCAGTCAGCATTACAGTTCTCCGATATTGCCATTACAAAATTCAACCTGGAAAAGCAAACGTTCCGGGTGTTCCTGGAATCATGCGAGAAGACAAGCCAGCATCCGGATTTCCAGGACATCGCCTTCAGGGAATACCCGATTGCAGACGGCATACATGACGTAATCATGAATTCTGAAAAGGCAGTTGTGTTGTCGGTCAGGGACCTGCTGGATAAAGGTATGGTGCATATAGAATTCCTGCAGCAGGCAGGCATTAAGGAGCTGGCCGGGATCCGGCTTAAACACAATAACAATATTATTGGTACAATGGTGCTGCTGTCTGCAGAAGACAATTCATTCTCCCGTTCAGACAGGCGATTGCTGGAAGAAGTATCCCATCATTTCGCAACGGCGATGGTGAATATCATTTATCATGAGGAAATCAGGGAAAGAAGCAGGAAGAACGAGATCCTGTTATCAACTGCGAGCGCCTTTTCTTCCATCCGCGATAAACAGGACCTGTTGCAGATCCTCAGGCAACAGCTGGAAAGCCTGTCTTTTTACAGTGATATCTCCATTTCCAAAATCGATAGCAACAATAAAACATTCAGTGCATTCCTGGTTAATGAACATTCGTCGAGGCAAACAGACAGCCGGTATCCACAAATGCGTGCTGCACATCATCCCTACCCTGACGGTGTATTTGAGGTTGCGCTCCGGTCCAGAAGGCCGGTAATATTTGACATTGATGAGATCCTGGGCCAGGGAAACGCGCCATCATATATCCGCTTTCTGCATGAAAATGGAACTGTGGAGATGGTTGGTATTTCGTTGCGGGACAGGAACCGGGAAATAGGTGTGTTGTTCGTATTTGCCAATAAAAAACGGACATTCTCAGAACTCCAGTTCAATATTGTGCAGGGCATCGGAAACCAGTTGGGAACAACCGTTGCCAACATACTGGCGAACGAAGAGATCAGGATGCGTGACCAGGAAAAATCAGTGCTGCTGAACTTCATTAAAGATATTGCAGGTGTAAGGAACAAGGATGACCTGTTCAGCGTGGTAAAGGACAGGATGGGAGAATTGTTCGGCGCAAAGGGTTTCGCGATCGGCCTGATCAATGATGACGGTGATACGCATAGCGTTTACCTGTTCGACCTTGAAGACAGGATAAGGAACCATGAAGATTTTAATAGTGTTATCCAAAACAGGCATCCCATCAGGGATGGCTATTTCGATGAGGTACTCGGCTCAATACAGGCGGTTACTTTTATCGTAAGTAATATTACGGGCAGCGACCAGATACCGATGTATGTTCAGTTCTGGCAGCAAGTGGGAATTGAGGTAGCGGTCGGTTCACCTTTACGCGTAGGCAACAACAAACTGGGCGTGCTGTTCTTTCATACCGAAGCGGCAAACACCGAAACAATTACCAGCAAACTGAACCTGCTGCAGGGCATCAGTGCCCAGATCTCAATTGCACTTTCAAACATCCTGGCAAATGAAAGGATCGTCCGGCAGATGGCTGAAATCAGCCGTTATAAAGAACAGCTGGAAGAAGAGAAACAGTACCTGCAGGAAGAAGTGAGCAGTGCCTATGCCTACAATGAGATCATTGGTGCCAGTGTAAGCATGCAACAGGTATTTCAATTACTGTCACAGGTTTCATATGCCAGCAGCACGGTGCTGATACTAGGGGAAACAGGCACTGGTAAAGAACTGATTGCCCGTGCCATCCACAATACTTCACCGAGGAAGGACAACCTGATGGTAAAAGTGAATTGTGCGGTGTTGCCCCTTAACCTCATCGAGAGCGAGTTATTCGGACATGAAAAGGGTAGCTTCACCGGTGCAACGGAACGGCGTATCGGGAAATTTGAACTGGCCAATAACGGGACCTTGTTTCTTGATGAGATCGGCGAACTCCCGAATGACCTGCAGGTAAAATTGTTGCGTGCGATCCAGGAAAAAGAGATCGAACGCATTGGGGGAAAGTCCACGATCAAAGTGAATGTCCGCATTATTACCGCAACCAATCGCGACCTTCAAAAAGAGGTGGACGAGGGAAGGTTCCGACGGGACCTGTACTACCGGCTTAACGTTTTCCCCGTAAGCCTTCCTGCGCTGCGGGACCGGAAGGAGGATATTCCTTCGCTCGTAGCCCACTTTATAGACAAATATTCAAGAACCACCGGCAAAAAGATCAACAATATTTCGGCCAGGGCAATGAAACAGTTGTTCGCATACAACTGGCCAGGCAATGTACGTGAACTGGAGCACCTGATTGAAAGAAGCGTATTACTTGCCGATACTTCAATGATAAAAGAAGTGCACCTGCCGGTCAACAACAAACAGGAACTGAAAAACAGCCTGAAGGAACAATACCTGAAGTCACACGAAGAAAATGAACGTGACCATATCATCAGTGTTCTCAATGAGTGCAATGGAAAAATCTTTGGGACCGGCGGAGCAGCAGAGATCCTCAAACTACCTGTATCCACACTGAATTCCAAGATCAAAAAACTCGGGATCAGGAAAAACAAAATGTTTACATGAAAAAGAAAATGCTGATCGTTGAAGACCAGTTTATCGAGGCCAACAACCTGCAGATGATCCTTGAGAAATCGGGGTATCACGTTTGCACCATTGCCAGGTCTGTTCCCGTAGCGCTGGAAATAGTTGAAAGAGAGAGGCCGGATATGGTCTTACTGGATATATTTCTCCAGGGCTACCAGACAGGAATTGATCTTGCGAAAGTTCTGAAAGAAAAGAATATCGGTTTCGTTTACCTGTCTGCCAATTCCAATAAAAAAACACTGGAAGAAGCAAAAGTTACCCGTCCTTATGGCTTCCTGGTAAAACCATTCCGGGAAAAAGAGCTGCTTGTAATGCTGGATATTGCCTGGTACCTGCATGAAGAACTCATGGAGATCCATGGAAGAAAAAAGGAGAACAACACAGGCATCCGCGGAGATGAAAAGGAGAATGCATTCAACAACATCATTGGAGAAAGCCCTGAATTCCGGGACATCCTGAAAATGGTTTCCCGTGTGGCACCTTCAGATACGTCTGTATTATTGCTTGGAGAAAGCGGTACAGGTAAGGAAGTTATCGCAGCTGCGATCCATGAACATTCAAAACGCAGGAACAAAGCATTTGTAGTGGTGAACTGTGCAGCATTGGCATCCACACTTATAGAGTCGGAATTATTCGGCCACGAACGTGGAGCATTCACGGGCGCAGTAGAAAAACGGACCGGTAAATTCGAACAGGCGAATGGTGGAACAATCTTCCTTGACGAGATTGGCGAGATGCCCCTGGAAACGCAGGTGAAACTGCTTCGTGTGCTGCAGGAAAAGGAAATTGAAAGGCTGGGTGGACGTAACACAATTAAAACAGATGTCAGGGTCATTGCTTCAACAAATCGAAATCTCGAACAGGAAATAGCTTCCGGGAGATTCCGGCTCGACCTATTCTACCGGCTTAATGTTTTCCCGATAACCTTGCCGCCGCTGCGGAACAGGAGGTCTGACATTCCCCTGCTCGCACGTCATTTCTTACGGAACTATTCAAGGGTGACAGGCAAGAGCGTCGATGACATTTCACCGGTTACCCTGGACAGGTTGCTGGAGTACGATTGGCCCGGCAACATCCGGGAACTTGAAAACCTGATTGAGAGAGCTGTATTGCTGGCGAAAGGGAACAGGATAGAAGAAATAGCCCTACCCTTTCAAACAGGAAAAAAAGCCGCTCTGCCAGGCAGTGATGCCGGCACTTTAAAATCCATTGAAGAAAATGAAAAAGAACATATTATTACGGCCCTGGTCCAGTGCCACGGTAAAATTTCCGGCGAAGGGGGTGCGGCGCAACTCTTAAATATTCATGTGTCTACCCTTAATGCCAAAATAAAAAAACACGCAATCAACAAGGAGCATTATTATCATTGATAAAAACCCGTCATAACACCTTCTTAACTGCCATTCTGTGCACACTGTTCCAGCTGGCAGCAACAACCATTTTTTGCCAGAACAACAAATCAGAATGGTTATACGCACTCAGAAATGAAATAGGCAAATCTTACCATTACGATAAGGGGAAAATAAAGTCCATCGCAGAATTGCACTCGGACGCACCAGAAAGTGGAGGCGGCAATCAATTCAGGCATTTATTGAAGATCCAGGAGGCATATTCCGTTTTCAAATTTGATTCTGCGTATTTCTATGCGATGAAATTGAAAGAAGCAGCAGGCGCGGATTCACTGCTTGCGAAGCAGGCTGAATTGAAAATCTGTGCAGTATTGCTTTCAGCGGGAATGTTCAAGGAAATGTTCGACACGCTGAAACTCTTCAGTCCCCAGGGCCTTCCGGATTCCGTACAAACATCCTACTATATTCTCAAAGCACGCAGTTATACGGATCTATCGGAATACAACCAGGCGGGAATTTTTGGAGACCTATACAATGTCCAGGCGGATAATTATATAGATTCCTGCATCAGTTCGTCACCCGAAAATTCATTCACCAGGTTATACTACGAAGGCTTAAAAAGCATCCGGCAGGAAGATATCCGGGAAGCAGGCCAATACTTCAACCGGCTGACAAAAGATCCGGCGCTGACATTACATGAACAAGCTATTGCCTATTCGACTTTCAGTGACATTTACATCAGAAGAGGCATGACAGATTCTGCGATCATATTGCTGGCTGAGGCAGCGATTGCAGACATCCGTTCCTCAACAAAAGAAACTACTGCCATTTTGCACCTGGCCACCTTACTCTTTAAGCTGGGCGACATTGAGAATGCTTCGTTATTCATTCAAAAAGCGGCGAGTGATGCTAAAACTTTCGGGGCCAGGCAGCGTATGGTGCAGCTAGGCAATATATTACCGGTCATCGAAGCTGAAAGGGTTGCTTCAGTTGAAAAGGACAAGCTGAATATAACTTTGTATGCGTTTATTATTACGCTGCTATTCATCATGCTGATTGCCCTGAGTTTTATTATTGCGAAGCAGGTCAGGAAGCTCAATACACAGCAAAAACTCATCAATGAAAACAATACCGTACTTCAGCGCCTGGTAGAAGAAAAAGAATGGTTACTGAAAGAAGTGCATCACCGGGTAAAAAACAACCTTCATACAATTAACAGCCTTCTTGAATCACAGTCGGCCTATCTTAAGAATGATGCATTGAATGCAATTCGTGATACGCAGCACAGGGTCTTTGCCATGTCACTTATTCACCAGAAACTTTACCAGCCCGAAAGTAAATCGACCGGGATCGAGATTTCAGTATACCTGCTTGAGCTGATCAAAAACCTGCAGGAGAGTTATGAGACCGGTCAGCGGGTGATCATCCAAACAAACCTTGACTCCCTTACACTAGACATTTCACAGGCTGTACCCATTGGACTGATCCTTAATGAGGCTGTCACAAACGCGTTAAAGTATGCATTCCCGATGCAACGCCAGGGGGAAATCAACATCAGGCTGACAAAATCATCGAATAATCATTTCATACTGGAGATTTCAGACGATGGGATAGGCCTGCCTGAACAATTTGATGCAGGCAACAATAAATCACTCGGCCTGAAACTGATGAGAGGCCTGAGTGAAGACCTGTCGGCGCGATTCAGTATTGAAAATAGAAAAGGAACACGTATTATTATAGACCAAACGAAATCACGATGACGCGATTGCGGCCAAAAAACTTCCTGTGGCTATTTACCATTATCCTGATCAGCGGCTGCAGCTATGACGTAGTGAAAACGGAACCGGAATCCTTTGACGACAAGAGCCCGGTAACGATCTTTGCAAACGCAAATGGCGGGAACAAAGGTCTATTAAATTTCAACGGCCCTGTGTATGTGCATCTTGGCCTTATCACCGACAGCTCCATAAATCCCAATCATTGGCGGTACGTGAAATTTTCCTGGGGTTCGGAGGATGAGCAGGCAAGGGCTAAACCCGCAGGTAATAACAAATGGTCATACACCATTCCCAATATCAGGAGCTTTTTTGGTGTACCTGAAAAAGAGAAGATCCTGCAACTGGCAGTATTGTTCCGCCAGGGCGGCTGCATCGACACTTTCTGTCTCGCACTGAGAAATGTTGACCGGACAGATATTTTTCTTCCAGTCAAAGGCGAAAAGTAACCACCCGAAAATTAAGTGAGTCAAAGGTTAATCGTCCGGATAAACTCCGAAGTGGTTAACAATGTATGTCCGTAATGGGGAAAATTAGTTTCTACGGTAGCCCGGATCTCTTCCCAGCTGAAAGCCGCAATGCCGTCCCGGATCAGGGTAACATGGTAGCCCAGTTCAATTGCATATCTGGCTGTGGAATCGACACAGGTGTTTGCCCTCATACCGGCAAGCACCAGGTATTCAATTCCATGCAACCTTAGGATAAAATCGAGGTCGGTGTTGGCGAATCCGCTGCTGGTCCAGTGGTGTTGGGCAACCAGGTCGCCTTCCCGGGCTGCAAGTTCCGGGTGAAATTCCGCACCCCAGCTGTGCTTTTCAAACAACATGGTTTTCTTACTACCGGCATGGGAAGGGGCCATAAACTTCCAGTTCAGGTAATCACCTTTCTCCGTATGATGATGCGGAGCATAAACTATCCTCATGTTCAACTTCCTGGCAGCCGTTACCAGTGATTTCAGATTTTTTACCAGCCCCACTCCTTCTACCGTTTCCTTAGTGAGTGACCACAATTTGCCTCCCTCAGAAAGGAAGTCATTGAATGGATCAATCAATACCAATGCTGTTTTATCCGGCGGATACATATTCATCGAATGAAGATTTACCCGCCGAAACTACAATCCGGGATTGTCTTAGTCAATGGACTAATGAAGGAAAAACTTAGATAAAACTGTTATTGCAGTCCACCCCTGCCACTGTATAAACGAATCGGACCATCCAGTTTCACTTTCAGAACAGTAACGTATTTGTCCAGCACATTTTCCGGTACATTTATGTAAACCAGTCCGGGTACCGGGCTCCAGGAGATCTTTCCGACAATCTTATGCTCGATCTTTGTCCCGTTACCCAGGACTGTAATATTGTCGATCTTGTTTTTCAGGCCTTTAAGCGTTATCTCGCCTGAGATCTTTCCCTGGAGGAACAGGTAAAGTACACTTGAGTCTTTCGACAAAGTTGTTGCTCCATAAAAGTGCCCCTGCGGAATTCCGGCTACGGTTTCGAATATTGCCTCGCCGTGTTTTTTATTCCAGGCACCCAATTCTTTCAAAACGTTCACCTGTTCAGCCGGAATAGTTCCATCTTCCATAGGTCCCATATCGAGCAGCAGGTTACCTCCATTAGCAACTGCGTCCACAAATATTGTGATCACTTCATGAGGCGTCTTCCAGTTATTGTCATGATGAAAGCCCCAGTTGTCGTTAGTGGTCATGCACAGCTCCCACCAGTTGTAATTCGGGCGGCTAACCGGGAAGTTCTGTTCCGGGGTTTCATAATCACCGTAACCTTGCAGCCTACCATTTATGATTGCATTGGGATTTCCGGCAAGGATGATATTCCGTACTTTCTGTGATTCCCATTCCTCGGCAGAATGCTCCCAATCACCATCAAACCACCACAGATCCGGCTTAAATTGGGTACTGATCTCGCTGATCTGCCCCTGGAAGAAATTCCGGAACCGGTTCCACCTTGGGTAATCGGAAGCCACTTTATATCTCGAGCTGTCTTTCAGGAAACCGGGGTAGTCGGGGTGCGACCAGTCGATCAAAGAATAATATGCGCCGCATTTGATATTGCGCTTCCTGAGCTCTTCAAAAAAGGGCTTTACCATGTCCTTTTTAGCAGGTGTTGCTTTTACACTGCTCAGGTTATTCATTTTCGTATCGTACATAGCAACCCCGTCATGATGCTTTGTTGTAATAACCGCATACCGCGCACCGCTTTCCTGGATCAGGTCTGCCCAGAAAGCAGGATCGTATTTTTTAAGGGTAAAACCTTTCAGCTGCTTCATGTAATCAGCATAGCTGATTTTCTTATTATGAAAACTCCAGGATTCATCAATACCATTTACGGCATAAATACCTTCATGAATGAATATTCCGAGTTTCGCATCAGCGAACCATTGCATTTTATCTTTAATACCGGTTGCTTCAACCTTTGACTGTGCATTTACATTAAGTGCTGACAGGAAACACAACCCTGCGACAGTGCTTTTTATTTTCATTTCTAATTGAGTTAAGCGGGGATAAACCAATGGGTAAAAGTAAAATTTCCCCGGGATGGTCCGAATCCTGAAATCTTCCCTTTTCTGCCTGAAATTTCACCTACCTGCTGTTACGCTGCCAGAAAGTCACCAAACATTCAGGCGACCCGGCTTGTTGTAAGTGTAAACCTGGCATGTGGGGATAGAAGTAATTTTCCTTTTTGTTACACTATTTTTTGTAACACTGGGATTCTGGATGAGGTCTAACAAAAATGAAAAAGACAGGCAGGAACAATAGTAAGCTTCACATTTTTGCGGAAATCTCCGGGATCAGAAGGGTGCAGCATGAAAGCAGGATCCTTCAAGGCAAATTACAGTCCGAAACGCACTACAACCACTTCTTCTTTTTAAACCAGAAATATATTCCACCGGCTACTACCAGCATAAGGAGAAGTACTGCCGGGTAACCCCATTTCTGCCGAAGTTCAGGCATAAACAGGAAGTTCATACCGTACACGCCCACGATGAAAGTGAGCGGCATAAAGAACACGGAAAAAACAGTTAGAATGCGCATTACTTCATTCGTGCGTTGCGCAGCAAATGACATAGAGAGGTTCAGCAGGTTATTAACTTCTTCCACGATCTGGCCATAAACAGTCTGCATTTTCAGGTGCTGGTCTTTTAAATCCTGGAGCAGGGGTGCCTCTTCTCTTGACTTAATAAAAATATGATTGATCGGCTCGAGCATTAGCGTCAGTACCTTATGAGAAACTATAGCCTGGCGTTTTATGTAATAGAGCGCTTCGGTGATGTCGCTGTCCATCTGTTTCAACATCACCTGCTTTTCATAAAAATCAACCTGCTCAGTTATCCGGTTTGCGGGATCGTCATAGGTTTCCAAAGCCTGCCAGATGATGCGCGACAACAAGCCCGGGGCACTGATCTTTCGTTGTACTGATTCATATCTTTTCGCCAACGGTTCAAGAAATGGGGTTTCCTTTTTGTGAATAGTGATCAGCAGGTCGTGGGTGGAGAAGATGGCAATTTTATCAGTCAGTTCCTGGATAGTTGAGATGTGCGACTGATGTGTAAAGGAATAAAACCGAAGTATCAGGAAATCCACATTGTTGATTTCGTCCCGTTCGTACTTAGGAAGATGTTCTGGCTGGAGGCAGTCCCGCACCGTATGTTCGTTCAGGTTGTATTCGCTGGCAAGTGCGGACATTTCATCAGCCGACGGATCAGTGACATCTATCCATTTCAACTTTTCTGTAACAATTTTCCTGACTATAGCCATAAGTCGAAAAAATTAAAGCCTTGGAAGATGTTTTTTCCGGTATTCGCCGGGTGTGCATCCATAGATCTGCCTGAACTGGCGGGAAATATTATTTGTAAGCGTAAAGCCGGCATCAAGTGCGATCTCGGATATTCTCCTGTCTGACTCCAGCAACTGCTGTGAAAACCGCTGCATCCTGAGCTTGAAAATATACTGGTAAACGCTGGTACCCGTAACGTGCAGAAATCGCTTTTCCAGCGAACGTCGGGAGATAGGAACCTGGATCAGCACATTACTTACATTGATGTTGTTCTCAAAATTCTTGTGGATATAGTTCAATGCAGCAGCTATATCATTGTCATGTGCGGCTGTGATATCTGTAGACTGGCGAGTAACGATATACGTTGGCATCACCATGATATTCTGCGGCTTTTTTACTTTCCCCTGGATCATGAGGTCCATCAGGCGCGCTGCTTCATAACCACCTTTTTCAGTATCAAGGTTAATGCTTGATAATGGCGGATCCGAAAGGTTGCAGGTAAGCTCATCATTGTCAACCCCCAAAACTATTACGTCTTCAGGAACCCGGATGCTGGCATGTTTACAAGCTTCGGTAATGTGTTGTGCGCGCATATCATCACAGGCCATAATAGCGATTGGCTTGGGTAACGATTTGAGCCATTTGCTCAATGAAGAGGGCTTGTAAAACCAGAGGTCCGTTTCATGAAGGTCTTCGTGTTCAAAATTATACACATCGAACCCCCGCTCATGAAGGTAATGTTCGAAACCATCAGATCGTTCCCGTGACCATACGATATTGCGGAAGCCATAAAATGCAAAATGCCTGAACCCTTTATTTACAAAGTACTCCGCCCCCATCTGACCAGTCTCAAAATACCCGCCGGTAATATTGGGGAAATCTTCAAACCTTTCGTGAAAGTCTTCGAGGATGAGCTGAATCCCCGACTCTGCTATTTTTTTTACCTGTCTTGAGTTATTAAGCTGTCCCACAATGCCCTGGGCTCCCCAGTCCCGGGCAAACTTCAGGATCCCCTTGATTCCGAGGGACTCCCGGTAATACAATGGCATCCGGCAAAATAAAGCAGACCCGTTTTCTTTATAATACCTCACTATACCCTGCATCAGACTCTGGCCATATCTTTCCGAAATATCAAAAAGTAAAATGATCTTGTTCATAACGGCTGTGTACTAAGGCGGCGGCTCCCAGTATTGCAATATTATCCAAAGAAGAACGCATTATCTTCACCTGTTTCAAGGTTCTTGAAAAAATAAAATCATTCATTCCGGCATACATGGATTCCTCGAAAAAAGGAAACGCATTTGAGACACCGCCACCGAGAATGATCGCCTCGGGCGCATAAGTGTATAACACGATCTTCATTACCTGTGACAGGTGGTGTCCGTAAGACTTCCATAAGTCAAGGGCTTCATCGTTTCCCCTGAGGGCTGACTCGTATGCGGCATGAGATGTCGTTGAGAACATTTCAAAATACATGCCGCTGGCATAATGCTCCAGGTTTTTGTCCAGGTACGGGATATAACCAATTTCCCCGCACCCGCAATACACGCCCTCGTACAGCTTATGATCAACAACTACCGCGGCACCCAGGCCGGTACCAATGCCAAGGACAACAAATGAAGAAAAAGGAGCAGCCTGGCCGTAAATTTTCTCCCCCAGCGCCATACATTTCACATCATTGTTAATATAAACAGGCTTTCCGAAGCGCGACTGCAAAAGCTGCTTCAGTTCTACTTCCTTCCATGAAGGGATATTGACAACATCATACACAATTCCCCTTTCAGGATCAACAACAGAGGGAACACCAATCCCAATGCCTTCAATATCGTATTTAATAAGCGGCGAAATTATCGAGTACAGCTGTTCCAATGTACTGTCGAGCGAATTTTTGTCCGAAAGAACTGTCTGGCGCGCCTCTATCACCTTGCCATTATCGACAACTGCAGCTCTTGCATTTGTGCCTCCCAGATCTATTCCAATAATCATTACTTACACGGGTTGAATGAAACAAATCTAACCCGGCAGAAACGAAAGCGCTCCTGAATTCGCGCAGTAAATCCATCAAAATGCGCAATAATAATTTGATAACACCAAGATACGCATTTTGAGGATTATTATACGCATTTGCGTACCGGCCTAATGATCCGTAACTCTACCTTTAGGCAGGTAGTTTGCCATACTATGTGCCCCCACCAGATTAACTGACTAATATGAGAATTATGAAATTTACTCACCTGATAAGGTCTGCATTAGCCCTTATCATAACCATTGCCACTGCTACAGTTTCGTATGCACAATCTGCCGTCACCGGCAAAATCACAGACAGCGCGGGACGCGCGATTCCCCATGTGAATGTGACCATTAAAGGCACGACACGAGGCACGGTTTCCAATACCGACGGGGTCTATAATGTCCCTGTATCGCCTGGCGATTCTGTGCTGGTATTTTCCAGTACGGGCTATGCCGCATCGGAAGTCCTGATTAATGGAAGATCAACAATTGATGTAACCCTTGCCACGGGCTCAACGCGACTCACAGAAGTTGTGGTTGTCGGGTATGGTACCCAGGCAAAACGCGATGTCACAGGAGCTGTCGCATCCATTAAAGGAGACGAGTTTCAAAACCTGCCCGTATCCGGTGCCACACAGGCATTGCAGGGAAGAACTGCAGGTGTGAATGTGGTCAGGAATGGAGGAAGCCCCGGAAACTCCGGATCTATCAGGATCCGTGGTACGGGCACCATTAACAATGCTGATCCGCTGATTGTAATTGACGGTGTACCGGCGGGGAACCTGAACTCTGTAAACCCAAACGACATTGCTTCCGTGGAAGTGCTGAAGGATGCCTCGGCTTCGGCCATATATGGAACACGGGCAGCAAACGGCGTTGTGATCGTTACGACAAAACGGGGCGGATTCGAGCAGCCAAATAAGATTTCCATCAATGCATATGGCGGCTTTTCAGACGCCCGCAAAACGATAGACATGCTGGATGCCCCTACACTGGTAGAGTTAAAAAGAGAGCGGTATACCAATGATGGAATCGACATGAACCCGGTATGGGATGATCCATCCAATTCAACTCAACGCACGAACTGGCAGGATGAACTGTTCGAAACCGGGAAAGTTTACAACGTGGATGTTTCACTCAGCGGTGGTTCAGCCAAATCGTCATTTATGCTATCCGGGGGATATTACGATGAGAAAGGAATAATCACCAATTCCTATTTCAAACGGTATAGTCTTCGCCTTAACTCCGACCACCGGGTGGGAAAAAGACTGAAGATTGGCCAGAGCCTTCAATTGACACGTTCTGATGACAATGCCCTGAACACCACCTCAGCACAGGACGGCCTGATCTGGAGCGCTATTCGCTTCATGCCCTTCATACCAGTAAAATATGAAGACGGTTCATGGGGAACATCAAAAGCTTCCAACGAATATGGAGACATCAACAACCCCATCTTTACTGCGCATGCAAACGATGCATCAAACGTTAACACTCGCCTTCTGGGTAACCTCAATGCAGAGTACCAGATAGCAAAAGGCCTGAAGTTCAAAGTGAACCTGGGGCTCGACGGGAACCATTATACAGGACGCAATTTCAGCATAATTGTTACCGATCAGACCCGTACAACAAACAACAACTCACTTAGCAAAAGCTTCAGCGAATCATACTCACTGCTTGGCGAATATTTCCTGACATACAGCAACATATTCGCCGGCAAACATAAGCTGGATGTTGTCGGAGGTTATACCGCCCAGACCTTCGACGGCGACTTGTTCTCTGCCAGCAAGCGCGACTTCCTGAATGAAGATCCGAAACAACGCTATTTTGATGCTGGCCAGTCACTCAACAGCATTGCCGGCAACCGCTATTATGACGCACTGCAATCTGCATTCGGAAGGATCAACTACGACTTTGACAGGCGTTACCTGTTTACTGCGACCTTCAGGGCAGATGGTTCGTCCAAATTTGCAGAGGGCAACAAATGGGGTTACTTCCCGGCGTTCTCAGCCGGCTGGAGGATCTCCGAAGAGAAATTCTTCAATGTCGGATTCATCAATGACCTGAAACTTACAGGAGGCTGGGGCCAGCTGGGTAACCAGAATGTGACAGGACTGCAATACCTGGCACTCATAGGCAGCGGTGGAAGGTATTCTTTCAACAACAATACGGTAGTAGCAGCTGCCCAAACCCGCCTTCCTAACCCGAACATCTCATGGGAAACTGCAGAGATGACTAATATCGGTTTGAATGCAGAACTCTTCAATAACAGCTTTAGTGTTTCATTAAACTATTTCGATAAGAGGACAGAGGACATGCTGCTGTCACCACCAACTATCGGAACAGTCGGAACCTTAGCCATTCCCGACCAGAATGTCGGAATACTGAAGAACAGCGGTCTTGAGATAGACCTGGCATACCGCAACAACAAAGGAGAATTCACTTATAATATCAGTGGAAATGCTTCTTTCATCAAGAACAAAGTGATCAAGTTGTATGAAGGTAATTTCATTGGTTCACAAACATACGGTCGCCCCAATGAAGAAATCTCCCGCACATACGAGGGTGAGCCCATGAGCATTTTCTGGGGCTGGAGAACCAACGGGTTGTACCAGACAGCAGAAGACATCGCCAAAGATCCCAATATTGCCAACGATTCAAGGAGACTGGACGGGCTGATTGAACCAGGTGACGTCCGTTTTATTGATACCAACGGAGATGGACTGATCGATGATAAAGACCGGGTGAAACTGGGAAGCCCACACCCTTCAGTAGTGTACGGCCTCAATGCGGACTTCGGTTACAAAGGATTTGATCTCTCCCTGTTCTTCCTTGGAAATGCCGGGTTGGAAATTTACAATGCCGACAGGATGCAGGGCCTTGATCCAACCTATTCATTCAACATGTATGAGGAGACAGTGAATCGCTGGTCAGGTCCAAACACCAGCAACTCCATTCCGCGGATGACAACCAAGAGGAATAACCGCAACTACCGCACTTCTGACATGTTCGTGGAAAAAGGTGATTTCTTCAGGCTTAAAAACCTGGTAATTGGTTATACGTTGAGTGAGAGGCTGACAAAGAACATCGGAATAAGCCGCCTGAGGTTTTATGTGACCGGCCAGAACGTATTTACGATTACCGATTACTCAGGCCTCGATCCTGAACTGGGTTACATTGACGGCAACAAGCAGATCAACGTGGACTATGCACAGTACCCACAATCACGTACCTGGATCTTTGGCGCCAATATCACATTTTAACGATTAAAGAAGCAACATGAAAAATATCATTATAAAAAGTGGACTTGTTCTCCTCACAATAGCCTCCATGTCCGGTTGCAAAAAGAACATCCTGGACTCTCCGCCATATGGACAATCCACTTCCGAAGATTTCTGGCGCAATGCCGATGATGCGATAGCCGCATCCAATGCGCTGTATTCTTTTCTCGGCGACGAATATATGTTCGCCCATACCGAACAGACCTGGGACATTTGTTCCGACGACCAGTGGCGCGCCGGTGACCACCCCGAAGACCAGGCAATAGAAGAATTTACGTACGAACCAAGCAACCCACAGTTAAATGACAGCTGGGCGAGAAAATATGAAGTGGTTTCCCGTGCCAACGCCATCCTCATTAATGTACCGAAGATCCAGATGGATGAGGGCTTGAAAAGAAGAATACTTGGCGAAGCGCACTTCATGCGTGGTTTCATCTACTGGCATTTCTACCGCATTTACGGCCAGGTTCCCCTGATCACCGAGGAAAACGTGCTGGCCAATAATTACAATGTCCCTAAAGCTACGGCTGACGAAATTAAAGCACTAATCGAAGCCGACCTGACCGCGGCGGCAGAATCACTGGAACTGCAATACGATGAGGCCGATCTCGGCAGGGCAACGAAAGGTTCAGCCTGGGGCTACCTTACCAAGTTTTATGTTTACCAGGAGAACTGGCCAAAAGCAATCGAAACAGGGAACAAAGTCATCACAGGTCCATATCCTTTGGCCGCAAGTTTCGGAGACAATTTTGCGCCTGAAACAAAGAACAACCCGGAAGTCCTGTTCTCCATCCAGTGTACAGACGGCTGGACGGAAAACGTAACCTCGATTTACTCGGCACCACGTCCCTGGGGTGGCTGGGGTTTTAACGAACCAATCAAGGACCTCGCTGACGAATTTGAAGCAGATGACGAACGACTGACTTACACCCTGGCGAAAGTGGGTGACATGATCGATGCAGGAGAGTCTAACGGTGGACTACAGCCCGTTCCACCAGGATTAACCAACACAGGATACTTCTTCAGGAAATATGTTAACTGGAGACCAGATGGAGGATTGGACAACAACATGAACATTATTATGCTGCGTGCATCAGATGTATACCTGCTTGTTGCGGAAGCTAAGATCAGGTCCGGCGCAAACGGGGATGCAGAGATAAATGCAGTCAGAAGCCGTAATGGCCTGGCAGATATTTCAAATGCTACCATGACCCAGTTGATCCATGAGAGAAGGGTTGAACTGGCGGGAGAAAATGAACGCCACCAGGACCTGATGCGTTGGGACCGCGCCGGAATCATTGACCTGAAAGCGCATTACGCGAAGGCACGTGGCCAATGGAAACCAGCAAGGAATTTCCAGCGTCCTAAAAACTATTTGTTCCCGATCCCACAGCGCCAGATCGACCTGAGCAATGGGGTACTGGAGCAAAACCCCGATTTCAGATAATCATCTAAATAAATGTGATCCCGGTAACTTTACTACTTTAACCATGTAAGGTTGCCGGGATCATTTTTTATACAAATTCTGAATTTTGATGAAGGGATTAATATTATCATCCGCTCTCTTTGCATTGCTTGCACTGGGAGCCTGTGACCAGCCGGCAGAAGTCAAAATAGTTGGCAGCTGGCAAATGGATTCCATCTACGACAACTACAACGGCTTCGGCTTCACTAATAAAAATCCGTATCCCAAAGAAGTTTACGAATACAGGAAGAACAAGACTGTATTGAGAAAGGGAATGGGTGAACAATTGGAATACAGGTACGCATGCAACGACTCCATTTTATCCATCTCTGAAACAACCGGGGGACCATCAGGAGAATTCATTATACTCCATATCGATCAGCAAAGAATGGCCCTTAAGAAAAACAAACAACCGCTATTCAGTGGAAAAAACCAGGTGCGTTATGAAATCCGTTACTTTACGCGGATCGATTCAACTGCATCACAACACTAAGCTTCTTTTTACACCCTTTGAGTTGTACACTTCAACTGCCTTTACATTTGCCGGAATATGAAGATACCTGCCAGATGAGGAGAGGTAACCAGACCCATAATAGAACTCTTTCCTGGCGGTCTTTCCATTTTGGAAATGTAAAATTGCCCAGGCATCATCATTATGCAGTTTTTCTGTTCTTTTGGACTGCACCGGCTTTTGCTCGAAAACACTAAGTGTGTCATTATTTGTGGCAGCCAGTACCAGTGACCTGTTCTTCACCAGGATTTCTGCAAGACCTTTACCATCACCTTCCATCCGGAAATCATTCGCAGCGACTGTAAAACCACCGCCAGGTTTTCCTTTCAGAAAAAGGCCCTTGAATGCATCGTATTGCCCGTTTATTACTTCAGCCCCATAAAAATTACCGGTAAGCAGCACATCATCAAAACCATCAGTATCAAAATCGTTCACCAGGATTCCGAAGATGGGCGCAAACTGCGCTTCAACGCATAAAGGGTGAATGGTCCATGGCTTGTCGCCATTATTAACCAGTTGAACAGTCTGGAAAGTATTCGCCCGTATTGATTTTGCCTTTTGCAATTGATCAGCAGTAAAAAGGTCAGTGATCCTGGCTTTTGCATAATCCGCATAAAGAGGAAACTTCTTCCTTAAGCCTGGCAGTTGCATCATCAGGTCATCCCTTGGATGTATGGGATAACCAACGCCGCTGTCGTTAACGGTAATAATCGGGTTGCGGTTACCAATATTTCCAAAGTCATTAATGTAGATACTTAAGGGGTGTTTATCATTGGTAGTATAGCGGCTGTTGCTGCCAAGGTTTCCGGCAATAAAATCAGTTTTGCCGTCCTGGTTAAAATCACCTGCCTGGATGCTGTTCCACCATCCTACCGTATGATCAAGACCAAACGAAGTTGTAGCATTTGTAAAGCGAGTATGTTCATTGATGAAAACAGTAATGGGCATCCACTCCCCTGCCAAAACAAGATCGGGCCGCTGGTCATTATTGACATCGGACCAGATCGCGGCATTAACCATACCGATGTTTTTTAGCCCCGGTGCTTTTGCATCCGTAACATCTGTAAACCGGCCGCCGTTGTTTTCCAGCAGCCTGCTCACGCCACCATCCGGGTAATGCTGCGGGATGATCTTTCCGCCGACAAAAAGATCAAGATCGCCATCAAGGTCAAAATCCGTAGCCACAACGCATGACCCGCTGGATGTTTCCTTTGGCAAAGCAAGTGAGTCGCGGGTGAATGTGCCCTTGCCGTTGTTTTTATACAACCTGTCCTGGTAATACCTGGAACCAGCTTCAAACTCGTTTCCTCCGCTAACGATATACAGATCCAGGTCCCGGTCTTTGTCCGCATCAAATAACAAAACGCCGAGATCTTCCTCCTGTTTCCGATCGCTATCGAGTTTACGCGGAAGAAACTTTCCATTAGCCTGCTGGAAAAACAATTGCCCCGACTGGTGATAGGCGCCGCCAACAAAAAAATCATCCAACCCATCACCGTTCATATCGCCCACAGTGATTCCGGGACCGCTTTGGGAAAATTTGTGCGGCAGGAGAGGCTGTATATTGAAATCGGTATAGGGTGACTCTGCATGCCGGAATTGGATCCCATACTTTTGGTTTGCGTTTTCAAATAACGGAGTTGCAATCATTACAGGCTTCGGTTCAGGTAAAACAGCATCTGAATATTTAACGCTGATTACCTGGTTCGCCAGCACATTAAGCAGTCTTGACATTTTTCCATCCGGCCACAAAACTATAACTGAGTCTGCGGTTTTATTTTTGCCCAGGCCCAGGTGAATTGTTGATTCAACGGTGGATTGATATCCCCTCACGGGATACTGCTCCTGGTAAATGGAAAGACTATCAGCAAATACTTTGATCCTGGCTCCGTAACCTTCGATATTCCCGGCAGGTCCAGCCAGGTTAATACCGAGAAAATGATTCTTAATTAAAGTCTCTGCATTATTCCTGTAAATGCCGGCCGGTTTGCCGGTATTAACTATAATAAGGTCCAGGTCGCCATCACGGTCAAGGTCTGCATATGCTGCACCGCTGGAATAGGCACTTGTATTAAACCCCCATTCTGCTGACACGTCTTTATAAGTCAGGTCTTTCTTATTCTGAAAAAGGAAGCTGTGCAATAAGGCTCCGTCAAGTTGCTGAAGAGCTGCGAACCATTTTTCCTGCTGGCTCTCCGCGCTATTTTCCTGCATGAAATTCTGTGCCCTGTAACTGATAAAATCCCGGTTGGTAATGTCGCGGGGATAACCGTTAGTGATCATCAGATCCTTCCAACCGTCATTGTCAAAATCAGCGAACAGCGGACTCCAGCTCCAGTCAGTGGCCGCTACGCCCGACAACATGGAAATCTCACTGAATGCTGGCAACTGGCCCGGTCCGGCACCCTGGTTAAGTTGCAGTGTATTTCGCATAAACTGCGGAGCGTAGCCGTATTGGATCTCGGAACGATAGCGGTCGTGGTTGGTCGCACCCAGCATCAGCTTTGACCTGAAATTGTCAGGTGGAAGCATATCCACTTCAATTATATCCGGTTTCCCGTCGTTGTTCATATCAGCAACATCATTACCCATTGCCGAATAACTCGTATGCCTGAACGCAGCTGAAGATCTTTCGGAAAATGTGCCATCGCAATTATTGATGTACAGGAGGTCATTGGAAACATAGTCATTGGAAACAAAAAGATCCGGCCATCCGTCAGTATTGAAATCACACACTGCAACACCGAGACCATAACCTTCATGCGTAATGCCTGCATCTCTCGAAACATTGGTAAAAGTTTCATTACCATTATTCCTGTAAAGCCTGTCGGTATTGGCCATTTCGCCATTGTTCCGTTTCGGGCGGATGATATTGGGACCTGTTTCGTCGGTGATGTTGGTAAGCAGGTACATGTCAAGATCGGAATCGCGGTCATAGTCGAAGAACACAGCCTGCACACTATGCCCGGTATCGGCAAGGCCGTAAGCTGCAGCCCTATCGGTGAATGAGTTATCCCGGTTATTTATATAAAAAGCATTCGCACGCTTTCCAGCTTCGTGAGGACCGGCAAAAGAAAGGTAAATATCACTGAAGCCATCCTGGTTGATATCAACAACAGAAACACCGGTTGCCCATTTCCCCTCCGTATTAATTCCGCTTGCTTCCGTAATATCCCTGAACCTGAAATCGCCTTCATTCAGGTAAAGCCTGCTTTTACCCATATTTGAACTGAAAAAAACATCAGGCAGGCTATCGTTGTTAAAATCACCGATACCAACACCGGCGCCGTTATAAAAGTATTCGAATGTGAGGATGTTAAGTTTTTCGTCTTCTCTTATTTCATTGGAGAAATCTATTCCCGTTCTGCCCGAAGGAAGCTGTTCAAAAAGCGGTTTATTTTTTCCATTGTCGCTGCAACCTGGAATGGCTGCCACGCAGGCAAACAAGAAAGCGGTCAAAACGAAGCTGCGCATTGTATTCTGGTTATAACGCATCAATTTAACGCAATAATCAACGTGCAGGTTTTGCCGGACGTAATTTGAGGATTAATTTACGTTTTTCCACCACATTGCAGAATACGCCCATAATATCTTAGTTTACTTTAAATATTCAGACTCATGGATTCGCGTCGAAAGTTTTTGAGAAATACTGCACTCATCGCAGCATCTGCCGCTGTACCAAATGCTGCACTTAAAGCTGGCACAAAGTCGCCCGCAGAAAAATTACCCGATGCAGACATTCAGTCCGAATACAAGAATACCTACATAAAAAACATCTTCGTAACTGAGAATGAATTTCGTGGCGCAGATACGAGCGTTATAGCGGCACCACCGTTTTCCCAGGCGAAGGAACTGTTGCCATTGCCCACCTGGAAAGGAAACGACCTTGCTATCGAAATGTACTGGAAAGCCTGGGAGATCGCATTCAAAAATATCAAGGCACCCGCAAAAGATTCAGGTTTTATTTGCTCCTATATCGACACTGCATACAATGGGAATATTTTTATGTGGGATTCCACATTTATTACCATGTTCGCCAGGTATGGTTCAAGGGCATATCCTTTCCAGCAGACATTAAACAACTTTTATGCAAAGCAACATCCTGATGGATTTATTTGCCGTGAGATCTGGGGAGAAACAGGAGGCGATTGCTTCCACCGGTATGATCCTACGAGTACGGGCCCAAACCTGATCCCGTGGAGTGAACTGGAATATTACAGGCAATTCGGTGACCTGAACCGTATTCATAAAATCTTCCCCGTACTCTGCGCCTACTACCAATGGCTGGGCCTGAACAGGACCTGGCAGGATGGTTCCTATTGGTCGAGCGGATGGGGCACCGGTATGGATAACCAACCGAGGGTGCAGAAGAAATATAACCCGATCTATTCGAACGGGCATATGACCTGGCTCGACACCTGCCTTCAGCAATTGTATATCGGGAAGATCCTGATAGATTTCGGCTTTTATACGGAACGCTGGCAGGAAATAGAAGATATCGAAGAGGAAACCAAATTCCTGAAAAAATACATCCGGGAAAAGTTATGGGACCCGAAAACCGCGTTCCTGTATGACCGTTATGCCGATGGCAGTCTTGGTACCTTAAAAAGCATTGGGGCCTACTGGGCACTATGGACAGATGTTCTGGAGCCGGAGGAACTCAAACGATTTGTGGCTCACCTAAATGACCCTAAAACCTTTGCACGAAAACACCCGATTCCATCAATACCTGCCGATCATGAGAAATACCAGGCAGACGGCCGCTACTGGCAGGGAGGCGTCTGGGCACCCACCAACTATATGGTGATATCGGGATTGAGGAATAAAAACTTTCATGCGCAGGCATTTGATCTTGCCATAAAACATCACCAGCAGGTAGGCCAGGTGTTTAAGGACACCGGTACCTTCTTTGAATATTACGCACCGGAAACTACCAGCCCCGGCTTCCTGGCAAGGCCTGAATTTATCGGGTGGACCGGCCTTGTACCGATTTCCATAATGTTTGAATGCATATTCGGAATTACGTCCAACCTTCAGCAACAGCAGATCAATTGGGATGTGCGGCTTACTGACGAGCATGGGATAGAAAGGTACCCCCTTGGGAAAGACGGGTTACTCACTTTCCACTGTGCCGCGCGAACCAATCCGAAGCAGAGACCACAAATCCGGATCGAATCAACTATTCCCCTGAAGTTGAAACTGACCTGGCCGGGGGGCGCTGAAACAATTGACATCAAACCTGGGACTAACAAGGTCTGATCAGGAATGAATTTTCTACATAAAAAGATCCTTGCCGGTAAGGTTGTAAATGCCCTGGATATCTTTCAGGATTTTTTCAAAGTCGAGCTGAAGGTCTTTCAACATCCCACTATGGATGTCGAACACCCAGCCATGAACAACCGGAAATTTATTTTCGCTGTAGGATAACTGGACCGCTGCGGTTTTGATCACGTTAATTGCCTGCTCCTGTACATTCAGTTCTACAAGGCGGTCATATCTTTCCTTACCTTCCGGAAGGGCGTCGAGTTCGTCCTTATGCATACGATATACATCGCGTATATTCCTGAGCCATGGATTTAGGATTCCCAGGTCTTTGGGTTCCATGGCAGCTTTCACGCCACCACAGTTATAGTGACCGCAGACAATGATGTGTTTTACGTTCAGGTGCCGGACAGCATAATTAATCACAGACATCACGTTCAGGTCAATGCTGTTGACAAGGTTTGCAATGTTACGATGTACGAAAACTTCGCCAGGGCTTGCTCCCATCATCTCTTCGGCAGTTACGCGGCTGTCGCTGCAACCAATGTATAAATAGCCGGGCTGCTGATCAGAAGCGAGTTTTTCGAAAAAATCCTTGTCTTTTTCTTTGTGGCGTTCAACCCAGTCCAGGTTATTCCGGAAGATCTGTTCGTATGTAACCATTTCCGAAAGTAAAAAGTAAAATCTAAACGTAAAAAAATAGCCCCGGTAAGACTACCAGGGCGTTCTATACTGTAATAAGCAACGAGAGATTTTCGGCAGGAGTTATTGAAGAGAATAGCGTACGGTGATGCCATATGTCCGCTGGTCGCCCAATACTGCGGCATAGTGGCCGGCATTACCCGCTGCCGGTAATAGTTGTTCGTAGTAGTCTTTATTAAAGATATTGCGACCCCAGACAAAGAGCGATAACCCGTCAGTGGCCCGGAAGCCCAATCGTGAGTTAAATGTTGCATACCCAGGGATATTAAGATATTTGGAAGGTGACGGACTTGAAGAAAAAGAAGACCTGGCATATGAGTCCAATCCAAAGAAGAGTTTTCCATTCTGGCCTATCAGCCTGAGTTGGTTTGATGATAATTCACCGCCCAATGAACCCGCCCATTTGGAAATACCGGGAAGCTGATCACCGGAAAGATCCTTAAAGGATTTTTGTGAACCGGTTTCTTCGAGAGGCACAGGGGCATTTTTGAAGGAGACATAAATACCTTCAGTAAATGCAACCGCGCCATATAGGGATAAATGCTTGCCAAGAGTTATGTTGGCATCTGTTTCAACACCAAGTACCCGTACTTTTTCCGCATTTGCCAGGAAGCCCCTGTTCACTCCGACCTCAGCTGTCTGTACCTGGGTCTGGTAATCCTTAACATCGGTATGATGGAAAACAACATTCAAAATGGAACGATTAGTCGGCTTCGTCTTTATACCAAGTTCGAAGTGTGTGACATATTCGGGCTTGATCTGCGCAAGTTCAAGCATCGGCTGCCCATTTGAAGTTGGCAATCCACCCAGGTTCACACCGGCAGGCTTGTAACTTGTTGAAAAGGTAGCAAAGCTGTTTATGTTGTCAGCCCATTTGTACGCAACTGTAAACTGACCGGAGAGTTTATTTTCATCAACATCAGCAGTAAACGCCTGGTTGGAATAAACAGAGTTCTTGATGGCAATCAGGTCCGGATCATCGGTTTGCAAGCCGCCATATGTCCGCCTGTCGTAGTCAACTTTTTTCTGGTCGAAGTTGAAACGGAGTCCCGGTAATACATGGAGTTTTTCGGTGATTGCCCAGTCGATCTGTCCAAAAACAGCCGCACCAAATGTCTTTAACCGCGAGGTAGTTTTAATTCCGTAGCCGTCAAGAAGTCCGGGCGTTTTCCATTTTTCGCTGGTAGTACTTTGCGAGAAGCGCCATTGTGCTGATCCGGATTCTTCGATATGAACCGGATCTGTTTTAAGGTCCTGCCCTATGATGAATACGCCGATCACACCGCTTAGTTTGTTAGAAAAGTTACCTGCATAGCGGACTTCCTGTGTCCACTGCTTGTGTTTGGAAGTTGCCTGCGACAAGCTAAGCACAGGCAGCGCGGTGAAGTCACGGTCGTTGGAGGGATCCCAGTTCCAATAACGCCATGCAGTGGTGGAAGTAAGGGTACCGGATCCTATTTTAATATCTGCATTCAGGGCGACACCACCAAGGTCATTTCCCGAACGCCAGGGTGTATTGTGATCAATTATCCGATCAAAAGCATTCCTGCTGGGCACCTGGTAGTTAAGGTCTGCAATGATCTGGTCAAACTGCCGGTAAGGAGCCCGCTGTGTCTGAACCACCCCTGCCAGCACCTGCGCATAACCGTCAGGACGCTGCCTCGACGCATCACCGGAAAGTGTCAGCTGAACCTTATCACTTGGGGAATAAAGCAGTTGCCCGCGCAAACCCAGGTTGTTGATATCATTGATGTATTTCCCGGTTGAAATATTTTTAATAACGCCGTCGCGCTGCGTACCCGAAAATGAAAGCCTGCCCGCAAATTTCTTACTTATAGGACCTGTCACAGATGCCTTTGCCTGGATATAACCGAAGTTTCCGTAGCTGACTTCAAAATTTGCACCCGGCGTAAAGCTTGCTTTGCGGGTGGTAATGTTAAATGCCCCGGCAGTGGTGTTCTTTCCGAAAAGCGTACCCTGCGGTCCACGCAAAACTTCAATCTGGTCAACATCGATAAAATCTAATGTAGTAGCGGCGGGACGGGCATAATACACACCATCCACATAGAAACCAACACCAGGGTCAATGCCGTCGTTGGTAAGACCGAATGTGGATCCGAGTCCGCGAATATTCAGCGTTGTGTTCCTTGGATTTGAGGAATATAGCTGCACAGTGGGAACAAGTTCTTTCAGCCGGTTAACGTTAAACGAACCTGTCGCCTCAACCTGTCCACCGCCAACAACTGAAATCGGGATAGGTACATTCTGGGCACTTTCCATCCGGCGGCGCGAAGTGATCACCACTTCTGTCAGATCGCTACCCGGTAACAGCACTACAGCCAGCTTATCAGCCAGTGAATTCACCGCCAGTTCATAGGCTTTAAAGCCTACCGAGCTTACGAGCAGGGTAAATGGCGGAGTTCTCTTTGAAACGATGCTGAAATGTCCATTGGCATCAGAGATAGCATAGCTTGTTGTTCCTTTAACTGAAATGGTCGCACTTGCTACTGCAGCACCGGTGCTATCTTTCACCCATCCTTCCACTGCCTGCTGGGCATAAGAAAAATGCGCGATCACTAAAAGGAAAAGCAGGGTTAATAATCTTTTCATAATCAATGCATTCAGTTTGGTTTGTGGTTGGTGTATGTCCATGATTTTTGTAGACTTATTATACATAGTCTATTCTATTAATAGACTTCTTGGGGTCAAATATATACAACAATTGTTAAGTCTACAAAACCTATAGACATTTATTTTTTAGTTGGGTGACGGTATTATTAATAAAAAAGCCGGTATAGACATACCGGCCCTCAACGATTGCTTTGCTGCAGAGCGAGGCAATGTGGAACGCACATTACCAGCGCACTTATTTTGCTTCCAGGAAGACGTTTATGGTTTCAGAAGTGCTGTTTACTATCACACGAACTGGTTTAAAGCCCTCATTCTCAACATTTAATTCAAAAGGTGTTCGATTCCAGGTATTAAGGATAAATTCCCCTTTTCCATTTGTTAATGTCTCCTCTTCCCCTTTGACAATATAGACCAAAGCGCTTTTGACGGGAAGTTTCCCCTCTCTGGTTACGACGACTCCCTTAACTTTTTCACTTTTTATTCCTTCCTTTAAATCCTTTCCCTTAACCCCTGAGGTATACAGGAACAGCAGCAACAGAGAAGCAGTGATTGCTCGCCAGGTTCCCCTTTGAATTGCAGGATTTCCCATATTAGTCTACTGTTTATGTAGACAAACATACAGCATTATCCGTATCACTTCAAAATATTTCAGTCATTTCTGCCTATGCCTGCATGGCCGGATCAACATTCATATTCTTATTTTCAACAGGTAACCACGCCCCTACAAGCGAACTCAAAGCAACAACCAGGAAAAATAAAAATGCTGCTGACACGGCAACAGGCTGTTGCAAGCCGAACCAGGCGGATCCAGTCATGAATACCAGTTCCCGCGCACCTAGTCCACCCATAGTAAATGGAATGGCAGACACAAGTGAGCTTACATAAAACATTAATGCATAAGTAAGGTATTGCCCTGGTTCAACTCCGAGCGCGTGAAGGATACACCCAAGTGAAGCAAGCTGAAGAAACTGGACTGCCAGCGACAACAGGCAGGCAGGAAATAGTGGTACCCGAAACCTGTTAAGATACCTGCTTACCACGAACCATAACAATATGGGGAGGAAAAGGCAGGCAACTGAGATGTAATTCAAATAAACCGGGACATGCTTCCCGGCAGTAGTAAACAAAAAAAGCAACCCTATAATTACGAAGATCAACATAAGGCCGGTAAGACGGTCAAGCAGAATGGCTGTGATGTATAAATTATAGGAGCCCCCTGATCTCCGTTTCAGCACAACGACCTTATAAGCATCGCCAGTAACACTTCCGGGAAGAAACAGGTTATAGAACATTCCCCGGTAATACAACCTGAGGTTCCATAATTCACTTATGGTGGGATCAACAACTTTCAGGAAGCCTGACAGTCTTTGTGAACTGATAACCTGTGAGCAATTGTACACAAGAATTGAAACGAAAAGCATCGGCAGTGAAACATTCCCGGCGAGATCAGCAACTACCCGCAGATCGATCTTCCGCGAAACGATGTAAACTGCGATCGCTGATACGACCAACCGGAAAATATATTTAAGCCAGTAGTTCATGTGAGTACGGCATTATACGTCACAACCTCGCGAACATGGTAAGATCTCTTGTGTTGCGACTCGTAGTAGGTACGCATCAGGATTTCGGTGATTATACCAAAAAAAACAAATTGCAACCCTGCCAGGATAAGCATCACACTTATGACCAGCAAAGGCCGTTGCCCTATCCGTTCCCCGCCGATTTTCAGCATCAGCAGGTAAAGGCTCATTACAGATCCGGTTAAAAACATCATCAGGCCAATGGGACCAAAAATATGCATCGGCCGTTGGAAATATTTCTGCAGGAACAGGATGAAAATAAGATCACTTATAACCAGCACCGACCTGCCCATTCCATATTTAGACTGACCACTTACGCGGGGATGGTGCCGAACTTCCACTTCTGTCATTCTTGCTCCCTGTACGGCTGCCAGCACAGGTATGAACCGGTGCAAGTGTCCATATAATCCAAGATTCCTTGCAAATTCACGCCGGAAGATTTTTAGCGTGCACCCATAATCGTGAAGTAATATACCAGTAGAATTCCTGATGAGGCGATTGGCGATGTTGCTGGGGATTTTCCGGAGAAGCAGTCCGTCTTTCCTGTGTTTCCGGATCCCTGCCACCACATCCCACTTGCCGCGCAATAATACTTCAAGCATCATCGGAATATCTGCCGGATCATTTTGCAGATCTGCATCCATGGTAACAATGAATTCTCCGGCAGCTGCCTCTATACCGGCAGCCATGGCAGCTGACTGACCATAATTCTTCCGGAGCCTGACAAGTTTTATACAGGGCAGCAGGTGTCGTTGTATGATGTCGGCGGAGCCATCCGTTGACCCATCATCCACAAGTATGAGCTCATATGAAACGGAGTCAAGAGCTTCAACAATATTATGTAGCAATGGCAGGATATTACCTGCCTCATTGTACAACGCTATTACCAGGGAAAGCTTCATGGTCATTGTTTTTATTGACTACTTCGTGTTTATAAAAAATAGTCGACTGGCTACTGAACAGGTCTTTTACTGTGGCGATGGCGGTTAAACTGGAAAGGCTGTCAGGAAGCCCGGAGACGCGGGCCCGTTCTATAACCAAAGCATCCGGGTTACTCTTCATATAAACTGAAATCTCCCGGGCAGAAGAGAAAACCGGTATAGTGCCGCCATGATAAAACACGAACGCGTCATTCAGTGAACGATAGGCTGCTAATTTCGGGGTTGATCTTGCCAGTTCACGAAGGCGGCTCACCGATCCGCAGGAATCAATAGCAGGATACAAAACAACCAGGAAAAGCAACGTGGTCATTACTGAACCGACTGCAACAAAAGAAAGCGCTTCTTTACCACGTGCCTTCATGTTCAAAATGAACCCTCCGGCCCCGGCAACCGGCAACACGCCCAGCATCCATGGGTATGAAGAAATGGACTGCAATTCGGGCTGGCCCTTCATCCATAGAAGTACCCCGACAGGAATCGCAACTGCCACAATTAAAAGGATGATCCATTCCGCGAATAACTTTCGCTGTTGTGTTTCATGCTGGCTGACAAGGAAATTGGCGATCAATACGGCAGTAAACGGGTATGCCGGAGCAATATAATTGACAAGTCTCGTCGAAGCAATCGAATAACAGGTAATGACAACAGCAGCTGCAAGCAGGTTAAAAAAGAGCCAGTCATTGTGCCTAATGGCTTTCCATCCGGTAACCAATGTCCTGGGCAATAACAGTGCAAAAGGAAAAAGACCAGCCAGGAGGAAGACAATTGGCAAATAAAAACCACCGCCATGACCATCAATCGGCCTGTTAAAACGACCTATATTGTGCGTAACAAAAAAACCGGAGGTCCATTCGCCACCAGTTTCGCGGTGAACCATCAGGTACCAGGGTAATGCGATAAGTAAAACAATCAGCGATCCCCAAACGGGCAACATTGATCTTATAACCTGGATGCGTAAGCGCCCGGTAAACAGGAGGAACAAAAAAACAGTTGTTGCCGGCAATACCAACCCAACTGGTCCTTTCGCAACGATAGCTGCTCCCCAAAGCACATACGTTAGTAAAACAAACCCTTTTCGTCCAGACATCAATCCCTCATAAAAACAATACAGCGAAACCACATGGCAGAAAATCAGGTATGGATCAGGTGTCGCGAGCCTGAACTGGAAGATTACATGCAATGATGAAAGCAAAACCAGCCAGGTGACCACTGCAGCATTGACTCCAAGGTTCTTTTTCACTGCCAGCCAGACAGCAAAAAATACCAGCATTCCGCAAACCGCAGAAAAGAACCGAGAGGTCCCTTCACTGACTCCCGCCACCTTGTATGCTGCAATCATAAAATAATAATGCAGCGGTGGTTTATCAACCCGTACCTGGCCATTGAAATGAGGAACGACATAATCACCTGATTCAAACATTTCAACAGCACACCGGCTGTTGCGGGCTTCAGCGACCTGGAAAACACTAACGGTACCGAGCCTCACAAACAGCAAAACGGCAGTGAGCAGAACTAATACCGGCAATATTTTTACCTGCTGCATCTTGCTGAGATTTCTTTTTCATTACACTAAAGCAGCCTGCAGTTCTTTCCATCGAACAAATTTCCTTACCCCTTCATCAATGGTTGTTGTCGGACGATAATCAAGCAATTGCTGTGCTTTTGAAATGTCGGCAAAAGTCTGGTTCACGTCCCCGGCCTGGTCATTTTGCCAGTTTATAATTGCACGGGTAGACATATTTTCCTCCAGCAGGCGGACCAGGTCTCCTAGTTTAACCTGACGGTTATTACCCAGGTTGAAAATGTCAAATTGTTCCCGGGTATATGAAAGCGCAGCAAGAATTCCGTTGACAATATCAGCCACATAAGTATAATCACGCTTCGAATTACCATCACCAAATAACGTGATCGGCTTTCCGTCTTTCATTTGTTCAAAAAAACGATGAATGGCAAGGTCGGGGCGTTGTCTCGGCCCGTAAACAGTAAAAAGTCTTAATGCTATAAATGTTAATCCATACAATCCCGAATATACCTGGCCGAGTTCCTCGGCAGCCAGTTTAGTGGCGCCATATGGACTGATAGGCTGATGCAAAAGGTCGCTCTCCCGCCATGGCAGGTTTGGATTGTTACCATAAACGCTGCTCGACGAGCAAAAGATGAAATGCTGTATGAATTTCTGTCGTGCGAACTCAAGCAGGGAGAGCGTTCCCTTAACATTAACCTCATAGTAGGCCTGCGCATCTTCAATACTGGCTCGTACACCTGCTTTGGCAGCGAGGTGAATGACAGCGTCAAAATTTATTAATCGAAATAACTTTAACAGGTTAGCTGCAGAGGTATTTGCGAGATCCATTCTCACCAGGTGAAAATCCGGATTGGACAATGCCGATCGCAGGTTCTCCATTTTTACCAAAGGATCATAATAGCCGTCAAAGTTATCAATGCAATACACTTCGTTTTCACGCCAGAGTAAGGCATCGACCACATGACTTCCGATGAAACCAGCTCCACCTGTTACTAATATCCTTTTCCCGTTCATCGTCTCCATTTACAGAAAATTATCATCTGAATCTGAAGAAATACTGAACACCTACTGTACCGAAGGGCTATTATATTTTTTATTCCGGATCAGCCAGCTTGCACACTGGTACCAGGCAATCGCCTGTTTTACGAGTGTATCATTTACCGCAACAGGTGTCGACTTACCCGTTACAAAATCAGGAACATAAGCCTGGATCTTTTTCATAGGAGACTGAATGACAACCCTGTCAGATCTAATAAATCCCAGCCCCTGGTATGTGCTTATAAATGCCCTCTCGCTGCCCGGACTGATGTCGAAAATATCGCGACCAAAAAACTTGCTTTTATAGCGAAAGTTCAACATTCCCAGTATAGTAGGCGCTATATCAATCTGTGCACTAACTGTGCTGATTTCGCGGGGTTGAATATTACCAGGTGAATAAATCAGCATGGGAATGTGATATCCTGTTACCGGCAGCTCCACACTACCTGCACTTCCGGCGCAATGATCAGCGACAATGACAAAAATGGTATTCCTGAACCAGGGTTTTCTTTCCGCATCTGACAGGAATTTCCCGATACAGTAGTCGGTATATTTTACCCCACCTTCGCGGGACTGACTTGCAGACGGGATGTCGATCCGTCCATCCGGGTAGGTAAATGGCCGGTGGTTGGATACCGTCATAATATGTGAAAAGAATGGTTTGCCAGCCTGGTAATTGCTGTCCAGTACACTTAATGTATGAGTAAACAGGTCTTCATCCGCTACTCCCCATATATTGGCATAATGGATCTTGTTAGCGGGAATTTTATCCCTGTCTATAACATCATAGGAGTTATTGCTGAAGAAGTAGTCCATATTATCGAAGTAACTGTCACCCCCATAGATATACTGGGTAATATATCCTTTGCTTTTAAAAACGGATCCAAGGGAGAAAAGATGCTCGTTACCAGGCCGTTTCACAATACTCTGGCCCGGAGTTGGTGGAATAGAAAGTGAAAGCGCTTCAAGACCCCGCACGGTGCGCGTTCCGGATGCATAAAGGTTGGTGAAGAACATGCTTTGCCTGGCAAGTGAATCCAGTTTGGGTGTAATATTATACTTGCCGCCAAACGCATTCAGATAACCGGCGCTCAAGCTTTCCACGCTGATCAGCACAACATTCATTTTCTTTTCCGGCCTTCCGTAATTCACCTCCCTTTCGATATCAAAAACATCGTTACTAATAAATTTTGAACTTGACGTTCCCAGTTCCTTTCTTAATAAGGAAAAGGCTTCCTTATCCGGCATGGTACGATAGAACCTGAAATAATCCAGCTCATTATTCCAGAAGGCATTCCCAAATTCATAGATACCATTTCCTGCAAGCTCATTTGCATATTCGTTTTTGCTGAACTTTCTCCACTCGGGATCTGCCATGCCATAACCAGCACCAATTACCACTATGAACGTCAATGCAACTGCTGAGCGGTACCGGAACGAAAGCGTTTCCCGGACTGCGTTGAACAATTGATTCCGAAGCAAAAAAGTAACCAGGAGAGACAGCGCTAAAAGGGCCGCAATCAGCCAGCCGACGGGATAAGACTGGCGGATGTTGCCAATCACCTCATTCGTATATACGAGATAATCAACAGCTATGAAATTGTAACGGGTAGAGAATTCGTCCCAGAAAAACCACTCACCCAACGCATTAAAGGTGATAATAAAACACAGCAGGAAGACATCGATCACCAGTACATATTTCCGCCACGCCTGGCGAAAACTGTCACCTGCCGCGGAAAGCAACAGGAAAATCAACAGCCTGCAACAGAAATACCCGATTACAACCAGCCTGAGATCCTTGTTGAACTCCTTTGGAACCAGGCTGGTGAATACCAGGATGAAAATAACAACCAGGTAGGCAACGGGCATCACCCATTTCCATCGGTCACTATATGATTTTTCATTCAGCCACCATAAGTGCAACACCACAGGTAATGTAAAAAAACCTGCCACCAGCAGGTCGTAAAAAAAACCGATCAGGAACGCACCCGTAACCTGTCCAAAACTTAAATCCACCACCGCGGCTGACCGAAAAAACAGAAGCAGCCGCGTGATGGTGGACATAGAGGTAACCAGCAGGAGGGTGATCAGGGCCGGGGAAAAATATCTTATCAGGGCCTTGGTTGTTTTCATAGTTGACACCAAGGTGACATGTGATCCTGAATTTATTCTGAATTTTTGCCGTTTCCTCCCTGCAGGTCTATTATAAAACAATGTTTGTTGTCATGGAACCGATAGCGGAGGCCGAATTCATTTATGCGGCAGATCTTGCTGATAATCTCAAGCCCTAATCCAAGGCTGTTTGCATCGGAGCTCTGCTTTTTGAACCGCTGGAAGATCTGGTCGGGATCAAGTGGTTTGGCACTACCGGTATTCTCAATGGCAACTTCGTGGTCATTAAAACTCACTTCTACAATTCCTCCTGCCATGTTATGCCGTATCGCATTAAACACCAGGTTGTTCGCCAGGATTTCCAGCAGGGTGCGGTTGGCTTCGACCTTTGGTCTGGAATGGTTTCCGACCTGGACTTTCAGATTTTTTTGTTCAATTGCATCCTCAAACTGCGTGACTGTTTCATTGAACAATTGCTTCAGGTCAATTTCTTCTTTTCCTGAATAAAGCTGGTTGTCAATCTTCGACAATAACAGCAGCGCTTTATTCATCCTGTTCATACGTTGACTGGTATCAGCCATGCTACTGATCAGTCCCGCCTGCTCACTGTTCAGCGGACTGGTTTGCATCAGCAGCTCAAGCTTTGTCTGGAAAATCGTCAGCGGAGTCTGCAATTCGTGGGAAGCATTTTCAACAAACTCCTTCTGGCTTACATACGCCTTATGGTTTCTTTCTGTCAGTTGCGTTATAGCCTTGTTCAGGTCATCAAATTCCAGATACCCGGTTTTATCAAATAAAAGTGCCTGCTGTTCTTCTACCCGGTATCGCCTTAACTGGTGGAGCGTCCGGTAAAAGGGATCCCAAATCCGCTTCGATAACTTGCGGTTTATTACCTGTAATCCGATGAAAAGCAGCACCATAACAAAAGCCTGGACTGCCACAATAACCTCGATCAGGTTATCGTAGTCAAGCATGGAAACACGAATGAGGATTTCGTACGGTTTATTATTGAGCAACTGGTGAGTTACCAGCACGCGGTGCGGGATCCGTTCCCGAAGCGTCGTATCATAAATGGTTTCATTGTAGAAGCTGTCGTGCGCAATAAATTTTGCCGCTTTAATAATAATCAGGTCGTTGTCGAGCAGATCCGGAATAACACCCGGATTTTTAGTCATTTTCTCCTGTAGTTTTTTAACTACCGCAACCTTTTCAACGATGAGTTCTTCATCAACTTCCTCCTGTACCAGGGCGCGAATGAGGACGTAGAAGGTGGGAATGGCCAGGAGCATTGCTACGAGGGACAATAGAAAATACTGACGTATGGTTCCCTGGAGAAGTCTCATTATACATCAAACTTATAACCCATTCCGTAAATGGACTTAATATAATCCGTACAACCGGCCGTAATAAGCTTCTTTTTAAGGTTCTTGATGTGCGCGTAAATGAAATCAAAATTATCATAGGCTTCCGCCTTATCGCCGGAAAGGTGTTCTGCGAGTGCATTTTTGGAAATCACTTTGTTCTTGTTGGCGATCAGGTACAGCAGGATCTCATACTCCTTCCGGGTCAGGTCCACAATTTCACTGTCTACGGAAACTGTCTTGCCGCTGATATCCAGCACCAGTTCATTTAAAACGAGCTGTTTGCTGCCGTTAAACTGCCGGCGACGGATAACAGCGGCGATCCGCGCGCTGAGTTCTGACAGGTGAAACGGTTTGGGCATATAGTCATCGGCCCCGAGGTTGAGCCCTGTAATCCGGTCATCAATAGAATTTCGGGCAGAAATAATGATCACGCCATCCGCTTTATCATTGGCTTTAAGCGCATCCAGGACCTTGAGACCATTACCATCGGGAAGGGTTATATCGAGCAGGATGCAATCATAATCATAGACCTCCGTCTTTTCCATGGCTTCGCTGAATGTGGCTGCAACCTCACACAGGTAGTCCTCCCCCGACAGATAGGTAACTATGCTTTTCCGGAGGTCAGCTTCATCTTCAACAATCAGGATCTTCATTTTTTAGGTCTGAACCCTCAAAAGAAAGAATTAATTCTGAATATTTTCTGAAACCACCCTTACTGTCACTTTACAATTTCCTTTAATCTTTTCACGAGCAATGCATCTTTGGCGGCAACAGTTTCTGTTCCGGGTTTCTGGTAGAAAAGCGCGTCTTCCCAACCACCATACATGCAATTGGGGAGTGCGATAAACCTGTTCCCGAAAAGTGCGGCGGCCTTGTTAACTGCCTGGCTCCTCTCGCCTTCCACCTTGGTATCGAACAAGCGGTTGAAATCACCAAGGTGATCACCTATCAACAATAACACCTCGAATTTGGCTTCAATAGCATTCCGGCGCACTTCTTTGGAAGAGTTTTCTGTGTTCAGCAGAAAAAGGTGATCATCGGTAGTGTTGGGAAACCCGAATTTCTGCAGGTTTGCCAAAGTCGCTGCCCTCTCCACTTCGAAACGATTGGTGATGTAAAAAACTTCGACACCCTTTGTAGCGGCATACCTGAAAAAATTCAGGGCACCCGGTACCGTGTCGCATTTCTGCTGGCTTGTCCACCTGATCCAGCTGCTGTCGTCATACATTTTCTTGTTCAGCGCCTGCTGAATGAAATACGGGCTGTTATCAAGTACTGTCTCGTCAATATCCGTGATCACAGCAAGCGGTTTTCCGCTTGGCCTGGCAGCCAACAGCTGGTCGAGGCGGGCCTTCGCTGTCTGGTACGACTGGTATGCAAGTGCTTTGTACTCGGCGGCGGATTGCTGCCAGAGGGCACCCCAGGCAGGACCGCCTGGTAATAACTGAGCGGAAGCAGGAGCAGGTACAGGCGCTTTGTTGATCGCCCAACGGTTGAGTGTGGTTCCCGGTGCCTCCAACACCACTTTGTATAATTCCGATGGATATTTCGACACGTCGACAATCGCCGCACCCTTTGAAATATCAGCTTTACCTACTTCAAAGTATTCATCCTTTCCGCCAGTCTTAACATTATTTGACGTGCTGACTAAAATGCGTACCTGCTGGTTTTTAACCAACGGTGTCCAGCTCACATCAATCTTTCCCTGGAAATAATTCACCTGCATATTGGTGATGGAGCCCTGGCTGAAAATGCTCTGTCCATCCAGTTCCCGGGCAATTTCCACCGGCATCCTGATTTTCATAAAACTGGCTATACTGGGATAGATATCTGTTATCGCAGGTTTGAAAAAGCTTGCATAATTGCCAACAGCAGGCTGGTTTGTTACCATCCAGATATTCCGTTCACGGTATGATTGTCCGCCATGTCCTTTGCCCGTCGCTGCATCCCGTCCATGGTCAGTTGTGACGAAGATGAGCCATTCTTCGCCGAACTTTTTCTCCCTTTCCTGGATCGCTTTCCAAACAAGTCCGACTTTCTCATCCATCAGCCGGATGGCCCTCGCATACTGGGGCTGGTCGCCAAACATATGTCCCATATCATCAGTATACTGCATGTAAACCCAGTTCATGTCGGGTGCATGTTTCGAAATAATTTCAGCAGCCTGTTCAGCGACCTTGCGGTCGATCTTTTCCATATAGTCGTCCTGGCTGTCGTGAGGAAACTGTACCGTATCCAGTTCGTAGCCATCTGCCACGAAATCGACTTTAATATTTCCTGTGGCTGCCAACCCGTCGCCAACCAGTTTGGTCCTGTTGTCGAGCCAGCTGGAATACACACCAGTCTTTTTTTGCGGGTACTGGTCCTTCATCAGGCGGAAAATGGTTGGGTAGTTATAGTTCGGTGCCGCAATGTCATTGTCCCAGACATTATGCTTGTTCGCCCATGTACCCGTAAGCAGGCTGTTGTATCCTACGGCCGATATGGTAGGCGTTTGTGAATACCCGCCCTTTTCGCCGCCAAGCCATGCCCTGAAATAATGCCCTTTCGCCGCAATGGATTTAAGGTTGGGCACAGGTTGACTTTCAATTACATCAGCCGCTATGCCGTCAACAATAATAAACACTGTTTTACAAACCTTTTGTTGTGCCGAAACACCCAAGGTCAGCAGCAGAACTGCAAAAAGAAAACTGATCCGATTCATCTCTTCAATATAAAAGTTAACAATTATTGCCAGCCGAAGATCTGCGACAGGTTGGGATTCAGTACCACCTGTCCATACGGCACGGGGCGATAGTAATACTTCGGTTCAATGAAACTTCGTGGAGTCATTTCCGTTACCAGCGTGCCACCGCCTGCTCCATTCCGAAGGAATACCGTAACATTGTCACCAAAGCTCCCGGCCTTGTAATATATAAGTTTTTCGCCCAGTGCATTGCTCTCTTTCTGGTTTTCTGCAGGAATAGTCTCATTCTCCCCGATCAGGATGATATCTTCGTTTCCATCGCCTGTCAGGTCATATTTTCCGAGGCCCGGAAAATACATGCCTTCGGGAATACGCTCTAACAACAGACCTGCATGCCAGCGCATAAGGTCATCGAACCTGTATCCTTCCAATGCAAGTTCCACCCTCCTTTCCCGCCTGATTTCCAACAGCACGCCCTGCATTGCTCCAGTCACGTTTGGATATTTCGATGCGAGCACCGGATCAGGATCGCCATTTGCTGCCGCCAGGTCCAGAGCAGGCATCCCGGCCCGGCTACGTAACAGGTTTACCGAATTTTCCAGGTCGGCCTGTGTAAGCGTACCCAATTCTGCTTTCGCCTCTGCAAAATTCAACAGCACCTCTGCAAACCGGTAAACCGGGAAATCAACACTGTTCATCACCACATTGTCTGTAGTTCCATTGATGTAGCCTTTTAACTGGTGATAGCCCGTAAAATTCTTATTAAGCCGCTGCACGTAAGGTTTTGTTTCAGGCGTACGCACGAAACCGGGGTACACCAGCGTCTGCTTCATCCTGGGATCGCGATCGCTGAATTCCTGAACATACTGCATTGATTGGTAAGCAGGATTGGACGTAAACCGCGAGCCGTCTTTCATCAGGTAGGTCTGCACCAGGTCACGTGACGGCGATTGTTCATAGTCGCCGAATACGATACCATTCACGCTGCTGCCAGGAGCTCCCGGCTTCGTAGCGTCAAATGGGTTGGCCAGGATGACCTCTTTATTGCCAAGAAGATCGGCACTCCGGAACAGGTCAGCATAATCCTGGTTCACCTTCCCGGTTGAATGCAACTGGAATTTTCCTGACTGCATGATTTCGTTCGACACGTCAACAGCCTTCTGGAGGAAAGCATCAGATGTAGTTTGAAGATTCAACTCTTCGTGATACCGCCGATAAGTCCCTTCGTATAAGGCCGCACGGGCCTGGAATGCTTTTACTGCCCATACATCTGGAGTACCTGTCGGCACTTCATCCCGCACATGCGCAGCCGCAAATTCCAGGTCTGCCATAATACTGTCTACAACTACGGCGCGGGGATTCCGGGCTTTATAGAGCTCGGCACTGTCGCCCGGGTTAATAGTCTTACCATACCAGGGCAGGTCAGAATAGCGCCTAACCATTCCCATATAGAATTGCGCGCGGTAGTACCGGGCAAGTCCTGCATAATGGTTCTTAACCTCATCACTTACTGCTGCCTGTTGATAATTATCGAGGAAGTAATTGATATTGCGCAGCCTGCCCCAACTCCAACCGGACGTAATTGTCTGTGAACTTGGTGTTCCCGTCATGATATTCTTTATTTCGACAGCACCAGTGGTTGCAGTGTTGTCACTGTTCTGGTCATTCAGGAATTCACCGGTTCCCGGCATGCTGAGCAGTCCATTGACATACAGCGAAAGATCCTGCTCTGACTTAAAAAACAGGTCGGCTGAAATCGAAGTTTGCGGGTAGCGATCCAGGAAATCCTTTTTGCATGATGCAGTTCCCAGGACCACGACCAGTATTGCGGGTATGAATGTCTTTTTCATTGTTCAGTTTTGAGAATTAGAAATCCAGGTTAATGCCAACAGCATATTTGCGTTGATAAGGGTAGGCCCATCCGTATCCATCGGTGATCGACTCAGGATCCAGGTATTTCTTGATGGAAGAAAATTCATAAAGGTTCTCACCGCTAAAGAAGATCCGCAGGCGTTTGATGTGATACCTGTTTGTCAAAGCCGGAGGAATGGTATAACCAAGCGTCAGGTTTTTAATCCGGAGATAAGCAGCATTCAGGAGATATTTGGTCTGGGCAATGTCCAGTCCGGTTCCATAGTTGTTGTCAGCAAGCCATGACTGCAGCACGGGGAAATATCCATTCGGGTTTGCATCTGCAAGTCCCGCAGCAAGATAAGATGCGGAATGCCTGTCACGGTCGGCTCCTGTCTCTGAACTTCCGCGATAGAAATCGAGGTTCCAGGGATAGATGTTCGCATATGGCTGCTGGTATGGTCCCCAGAACAGGTAATGGCGCGGATAGTAGTCCATCTTCGCGACTCCCTGCAGGAACAGCGAAAGATCAATGCCTTTCCATGCGAGGTCGAGGTTGAACCCGTAGCGGTACCGGGGACTGCTGTTCCCGATCACCTTGAGGTCTTTAGAATCGAGGGCAGAGGGACCTTCTTCAATTTTACCATTTTTGTCGAGGTCGAGGTAACGCGGCCATCCCGGCACTACTTCCAATGCTCCCCATGGCACTATTGCTGACTGATCCAGCTTTGCAATTTCTTCCTCGCTGTTGAAATAACCGTTGTTGGTAAGTCCCCAGATCTCGCCAATCTGTTGTCCCGGCCTGAAAGCACCGGAGAATGTCTGTAAAGCGTTGTTATAGCTGGTTATTTCACTGCGTGAATCAGATAAGATAAACTTGGCGCTGAAAGACAACGGGTTTCTGCCGCCAAAGAAACTGTTCCGGTAACTGATGGAAAATTCCCACCCTTTCGTACTGAGATCAGCTGCATTCTGCTGGGGTGCCGATGTTCCAAGAACTGCTGGCAGTTCCTGGCTGGGCGCCAGCATGCCGGTGGTGTTACGGACATAGTAATCAAAGCTGGTAAAGAGACGATCATTAAAAAATGCAAGATCAGTTCCTACGTTGGCTGTTGAGACTTTCTCCCAGGTGTAGGCTTCCGGATCAACACGAAGTGAGGGCGCAACTCCAAGCACAGTCTGACGGTTGCCATTGATCAGGTATGATGAAAGTGAAGTCGGCAGCGTTTGCTGGTAGCCGTAATAGCTTACGCTCTGGTTACCGAGGCTTCCATAACTGGCCCGTAGTTTAAACGTGGAAATTGCCGGGAACAGGTTCTCCATGAAGGACTCCTTTGTTACGATCCAGGCTGCAGAAACGGAGGGAAAAAATCCCCAGCGGTTACTGGATGGAAAACGGGAGGACCCGTCGTAACGGCCATTGGCTTCCAGGATATAACGATCGCGATAACTGTAGTTGACCCTGCCAAACAAGCTCCGGATCGCATAACTATAGTAGCCACCCTGCGAGGTTGTATTTACAGTCGCGTCACCTGTGGTGAGCCCTATATATGGAACAGATGAAGAGATGACCTGCGAACGTGAAGCTGATAGTGGCGACCACTCATAGCTTTCCTGGTTAAAGCCGGCCATCACTTTAAATCCATGCATCCCAAATGTTTTCCCATAATTGGCGTAAAGATCAAACACGTCCTGCTTGATGGTTCCATGTGTTTCTGTAATGGAGCCGATCGGGTTCTCAATCCGGATGTCGTTCGGGCCATAACCAACAGTGTAAGGAAGGTTTTCTGTATGATACTTCCATAATTCGCGTTTGAAGCTCGCATCGCCGGCGATACTCAGGTCACCATCTAAGAAGGTCGCAGTTCCGCGGAAAATATTCTGGAAACCGAAACGGTCCTGTGTATTTCGTCCACCGCTGGTTAATTGGGAAGCAAGCCTGCCAGCGGCATTGTTACCCCAGCTCCCGTCAGGATTCTTTGCAACGTTAGTCGGTTGAAGGTAATAGAGGTCGGTAATAGCGTAAGTAGGTGCATCCCTTTCAAGCTGGTATACCAACAGGTTGTTATCGACTTTCAACCACTCGAGTGGCGTAAAATTGACACGTGCCCGAAGTCCGTACCGGTTCCAGTCATCGCGAGACAATTTATTAAGACCATTCTCATTGGTATAGTCGGCGGAAAGCAGGTAACCTATAGGCATTTTCTTATTGCCTGAAGATCCGCTGAAAGAGAGGGTATGATATTGTGAAAAATTGGACTTGCTGAAAAAATAGTCATTCCAGTTATTACTGCCCATATATGCCCAAAGGGCGGAGTTCGAAGGATCGATACGTACATCCTCAATAGATGGATTAGCGGACCTTTCTTTAGCCCATTGATAATGTTCGTCTGAGTAGTTGACGTAATCCCACGGCGTGTTATCGGTCGATGTCTCAAGAACCCTGGAATAAATGTAGGGATCTGTCACAGCCTCAGGCAAAATTGTGGGCCGGGAACTGGCGAAATAGTTATTGTATGAAATAACCTGCCTGCCGCCTGAAGCACCTTCTTTTGTTGTAACCAGTAAAACGCCATAAGCCGCCCTTGCACCATAAACTGCAGCAGAAGCGGCGTCACGCAGGACCGTTATGGATGCGATGTCTGAGGGATTTATCCGCAGCAGGTCATCAGTAGCAGAAGCAATACCATCGATAATGATCAATGGAGAACCACCATTGATAGAAGTATAACCACGCACATTAATATTTGGTGTTTGTCCTGGTGCACCACCGGCATATGTAATGTTCAATCCCGGGCTCACCCCCTGCAATCCCTGGAACACATTCGCAATGGGTCGTTCTGCAAGCTGCCTGCCGGAAAGCTGATCGACAGCTCCGGTTACATTAATTTTTTTCGAAGTTCCATAACCTACAACCACTACGTCGGAAAGGTCGTTTTGCATCAGCTTCATGTTTATCAGCAATGACCCCTTCTCCCCTGCCTTTAACAGGTAGTTTTTACGTGTTGCAATCTCGTATCCCACGTACGAGAATTTAATGGTGTACCTGACACCGGCGGCCAGGCTGGCAAATGAATAAGTCCCCTTGTTGTCGGTAATGGCGCTGTTTTTGATCTTTGCGGAATCGTTTGCGATTTCGACTGAAACACCTTCGAGTGGTTCGCCTTTTTCATTTTCTACTATACCTTTCAGTGAAGCTGTTGCAGGCTGTTGGGCATGCATCAGCAAAGGCATAGCACACCCGAGCAAAACTGCCAGAATTGCTTTCATTCGGTTCATAATGGTTGGTTATTGAGTATATAAGTGCCTCCACGCAGCCGTGATCACGGCATGCAGGAATCATATGGAGACTATGTCATGTTATTTTTTTGCTTTGACCGAAAAGTTCCACCCTGCCTGTTTCAGCTGCAGGTTGTGCATAGACGCAATCCGCGTCATGATCTTTTCGATTGGATCGTTGAGTTTAATCGTTCCTGAAAAATGAGACCGGTCTGGGGTCAGGGGTTCATAGGAAATGATTACGTCGAAATATTGTTGCATTAATTGAAATACATCGTTCAGCGGAACCCTGTCAAAGTCTATGGTTTTTCCTGTAATGCTAACATTTGACTGCTGCATCTTCTTCCGGGCGTCCGGCAATTCACGCCGACTGATTGAATAAATGCGACTCTGTGTATTCAGCTTCCATTGCTCACCGGGCTCGAGGTAAACATCCTTCATTTTTATCTTCCCGCCATGCACGGATCTGATCACGACCTTTCCGGTATGAAGGGCAACTTTGGTATTCGGTCGATCCGGGTAAGCGCTAACGGTAAATGAGGTTCCTAATGCGGTAGTGGAAAAACCATTTGCATACACTGTAAATGGCCGGTCCCTGTCTTTCTTCACCTTGAAATATGCCTTTCCTTCCAGCACAACCTCCCGCTTTGACTCATTATAGTCTGCCTCATACCGGATAACCGAATGCGGTTCCAACGATATTTCAGAGCCATCGGGCAGAACTCCCGAGATCGCACGTTCCAGATTATTGTAAAAGATTACAGGCGCTACACTATTTGTGCTCACAACCCGGCTGTCAGCAACTACCGGCGTTGATCCAACAGGCCTGTCATGCACAACGATCCACAAAGCACCTATTCCTGCCAATAAAATCACTATGGCAGCAACGCGGATCATCAACCGGAAAGCCGCAACTTTTTTATTATACTTTTCAACAGTGTGTTTCTTCACATTAAGCCAGCGACGCTCCGTTTCTTCATTGGCAAGTACCGACGAATGAACGGATGCCCATTCCTCTTCAGGAAAATGCTGCTCTGCAAGAACAGGGTTTTGCAAGAGTTCCCTGACCTGAGACATCTCCTCTTCGGTACATTCACCGGCAAGAAATCGTTGCAATATGTTTTTGTCAGGATTCAAGAAGCAATGGCTTTAAGAAGAATACGATGCAGGAAGGAAGAACCCGTAATGCATCCGGAAATATTTTTTCAGAAAACGAGATTCAGGATCTTTTTAAGTTGTTTCAGCGCCAGCGAAATATGTTTTTCAACCGTACGATCGGAAATGGAAAGTTCTTCGCCGATCTGTTTGTAGGTAAGTCCATGAACCCGGTTCAGCATAAAAACTTTTTTCCTTGTGGGTGGAAGGCTGTCTAACGCGAATGCAATACGCCTGGAGCAATCAGGTTCATATTGTGGTTGCTCCTGCGACTGACCGGATAGATTACGGATCACCTGCAACCTCCTGTTGTCGCGAAGCCGTGCCCGAAGCTGGTCGATGAGAGTAGTCTTTGCAATCCGGAATAGCTGTACTTCAAGCGGAAGATCCGCATTCAACAAGTGCCTGGATTCCCAGAGCTTGATGAATGTGAGCTGCGTACATTCCTCGGCAAAAGACTCATCCCTGGTTTTGGCAAAATGATATGCGTACACTTTCTCATGCCATTGCCGGAATGCCTGTTCAAAGGCATGCTCATTCGATTCCTTTATGTGAAGGAGTATATCCACAAGCAGTCAGTTGTTGTAAATTTTGTAAATATCCCGGTGATTTTTCTCACTCAATCGTTTGCGTAAAATTTCATCCATCTTGTTGTTTCAACATCATGCACAAACGAAGAATGAGCCGGCAAAATGCAAAATTTCCCGCTTCCCCGTTATTAAGTGATTGTAAACTGTATGGGATGAAATTTCTGTGAATTCCAAACTAATAGTCTACTTTTACTGGTGGAACAGAACAGCCGCCCACTGCCTTGTTCTCATCCCGATCTCTCCCACTATGGATCTCCGCGGATAACCGATTTCACGCACCGCTCCTTATTTAAATTTTTGATTCCGCACTCGCATGTCCGTATGCGAAATATCTGCTCTTTGAGTTCAGGTTGCTTCATCGTCATTCATATTTCTTAACCATTTAAATCCTTTGTTATGCAATGTTGTTTACTAAAGCGAAGCCATTGCTTGAAACTGGTTGCGCTACTTGTGGTAATAAGTTGGTTACAGGGTTGTAAGAAAGATGACTGGCCGCCAAAAGGCTGGCCACCGAAAGATGCTTCGGAAGAAAGTGCAACCGTACTTTATGACTGGTACAGGCTGGGAATGCAGATGCAACTATACAATACTACTCCTCCGCCCCCGCCACTAAACAGCAGGAGTTATGGATACATCGGAGTCGGACTATATGAGGCCGTAAGGCCGGGAATAAAGGGATCAGTAAGCCTGTCAACCCGGCTTCTCGAGATGCCTGCAATGCCTGAACCGGAATGGTACCAGGTTTATTCATGGAGTGCCAGCGCCAATGCAGCAATGGCGAGTTTGTTCCGCCAGTTCCTGCCAGCGCTTACCGATGCCAACAAAGCCAGTATAGATTCTCTTGAAAATGCGTACAACGAACGCTTCAAACTCAGTCTCTCTGACCAGATAATCAGCAATTCACAGGCATTCGGCCGTGCTGTTGCCTCACGGATTTTCGACTGGTCTACAACAGATAATTTCACCCTTTCAGCTGAAGGATACGTAATACCTGTTTTTCCCGGTTCATGGGAACCTACACCTCCCGCGTATGCAAATCCTGTTGGTCCGTTCCTGGCAGATTCCAGGCCGTTCCTCCAGTCAACTCTCACCGCTACTTATCCCGCCATACCTTTCCCCTATTCTGAGGAAAAGCACTCTAAATTTTACAAAGCCGCCAAAGACGTATATGATGTAGGCCTGGCATTGACCGACGAACAAAGGGGAATTGCCAACTTCTGGGCTGATGTTGGTGGGCCGGGAGTCGGATATCCGGGACCTGGCCATATTATTTCCGAAATTACCCTGGTACTCGAGGATCATAAAGCAAATCTCAACCAGGCTGCACAGATCTATGCTAAAACCGGGATCGCTTTCAAGGATGCCTTCCATCTCATCTGGAGGATAAAATTTACTGAAAACCTCCTGCGCCCGATTACGTACATTAACAACCTTATCGACCCCGCATGGACATCTCATTTACCTACGCCACCGTATCCCGATTATCCTTCAGGACTCGCAGGCGTTTACACGCCAGTTATGCAGATCCTGAAAAGGGAATATGGCAATATCCCTATCTCTGATCGAACCTATGTATGGAATGGCTCGGCACCGCGGAATTATGCATCCATCGACAAGATGGTCGAAGAAGCCGCAATATCGCGTGTTTATGCTGGCATACACTACAGGTTCACTCAATATGCTACAATTGATATTGGGACAGACCTGGGTAACCGGATCGCAGATATCAAACTGACACATAGTGGAAAACATTAAAGACAAATAAGTCCGCCTGCGATTTTTGCATTGCAGTCAATAGGTGAATAGGTCAATAAGTGAATGAGGAATATCAACCTTGTTTACTTACTGACCTATTCTCTTTTTCGCCCCTAAGAAAGAAGATTTTACAGTATATCCTTCTTTATATATATATTATTTATAATTAGTAAGTAAATTGTAATACCCGCATTAAAACTTGTACATATGAGACAAATATTTTTATTCCTCGTATTGTCCCTGGCTACTCTTGCCGGTTTCACCCAACAGCAAAAGAATGATGTAATCCTGAAAATCAATGGTGATGAACTTGTCGGAAAAGTGCTCAAGGTTAATGACAATTCAGTAGAGTTCGCCTATGTTGGGGAGACACTTAGTTACACGATCAGGAATGAAGACATTATGAAGATCACATTTGCAAGCGGAAGGGTCCAGGTGTTCAATAAGCCCGCATTGCCGTCAGACAAAACACAACCTGCAGTTCCCTTGCAAAAAGCGACAGCATCACCTGAGGAACGCCGCAACAAAGTGGCGATACTTCCATTCACTTTCGTCAGCGATGGACAGGCAACCGACGATGCAATCAGCGAGCAGGTACAGGACGAGTGCTATTCCTTTATGAGCAAACATTCCGGCAACTACAAAATTGTTGATCCGGGCACAACAAATACAGTCTTGGTCAAAGCAGGCATTACAAAAGAAAATATCAAGGGCTATTCGATGGATGACCTCTGCAGCCTGCTTGGCGTTGAATATGTAGTCAGGGGAACAGTAGCCATGAACAAGACCACCCAGACTAATTATCAATCAACCTCAGGTTCTTCGACCACCAAAGACAACAGTAAGAATAACGACAAGAAAAAAGAGACCAGCAGTTCCACCTATGGAACTACTACCCAGAACTACCAGACAAACCTCAGTCTGTCGATCTATAACGATAAAGGATCCAGCCTGTACAACCAGAACCGCACTTCTTTCTGGAATACACAGGATGCTTACAAGAGCACTCTTGAATATTTATTGAAGCGATCACCGCTATATACAAAATAATTCGTCTTACTGATGCCAGCCGTCTGCCGGATACTTACAGGATTGTTGCTGTCACTGTCAGCTTATGCCCTGTCATTTGCCCAACAACCTGTGATAACGCGGGACACCCCGATAAAGCGAAGTGTTATAATGGAAAAAATCCTCGAGGCAGGGCGGCAGGAAACCATCAACAGTATCGAGAAATACAGTCGGGGACGGATAGCGATCAGGCAGGACATCCTGTTGCAGGAAATCAGGCAGACCAGCGGTCGGGCGAGAATCTTCCTTCACAAGGGAATGGATACTTCCGGTTACGCAAGGGAACTAAAAGAAACCCATGACCAGTTGACGATTGTCCAGGATGGCATTACAGCAAATAACGGAAGCGGCCATACGACAAGAAACCTGGCCGTTAGCTGGGCTATCCTGAATGAACTGCTTTTGAAAGTCTCCCAACAAAGGGATGTCGTGTCAAGACATATCCATACCATGGTGGAATTTATCGATCGCATCGACTCTCTTTCTGCCGATTCGGCATTATACACATTCCCCTTAGACTCGGCCCAGGTGATTCAATATTTCAACAGGTTGAAAGTTATTGCCAGGGAATTAGGCCCGGTTGACACCCTGTTACGTAAATCCATTGCTTCCCTTCAACATCTGCAGACCTCATACGACATGACCATTGTTGACATCCGTACTAATCTTGAAGATGTTGAGCGTTTCCGCAGGCAACAGGATTCGAGGATCTTCCGGCGGGATTTCAGCAATCTCTGGCACCCGCCTTCGCCACATCGGCCATTGAGCGAGATCATACCCATGTCGATCGCGAAAGAGAAACTTGCACTTAAATATTACCTGCGCGATTTCCGTGGCAGGCTGATTTTACTGGTCGTGCTCATTATTGCAGCCTGGCGTTTCCTGCTGGCTTGCAAAAAGAAATGGGCAGATGAAAAAGGCCTGGATCCCGGTTTTAAAGGACAACTGGTGTTTCGCTATCCATCACTTTCTGCAGTGCTGGTTGTGATCAGTATCTTCCAATTCCTGTTTCTACAGCCACCATTTATTTTCAGTTTCATTTTATGGCTGATCTCCGCCGTCAGTCTTTGTATCATATTCTATCGGTTTATCAGTCCATACTGGATGCTGTTCTGGACCATTATGGTAGCGCTTTTTGTATTGGCAGGACTCACAAACATGGTCCTGGAGGCATCCCGCATGGAGCGTTGGTGGATGTTTGCACTGGCTTCAGGCGGTGCTGTCTATTGCACATCTGTTCTCCGGTCTTCGAAGCACCAGGAACTGAGAGAAAAAAACATCCGTTATTTTATTGTTTTCGTAGTGTTGCTGGAAGCCGCTTCGGTTATCTTCAATGCAACCGGCCGTTACAACCTGGCAAAAACATTAATGGTGGCAGGATACTCGGGATTGGTAATCGCCATATTGTTTATCTGGACAGCCAGGCTTATAAATGAAGCACTTGTTCTGATTGCGTCCATTTATAAGCACCCCGAAAGAAAATTATTCTATATCAACTTCGAACGGGTAGGAGAAAAAGTTCCAACATACTTATATGTGTTCCTGGTGATAGGCTGGTTTGTGCTGGTGGGCAAAAACTTTTATGCATTCCAGCAGGCTACAACTCCGCTGATGGAATTCCTTGGCACTGAAAGAACGATCGGTAATTATGATTTCACCATCAACAGTCTTGTGCTGTTTGTTGTCATCATAGGTGTATCTACCCTTATTTCACAGGTCATCTCTTTTTTCGCGGCCGAGCCAGGTGACCAGCGGGACCGCGATAAGACAGCCCGGCAGCCCGGCGTAGGAAGTTGGCTACTGCTTATCCGGATTTTCGTGTTGTCGCTTGGACTTTTCCTCGCATTTGCCGCCGCCGGCATCCCCATGGATAAATTGGCGATAGTCCTCGGGGCACTCGGTGTAGGAATCGGACTTGGGTTGCAGGGCCTGGTAAGCAATCTTGTCAGCGGGTTGATCATCGCGTTCGAAAAACCGGTCAATGTAGGCGACATAGTGGAAGTTAACGGGAAAATGGGCACGATGAAATCCATTGGCTTCAGGAGCAGCATCATCAATCTTACTGAGGGTGCATCTTTCATCATTCCCAACAGCGACCTCCTGACCAATCATCTCATCAACTGGACAATGGGAAACAACCGCCGAAGGATAAACGTTGCAATATCTGTTAACTATGGAACGGACCTAAAGAAAGTAAATACAATTCTTGAAACCGTACTGAAGGGGAATGACTATGTGATGCATTATCCAGCTCCATCTATAACGGTTGTGGAATTTGCCGCAGGTTCAATTAACATAGCAATTGATTTCTGGGTGGCAGACATCCGCGATTCCTGGCACCAACGCAGTGACATGATGAGCAGGATCCTCGAGTCATTCGACAGGGAAGGAATTGAAATTCCACTTCCGCAACAGGAGATAACAATAAAAAAGTAAAGAGTATTTTAGTGTAATGAAGTATCTCCTTACGGCAATCTGTGCACTAACAGTTGCCATCACTTACTGCCAGGCTCAATCGAAACCAAATGTAATTTTTATTTATGCGGATGACCTGGGATATGGTGACCTGGGTTGTTATGGTGCCACAAAACTAAAAACACCAAACCTCGATCAACTGGCGAGGCAGGGTATAAGGTTTACCAATGCGCATTCCACTTCAGCTACGTGTACGCCATCACGTTATGCGATAATGACAGGGCAATACCCATGGCGTAAACAGGGAACCGGCATCCTGCCGGGTGATGCGGCCCTGATCATCCCGTCTGATAAAACGACATTGCCTGGAGTTTTTAAGAAAGCCGGTTACAGTACCGGGATAGTTGGCAAATGGCACCTCGGACTTGGTGAGAAGACTGAAAAGAACTGGAATGGCGAGATAAGACCTGGTCCAAACGAAACCGGGTTTGACTATTCATTTATTTTCCCCGCTACAGCAGACAGGGTGCCAACTGTATTCCTTGAAAACCACAGGGTGGTTGCTGCCGACCCCGCTGATCCGATAGCAGTTGATTATGCAGCTAAAATTGGCGACGAACCTACGGGCAAGGAGAATCCTGATTTACTCAAGATGCAGGCGTCACCGGATCATGGACACAACAATACAATCGTAAACGGCGTGGGGCGTATTGGTTATATGACAGGTGGGAAGCTGGCAAGGTGGACCGATGAAGAAATGCCACTGACCTTCCTGGAAAAATCAAAACAGTTCATCACCGAAAACAAAGGCAGGGCCTTCTTCCTGTATTATTCACTTACAGAGCCTCACGTACCACGTGTACCATCCACCATATTCAAAGGGAAAAGCGGGCTGGGACTGAGAGGTGATGCCATCCTGCAGCTGGACTGGTCTGTGGGCGAGATCATGAAACATGTTCAGGCGCTTGGGATTGAAAAGAATACCATCATTATTTTCAGCAGCGACAATGGCCCTGTTTTGGACGATGGCTACCAGGATGGCGCGGTGACGCAACTGAATGGACATACTCCTGCCGGGCCCTTGCGTGGCGGTAAATACAGCGCCTTCGAAGCTGGCACGCGCGTACCCTTCATTATCAGCTGGCCGGGTACCGTACAACCGAAAACTTCAACTGCTCTTGTGTGCCAGATAGATTTTATCGCGTCATTTTCGGCACTGTTAAACCAACCGGTTACTCCGGGAGACGCAGGGGATAGCCAAAATCAACTTAACGCATTCTTTGGCAGGTCCGGCTCTGGAAGAAACGAACTGGTAACCCAGGGCGGGGCACTTGGCTTTATCAGGGGCGACTGGAAATACATCAGTCCAAATAGCGGTCCTGCAAACACCGGAATTAATCTAACGAATATCGAGACTGGCAATTTACCGACTCCTCAATTGTATAACCTGAGAGAGGATATCGGGGAAAAGAATAACCTGGCTGACAAATACCCGGAGAAAGTAAAAGAAATGGAAACCCTGTTGAAGAAAACCCAACAGAATTCACGTTAATTACCTGTTGAGTAAACTTCCTTTTTTTCTCCATTGATCCTAACCGTTACCCGGGCAGGTTTAGCTGACCTGATGCGATAAGTTGTCACTTTCCCATCCTTCCAGGAACAATCTACGGTAAAGCCTCCGCGGGCTTTCAAACCTTTGAAGGACCCATTGACAGCCCAGGTTGAAGGAATGGCTGGTAACAGGCTGATTTCTCCGGCATGACTTTGCAACAACATTTCCGTCATGGCACCACTTACCCCGAAATTGCCGTCGAGCTGAAAAGGAGGATGATTCGTAAACAGGTTAGGTAAAGTGTTATAAGTCAGCAATCCGCGAATCATTATTCCAGCCTTCTCACCTTCACCCAGTCGCGCCCATAGGGCACAACGCCAGGGCCAGGTCCATGACCGGCGACTGTCGCCAACTGTTGAAGCCAGCGTAAATGGTGTATTGATATTCTTTCCATAATTACCGCTGCGGCTTCTAAGCGAAATAATCGCAGCTTTAGCCAGTTCGGGAGTCTGGATGGTACTGATCTGCCTGCCCGGGTACACGGCAAAAAGATGCGAAGTGTGCCGGTGCTGGTCATCGGGATCATCACGATCGGTCTGCCACTCCTGCAGCTGTCCCCATTTCCCGATTTTATTTGGCGCAAGATTCTGCTGTATGCCTGCAATGGTTTGCTGGTACTCACGGTCAACGTTAAGTGCTTTTGCAGCATCAAGGTAATTCTGGAAGAGATCCCATACGAGTTGCTGGTCATGCATTACTCCATCTTCACGCGGACCATGTTCCGGTGACCAGCCGTTAGGCACTACCAGTGTACCATCGGGCAATTTTTTCAGGTTGTCTTCCCAATACTGGCAGATCTCTTTCAAAATGGGATACGCAGTCTTGCGCAGGTAAGATGTGTCGCCAGTGAATGCCCAGTGCTCGAAAGCATGCTGCGCATACCAGGCGCTGGCGGGGATATTCCACTCCCACCCATTTCCACCGAAGATATTCTGGCTGGTCCTGGCTGTCCACCCCCGCGTGTTCGCCCCAAAAGCCTTCCTGGTTGCTATGCGGCAGGGCTCTGCCTGTGCCGAAATAAAATCAATAAGGGGCAGGTGGCAGTCAGACAGGTTCGTACTCTCCGCCAGCCAGTAATTCATCTGGATATTGATGTTGTTGTGATAGTCGCTCGCCCATGCCGGGGTATTGCTGTGGTTCCAGAGGCCTTGCAGGTTGGCCGGAAGTCCACCCGGACGGGAGCTGCCTACCAACAGGTAACGGCCATATTGGAACAGTGTTTCTTCGAGATCCGGATCGACGCTACCTGCTGAATATTTTTTCAATCGCTCGTCAACAGGTAATGACCGTAATGATTCTGCGGTATTTCCGATATCAATTACTGCCCCATTCATCAACTTCGAGAAATCACGGCGATGACTAACCGCCAATTGCTTATATCCTTTATCGACGGCCTGTGAAAGTTCCTTTTCCAGGACAGGCATAGGATCAACTCCTCTCCAGCCTGAATTATAGTCTGGCTTGTAGTTGGTGCGGGCATTCAAAAAGATTGTCAGTGATCGGCAATTATGAAAAATGAGGCTGTCGCCCGTGCCACGGATGGTTCCCCCGTCATGCACAACCAGCAGTTTAGCTGCATACTTCAGCCTGTTGGGCATTTCACCGGAAAAAGAAATGGTGTTCTGGTCAGCCCTGCTATTTGCGCCCTGTCCAGACACTATCGAAACAGATCCCGACATCGACTTACGATTGCCCGCGCTGTACTGGAAGACCATCACCTGGTCAGGATGACTGGCAAATGCTTCCCTTTTATATTTCACCCCGGCTTCCTCAAATGTTGTAGTATGAATACCGTTGAACAGGTCGAGAGTGCGTCGATAAGTCAATGCTTTCGCACTGTCGGAAAAGTTCACATAAACATCACCGAAATTCCTGTATGACCCGAAGCCATGATCGCCGGTTTCATACTCACCATCCCAGTTATTGTCACCGCTCCATAGGCTTTGTTCATTGAACTGGATGCGATCCTGTTTTAGTCCCCCGAATAACATCGCTCCTATCCGGCCGTTACCGATGGGCAGGGCTTCAGACTCCCAGTCTTTAGCTGGACGGTCATACCAGAGTAAGGAGGAAGATTGCGCAAATGAATGCAAGACAATGAGCACGCAAATCGCGGTTGCACTTAACTTTTTCATATCGATTGAATCTGCAGGGATGGTTTATTTCCAAATCTAACGAGGTGTATCCCAATCAGCCGCCTCAATTTTGGCGTAAATGCCGGCAATTTTAACCACACTATTTTCGAAACTGGCTGAAGAGATTGTCAAACGTAAGCACTAACCATAACGCGTTCGCTATATCGAAGTCTTTGCCGTTTGGGCGTTGCTGGATGATGTTCATATAGCTGCACGTAGTTTTTACATTTCGGAAAATGTCATAACTGAATCCAGCCGATACCCTATTCTGGTCGAAGGCGTTTGCATTGTTCCTGACAGCTTCTCCAAACTGGAACATTACTTCATCACTCAAAATAAAAGTAACCGGCTTTTCCTTTGAGAAGATTCCGGGAACCGGTTTCTCCAGCCTGGCCATATACCTTGCGCGCCAGTTTGGCACATAAACATCATTGAACCGGATATCACGTCGCCGGTAATCAAGACCAATACGATTAATAAAAGAGAACCATTTTAACTTCCGTTCGTGTTCGAGACGAGCTGCCCAACGATACTCTTTAACGCCCGGTAGTTCAGCATCAGCCGGCAACGTGAGGAAGGTATTAGTTTGAAAATAACCGAAAGGTGAAACAGAAAGCTTCAGATCCCTTCCCAGCATAAAATTCAGCCAGAACCAGGCGCTGGTAACATAATGCGCTTCGATCGGACTTTTTTCTCCCGGGATATTCTGAGTCCGTTTCTGGAGGAAAAATTCCCATCTTGACTTTGCAGTAATTTTATCTGACAGCACCAGTCTTCCCCACAGCATCCCATGGTGATAGGTATGCTGTGCTGAAACCGGTTGGAGAAATGAAAAGAAAATTGTCAGAACGACACCGATCCTTAACTGCATAAGTATTAAATATAGTCAATCCCGCCAGTTTTGCGTAACCACATGATGGTCTGTTTCAATCCCTCCCTGAGGGACCGTGGATGGTAGTCCAGGTCCCGGGTGGCCTTCGAGATATCTTTGGACCAATCAAATGGAAGCTTCTTTATCCATTCAGATGTAATAAACGGCGGGGATCCCAAAGCAGCTTTCAGGTCACCGAACCAGGCAATACTGCGGATGAGGGCATATGGCAGGTGAAATAACCTCCGGTCCAGTCCCGACAATTCCTTAACAAGATCGAAGAACTGGTCGTAACTCGCATTCTCACCGCCAAGTATATATTGTGAACCTGGCTGCGCTTTGTCCAGTGCTGAAATAATCCCTTCAACCACATCGTCGATGTACACATAATTCATCTTACCACTTCCATTGCCCGGGATAAATCTCCACCGGCCAGCGAGGTACCCGCGAACCATCATCGTGGCAGTATTGCTGTCATTGACCGGTCCGGGCCCATAGACTTTCGCAGGGTTGACAACAAGTACCGGCAGTCCGTTCTTAAAATATTGAATGGCAAGTTCTTCAGCCTGGTTCTTGCTCTTTTCATATTCTGTGAAAAGTTGCGGGTGTTTTAAGGATTCTTCATTTGATGGATGAGCAACTGCTGGTGGAAATACCCCTGCAGTGGAGGTTACAATGATCTTTTCCACATTTAAATCTGACGCGGCATCCAGGACATTTTTTGTTCCAGATACATTCACCCGGAAATAATCATGCGGATCTTTCGTCCACATTTTTGCAAGGCCGGCAAGGTGAACAACGTGGCTGCAACCGGTCATCGCCGTCCTGATGCGATCTACATCCAGGAGGTCGCCGTCAAAGATCCTGATCCGGGAATGAAGAAGGTGGCCGTTACGGCTGGTCTTCCTAAGCAACACATGAATATTCGTTCCCAACACAGCTAATCGTTGTGCCAGGTGTCCGCCGATAAATCCGGAAGCACCGGTGATAAATACCTGTTTCATGGTTAAAAACGCCGTTTTCCCGCTATAAGTTAGAACAGTTCATCCGCCGTCCGGCCTGATTGATCAGATCAATCATTCAATTAAATCACGATGGGCTGGACTTTCATCCATCTGTGTTGCAACTTTATCGCCGCGAAAGCAGTTCAGAGCTGCGTTTCATCAAATTAAACCTTATTTCTATGCAGGAAAGTAAACTGCTGAAATCGGGGCTTCTTGCCCTGGTTTTAGTGCTCTCATTTATCGTTGGATGGGAATTATTCTGGCGCAACAGGGGATTTCAGGCCACCTTCAACGACGACAAGGCTCTTTGGGCAAACTCAAGGAAAGAGGCCTACCGCCCGCAGGCAAATGCGACTGTGTTTATCGGGTCATCCCGCATCAAGTTCGACCTGGATATTCCGACATGGGAAGCAACTACAGGCGAAAAAGCAGTTCAGCTTTCCGTTGTGGGAACTTCTCCCCTCACTTTACTCGAAGAACTCGCCAACGATGAAAATTTCAATGGCAAAGTTGTTACTGACATCACAGAGGTCCTGTTTTTCCCGAACAACCCGGTTTTCCATCAATCGGCCAAAGAAGCGATTGACTTTTACAAGAACCAGACACCTTCCGAAAAGCTGAGTTCACAGGTCAACTATGCCCTCGAGTCAAAGCTGGCTTTCCTGGAAGAACGCCGGTTCTCCCTAAATGCGCTGCTGAATGAAGTGCCCCTCCAGAATCGTCCAGGTGTTTTTGCCATGCCTGTTTTCCCCAAAGGATTTGAATGGACAACTTACGACCGGCAAACATTCATGTCAGACATGTTCCTCTCAGACACGAACGATATCAACAAACAGACTGGCATCTGGTCAATGCTGTTGATGGGCGATCCGACGCCGCCACCAACAGGGGCCGACCTTACACAGATCTTTGAAAGAGTAAAGACCAGTGTAGATAAAATCAATAATCGCGGCGGCAAGGTCATCTTTATACGCACCCCATCGAGCGGCCCTTTGGCCGAAGCGGAAGAAAAGAAATATCCCCGGAATGCATACTGGGACAAATTGCTGGCCCACGTAAAAACAGAAGGCATCCATTACCGCGATTATGCTTCCACTAAAAACCTGGAATGTCCAGAGTGGTCACACCTCGCCATCAAAGATGCTGTTATCTATACGCATGAACTGATCTCAATCCTCAGGGAAAAGAATTGGTTCGCAGCTAAAGAACTGGCGTTGACAACTACCACCAATTAAATCCTGAGTTATGTTATTCAATTCATATTCCTTCGTCGTATTCTTTATCATCATGCTGGCATTGCACAGTATGAACTTTCCCTGGAAAGTAAAAAAGGTCAACCTCCTGATCGGCAGCTATATCTTTTATGCTGCCTGGAATCCGCCCTTTATCCTTTTGCTGTGGCTCTCCACCGTTGTTGATTTTTTTGTCGGAAAGGCGCTGTATAACGAGAACAACAAACAGAAAAAAAGGCTGCTCCTGGTCGTTAGTCTCATTGGCAACCTCGGGATGCTATGCTTTTTCAAATACGGAAATTTCCTGCTGGACAATTTCGTAACGCTGGTAAATACCATTGGCATTGATTACCATCCAGCCAAGCCAAGCATTATCCTGCCGGCTGGTATCTCTTTCTATACTTTTACTACGTTGTGTTATACCATCGACATGTATAAGAAAGAAGGTACACCGGTAAAAACATTGCTCGATTTCTCGCTCTTTGTTACCTTCTTCCCTCACCTGGTAGCAGGACCAATCGTACGACCCCACCAGTTGGTTCCTCAATTCGAGACGCCAAAGCAGGCCACACGGCATCAGCTGGTGAACGGACTTTTCCTGCTCTCATTGGGATTATTCATGAAAGTAGTAATGGCCGATACGTTGCTGGCTTCACCTGCCGACAGTGTATTCCAGGCACAAAACAGCCTGCTGCCTGTTGACGCATGGGCCGGGGTGCTTGCATTCAGCGGGCAGATCTTCTTCGATTTTGCAGGATACAGTACCTGTGCGATCGGCGCAGCCATGTGCCTTGGGTTCAGCCTTCCTGAGAACTTCAAATTTCCTTATGCTGCATCAGGCTTCTCCGATTTCTGGCGCCGCTGGCATATTACGCTTTCCGCATGGTTGCGCGACTACCTGTATATCCCGTTGGGTGGCAACCGGAAAGGCCCAGCAAGGACGTACGTAAACCTGATGCTCACTATGTTGCTGGGCGGTCTCTGGCATGGTGCTTCCTGGACTTTCGTGGTGTGGGGTGCGTTACACGGCGTTTACCTGTGCGTTGAAAGACTGCTGCAACAAAGAACGATCACTACCGGTCAACCTGCTGTGGCAGTTTCAAGGGCCTCCTTTGTGCCATCTTTCCTTGCAGGCAAGTCGATTAACCGCTTTGCAACGGCACTGTTTGTCTTCCTGCTGGTTACCATTGCCTGGGTATTCTTCCGCTCGACTGATTTCAGCACTGCATGGAGACTACTTTCTTCCATGTTCGGAATGGACCATAACGGTGCGGCGCTTTTGTCCACACTCGACTTAGTAAAGGTTTTCCTGGTTACTGGTGCGTTGCTCGCAACTCATTGGCTGCTGCGCGACCTTTCGATCGAGAACATAATTCATCGCACAAACTGGAAAGTACTTGGTGTTGCCTGGGCTGTGATGCTGATCCTGCTGGTAGTCAGCCAGAAGAGCAGCAACTCGTTTATATATTTCCAGTTTTGATTAACAGTCAACTAAAAAATAAAGCTCAAAATTCAAAAGTGTGGCCTGTGAGCGTGGGGCATTCCGGACCCATCGCAGGCCCTCTCTTTGGGTGGCACGAATTGGAAATTCTCTCGAATTCATCACAATGGGTCCACAATGGGTTCACAATTCGTATACTGTTTGCTCATTGTTTCATTGGAGAAGCATGAACAATTCATGAAGGAATAGTGAAGGCATTGTGAAGGCATTGTGAAGGATCGGGGCATCAAAGCTCCCGGGCCTCGTTGTTGACACCTGGATGGAACAAGGCCTCTTTGCCCTCGTATAACCGAAATTTCGGCATTTCTTTGCTGCGTCGAATCCTTGACTTATTTTTATATCAAGGTCGCTCACGGGCTTTAAATTGCGTTTTAGCCACATTTAAATCTTTCGGCTGTTGGTGGGGGAGATTTATAGAGTATCCCGCAACCAGTTTTTTCAGGAAGCCTGGCTGACCGTTCAGGACGATATCACCCTGATTCCGATACCGTTCATGCACAATTCACTGCAAACTACCATTCGTAGTACAATCGACATAGTAACATGTCACTCATACCATCTTTCTTACCTCCAAAACTCGTCACTCATACCTCCTGTACACGTCACTCATACAATTTTCTCTCTTCGCGCTGTACTCATTCTCCCTTGTTCGTCCCTGTAATTCGGCCTCGGCGTAGGCTCGGCGTGGCCTTGTTGTTACCTTTTTCTAAAGTCTGGACGGCTTTCACCCGGCTTTGGGACGGCTTCACGAAAAGTTGCTTATCAAAGAACGCCTGGAATTCAATTAATGATGTTTGCGTTTCCCGCAAGAATCAGAATGTTATTTACTCACCAAAAAGAGAATTTCCAAACATTGGGAACAATCTGTACAAAATGGTAATTAACCGGTCCAAAATCCGGAATAACCGGCAGGTTCTAAAATTAAATGAGGGCCATAGTCACTTCCTATCGGGGACACCTATCTTGAATGCTTAAATAAAAAACCTGAACTGAAGTGAACCGGGGTAGAATATCTTTGTGTGAATGGTAACCATTACACATATCGACACTGCATGTATGCTGATCGACATCAATGGTTTCCGGATCCTGACAGATCCCACTTTAGACAATGCCGGTCACCTATATCACCATGGCGCAGGAGTGTTTTCAAGAAAAACCGACAATCCGTCCCTGCCGCCATCTGGGCTACAACCTGTAGACCTTGTTCTCCTGAGCCATCACCAGCACATGGATAATTTCGATCATAAAGGGCGCGAATTTGCGTTGTCTGTGCCGCTGATCCTTTCCACCAAGCCTGCTGCAAAAGCGATCAGGGGAATAACCGGGCTGGATGACTGGGAATCCTTCAGCATCAATACTGCCAGAGTTCCGGGACTAAAGATCACTGCTACGCCGGCACAACATCATCCCTGGTGGGTACCTGGTTTCATTGCCGGTAAAGTAATTGGATTTATAATTGAGTTTGACAGCCAGGAAGACGGTGTGATCTATATTTCAGGAGATACCGTGTATTTCAAAGGGATTGAAGAAGTTGGAAAACGATTTAAAATCGACACAGCCATCTTTCATCTGGGTGCGGTACAGGTGAGGTATCTGACCGGTGCTGGTGAATACACCATGAATGGGAAAGACCTGTTGAAGTCGATCCAGCGCCTGAACCCAAACAAAGTGATACCTGTACATTACAGGGGCTGGACCCATTTCAAGGAAAGCGAGGCTACGCTGAAGCAAATTCTCGCCGGTGATCCACCGATAAACAGGAAGGTCAGTTTCTTACCACCCGGTGTGCCAACAACCATTTAAATGGTCACCCAGGACCGCATCGTTGTAACATGTATAACTCCGCAGGAAAACGGAACAATAATCGCCAGGCTTTACAATCCTGAACCTGCAAGGGAACAAACAGGCCAGGAAGGATGTAGCGAAACGCGACAACTGCTGTATCAAAAGCGGACAGCATCACCCATTTACCAGCGCATAACTTGCAATAAATCAACCAGTTAACAACTGGCACATTTTTGAAAGCCAGTGAGGGAGCAATATTTTAGCGCATGATCAGAAATTACTTCGTCATAGCCTGGCGAAACCTGCAACGGAATAAAACCTATTCATTTATTAATATAGCCGGTCTCGCTATGGGCATGGCGGTCGCCATGCTGGTCGGCTTGTGGATCTGGGATGAAATTTCATACAACAGTTCAATTGAGAATCACGCACAATTGGCCCAGGTATTGGTCAACCAGTCAGAGGCAGAAAATGCCGAAGTCTATACCGACAATACAGTAGCAATGCCAGTCGGCGATGCGTTGCGTACCGGATTCGGCAAACAGATCAGCAGGGTTTCGCTCACATCACATAACGGGGACCATATCCTGGCCTCCGGTGATAAGAAACTTTACCGTGCGGGCAAGTGGGTGCAGCAGGACTTCCCCGGGATGTTTTCACTAAAAATGTTGCAAGGGGATCGCAACGCACTGAAGGATCCCTCATCCATTCTCCTTGCCCAATCAACAGCCAAAGCACTTTTTGGAAATGAAGACGCAATCAATAAAATTATCCGGGTCGACAACAAGCAGGAAATGAAGGTGGCGGGAGTATACGAAGATTTTTCCCATAATACCAGCTTTCATGAAACGAAACTTTTGTTGCCCTGGGAGAACAAGGAAAATTATTTATGGACCAAGGCTATGACTGCGTGGCAGAACCATTGTGGAGAAGCTTTCGTGGAATTACAGCCCGGTGTAAATGTGAATAGTGTTTCGGAAAAAATCAAAAATCTACCTACGAAGCATATTGAAAGATGGAAGGAAGAGATCATGCTGCATCCTTTTGACCGACTGAATCTCTATACTGACTTTAAAAACGGGAAGGAATCCGGCGGCCGGATTGATTTTATACGGCTGATGGCTATTATCGGCGTTTTTGTCCTGGTACTTGCCTGCATCAATTTCATGAACCTCAGCACGGCGAGAAGTGAAAAACGCGCAAAGGAAGTCGGTATCCGCAAAGCGGTTGGTTCACTGCGGAAGCAACTGATCGGCCAGTTCCTGGGTGAATCGGTTGTAACATCGTCACTTGCAGCATTCCTGGCAATTGTAATCGTGCAGATTTCGCTTCCAGCCTTTAACGGGCTTGCCGACAAACAGATCACCATTGAATGGACCAATCCATGGCTGTGGTTGCTGATTGTTGCATTTACATTACTTACCGGCATGCTCGCTGGTAGTTACCCCGCTTTTTACCTGTCGTCCTTTGAACCGGTGAAAGTATTGAAAGGAGTGTTTCGTTCCGGCAGGCTGGCTTCACTTCCACGCAAAATGTTGGTGGTAGTTCAATTCACAGTATCCATTGCCCTGATTATCGGGACCATCGTTGTATTCCGCCAGGTCCAATATTCAAAAAGCCGGCCGGTCGGATATGACCGTGAGCGACTGATTTCCGTACCCCTTACCCCGGACCTGTTTGGCCGTTTAGAACTACTGACAGATGCGTTAATGAAAACCGGGGCCGTAGAGAATGTATCGGAATCTTCACAGTCAACCGCTTACTTCAACAACAATAACAGCATTGAGTGGCGGGGAAAAGATCCGAACCAGGTAAATTTTTTCAGGGATGTTAATGTTACACATGACTATGGAAAGACCGTGAGCTGGAATATTAAGAATGGTCGCGATTTTTCCAAAGAGTTTGCTACGGATTCTGCTTCCGCAATTGTGAATGAAACTGCAGCCAAAATAATGGGCTTTCGAGATGCCGTTGGCGAAAGAGTCAAATATCACGGCAAGGAATACACGATAGTTGGAGTGGCACAGGACATGCTGACACAATCGCCATATGACGAGATGCAACCCACCATATTCTTCTGCGATGGCTGGATGGGTGTTATTCTTGTCAAACTAAGTTCCGCGGCGCCGGTGCGGGAAGCGCTGGCCAAAATAGCACCGGTTTTCAGTGTCCTGAGCCCGAACAGCCCCTTCGAGTATAAGTTCATAGATGACGAATATGCGCGGAAATTTACCAGCGAAGAACGCATCGGAAGTTTGGCAGGTCTCTTTGCAGTGCTGGCGATCTTCATCAGCAGCCTTGGCTTATTCGGCCTTTCTTCTTTCGTTGCGGAACAACGCAATAAAGAAATCGGCGTACGTAAAGTATTAGGCGCATCGGTATTCAGCCTGTGGCGGTTGATGAGCAAAGAGTTTGTGGTGCTTGTACTTGTCTCTCTCCTGGTGGCGATACCCATAGCTTACTACTTTATGCACGGCTGGCTGCAGAACTACAACTTCCGCACCGATCTTTCCTGGTGGATCTTTGCCCTGGCAGGCTCTGGTGCTTTGGTCATTACGTTGCTGACGGTAAGCTTCCAGTCAATTAAAACTGCCATCGCTAACCCGCTGAAGAGTCTAAGAACCGAATAGCATGGTTATCTTGCAAAACAAAAATTGCAACTATGCGGGGAAAATCTGCTTCGATAGCTTTGGCCTTACTGTTCCTTGTTTCTCTTTCGTGGACACCCGGGAAGCCGGTCATTACCGTCATGTCTTACAACGTGCACCATTGCAACCCGCCCGGCAAAACAGGAGTAATTGACATTGATGCAATAGCTGCAGTTATCATGAGAGCCAATCCGGACCTGGTTGCATTGCAGGAAATAGATGTATTTACCGGCCGCTCAGGAAATATCAATGAAGCTGAACAGATTGCACTTAAAGCAGGTTACCCATACTACTTTTTTGGACGCGCAATAGATTTTGATGGCGGGAAATATGGCATTGCGATCCTGTCAAAGCACCCCTTATCCGATACTGTTGTCCATGCACTGCCAACTGACAGTTCAACAAAAGGTGAACGCCGCGCAGTTGCCCTGGCCAAAATAAAATTGCCTGGTGGAAAATTCCTCCACTTTGCCAGCACGCATCTTGACGCGCTCGACACCAATCTTAACAGGCTGCTGCAGGTAAAGGCGATCAATAATATCGCAGGTAAATTAAATCCTGTAGTTATAGCCGGGGATTTCAACGCCATTGAAAATAGCGAGGTGATCAGGAGCCTGGATAAAAAATTTACCCGTTCCTGCAATAACTGTGAACCGACATTTCCCGGCACCGACGGAAAAGCAATTGACTTTATAGGATTCCGGCCAGCAAAAAAATTCTCTGTAGTATCACATCGCGTGATCCCTGAAGAATACGCGTCAGATCACTATCCCATTGTGTCGACTATCCAACTGAATTATTAAAAGGAGACCACTGCTTTTATTACCTGCTCTTCTTTCACAAACAGCTTTTCAAAATCACGCACGAGGTCATCAGCCTGCAGCCTGTGTGTGATGAAACCTTCGGTATCAAGGAGCCCGCTTTTCATTAAGTTAATCACTTTCCTGAAATCGGCTGCCCGTGCATTCCGGCTGGCCTTGAGCGTAATTTCTTTCCGGTGGAAATTCGGGTCATCGAACACTATTTCACCTGTAAATAATCCCACAAAAACGATGGTACCACCCGCAGCAATTAAGTTGAAGGACTCTTGCATCGATGACTTGTTACCGGTAGCATCAAAAATAACGGTAGGCAGGTCACCATTGAAAACCTGCTCCAGCTGTTCGATTACCTCGTTGCCGGCGAGAATGGTTGCAACGCCGGGAAACTTCTTCCCTGCAAAAGCCAGGCGGGAAGCAACCATATCGAGTACAACGATCTTAACCCCATGCAGTCTTGCGAGTGCAATAATTCCCAGCCCGATAGGCCCGGCCCCGATTACCAGTACTGTGTCGTTAGGTTTCAGTTCAGCCCGCTCCACCGCGTGTGAACCAATGGCGAAAGGCTCTACAAGCGACACCTGCTCCGCAGGCAGATCGTTAGTGAGGTGAACGTGTGACGCAGGGAAAATAATGTACTCCTGCATGGCACCATCTTCGTGCACGCCGAACACGGTCAGTTTACTGCCACAATTCGTTTTGCCACGCAGCACTGCCTGGTCGATCACCAGGTTCCGGTAAGGCTCAATTGTGCAGCTGTCGCCAGGTTGAATACCTGATACTTCTTCACCAACTGCCACCACTTGCGCTGCCACCTCATGACCCAGGATCCGGGGATAGGTGAAAAACGGCTGCTTTCCCTCAAAGGCGTGAAGGTCTGTACCGCAGATGGAAATGTTCCTGATCTTCAGCAATACTTCTCCCGGTCCTGGTGATGCCGGTGCCGGTTTCGTGACAATTTCGAACTTGCCGGGTTCCTGCAGGATGATCGCTTTCATGTAATGAGTTTAAAAATTTACTACTGCGCCGCCATCGACAGGAAGCACTACACCTGTGATATAGCGAGCTGCTTCAGACGAAAGGAACACCGCGGCATTACCCACATCTTCCGGTTTTCCAAAACCCGTCATGGCAATCCTGTTGACGATCTTTTCCTTCCGCTGCGGATCAGCATTGATGGCATTCAGCATCATGGGCGATTCTATCCAGCCAGGGGCGATGGTATTTACGCGTACATTATGTTTCGAGAATTCGGTAACAAGATTGTTCATGAGTCCTGCCAGTGCGGACTTTGAAGTACCATAGGCCACTACCCTGTCCATCCCGAAAATGCCGGTCATGGAGCCAAGGAAAATGATACTGCCACTTTTTCTTTCGACCATACGCCGTGCGCAGGCCCTGCTGAGGCTGAACACGCTCAGCAGGTTGGTCTGGATGATCCTTTCAAATTCTTCATCTTCGGTATCCAATGCCCATTTCTTTAAATGGATCCCCGCATTGTTGACAAGGATGTCTATGGGTCCGATAGTGGCTTCAATCGTCTCTACAAAGGCTGGGATACCCGGCCTGTCCAGTACGTCAAATACAAGATATGCAGCGTTCTCACCCAATTGCGCTTTCGCTTCCTGCAATGGCCCTTCGCGCCTACCGGTAATGACCACTTTTGCTCCTGCTTCCACCATGGCTTTAGCGATGCCGAACCCGATTCCTGTACCGCCGCCGGTGATGAGGGCTGTCTTATCCTTTAATGAAAATGCGTTCAATGACATACCTAAAATTAATCATCCTGCCGGTGCCCTGCTGGCGTGCAAATTGACTATTTCTTTTACTAAATTAACAGGAAAGTGAATCGTATGCTGTTCCTCATGCTTTTCTTCCTGCGAATTGCCGCACAACCGGAATACAATGATGAAATACTGGCTGCAAAGATTGACGGGTATTTGCAATCCGCCGTTAATGCATATAAGTTCAATGGTTCAGTATTGGTGGCCAGGCAGGGAAAGCAAATCTTTCACAAGGCATATGGCTGGAAGAACATCGCGGAGCGGACGCATAATGACACAACAACAGTCTTCCCGATCCTTTCAATTACCAAGTCGTTTACGGCAATGGTCATGCTGAAACTTCAGGAACAAAACAAATTGTCACTTAAAGACCCACTGGTTAAATACCTGCCTGATTTTCCCGGTGCTGACAAGGTAACCCTTCTGCAATTACTGACGCACCAGTCGGGTATTCACAACTATACTGACGATATAGGTGAAGAAGATTCTGCATTGGTGAATCACCCGGTCGAAAAGAATTATGTGGTGGACCATATCGCTTCAAAGCCTTATAATTTCACTCCCGGGAAAGGATTTGCATATAACAATTCGGGTTATTACCTGGCGGGACTTGTCATTGAAAAAGTAACCGGGAAAACATATGAACAAAACGTCAGGGAGCTGTTGTTCGAACCACTTCAGATGAACAGTTCTGGTTTTGATTTTAATGGCCTGCCGACCGACAGGAAGGCATGTGGCTACCAGTTCCTTAATGATAAACAGCAAAAGCCGTATACTTATGTTGATTCAACGGTCGGCTATTCAGCGGGAGCGATATACAGCACCACAACCGACATGTACAAATGGATGAAAGCAGTAGCCCGCCAACAGTTGCTGTCCCCTGCCTCATGGAAAACAGCCCTCTCCCAAATAGCAGGCGATTATGGAATCGGGTTTCGGTTAGGACAGCTTTTCGGAAAAAGTTATATCCGGCATTCCGGTGGGTACCCGGGATTTGCCTCCGAGTTCATTTATTATCATAAGCAGGAAGTGACGATCATCCTGCTGCGAAATACGGGAACATACGGGGAGGACCTTTGGCCTGTAACAATGGGAATCTCCTGTATTACACTGGGGCTACCCTACGACAACTGGAAACAGCGGACAGAGATCACACTGCCTGCTGCACAATACACCGGAACATTTGAGCAGGGAAGGTTGAAAATAAGTTTCCAGATCCGGGATAATCAACTTCATGCAATATTACCCGGAGGCCTGGAACTGCCGATGCTTGCAGAAAATTCTGAATCATTTTACTTCGTGAACTATAATTCCGAATTCCTGTTTGTGAAAAATAAAAACGGCACATACGACAAAGTTGTCATCCATGAACATGGAAAAGACACGGAGTCAAAAAAAGTGAAGTAAAAGAATGAACCATCCTTTTTACCCCGGGTACCAGTTACGAAGACGTACGTCAATCGCTTTATCCTTTTCGTTTACCATTCTTGCGAATTCTTTTACATCAGTGAATCCATCCGGCTTCCGGTAGTGATAGGGATAAACGATCTTAGGTTTGAATTCCAGTACTGCACTTGCAGCCTGTTTTTCATCCATGGTGTAAGGAAGGTTCATACAAACAAAAGCCACATCAACATTTTTCAGTGCGCGCATTTCAGGGATATCTTCCGTATCACCGGAAAAATAAACCTGTTTCCCAGCTATATTCAGCAGGTAGCCGTTGCCACGACCCTTCGGATGCCTTGAGTCGGCAGTTTCGGGAAGGTTATACATTGGCAGCGCAGTGATGGTTATGTCCTTGAAAGACGTTTGGGCACCATTTGCCAACACTTCGATATTTTTAAAAGAAGGCAATACAACTTTCAATCGCTCCGCCACTGCTGCGGGCACGATCAGTTTGGCCTTTCCCAGGTTCATAGCCGCGAGTGTACTGCTGTCGAGGTGATCCCCATGAATATCAGTAATGATCACCAGGTCAGCCTCGCCCATTTCCGTAAACCGGGTGGCCCCACCATAAGGATCAACTGCAATCTTTATGTTGTTCCATTTCAACCACAATGAGCCGTGTAAAACCGGGTGAATTTCCAATGGGCCTTTATTTGTTTCAATGATATCGGTTTGTGCAAGTGCAGTGAAACCATTAAACAGTAACAAGACAAGGAGTGTACAAAGTTTCATAATCTGGTATTTACAGGGTTAAGTTAAACTAAAGCAATCAGTCCAGCGGTTTTTCAACCGGCACTTCCCTGGTTACCTGTTCGGCCTCCCAATTCACTAAAATCTGGTGCCAGCCCGGCCTGGTTTCCCGCTTTCCCCAAAAAATATTTTTCCGATAAAGAATAAAGCTTATATCTTTATACAGTAGAACAGACTAGAATAGACTATTAGTCTTTTACCTAACCAAAACGATTGCCCATGCGTAAGACCCGCCACTCCTGACGGCACCTGCCGGCGTGCGAACGATCGCACCATTCTTTCGAAGACCACCAACCAAATAAACTCAATTATGCTAAAAAAGTCTGCCTTAATGGCCTGGCTGATCCAGGCCACTCTCCTCCTATTGCCCTTAATCACCCTTGCCCAGCAACAGGTGTCGGGCATCATCCGCACCGAAAAGGGCGAACCTGTTGTGGGTGCCAGCATCCGCATCAAAGACAATACAACGGGAACAGTGTCCGGAAACGACGGCCACTTCTCGCTAACTGTTGAAGGAAAAAATCTCATCCTCGTCATTACCCATACCGGTTTTGCAAACATGGAAACCCGGGCTGTTGCCGGTAAGCTGCTCGACATTGTCCTGTCCCCCGAAAGCAAGTCCATGAATGAAGTAGTGGTCATCGGTTACGGTTCACAGAAAAAAACCAGTTTAACCGGTTCTGTAGCTTCTGTGAAAGGATCTGAACTTACTCAGAGTTCCTCTGCAAACGTTACCAATGCCATTGCAGGACGGGTGCCCGGCGTTATCGCCAATAACCGTTCGGGGCGACCAGGGGATGACGGCTCCAGTATCCTGATCAGGGGCTTTAATTCCTTTGGCGGTGGAACCAGTCCGCTTTTCGTTGTGGATGGAATTCCTGACCGCGACTTCTCCCGGATCAATCCGGCCGATATTGAAAATATTACTGTGCTGAAAGATGCATCGGCAGCGATCTATGGTGTGCGTTCAGCAAACGGTGTTATTCTCGTCACAACCAAGAGAGGAAAAAGCGGCAAGCCCTCAATCCAATACGATGGATCTGTTAGCGTGCAACAACTCACCCGCCTGCCGGAAATTGTACCCGCGTGGCAATATATGACCTACTACAACGAGATAAATCCCAACAGTTATACCACTGAAGACATTGAAAAATATAAGGCAGGTAACGACCCCGCTTATCCGAGCACGGATTGGATCAATGAAGTGTTCAGGAAAAATGCGCCGCAGACTGCTCACTCCCTTTCTGTAAGAGGTGGTTCAGAAAATGTGCGCTATTATTTCTCCGGGCAGTTCCTCGATCAGTCGAGCAATTTCAGGAACAGTATCGAACACTACCGCCAGTTCAACCTGCGGTCCAATATCGATGCCCGCATCACGAAGAACCTGAAGGTCAATCTTGATCTTGCCGGGCGAACGGAAAACCGCAACTATCCCACTTATGGTGTCAGCAGCATCATGCATGAGACACGTTCACTATATCCTTTCATTCCTGTACGCTGGCCCAACGGTTCACTCAGTGCAGGCGTTTCCAATGGAAGGAACCCGGTAATCCTGGTTTCCGATGCGCCAGGTTACGATAAATCCAAATCCTATGTGTTTACTCCGCTGGCAGGTTTCGACTGGCAGCTGCCCTTTATCACGCAAGGGCTTTCCATTAATGGTTATGCCTCTTATGACATTACATTCCGCGACCAGAAGATCTTCACCAGGCCGTGGGACGCCTGGTCATACAACAGTTCTACCGACACGTACTCCAACCAACGTACTTCCACTGCCACTACCAGCATTACGCAGGATGACAGGCAGACCACTGCCAGTACTGCGTTCATCAGGTTGAATTATGAGCGGCAGTTCGGAGGGAATAACATCGCAGCATTTGCGGGCGTTGAACAAACTTCTTCAAATTTCTCACAGACCTATGCATACAGGAAGAACCTGCTGAGCGAGCAGGTGGACCAGATCTTCACCGGCAGTGCCGAAGGGCAGCAGGGAACCGGTTCTGCAGCGCAGGACGGAAGGCTGAGTTACCTGGGAAGGATCGCATACAATTACGACAGCAGGTATTTTGCTGAAGTATCCATGCGATATAACGGTTCATTCAATTTCCCGGAAGATAACCGCTGGGGATTGTTTCCAGCCGTTTCTGCAGGATGGCGGATTTCAGAAGAAAGATTCTTCCGCGACAATGTCCGCTTCATCAACAACCTGAAACTGCGGGCATCGTGGGGATTGATGGGAAGCGATGCCGTGGCGCAATACCTCTTCCTGACCAGGTATCAGCTGGTGAATAACATGAACTACTACACTTACTTTGGCAGCAACTATGCGCTGGCCAGCGCCATCCAGCTTTCGAGCACACCCAATACCAATATCACCTGGGAGAAGCAGGACACCAAAAATATCGGGCTTGACGCAGGATTCCTTGAAGGTAAACTCAATCTTACCATAGACTATTTCCGTTACCTCCGTAAAGACATCCTTGCGCAGCGGAGCGCCTCTATTCCGCTTTATACAGGGATGGCACTGCCGGCAGAAAACATTGGCAAGTCATTGAACCGCGGTATCGACTTCTCCGCCAGCTTCGATAACCGGTCAGGTAATTTCTTCTATTCAATTGGCACCAACCTCACGTATGCAAAAAGCAAGGTGTTGTTCCGCGATGAAGCCGCCAATGTTCCAGAGTGGCAGAAATCAGAAGGTCATCCGATTGATTCATGGCTGGTATATCTTACCAATGGTGTTTACAGCAGCCAGAAAGAGGTTGATGAATCCGTGCATCTTCCCGGCGCGGAGCCAGGTGATCTCTGGATAAAGGATGTTGATGGAAACGGCATCATCACCAGCACGGACAGGGTAAGGAAATATGAATCGGCCACACCGAAACTGGTATACGGCCTCTCACTCAACGGGGGTTACAAAGGCTTTACGTTAAGCATGCTTTTTTCAGGACAGGCCATGGCGAAGCAGATGATCCTGTCTCAAATGCAGGGGTCGCTGATTGCACCACCCCAATGGTTATACGATGGAAGGTGGACGGCAGAAAATACGGAATCCAAATATCCTAAGGCTTTTAATTCGACGGATTCCTACAACAGCATCTATGCCGATTTCTGGCTGAAGAATGCCGCTTTTCTCCGCCTGAAATCGCTGGAGTTTGGCTATAACCTGCCAGAGCGGTCACTTTCAAAAACAGGAATAAGCAATCTCCGCATTTACCTGTCTGCATACAACCTGTTGTCATTCGACGGTTTGAAGCAATACGGCATTGATGCCGAAACCAACAACATCACCGGGGTAAACTACCCGCAATCGAGGATCTACCGTTTCGGTGTAAACATCGGCCTGTAATACATTCCATCAGCATTAAACTCTGACGATATGAGGATAACTAAAATCATCCTGGCATCCATAATAACAAGTAACATTTTATTTTCCTGCAGCAAGGTGCTGGACAAGGCGCCACTCGATTCGTACACTGACCAGTCAGTATGGTCAGACCTGAAGCTTGCAGAAGCATTCGCCAACAACATTTACAATGTGCTTCCTACCTGCACCTACAACTGGGGCAACTCCATCAACCGGAGTTTCCTGCTTTCCAGCGCAGTTGATGAAGCCTATAACAAATTTGACTATGCGGGTGTGAGAAGCGTAATAACAAAGGGAATCCTGTCGCCCGATAATGCAGGCGATTTTGATATCTGGGCGAAGAACTACTATCATATCCAGAATTCGAATCTTTTCCTGTCAAAAATCGACGGGATACCCGGTGATGAAGCATACCGTAACCGGATCAAAGGGGAAGTTATTTTCCTGCGTGCCTTTGCCTATTTCCAGCTGGCAAGTGATTATGGCGGGGTGCCGCTGATCCGCGAGCCCTTCGACTTAAATTCCAATTTCGAAGTCCCCCGAGGCACATACGAAGAATGCATTTCATTCATCGTACAGGAACTCGACCAGGCAGTAACGTTATTACCGGCGGGCGCATCATCTTCAACCCTTGGCCGTGTAACGGCATCAATGGCAATGGCACTCAAATCGCGGGTGTTGTTGTATGCCGCCAGTGCGCAATGGAACACGACGAACGACGCAGCAAAATGGGAAGCCGCTTCAGCCGCTGCAAAAGCCGTGATCGACCTGAACCAGTTCCAGTTGTTTACAGGCAACTATGCGGATCTCTTTACCAGTTTCAATAATGAACTGATTGGTGTAAGATTATCGAACAAGCAATACAACTGGAGCGCCTTCGATGGCATTGAAATGATGTCATACCCCAGCGGATTCCATGGTTGGGCGGCCTTTGCGCCGACACAAAACCTGGTCGATGCATTTGGCATGGCAAACGGGAAGTCCATTTCCGATCCTGCATCCGGTTACAGCGACCAGCAACCATATCTCAACCGTGATCCCCGGTTTTATGCAAACATTGTGTATGATGGTCGTCCGCTCGGCAACCCCGCATATGTCACTTACCGGGTAACAAGTACCAATCCAACGGGTACAGAAACAGAATTCTATGAAGGCGGAATGGATTCACCACAGGGCATTGACACCTGGAACAACAGTGAGACCCGGTACACTTTCCGGAAGTACATGGACACTACCTATGATTTCAACGTAACCACGCAAACGAACAAGTTCTGGATCCTTTCCAGGCTGGCAGAGATCTACCTCAATTATGCAGAGGCTGAATTTCACCTCGGGCGCGAGGCAAATGCCCGACAGTACCTCGATATGATCCGGGGCAGGGCCGGAATTACTGCACCGGTCACGGAAAGCGGCACTGCACTGGAGGCGCGGATCCGCAATGAGCGGCAGGTGGAGCTTTGTTTTGAAGGACATCGCTATTATGATGTCCGTCGCTGGAAGATCGCGGAGGAAACGCAGAACGTGAACATTGGCCAGGTAATCATCAATCGTACTGACGGGGGATCAAAGACCTACCAGTACAAAACGCTGGAACAACGTTTTTTTAAACCAGGCAATTACCTGTTGCCCATTCCCGCAACGGAAATTGAAAGAACCGGACTGCCACAGAACCCCGGTTATAATTAAATTTACCGGCCATCAATGCCTGTCCGGGCCCGCAGCAATCACCCGGACAGGCGATGGCCATACAAGCGATATCAACAACATGAGAATAATATTCGGCCTATTATTACTGGCGATAAGTTCCGTATCACCCGGCCAGGTACAGGAGTTAAATTTTTATTCGTCGGATACAGCCCTCACCACCGCCTTTATGCATGCAAAGGAAATGGCATTATCGTACAGGGGCGATCCGAAAGACCCGGTTGGCCCATGGTACGAAGCCGCATTGCCTTCGCGCAATGCCTTTTGTATGCGTGATGTATCACACCAGAGCCTGCCCGCGGCGATGCTCGGGCTGGGCATTGAAAACAAAAACATCTTCCGGCATTTTGTAACTAATATTTCCGCGTCCAAAGACTGGTGCTCGTACTGGGAAATGAACAGGGAGGGACTACCGGCACCAGAAGACTACCGGAATGACACTGCATTCTGGTATAACCTGAATGCCAATTCCGACCTCATCTATGCGAGTTGGAAATTGTACCTGTGGACAGGTGACAGCAGTTTTATAACCGATCCTGTTTTTACAGACTTCCGCCGCCGTTCGCTGCATGATTTCATCGATCGGTGGATCCTTCAGCCCGATTCACTTCTCAGCCGGCCGGCCTATCCCAATGCGCCCATTCCTTTCAATATCAGGGATCATTTCCATCGTTGCAGGGGATTACCTTCCTATTCAGAAGGAGTGCCCGATCTCAAGATGGGTGCCGACCTGGTGGCAGCGTTATTCCGTGGTATGCAGACCGCGGCTGAAATGGAAGCGTTGATGGGCAACAGTGACCTGGCCAAACAATATTCTGCGAAAGCGTCAGCATACAGGGACAACCTGCAACAGCAATGGTGGGATGACCAGGCTTCATTGTTTCACACGCATATAACCAATAAGCATATATTCGGAAAGGGGGAAGGCGAAACCTTCCTGTTGTGGTTTGATGCACTGACGGATACTTTAAAGACCCGGCGGACGCTGGAGCATCTTGCTGCAGGAAAATGGAATGTTGAAAACCTGAGTTACCTTCCGGCGATCTTTTACCGGTACGGGTACAACAGCGAGGCATATGCGTTGATGTTGCAGCTGGCCAACCCGGCTACGCCAAGAAGGGAATATCCCGAAGTGTCTTATGGAGTGATAGATGGCCTGGTGCAGGGCATGATGGGTGCGGAAGCCGATGCCCGGCACAACCGACTCAGCACAGTTTATCGTGGAAGCAATGATCACAATGCCGTACTCGAACACCTGCCAGTGCTGTCAACCCGGATAACCATCCGCCATGGCAAAAATCAAAGCACCCTGGAAAATAAGGGTGATCGTGACATTACGTGGCGCGTGGCATTCAACGGACGTCACCGTTATATCATGGTAAGCGGAAAAAAAATAAAAGCGCAGACGCAACTGGGAAAATTGGGTAATATTATTTCATTTACGGATCTGCAGGTGCCGGCGGGTAAAGAGCTGGCAGCATCTATTAAACAATAGCGGATGGCCAATATTTTCGAGAAAATCAAGGAGCTGGAAAAACTTTCTTCTTTTTCAAAACACGACAGCCTGGTACAGGGAGTCATCAATGCGATCGATGACAAGATCCTGGTGCAGAATGATACGCTGCCATCGGTAAACACCATGATCAGGGAAACGCATTTTTCCAGGGAAACGATCATGAAAGCATACCGCGAACTGGTGAGCAGGGGGATTATCCAGTCGAAGAACAGGCTGGGCTATTTCGTTTCGGGTGGAAGTACATCGCAGACACTGAATGTTGCGTTGCTCATGTACAACCTCGATAGTTTCGAAGAACAGTTTTACCGGAACTTCCGCAATACGTTGGGAAAGTCGGTGGAACTGCAGGTGTTTTTTCATCATGGCAATATCGAAATCTTCGAAACCATCCTGCAACGGATCAAGGGGCATTTCGGGATGTATGTGGTGGCACCTATCCCCCACCCGCGATCGAAAGCGATGCTTGAATCAATTCCGCGTAATAAATTCCTGATGTTCGACCGCTACGAGCCAATCGACGGCGAATTCAATCATATTACGCAGGAGTTTGAACAATCTTCATTCAACGTATTTGCTGAACTAGCAGAAGAGATCAGGCAGTTCGATGAATTCGTTTTTTTCCATTCCCCGGATTCATTAGATCCGAAAGAGATCACGTCAGCCTTCAAGAAGTTCCTGAAGAAGTACAGGATCAGGGGCCGTATCGTGCGGGAGTTTGTGCCCGGCAGCATCCAGAAAGGGAAAGTCTATTTCACGCTGGACAATTTCCTGATGTGGGAGATCCTGAAAGAATGCAATGCGAAAAAACTAAAGCCGGGAAAAGATATCGGCCTGCTGTCGCACAATGATGAGCCGTCGAAGGAATTTGCAGGAATTACTACTTACTCGGCCGATTTCAGCCAGATGGGTAAGCTGGCAGCGCAGGCTATTCTTAAAAAGGAAAAGATCCGGCTGACCCTGCCGACAGAACTGGCTCGAAGAAAATCGCTTTGATCAATATTGTAGAATAATTCGGTAGAATCCAGCATTGACAGCGCGGGCTTATGTCCTATTTTAGTTTCATGGACCCGATTGCGTTGCTTGCCTTTATCTCCATAACCGGGGGTATTGCCGTTATTTCATGGCTTCAGACCAGGAAGGAAAAACTCAACACCCTTTCAGGATTGTTCTTCGCGAACCGGAACCTCGGTTTTATTACGGTAGGCAGTGGCGTTCTGTTTGCAAATATCAATACGGCGCTATTCATTGGCGAAAATGAACTCACTTTTACCAATAACATGAGTGTAATGGCATGGGGGGTGACCTCAGTGTTTGCCATGCTGGTGGTTTCGGAATTTATTATGCCCATCTACCTCAGGCACGAAATCGCAACTACGCCTGATTACCTCGAGAACCGGTATGACCGTAAGACCAAGGTGATCGTTTCGTTGATTTTCCTGGTGAACTATATCGTTAACCTGCTACCTTCTGTATTGTACAGTGGCGCTGTAGCTTTCAATGGCATCTTCCGCTTTTCAGAGATTTACAAGGTGGATTACTGGCTGGTGATCTGGGTCCTGGTCTGGTGCCTGGGGATCGCCGGGGCGTTGTATTCGTTGCTGGGCGGATTGAAAGCAATCTCCGTATCGGATACCCTGCTGGGATTCGCGATGTTTACCGGTGGACTCCTGTTGCCTCTTTATGCACTTTGCGAACTGGGTGAAGGCAACCTGGTCAGCGGTTGGAATATGGTAACGACATACAAGACCAGTCACTGGAACAGCATCGGCGGACCTGCAGATGCCATCCCTTTCGCCACAATATTTACCGGCATGTTGCTGGTGAATCTTTACTATTGGGGCACTGAACAATATATTGTACAGCAACTGCTGGGTTCCCGGGATCTTGCGAGCTGCCAGAAAGGAATTGCACTTGCCTGTGTTGGCAAGCTGCTGTGCCCGTTGCTTATTAATATTCCTGGTGTTATTGCGGTGCACCTGTATTCCGGGATGTCAAACACTGCAGAGGTATTCCCCAAATTATTAGGTGATGCTTCGCCGCCTTTTTATACCGGCTTTATGGCCGCATTGCTGTTTGGTGCAGCGTTCACTACTTTCAACGCTGGACTGAACAGCTCAAGCACATTGTTCATGCTGAATCTTTATAAGCCCTGGGCATTAAAAAAGGGAAGGAAACTCTCAGAAACGCAGCTTGTGCGAACCGCTAAGCGATTTGAGATCATACTGTGCCTTGCCGCGATGTTCATAGCACCTTTCATCCTGTTTGCAAGCCGTGGTTTCTACACCTATGTGCAGACGGTAGGCGGGCTATTCAGTGTACCAATATTTACAATTCTGGTCGTGGGGCTGCTCACCCGCAGGGTACCACCAATAGCCGCGAGGATCGGACTTGTATTTTTCATCTGCAGCTATGCGATTGCTGAGTTTGTGCTGGAAATCAAACTTCACTTCCTGCATGTGCTGGCAATTCTGTTTGTGCTTACCGCTGCGCTGATGTTGCTGATCGGACGGCTGCACCCACTGTCCATACCCTACCAGCCGAACAAAGCCGTCAAACAGGAACTGACACCATGGAAGAATCGGCATTGGGTTGCGTTGGTATTGTTGCTGGCGCTGGTGGGCATGTACGTTATTTTCTCGCCGGTTGGATTGGCAAGGTGAACTTAATCTGGCAAGATGTCCATGCGGGAAGTTTGAAGTGAAAAAAACCATCCACGGCCTTCGGTAAAGCGGTTACTGAACAACGTTACGATTTTACTTTTTGAAGACATCCCGGTACCCTCAACCCGTCACCTTAATCGCCAGGCTCTTTCGCTTTCCGCTAACATCCGGCTGGTATACGTATTGCAATCCGGATATTACAGCGGTCTTTTTTTTTACCCACCAACCGCCGGTAAAAGACTAAATTGCATATGAAGACGGGTGAGAAAATGTGCTGCATTTTCCGAATTCTCCTGATTGCCATCGTGGTGTTGGCTGTCCGTACAGCTTACCCGCAAAGCCATACCCTTACCTTCAAGGTGGTCGACGCCGAAAAAATCCCCATTGGCAATGCCACCGTAAAAATTAACCGGTTAGAGCAGTCGGCCGACAGCAGCGGAGCCATTATTGCCATATTACCCAGCGGGCGTCACCACATTGCTGTCAGCTCAGTCGGGTATTTTCCCTTTTCCCGCAGTATCCTCCTGAATAATGACACTAGTTTGTTGGTTGTACTGCAGCCGCGGGAAAGCCTATTGCAAAACGTAACCATTTCTGCCAGCCGCAATATCATGCGCAACCAGATGAGCACCCATATCCTCGATATGGCACAGATCCAGAAACTGCCGGTTGTACTGGGTGAAGTTGACCCGCTGAAAATTGTCACCCTCCTGCCTGGCATTAAAGGTAGTGGAGAATCAAGCGCCGGGATGTATGTGCGGGGAGGTGGTCCTGACCAGAATCTCGTTCTGCTCGACGGTATTACGGTCTACAACCCGAACCACCTGCTGGGCTTCTTCAGCGTTTTCAACGGCGACGCAGTAAAAAACGTAGAGGTCATAAAAGGCGGAATGCCCGCCGAATATGGCGGGCGGCTGAGCAGTGTAATTTCAGTAACCACGAGGGAGGGAAATAAGGATTCTTTGAAAGTCAGCGGTGGAATTGGCCTGATCTCATCCCGGCTATCACTTGAGGGACCAATCGTCAAAAAGAAACTGACATTCATCATCAGTGCGCGACGCACCTACATTGACCAGTTAGCCCGGCTGGTCGTACCCGGCAAGATCGGCCAGAATGCGTACTACTTTTATGACTTCAACGGAAGGGCTGATTACCGGGTCAACAGAAAGAACACCCTGTCATTTACTTTCTATTCAGGGCGTGATGATTTCAAGTTCCAGGACGATTATTCCGAATTCCTGGGGCGTGAGTTCAATGCACTCTGGGGCAACACCATTTTTGGGCTGACGTGGAAACTACAGCTGAACAACCGCTGGAAACAGGAATTGTCCGTAGTGCGGAATAATTTCAACCTGAGCAGCAGGATCTTTTACAGCACGAGCAGTTTCGTGCTTTCCTCGGGACTCACCGACTACCAGGTCAAGAACGACTGGGTCTATACTCCCCATAGGTGGATCAGGTGGAAAACAGGCGTTCAGTATACTTTGCATTCCTTCAGGCCGGGAGCGGGTAACTCAACTGTAGGAATACAGGATTTCAAATCGCAGATCAATGACCAGCATGCCCGGGAGGCAGCTGCATATATCAGTACAGATATCAATGTTACGCCACGACTGAATCTCGTTGCCGGTTTCCGTTACAGTTATTTTAACCAGGTCGGTCCGACCGAAAGAGTACTCTATGGTGCAAATGGAGCACCAACCGGCGAAACGGAATCTTTCAAAAAAGGGGAAAGCATTGCCCGTTACCAGTACCCGGAGCCACGCATCAGTGTTTTGTATAAAACCAGTAATGCTTCCAGCATCAAGATGTCTTATACGCGTACCACGCAGTACCTGCATCTCGCCACCACGAGTGCCGCAACATTCCCGAGTGATCTCTGGGTGCCGGTAAGCAGGTTGATCAGGCCCGGGAGGGCGGAGCAGGTTGCGGCAGGATTTTTCAAAGGCTTCGGCAAAGGCAGGTATGAGATAAGTATGGAAGCCTATTATAAAACCATGACCAATCAACTGGAATTCAAACCCGGTGCGCAATTGCTACTGAACCAGAATATAGAGGGAGAAATGGTTTTTGGAAGTGGCAAAGCATATGGAATTGAATTCTTTCTTCAAAAGAAAAAAGGAAAACTCAACGGCTGGATCGGGTATACGTTAAGTCGTACCACCCGCACTTTCCCTGGCATGAACGATGGCAAACCTTTTCCATACAGGTACGATCGTACCCATGACATGAGTTTGGTATTGAATTACCGGTTCAACCGGCACTGGGAAGCATCTACGGTATTTGTATATGGCACCGGCAATGCGCTCACAATGCCGACAGGAAGGTTTGCATATGACATGGGTTATGACCCGCGCAACATGGTGCCTATCCTGACTAATGTTAATCAATACGACAGGATCAACGATTACCGCATGCCGCCTTATCACCGGCTGGACCTGGCCTTCACATTTACACCGAGGCCGCGGACTACCAAAAGATATAAGAGCAGCTGGGTCTTCAGCCTTTATAATGTGTACAACCGATACAACCCGTACTTCATTTACCTGTATGCCGATGAAGACGAGGGCGTAATCCAGGGCAAGCAGGTTTATCTTTTCCCAATCACTCCGGGTATAACCTGGAATTTTAAATTCTGAAACATGAGAACGACGTCAGGCATTGTCTTTGTCTTTATTTCAGCCATCGTGGCCGGGTTGACCTCGTGTGAAAAGGATTTCGATATAAAAGTAAATAGCCACCAACCGAAGCTGGTGGTGGAGGCTTATATCAACAATGAACTGCCCCTGTACAACTACGTTATACTCGGAAGGAGCCAGGATTACTACGCACCTGATTTCACGAATGTACCGGTAACAGGCGCCAGTGTTGCAATAACGGAAGGCCGGTTGATTTCCGGCCAATATGAATGGGATGCATCCAGCCGGAAAGAACTGAAAGAGGCTGCGCTTACACAGCTCAGCAACGCTTATATCCCGGGCGTTTATTTTGATACAACCCTAAGAGGCACGCCGGGCATGCATTACCTGCTTGAAATCGAAGTAGAAGGCAAAATGTATAGTGCCACGACGGAGCTATTGCAACCATTGTCGATTGACAGTATTACCAGCGGTTACTATTTTATTGACGAGGAAGATGATCCCGAATATATGGCCCGGCTTACCGTTCACTTCAAGGACCCGGACACTATCGGGAACACCCAATTATATTACTGGAGGACGAGGCAGACAGGCGAAAATTTTGGCTGGGGTGCACTGGGCACAAACAGGTATTCACCACGAACAGATGAGCTTGTGAACGGACAGTACATGCACATTACTCATTCGAATGGATTTGATATAGGCGATACCGTGAGCTATCACCTGGTGAATGTTGAAAGGAAGGTCTATAATTTCTGGGACAGCTATTTAAAGGCAAGTGAAAGTGCCAGCCCCTTCTCCACCCCGGTAAACCTGCAGAGCACGATCAGCGGTGAAAACGTGATTGGTTGTTTCAGCGGGTTTAGTGTCAATACAAAGAGTGTAGTAGTGAAATGAAGTATGCGGCAAAAAAAAACCGGGCAGCAAATGCCGCCCGGTTATATCAATCATTCAGTAATCAGTAATTTTAATAACCAGGATTTTGCGAGATAGCATCATGACTCCTTTTGATTTCTTCGCGTGGAATAGGTAATAAGTAATAAAAATCACCTGCCCATGGTTTTCTGACTTCGGCGGCTTCAATAACTCCATAATTGAAAGTCATTTTACCTAACAAATCACCAGGCTGTGCACTTGACCAATCCATTTTCACGCTGGTCAATCCGCGGATAGGAATGTCAATATTTGATGGAGCGGCTTTCCAACGCATCAGGTCAAAGAAGCGGTGATCTTCAAGGTGTAGTTCAATTGCTCTTTCGTTCCTGTACTCCCGTACGAGATCGGTGCCGGAGCTCGTAATATCCGGCATGTTCACAGATGGCCTTTTCCTTACCTTGTTAATATACTCGCGGGCAACTGCTTCATTTCCCAGGGCGATCTGGATTTCCGCATAGTTCAGGTAGAATTCAGCAATCCGGAGGAAGGTGATAGCCTGGTTGTAATCATGATCAAAGCTTGCACGTGGACCGGTAAAATCCAGTAACCTTCTGAAAGTATAGCCCGTCTGAACCCTCCAGTGAAACGGTGTCTTACCTTTTACCCAATACGTTTTTGAATCACGGCCGAAATCATAGAGTTCCTGGCCATTTTTGGGGTCCACCTTATTTGGGTTGACATATGGCGCTGCATTGTCCGGATTGGGATTGGCATCTTCCCAGTATTCATAGGTTCTGAGTGTACTCTTCGCTCCATCATTGATGGTAAACGGACCTGCACCCGGATAAATGATGTCGCTATAGAATCTTGGATCCCTGTTTTTATGCGGATCCTGTGGATCATATCCCGAGGCAGGGTTTACGGTAACTCCGTCGGGCATGTATGGATACTGCCCGTTGGTCATTTGAAACATGTTTACAAAAGTCTGCGTGGGCATTATGCGCTGTCTTGCATCAAACCCGCTTGGCCAATAGTCATAGTTAAAGCCCCAGTCCGGAATACGGGTGCCGGCAGTATGGGATTTACCGAGGATTATTTCGTCCGATTTCAGTGGCCTTGTAAACAGATCGTCGTGCGTGGGATGCAGCGTATAGTTCAGGTCGATCACAGCTTTGGTGGCAACCTCTGCCGCCTGCCATTTAGCCACATCATTGGAAGGGTTATTAAGTGGACTTGCCATGTACAACAGCACCCTCGCCTTTAAAGCCATGGCAGCGGCTTTGCTTATCTTTCCGGGTGTGGGGCTGGTTGTTTTCAATAAATCAGCAGCCAGGTCGCATTCATCCATAATAAATTTAGTGCACTCATCGTATGTGTTCCGGGGAACATCAAAATTTTCATCATCCAGTTTGAAGCTGCTGGTAATAATAGGTACCCCTCCAAAGGTCTTCGTGAGCTCGAAGTACATCCATGCCCGCAGGAAATGCATTTCGCCTTTCATCGGATCAAGCACAGTTGCATCGATTGCAGAATTCTCAATGTTTTCGAAGAACACATTTGCCTTCCTGATATACCCATATTCATCGTTCCATACATTGGTAAGATCGGTGATATTGTCGGCAGAAAGGTTTCCCTCCAGGTATTGGCGGATTCCAGCCGATCTATCATGCGTTTCAGGCTGAGATACGGCTACATCTGTCAAAGGTTCGAAACCACCGGTGCCCGGCAACCATATGGGCTTCATGCCATTATACACATTGTAAACATAGCTTTGAAGAAAATTGGCATCGGAAAAAACTGCATCATCGGTCAGTGAATCCAATGGCTTTTTATCCAGCAAGTCCCTGTCGCACGAAATAGCAGTGATAGCCAGGCCGGTAAACAGCGTGATATAAATTCTGGCTGCCTGTTTATTTAAAAATTTTAAGGATCTCATAATTGTTGATTTTAGAAAGTAAGATTAACTCCGAAGCTGAATGTTCTCATATTGGGATATGCACCACCGTTACCAAGCAGGAATTCAGGATCGCCGGCACCGTACTTCTTCAGGTTGTTATAGAGCATAAAAACATTGTCGCCGGATAAATAGACCCTGAGGTTGGCTATTTTAACCTTTGACACCAGGCTTTTGGGAAGGCTGTATCCTAACTCAATAGCTTTTAAGCGTGCCCATGATACGTTATGGTAATAGAAATCCGCGTCGGATGATGCTACACCTGTTGGCGCTATCATTGGCAGAATGGCATTGGGATTTTCCAATGAATAGGAGTTCAACGCAACATACTCGAGACCATTTCCATTAGACCCGGAACTAAAGCCGGTGCTTAACCGCCACTTAGCTCCTGACTGTCCCTGCAGGAGCATTGTCAGGTCGAAGTTCTGGTAATCCAAACCGATGGTCAGACCAAACTGCGTTTTCGGAAAACCGGTACCATCGTACCTGTAGCGGTCATTCACATCGATCTCGCCATCATTGTTCAGATCCGCAAATATCAATCCCCCTGTGCGGGCACCTGCATAGCTGGCCCCCTTGGTCAGGTCGTCTTCTGTTCTGTAGATCCCGATAGCCTTGTATACCAGAATTGCACCGAGAGGATTTCCTTCCTGTTTCTGATACGATTCTGCCTGTGGTGGCTCATCAAAATAAATGATCTCGTTTTTAGCATACGAGATATTTCCGCTTGCTCTGAAACCGAGGCGGCCAAAATTCTGCCTGTAACCTGCCTGAATTTCAAATCCTTTGCTGTTCATCTTTCCGATATTCTCGTCGGGCAGCACCAGGCCGGTGTATCCCGGGATCGACGCCTGTCTCTTGGCAAGAATCTGTGAAGTCTTTGTATTGAAGACATCGAATTCAAAAGTTAACCTGTTATCCAGGAAGCCGGCTTCCAGGCCAATGTCAGTTTTTTCACTTACTTCCCAGGTAATATTCGGATTGGGTGTGGAAGTGGGCGCGATACCCTGGGCATCCGTTCCATTAATTACCCAACCATTTGAATATCCATATGCTCCTATATACTGGAAGGGATTTACCCTGTCGTTACCCAACTGGCCCCATGAAGCTCTTAACTTCAGGTTGCTGAAGATATTCTCAGGAATGAAAGACTCACTGCTCAACACCCATCCCGCAGATACCTGTGGAAAGAAACCATAACGGGTCTCTTTGGGAAAAATCGGAGAACCATCGTAACGGGCGCTGAAGCCAAACAGGTATTTACCTGCGTAATCATAATTAAGGCGGCCAAAATAGTTCTTCCTTGCTGATTCAGTAGCTCCGCCATTATTGTTCCAGTTTTGGCGGTTGGCACTTCCGGCCGAAAGCTGGTCGATCAACGGAGAGGCATAACCGAGGCGGCTGGTCCAGAAATTATTGTCCTTATAATCCATCTGCTCATAAGCAATGAATGCGCCGATTTTATGGTCGCTTATCGTGGTGTTATAGGATAACTTAATATTTTCTGTAATCCGCTGGCTCTGTACAAAGCCTTCCCTTAAGCCGATATCTTCCACTGTTCTTGACGGGCGTTTCACAACTTCCCCGGGGTTAGCTCCCCTCTCCCAATAAAACCAGGTGTAGTTAAAGGTCTTATCATAATTGGAGGTCTTCACAACAGAAGCAAATCCATCCAATGCAAGACCTTTCACAAACGGTATGTTGTATTTAAACTTAAGTGTACCCATACCTACGTCAGCCTTAGTATCGCGATAGCCCGGGCTTAGAAGCCTGGCGGCAGGATTCAGGTGTGACCAGCCTTCGCCTGGATAGCGATAGTCACCACCGATATATGCTTCCTGTAATGGACTGGTATTTGCGAAATAGGCTATCTCACCCGAACCACCTTGTGGAGACTCTGTATTTTTTTGCCTGAAGGAAAGGTCCAGTCCTACTTCAAAATTATCAGTAACAGAAACATCGATATTGCTTCTTACGTTGTACTGTTTCAACCTGGTTTTATCATCGCCTCGCATAATTCCGCCCTGCGAAGCAGTTCCGAGAGAAACAAAATATCTCACTTTATCTGTTCCGCCCCTCATAGTGAGCGATTGCCGTGACTGCTTGGCAGGAGGATCGATCAACGCATTGTACCAGTCTTCCGGTCTTCTTGTACCATTTTTAAATGATTCGATCAACTCATCAGGGAAATCGGGCGGTGTACCTTCCAGTGCCCTGCGCTGATTGAGTACATCCATGTACTGGAAAACATCAGCTGAATTCACTTTCATGGTCGGTGATTGGTAAGAATGCGTGGTTGTAAAATCAAAAGAGGGTTTCCCACTTTTTCCGCGCTTGGTAGTAACAAGAATTACCCCTCCTGCTGACTGTGCACCATAAACGGCTGCGGAGGCATCTTTCAATACGGATATTGACTCGATGTCGTTGGGATCCAGCCTGTTCAGTCCGTCCGGATCCGCGTTGGCAATACCGTCAATAACGATCAATGCAGAACTGTTCCGGTAAGTATTTGGTCCCCGCACCAGGATCTGCGCATCATCAAAACCAGGTATTGCACTTCTTTGGTTTACGAATAATCCTGCAAGTCGCCCTGACAGCGAGTTCGACAGGGAAACCGAAGTCGATTTCTTAACCTCCGAACCTGACACCTGTACAACAGCGTTTGTCAGTTCCTTCTTTTTCTGGGTGCCATAACCGACCACGACTACGTCTTCGAGGTTCTTTGAAAGTTTCTCCATTTTAACCACAGACGACGATGAGCCGGCTTTGATTTCCACATCCAGGAATCCGACATGGGAAAACAACAGCACACTGTTTTCATCCTTTACGTTGATGGTATATCTTCCTTCCTTATCGGTAACGACTACATTGTTAGTTCCTTTTTCAGAAACGCTTACTCCCGCCAAAGGCTCACCGTTGTCGCCGGTTATCTGTCCTTTGACAACACGGTCGGGCAGGTCAGTATGTTTGCCCCGGTTTCGGATATTGTGACCCGCATCTGACGGGGAATCCTTCTCCTTTGCTGAAAGAGTGTTACACAAGAAACCTTGCACTAATATCATGCAAAGAGCGCATTTGGCTTTATACCAAACACCAGGCAATCGTTTTGGTCTCATAACAGTGGTTTATAGTTAATATATTATCCCCAAGCAGGTTAAGGTTATGGCAACACTTCTGGTGTCAGAACATTGACATTTCAACATCAGGCCTTAATATTCCACCGCACTTTTCTTTATGTGATTGCCCTATATTTGTATTGTACCTATGTTTGTATGTCTATACATGATCAAATATAAAAGAAAAGATATTTAAGTCAAATATTTTTTTTACGAAATAATTGACAGAAACATCCTGGATGTTAACATGCCTAAACGATTGCCATATGAGATTACCCGGGTTCATTACCGTTATAGCAATTAACTGGTTGCTGGTTGCCTCCTGCAGCCAGAGGAAACAGCTTTTCCAGCCGGTAGATTCAAAACATTCCGGAATTGTATTCAACAACAAAATAGTCGAAACAGATTCCCTCAATCCCATTGATGTGACCAATATTTACAATGGTGGTGGTGTGGGGATTGGCGATTTCAACAACGATGGGCTGCAGGACGTGTACCTGACAGGCAATATGGTCTCTTCCGCGCTCTATTTAAATAAGGGCGGCCTGGAGTTTACAGATATAACTTCCATTGCGGGGGTAAACGGAAGCGGCAGGTGGTGCAAAGGAGTGTCCGTAGTGGATATCAATAATGACGGGTTGTTGGATATGTACGTCTGCGCCTCCATGAACAAGGACCCACAACAACGGAGAAACCTGCTGTACATTAATAAAGGACTGAACAAAGAGGGAGTGCCTACATTTAAGGATGAGGCAGCGGCCTACGGACTGGATGACAGCACCCACTCTACCATGGCCAACTTTTTCGATTATGATAACGATGGCGACCTGGACGTGTACATTGTTGTAAATGAAATTATTGCAGGCGTCAACCCTTCTGTTTTTAAACATAAGATTACGGATGGAAGTTTTCCCAGTACCGGTCGACTCTACCGGAATGATGTAAACAAGTCACTGAAACACCCTGTATTTACAGATGTAACCCATGCAGCCGGGGTAACCATCGAAGGTTACGGGCACGGTGCAACGATTTCAGATATCAATAAAGATGGCTGGAAAGACATTTTCGTTACCAACGACTTTATTGCTACTGACCTGCTGTACATCAATAACCAAAATGGAACATTTACAGAAAAGGCTACTACCTATTTTAAACACACATCCGCCAACGGAATGGGTCAGGACGTGATAGACATCAACAACGACGGCCTTTCTGATATCGTAGAACTGGACATGAATCCCGAAGACAATTACAGGAAAAAAATGATGCTTGGTGCAAGCAGTTACCAGACCTTCCAGCTCAATGATTTTTTCAGGTATCAATATCAGTATGTCCGGAATTCCATTCAAATCAATGAAGGGCCTCGACTCAATGCCAACGACTCAATAGGCGATCCGGTATTCAGCGAAACGGGATATTTTTCAGGCATCGCTGAAACAGACTGGAGCTGGTGCCCGTTGGTAGCAGATTTTGATAACGACGGATGGCGCGACCTTGTAGTAACAAACGGCTTTCCGCGGGACGTAACAGACCGGGACTTTATAGCTTATCGCCAGGAAGCTTCTCCCATCACCCCGCAGGAGAACACCCTGGCACAGATCCCACAGGTTAAACTTCACAATTATGCTTTCCGCAACAACGGCAACTGCAGCTTCTCAGACGTGTCACCGGAATGGGGTCTCACCACGCGCACATTTTCTAATGGCGCAGCCTATGCAGACCTGGATAATGATGGCGACCTTGACATGATAGTAAACAACATCAACGATGAAGCATCCGTTTATGAAAACAGCCTGATGAATGAAAAGCCAGGCACCAGGCACTACCTGACCGTGCAATTGTCAGGTGATTCGTTAAACAGGGATGGTATTGGCGCATGGATCGAAATCTATTATGGAAACCAGCAACAGGTTTATGAACAAACCCCGTACCGCGGGTACCTGTCCAGTATACAGGCAAATGCACACTTTGGACTGGGAGCAATTTCAACAATAGATTCTTTGGTTATCAAATGGCCGGACGGAAGTAAAGAGACCCGTAAGAATGTCACAGCAGACAATACGGTAAACATCAATAAAAAAGATGCTGGGGCGCGTTTTGACTGGTCTAGCTCTGCCCTGGCGAAACACAATCTTTTCAGCGAAGTAACCCATTCATTGGGCATTCGCTACAGTCACTCGCAAACAGACTATGTCGATTTCAACATCCAGAAATTATTACCTCATAAATTCTCAGAATATGGCCCATCCCTGGCGGCGGGTGATCTGAATGGTGATGGATTGGACGATGTAGTCATTGGTGGAAACTCATCGTTTGGTGCAATGGCCTTATTGCAACAGGATAATGGCTTGTTCCTACAAAAACCTATAACTAAACCGGTTGAAAATATCAATGTGCATTACCAGGATATGGGAGCTATCCTCTTCGATGCTGATGGAGATCTGGACCTGGACCTGTACCTGGCGCATGGCGGTTATGAAAGCAAACGCAACAGCATTGCGTACCAGGACCAGCTTTTGATCAACGACGGTAAAGGTAATTTCATTATTGACTCATCTGCGTTACCTGAAAATCTTACAAGCAAATCTTGTGTGCGTGCCGTAGATTATGATAAGGACGGAGACCTTGACCTGTTTGTCGCGGGCCGGGTAGATCCCTGGCAGTATCCAAAGCCAGTGTCCAGTTTTATTTACCGCAATGATTCAAAGGATGGGCAAATAAAATTTGTTGACGCCAGCAGCCTGGTGGCAAAGGAACTCGCTAATATTGGGCTGGTATGCGATGCACTGTTTACTGATTTTGACAACGACAGTTGGCCAGATATGGTGTTGGCAGGTGAATGGATGCCACTTACCTTTTTGAAAAATGAGAAAGGCATCTTCAGGAACATAACAAACAGCACGGGAATTTCTGATCAGAGCGGCTGGTGGAACAGTTTAACGGCAGGTGACTTTGATAACGATGGCGACATTGATTTTTTATCCGGGAATCTCGGCCAAAATTCATTTTACAAAGCCACTTCGCAACACCCTGCTTCCATCATTGCCAAAGACTTTGACAACAATGGAAGTTATGATGCTATTCCGGCACTATTCCTGAAGGCCAGCCAGGACGATACAAGCAGAAAACAGTTTGCAGTTCCAGGACGGGATGACATGGTAAAACAGATCATCGGCATGCGGTCAAAATTCCAGAATTATAAATCGTATGCCACAACTACCATTGACCAATTGTTTACGCCGGAGCAATGCAATGGCTCTCTCAGACTCAACGCAAATAATTTTAACTCGTCCTTTTGCAGGAATGACGGCGACGGTAAATTCACCCTTGTAGCCCTGCCCTTAAAAGCGCAACTTTCTGCATTGAATGGAATGGTGACCGATGACTTTGACGGTGATGGCAATCTTGATGTAGTGATCAACACCAACGATTATGGCACTGATGTATCGTTAGGCCGATACGATGCCTTAAACGGGCTAATGCTGAAGGGTGATGGCAGGGGAAATTTTATCGCAAAATCTATCATAGAAAGCGGCATCTATATTCCGGGCAATGGAAAGGCATTAATTAAGCTAAAGGGAAAGAATAATAAATACCTGTTGGCGGCTACACAGAATCGCGGACCTTTAGCGGTATTTCAACTTAAAAAAGACTGTAAGCATATAGTACTGCAACCTGCCGATGTTACAATCGACATTTCATTTAAAGATGGAAAAAAACAAAAGCAGGAATGCTACTATGGTACTTCCTTTCTCTCGCAATCTGCAAGATTCCTCCAGGTCAGCAAAAATGTGGAATCAGCAGTAATTACAGATGGTAATGGACAAACCAGGACATTAACTTTTTAAAACTCCAACCGGGAAAAGATGAGAAAGTCAATTGCAGGCCTTTGTTGGTTTACAGGCTTAATAATTCTGTTCAGCAGCTGTAGCCAGAAAAAAGCAGGCGTCAGCATGACGGACGCCGAGATCTTACACCAGAACCAGGACCTCCTCACCGAGGTGATTATTCATGATGTATTCACACCACCGGTAGCTGCAAGGCTATATGTGTATACATCTTTAGCGTCTTATGAGGCAATGCGGCACAACAAGAACGGATCGGCTTCCATTGCGGAACAGTTGAGTGGTTTTGGAAAAATGCCAGAGCCCGAAAAAGGAAAGACTTACGATTATACGCTGGCTGCCACAAAAGCTTTTTTCGCGGTCACCCGCAATGTAAAGGTATTCTCAGTAGACTCACTGAAAGCACATGAAGATGTGGTGTATAATACATTCAAAGAAAAATTAGACGACTCCACTTATCAAAGATCGGTTGCATTTGGTGATACAATTGCCAAAGCGATACTGGCAAGGGCAAGGAATGATGGTTATCATTTATCCAGGGGAAAGGAAAAATTCCTGGGAAGTAACGATGCCGGAAAATGGAGGCCTACCCCACCCGACTATCTGGATGGTGTAGAGTGGTGCTGGAATACGATGAAAACAATGGTATTGGATTCTGCATCCCAATATATGCCACCCCGTCCGCCTAAATATAGTACTGATAGCAGCAGCCTCTTTTATAAAAATGCAAGAGAAGTGTATGCAATCAACAAAAGCCTGACTGAAGAGCAAAAGACGATTGCGCGTTACTGGGATGACAATCCCTTTGTGATTGAACATTCAGGCCACCTGATGTTCGGCACAAAAAAGATAACACCCGGGGGCCATTGGATGGGCATTGCAGCAATTGCAGCCAAACAGACCGGCGCAGACCCGGTACAGGTTGCGAGAGGATATGCATTAACCGCAATAGCGCTGTACGACGCGTTCATTGCCTGTTGGGATGAAAAATACCGGAGCAATGTAGTCCGACCTGTAACCTATATCAACGAACATATTGATGATAAATTTGTTCCCTTCCTGCAAACGCCGCCATTCCCTGAATATACCAGCGGACATAGTGCTATTACTGCATCAGCATCAACGGTGTTGGCCCATATATACGGCAACAATTTCGCTTTCCGTGATACCAGCGATCTTCGGTATATCGGCATGGAACGAAACTTCAACTCTTTCCAGGAAGCCGCAGCAGAAGCCTCTATAAGCCGGGTTTATGGCGGCATTCACTATCGCACCGGAGTTGAAGCAGGTGCTGCACAGGGCAAAAAAGTCGGCGAATTGATTATTGCAAAAATCCTTAAATAATAATGTGTATGAAAATGCCAGTTGGTAGAAACCAACTGGCATACACCTCGCGGTGTTATACTGCATGAAAAGAGTACACATTTTATAGCATCAGATTTCGCTGCTAATCCAACCCCCAGCCAGGATTTGGTTCCGGTCCCATTTCAAGCACCAGTTCACCGCCCTTAAGGAGTTCGCTTGCCGGGAAAGCAAAAGAATTTAAAGGTTTCCCGTTCAGTGTTGCCTTCTGCACATATTTATTGAGCCGGCTGGAATTGTGAGCCGAAATGACAAATTTCTCGCCACGGCCATATTTTTTTCCCAAATCAATTTCCACTTTCTGGTAGAGCGGACTACCAATTTCATAAATGGGATTTGACCTGGATCCACCGTCTGTCTGGAACAGTCCAATTGAAGCCATTACAAACCAGGCACTCATCTGCCCCTGGTCCTCATCACCCAGGTAGGCATTCGACAATCCATTCCCATAATAACGCTCGACGATGGACCGACACCATTTTTGTGTTAACCAGGGTTTACCAGCCCAGTTAAAAAGGAAGGCAAAATGCATTGATTGCTGATTGCCCTGAACAACCGGGTAATCCCAATACTGGTCATTCATTCCATTGTATCTCCAGGGTTCACTTTGAGTGAATCCCCAATCAAGTCTTTTTGCGAACTCTTCTTTCCCGATGATGCTGGTCAGTGCTGTCACATCCTGCGGCACAAAAAAGGTAAGCTGCCACGCATTGCCTTCCACATAATGTTCATTGGCACCACTACGGAAGGGATTGAAATCCGAAACCCATTCACCATTACTTAATTTCATATGGCAATACCCGTCCTTATCAATTGCGTTCTTCCACCAGTATCCCCTGTCATTGAAGGTTCGATAAAGGGCCGAGTCTCCCAAAGATTTCGCTAGTTGACCAACACACCAGTCATCATAGGAATATTCCATTGTATTGGAGAAACGACCTTTATCTGAAGGAACATACTTATGACTCAGGTAAGCAGTAAGGTCACGGTTTCCGGCAAAACCGGTAAATAGTTTTTGGGCAGGTGTGGTTTGCATTTTAACAGACGCGTTCAATACTTTTTCAGCATCGAAGTCTTTTATCCCCATCTGGTACGCACTTACCATCATGGGAATTTCATGTTCGGCGACCATAACAGGTATGTAGTTCATGCCTGCAGGACCCTTTGCCAGCCAACCGTATGCATCGTACATGGCAAGTTGCGATTTTACCCATTTACTGCTCCATTCCGGCGTTACAAGGTTCCAGAATTGGTTCAGATTCCAGAATGTATTCCAGAAGGCATCGCAGCCCAATGCCACATCGTTTTTATTTTTAAATTTCTGAACGGCACCATCTGTTCCTTTCCATTCGCCGTTCACATCACTCCAAATATTCCTGCTGCAAACTGAGCGGTACATGGCATTGTAAAAGCGAATTTTATCGAGCCTGTTGCCGGTAGTCACTTTCACCCGATTGAAGATTTCGTTCCACACATTTTTATGATGATTTCTGACCGCATCAAAATCCCAGCCGAAAACAGAACTGATCTCCGTCTGAAGGTTTTCAGCGGCATTGGAAATGCTGACGAGTGAAATACCGGTACGAGTTTGCACAACGCGATTAGTGCGGGTATCAAATTCCAAAAATATCCCGGCATCTTTTATGTCTTTTCCTTCAATGGAATCTGCATAGGCAATTTCATCGTTGATCCATCTGCCCATACGTTTGATGGGCTGGTCGAATTCAATCACGAAGTTTACTGTATAATCCTGGCCCGCATCATTGCTCCACACCTTAGGTGAAAGCTGATGCGAGAAGCCCTCTATCCGGTTTTTACCAACCTTCCGCAGGAAAATATCTTTTAACTGGTAATCGTATTCTGCAGGAATATGTAAGTCGACGAGGATCCGGGAATCAGTTTTCTTACCGGGAAAAGTGTACCGGTGAAATCCGCAATGGGTAGTTGAAGTAAGTTCCGCCTGGATGTCATAGTCTTTCAGCAGCACTTTATAATATCCAATAGGAGCTTCTTCGGATTTTTTATCTATCGCTGACCGGTAGCCCGAACCCGGAATCAACTCATCGCCAATTCTTGTTTTCAATTGTCCATTAGTTGGGAAAATCCCTAAGCCACCCAGGGTCCATTCATGAATATGACTGAAAGTGCCAATGCTCTCATAAGCAGGTTCATAACCGGCCTGCCAACCTGCATTCTGGTTATCGGGACTGAGTTTAACCATGCTGAAAGGCATCCACGGGCCTGGTGCAATCATCCAACGGGAATGGGCAGTGCCCATCCGGGTATCAACATAATCAGCCGGGGTCTGCTTCTTTTGCCCGGAACGGCGAATGGTCCCTTCTTCAAGCAATTTATGATCAGCAAGAATTCTGTACCTGCTTTGTTTTAGAGACTGTACCGCAGGCATTGGAGCTTCGAAGATGTAATTCCCTTCTTCAACTACATGGTCAGATACTTTCACTCCATCTATCTCAACGCTTAATACTGACTTTCCGGACAAATGTTCTACGTTCACCAGCAGAGGCTGGACCTCTTTACCATCTTTTTCAATGGTATAGTCTGCGGGTTCAACTTTGCGAATGAAAAGATCAGACGGTTTCAAAAGTTTGCAGGCAGCACCCGATAACTGCACCTGGTCAAACATTATCCAGGAACCCTGGAGTACAGTTATAGTAACATTATTACCGCCTCTTCTGATCACATTACGCCTGAGGGGAATTTCAATTGTCCTTGGTGTAGCACCAGACAAATTCCCTGTTATAGATGCAGTATCTACATATTTTTCATTCAGTCGTGGAGAGCGTTGCTTTTTGACTCCATAACCGGGAGCTTCCAACTGGATTATTTCCTCCTGCTGGTTAACCATAACTTTGATAAGAGGCAGGAACTTTTTTGCATAATCCGCCAGCCTGATGGTCAATTTATAATCCCCGGTTGCCGGTTCGTTCTGAACTCCGAATAAAACATTCACCTGGTTGGTCCGCCAGCCTGAGGTCGGCCAGGTTCCACCCCAGGTATCAACCGGCCCAGGAAGTACATAAGGAAAACTTTCTCTTTCCTTTGAATAACCGATCAAAAAGAACTTGTCTTCATACCCAAAATCCTGTCCGACAAAATTCCTGAACTTGTCAGGCGCCAATGCAAATTCTTTGGATGCATTGTCAGCTGTACCAATTGTCCAGAGGGCATTTTGTGCAGCACACTTCATTCCAGGGATACTGACCAACCAAGCCAATAAACATAAGATCCGATGCATAAATTATTTTTATTTCAAGTTTTCCATCATCCTGATAGCAGTATACAACACACCGGCTTCCCCCCTGAAAGTACCGGATCCACGGGGCTTGTTGTCAACCGAATACCATTCATAAAAACCACTGTTATCCTTCACCCGTTTAACCATGGGTTGGATTTGCTCATAAGCATCTTCAGTAAAACCATATTTGACTAACTGCTGAATCATCCTGGCCCCAAACCATGTCCAGTCCCCTCCGTTCTGATAACTGTAAACCGGATTCATAATCTTATTGGCGAAGTACCCATCGGGGTAAGGAGGATAGAGGGTAAGTCCAATGGAAGCCGCACCAGCCTGCTTTACTCTCTTCTTCATTTCTTCCAGGGATGCCTTAATTTCCTGACGGCTTAACAGCCCGGCTTCGATGGCTACTGTTGTGCCGCCGAAATAGTAGATTTTATTCTCATCAAAATCAGCCGGGAAGGGAGAACCTTTCAGGTAAATGTGCGGAATGAACTTCTGTTCTTTTTTATCCCACAGATACTTCATGCAATTCTTCGCGAGTCGTTCCTTTATTTCAGCCCATTGCTTCTTTGAAGAAGGATCGATTTCCATCAGGTTATTCAACGCCACAATCAACATGGCATTGTCGTAAATATCTATTGCCGGATGTGTATTGTTATCCAGGTCAACACCCCATCCATGTTCAGGTTGCACATCGCCCCAGTCGGCAGTGGTAGCGCCGATGATTAGTCCGTACTGCTTATTATACCGGTGATCCATCAGAAACTTCATGGCCCAGTCAAGCCTTTGACTTACCGTTTTATCACCAACCTTTTCAGATAAAATTGATTTATCGCCGGTAAGTTGAATGTATTTGTAAACAGCCTGCACCAGCGAAGTTTCCTGGTCGGTTTCGACAGTATTCTTATGCCCGGCATAGCGAGGCTCAAGTTTTGAATAAGAAAAATCCGTTTCGCCTTTGCCAATTTTTTCCGCGGGAGTAAATCCGTCAATGATGTTACCATCATCGCCCTGCATTCTGAAAAACACCAGCAGATTTTCCTTCAAAACTTCTTTTGAATATACTTCTGCTGCCAGCTCTATAAAAGTATTGTAATCCCTGATCCATACTTCCCTGTACCCGTCTCCTGCATTAAACCCTGTCTTCATTACTTCCAGCGCTTTGGATTTTACATAGCTGAAGTATTGATTACTTTTAATCCTTTCGCCAAGAACCTGGTTACCTGATTGACCCGTTTGTGCGACAGCAATAAAGGCCGGCACCAGGTACAGAAACGTTAACGCACACCGCTTCATTTTCATATATTCTATTTTTTGGTCAGTTTATTCATTTTCTTGGACAACGCTTTTCCCCAGGATGCCCCGGGTTCAGCACCCATCCACAACTCCAGTACCCCTCCTTTCCTGAAATCAGAATGGGAAAAGAAAAACTGGTTATGTTCTTTGCCATTTAAAGAAGCCCGTTGTATGTAACAATTCGCTTTCGAGTTGTTGTAAGTTTTTATCACAAACTGTTTACCAGGATAGTAGTCATTATTGAGCCTGATCACAATTTCATCAAAGACCGGGCTGGTGATGTCATAATTTGGATCAATGGAAGTATTTCCATCCAGGCTGAAGAGCCCGATAGAAGTTAAGGCACTTACTCCTCCCATCTGTCCCTGGTCTTCATCATGGCCGCCATAACCTTTGTCCGGAGTTACGGCACCATATGCCTGTTCATTTACTCTTCTTACCCAGTATTGCGTGAGATCAGGACGACCTGCATAACTAAATACATGCGCATTTGAACAGCCCGGCTGATTGGCATAGCTAACATAACCTGAACTATAACCGAACACAAAATCCTGGTCTTTGGCTTTCTCAAAAGCATAATTCAGCATCTTACAAAGAGTGTCTGTGCCTCCCATCATGCTTGCCAGTTGATTGATGCCATGCGAAACGGACCATGTAGCCTGCCAGGCATTTGCTTCTACCCAGCCATGACCATCCAGTGGGTTTTTATGCAGCCAGGCCCCTTCTTTTGTTTTCGGAAAAATCAATTTTTGTTCCGGATCAAACAGTTTGGTCCAGCCTTGCGAACGTTGCATAAAATAAGCCGCATCTTTTTTCATTCCCAACCGCTGGGCCATCTGTGCCAAAGCCCAATCCTGGAAAGCAATTTCAACCGTGATGCCAGCATTGGAAGGATAATACCCGTTTTTGATATAAAACTCCATTTCGTCTTTTGCGCCCATCATGCCACCAGGCGCATGGTTCTGCTTCATTACTTCGTAAGCAGTTAAAACAGGTTTCTTTGTGAGAAGATCTTTCTGGTAGGCACATGTAATAAGGTTGGTGGCAGGGCAACCCGTCATGATATATGAATACCCGCCACCGCACGGACCTCGCGGTAGCAACTTACCGTTTTCCGCATATTGAATCAGGGATGCTGCAAAATCATCAAGTACTTCGGGCCACGCCAGGCCCCAAAGCACATTCAGGTTCCATTGAGTCAACCAGAAAGCGTCAGAATTATACATGTGAAACTTAACCTTACCGTTCCGGTCTTTGGGTAAGGTCCGGAGCTTAAACTTGTTGAGTGTGAAAGATCCGCGTCTTTCCCCTTCAGTATTATCGGGATAATCGCCCGATACGTCATCCAGTTTATGGCGCCCCAATAGAACATGCCAGAGATCGGTATAAAATTTCTTCTTCTGGTCGGCACTTCCTCCTTTTACGTCAATGCGGCCAAGCATTTCATTCCATTCCTGCTGAGATGCTTCACGAAGCTGGTCAAAATTCCAGTGATTGCTTTCAGATTGCAGGTTAAGCCTGGCATTTTCAACATTCGTATAAGAAACGGCAACTTTTACCTGCACTGTTTCGCCCGCTTTTACATGGTATTGAGCAGATACACCGGTAGTAGGCGCATCATAATAACTCATAGCACCGCTGTTCTTTGCCGTTTTTTCGGCGGTTCCGATCAAGGATTTCACATCTGCCAATACCTGTTTGCTATCCCATCCGTTCAGCTTTTCGAATGGCTTTTCAAACTCAATGGCAAAATAAATGCGCACATTTTCGGGACCACCCCACAAACGGCCCGTTGTGTTTACGGAGCCTTCGATCCGGGTATTAGTCACTTTTTCCACCCTCGCATCTGTCATGGTCGCGGTAGACACATATCCGCCGAGGTTCACCAAAATATCGGTAATTGCCTCTTTGGTATAGGTAAAGCGGTAAAAGCTTACCCGATCGCCGGCAGTTTGTTCAACCCACAAATTGTAATCATCAAGATACATGCGGTGATAACCGGGTTGTACAATTTCAGCATCATGTGAAAATTTCGATTTCCATCCCTGTTCTCCGTTACTGGGATTTACCGGGCCTGTTGTCGGCATAAGGGTAATACCTGCAAGCATCCAGCAATGTACTTGTGGAAAGCCCAGTACTTCTGTTGAATTATAATTGTATCCACCGCCGTACTGGTTCTTGTTGCGGGTTAAAGGAGCGGCGCTGATCATCCCGAAAGGCTGACTTCCTGTTACAAAATAAAAATACCGCCCACGTGCCGATTCAATATACGGATCTACCCACGAAACCGGATCAGCAAACTGCGTGGGTGATGGAAATACTTCCAGCTCAGATAAACCAATATTGCTTCCATTTGCATCGGTTGTTTCAAAACGCACCCAGGTAATGAGTTGATCGGGAAAATAAACTACCCTGGGAGCACCGTTATTGGGAATTTCAAAAACGGGAATCCTTGTTCCATTGCTGAAAATCAGTGTACCCCCGGCATTATGAGATGATTCAGCGACACGGTCATAGAGAATAATTTTATTGATCGACTGTGGCTTTTGCCAATCCAACTGGATCCAGGGATAATCAATATATCCCCAGAAGGTCACAGAAGTTTTTGCTACCCATTCGCCTAAACCGTCGGTCCGGATAATGCCATCTGTAACATTCACAGCGCTGCCTTTACCGGCGGTTTCAGATGAAGCAGTTACACTGGCCTTATTGGCAATACTTCCCGGACCTGCATACACGAAACAGCAGCAACACAGCAGCAGAACAACGAAAGCGGATTTCAGAAGTTTTCTTTTTTGCATGATGTCGCAACTAAATTTAGATATTATTAAGTTCAGTAAACCAGCAGGAAGGAAGCAGGACTATATTTGCCCAGGTAAAAATCAAATACACCATTCCTTACAATGATTTTTTTACCTTTTTTATTTCCACGCAAATCAATTGGATGCACTGACTTTACCTTGGAGCTGTTACCCAGCTTAACGGTACAGGTGCCTGAAACGCCGGCCTGCTCCCACAACCGCAGTACAGTACCATCGCCATCAGGATTTTCCCCATATGCTGTAACCAAAACGACAGACCCGGAAACTGATATTCCACTTGTGTTTGCCGGCAAATCTCCAGGTAGGCCGTCCGCAATGCCAGTCAGCAATGGCAGACGGGCTTCCCATCCATATTTTGCCAGGTTTGCAACTTCCTGTGACTGTTGATCAACCGGCCAGAGACGTACTTTTTCACTCCATGAACCATCCTGCCACAACGGAAAATTGGTATTCCACATATTGTTATACAGGTTAACAAACACCGCTGGTGTTGTGGGAATATAATCCATCGAATATTTCCAAAGTCCCGGCTCTCCCAGACTCACCAATGGCGCATCTGTGGAAACGATTGCAACACCTGAATGATCGGCCTGGGTGATTGACACTCCGGTTGTCGTCGCCATCAGGTGTCGGTTTGTACCAGGTACAATATCTGTCGCCGGGTCGATATCACCACCCAGGCGGCCAACTGTAAACTTTGGCTTTTCCACTTTAAAAGGGAAGCAAAGCCACCCTCCTTCGGCCTGCTTATCAGCAGTTTTAGAATCTACGGACCATTCTACATCTACATAAGCCGCGTGCCTGGGAAAAGTAAATTTCAGCGTATATCCGCGGGCGTAACCACCTGTCGACAAGGCTGTCAGTAATGCAACATCAGCAACTGCTGAATGCACAACATTAATTTTCCAGGCATCTGGCGTAAATGCTACGTAAGGAACATTTACGGCATTCGGCATTCCGGGTTTTCCGAGATCATTCAAACCCCAACCGTCTTTTATCCGGCTGTATTGATTAAACCATTTGTCCACTTCATTTGAACTGAAACGCTCGTGCAAAAACTGACCGACAATATACTTCGAAGACAAATCGACCAGTTCACGGCCAGTTGATCGTTCAATCAATGATGTTATTCCGCCTTTTCTCAAATCAAAAACCACTTCGAAAAAACTTGTGTTGAAAGTGGATTTCTCATCACTTGTAACAGCGTCTTCATTCAATTCATCACTGGAATAACTACTGTACCCGGATGCTGCCACATTACGAGCATAAAAATAATTTCCTTTCTCCCATGGATTTTCAATTATGCCCGATCTTACCCAGGGCAATGGGTTATAAACAACTATACGCTTACCTTTCTTTTCAACTGAGGTCGCAAGCAGGTTAAGGTTTGTATTGAGTTCTTTAGTTATAATATCATTTGTTGTTAGAATGTACCGGCGTTTGTCGTCATAGGAACGAAGCCATTTATTTTTGCTCCCAATGGCTGTATTATGGGCATTGCTGTTTTTCAATGCGGCATAATTTCCCTTTTCCGGAAGAGGTTCTGATGCCGCTTCATCCATCCATTGCTTCCATGCGTTTTCATAGCTGTAACGGGGCCCATATTCAGCGTTCATACCCCAGGTATGTTCACCATATAAAAGACTTTGCTCGTACGCTTTTGCCAGCTTTGCAGACACAGGCGAAACCGGGATACCCCAGGATCTCATCTGGGTGTTCAAGCCATCCAGTGCCGATTCCAGTGGACGGATATTTCTTGCAATCTTGGTTTCCTTTGGATTTGATTGTAGTCCCTGGATCCAGGTATCCGGACAATCACCCTTAACAACAGGTAATTGAGGTTCTTCTGCTAAAATGGCTTTTGCAAAATCATCAAGCGTACCGAAGTGTATCTTAACCCCTGGCAGTTCCTTCCCAGCAAAGTCAAGCAGGTTATCAATTTCCTTTGCTGAGGGCGGACCATGATTGTCGCCAGTCATTTGCATAGCGAGGTAATTTTTACAGGGCCAGCCTGCAGTCGGCCTGATATCAGAACCATACAACGCAGTGTAATTGCATAATATTTTTGAACCATCGGCTCCTTCCCACCAGAACAGTTCCGGAAACCTGGGATATTGACTCGCCGGATTGCAACCTAACTGCAAAAACCGGATGCCGGCATGATTCAGCAAGGTGGGCATAACCCATGAATGACTGGGCACATCCGTCATCTTGGCACTGATTGGTAATGGAAGTCCGTATTTTCTTGCGACCGCAGAAGAATATCCCAATCCCCGAACGAGATCTTCATAGTCCAGCGATTCAGTATGAGTTGTAAATGGAAGGCCATGTACTACGAGCGTTCCGGACCTGATTGCCTTTTCAATTCTTGCCTTTCTTTCAGGTGTCTGCAGCGGGCCAAGGATCTGGGCCTGTAAAGGCCAACCGGAAACAGTCCATGCAAACCGTTTCTCTTTTGGAAGCGTTTCGCTGTTTTCAATCACCGTCAATGCATTGTCCATCATTTCTTCCCGGTAACGTTTAAATACATTTTCCGGCAGATCTGTAAATCCCAGGTCGAAGTGGGTTTTAAACACTACCCAGATGTCGGTTACTTTTGAATTGGAACGGCTTTCATCCTTTTGGGCATGCACCATCAAAAACGAGACTGAAAACACAAAAAGAAGCAATACTCTATTTACTCGTGCCATTTTCATCTGGATTTTGAAGTCAGCCATTATTGGTTTGTACTCATCGAAGGCGGTGGGGTCTGGATTCCGAATGCCGTATTAGGATCGGGCCCCATATCAAACGATAATACTCCACCGTCTGTTAGTTTCGTCCGCTCGATCCAGCAATTGTCCAATTTCATATTATTAAACGATGCCGATTGGATATATGGGTGTTGTTTCGAGTTGTTCCTCGTTTCTATAACAAGCGTTTTACCCGGATAATATTTCCCGCTAAGTTTTATCGTCACCCTATCGAAAATTGGACTACCAAACTGGAAAGTAGGATTCATGCCGGCATGGCCCTGCACATCAAACAATCCGAGAGCAGCCATTACAAACCAGGCGCCCAACTGCCCCTGATCTTCATCCTGTCCATAGCCATAACCATGCAAAGGAGTTGCACCATAAAACTCATCACAGATGGCACGAGTCCATTTCTGGCTGAGCCAGGGTTTCCCAGAATAATTAAACAACCAGGAATGATGGAGACAGGGCTGGTTGCCGTGATTATATAACTTTTCAAGTCCGGAAAAACTATTGACCTCCTTACCTCCGCCAAAGGTTGATTTCCTGCTTTCGTTAAAGGTATTCTCAAGGCGTGCATTAAAAGTGTCTTTTCCCAGCGCAGCTATTAAACCTGCAACATCCTGAGGCACGTACCAGGTATATTGAAATGCGTTCCCTTCCTGGAATCCCCTCCATGCCTGCATAGCATTAAAACTGTCGATGAATTTTCCATTCTCATATCTTGGGCGGATAAATTTCGTTTCCTGGTCAAAAAGATTTTTCCAGCCACTAGCCAGCCCGATAAGGAGTTTATAATCATCCTTCTTCCCAAGGGCTTTGGCAAATTGTGAAACGGCGTATGAACTGAAACAGAATTCAAGCGTGTGTGAGGCACCGAAGTTAAACACCCATCCGTTGGATAAGGTAGTATCCTTTGCCGGGATGTAGCCCTGGTTTACAAAATAATGCAGGTCATACTTACCGGAACCAAATGGACGATTGATGTACCCTGTTTCATTTTTGTAAGCAGTTTCATATGCCCTGCTGATATCGAAATCCCTGATGCCGCAATTATAAGTTGCAGCGATCATGAGTCCGAAGAAATTGGTAAGAACTCCGTTCGAATGTGCTCCTGCTGCCACACCATCGTGCATCCAGCCGGTTTCCTGCGCAAAGTCGAGGTTCGTTTGAATATACTCGCTTTGAAATTCAGGGTAAACCAATGCCCACAGCTGACCAAGATTCCAGAAGGCACCCCAGATTCCATCGGTGTTGTAATGATTGTATTTGGGTTTCCCGTTTTTGCCCAGCTGTATCTGGCCGATGCTTCCGTCATTCTTCGGGTACTGGCCGTTTACATCACTAGCCAAACCTCTTCCCAGGAGTGCATGATAAAGACCTGTATAAAATTTCACCTTGTCAACACTGTCCTTTCCTTCTACGATAATTCTGCCCAGCTTTTCATTCCATTTATTCCGAGCGGCGTGCCTTACAGCATCAAAGCTTTGTAACCCGGTTTCCGCCTCCAGATTTTTTCTTGCATTTTCCGTGCTGGTATAGGAAAGGCCCACCTGCATTTCAACGACTTCATCCTTAACAGTAGAAAAGTTCAAAAACATCCCGTTTCCAGTTCCATGAGTGGATTTCTGACCAGGCGAAGCTACAGAGTCAATAAACGTTCCAAAAGACCTGGGGGCTTTGTTCAACCGGATAACAAAATACATTCTCACCCTTTTTCCGGCATCACAAAACTTCAGATATTCGGGGTAAGTTTCTATGGAACCTTCCAGTTCTTTAGGACCTGATAAGCGGATATAAGCTTCAGTTACATCGCTGCTTTCTCCCTGGCGATGACCAACATCGAAAATGATCCGGGATGCCGTGGACTGCGGAAAAGTATAACGGTGATAGCCTACTCTCTCTGTTGCAGTAATTTCTGCCTTGATCTTGTAGTCTTTCAGGTAAACGGTATAGTATCCGGGCTCAGCGTGTTCTGTTGCTTTATCGAAACGGGAGCGGTACCCGGAATCCGGATTTTCAAGTGACCCCGGAACAGTTTGCAATGAACCGGTAGTAGGCATAACCACCAGTCCTCCGATCTGGAATTCGTGGAAATGACCGAATCCTTCAATGGAAGAATGCCGGTCATCATAACCGCAGGGCTGCCAGCCTCCCCTGCTCCCGAAGGCATTGGTGTGAGGTGCAAGTTTTGCCATCCCAAATGGCAGAGAGGCCGGGGTATAAAAAAACCACCTGCCATGAACGGAGCCGATCTGGGGATCGACCCATGCCGATGGATTGAATTCTTTTTTAGCTACCTGTGCGAATGTGCCCGTGGTTAGCACCAGATAGCATAAAAAATACAGCTTGGCAATCTTGATCATTTTTTACACAATTGGCAAATGAACAAATCAGGAAAGGTTCTTGTCCAAATGTATATACATATATACTTACAAAGTGTAAATAATCCTACTTTTTTTTCCCGGTCCGGTTTACTGCCTCAAAAAAAACTAATATTGTGCCTTTATAAATGCGTATGACCTTTGCAATAGACCATAAGAGTCCGATCCCACTGCACATCCAGACAGAGGAACTCCTAAGAAAGATCATCAAGCAGCCCCAGTATGTGAAAGGCAAGCATCTGCCTAATGAAATAGAACTAGCGAAAAAACTTAATATATCCAGGGGAACCCTGAGACAGGCGATCAATAAGCTTGTCTATGAAGGTCTGCTGGTACGGAAAAAGGGTTTCGGCACCAAGGTTAATAACGTTGTAAGCTCGAAAGCATTGAGCTGGCTGAGCTTTTCCCAGGAAATGGCGGTACGGGGTATACCCATCAAAAATTTTGAACTAAGTATTAGCTGGGTTAAACCTGAAGAGACCGTAGCGAATTTTTTCGAGATCCGGGGAAACAAGAAGGTGTTGAAGCTGGAAAGATTAAGGGGACGGCCAGAAGGGCCTTTTGTATATTTTGTTTCCATATTCCACCCGCGGATCGGGCTGACAGGGGAAGAAGATTTCAGCAGACCATTATATGAAATCCTGGAAAAAGACTACCAGGTTGTGGCAGATCTGTCCAAAGAAGAAATCAGTGCAAAACCTGCCGACAAATTCCTGGCGGACAAATTAGATCTCGACCTCGGAAGCCCTGTCCTGATCAGGAAAAGGTTTGTTTTTGACCAGGCTGAGCGCCCGATAGAATATAACCTGGGTTTCTACAGGGCTGACAGCTTTGTCTATACTATTGAAAGCAGGAGAGAAAAATAAGCCGTTCTGCATCTCTCCTTCCTACCTGACATCCGGCACATATACCTGTTTTAACGGGATATTTTTGGCGAAAAACTATTTTAATTATATGTTTGAACATATAAACATATAACTTGTTTATTTCTGCCAGTAAATTATCGCTAAAAAGAACAGTTGATGTCGACCAACAGTAAGAGGATAGGAATTGACATAGGCGGTAGCCATATCTCAGCGGCTGTTCTCAGCAATACCGGTGGAGACTGGCAGCTTTCTTCAAAAAAAAGGCTATTGCTCAACTCCCAGGACAGCGCCGGCAATATCGCAACCGCCCTGGGCAATTGTATTAAAGAACTTACAGCTGGTGGTTGGGAACCCGAGGCAGTGGGCATTGCCTTTCCAGGTCCTTTTGATTACGAAAATGGCATAAGCGCCGTACGCAATGTTGGCGGGAAATTCGAGCAGACTTTCGGCCTCCATATCCGGCAGACAGTAGAAGATTTTACAGGCCTACGTCAAACAATTTTTAAATTCTCCAATGATGCGTCTTGTTTTGCTACTGGCGCATACAGCATACTACGCCTTAAAAGCAAACGTACCGTCTTTATTACCCTGGGAACGGGATTCGGGTCTGCTTTCATGAAGGATGCAGAATTACTAGATATACATCCCAACCTTCCGGCATCCGGCGCATTTTATGACCAGGATTTCCTGGATGCCAAGGCCGACGACTATTTTTCGACCCGCTGGATACTGAATGCTTATGCACAACGCACAGGAAACCAGGTTTCTTCTGTAAAGGAGCTGGTTGAATCCGCATCGACAGATGCGCGTGGGGTAATGGAGCAGTTGGGAGAAAATCTCGGGAGATTCCTTCAGCCCTGGCTGGAAAAGTTCCAATGCGATGAGCTCGTTATTGGTGGGAATATCGCCAAAGCATTTTCCCAGTTTGGGCCATCATTAAAACTGGAACTGGGTACCCTGGTAGATAAAATAAATATTTCCATCTGTGAAAACACGGAGGATTGCATTATAACTGGTGCGGCCATAGTGGCTGGCAAAGAGACACATTCAACAAGCAACAAGATAATGAGAAAATCTTCGCAGGAAATTTTAACTACGACAGTAACCACGAATGAGACCGGCGCGTATGATATTTATCCGTCATTTTCATCCGGGGAAAAAGTGTATAAAGGCTTTGATACCCTGGCGGCGGAACTCGCAGGTGAAAAATTAATTGTCGTAGATGGATATGGCGGTGTAATATGGGAGACTTTCAGGGAAAAACTGCATGCTGAACTAAGCCGCTATGACAAAATAGTATTCTGGTACAATATAAACACATGCCTGAAATCAGCTGATGAAATACAGGCAATGATTGCTGAAAGCATAAATGGGGATGACCCGGTATTCGGAACAAAATACGCAGGCAACCTGCGGGATTTTTTTGACGAACAGAAACTGAAGCTGATCAATCCGGATCCGGCAGCAGACATTTGTATTATTTACGGCACGGGCGCTGCTTTAACAGGTATTCAAGGAAAGCTGCTATATGCCGATGTTCCCAAAAATGAAATTCAACTCCGCATGCGGGCTGGAAGCATTTTGAACCTCGGAGCCAATGATTCTTCGGAAAGCACGCAGATGTACAAACGGTTTTATTTTGTTGACTGGCCGGTCCTGAACAAACATAAAGCACAGCTGCTTGCAACGTTTGATTACATCATTGACGAACAGCGAATTGAAGAAATAACCTGGATGACCGGAACTGCATTCAGAAGTACCCTGAACCAGATGCTAAAACAACCTTTCCGGGCAAGGCCATGGTTTGAACCGGGGGTTTGGGGTGGTGACTGGATGAAAAATCACTTTCGCCAGCTCAACCAGGAAGAGATAAATTATGCGTGGTCATTCGAGTTGATTACACCTGAAAACGGCGTAATAATAGAAGGGCAAAATAACCTGCTGGAATTCTCCTTTGATTTCCTGCTGTATTCAGATAAAGAAAAATTATTAGGAAAAGCCGCTAAAAGATTCGGAACAGATTTTCCAATCCGGTTTGATTTTCTTGATACGTTTGACGGTGGCAACCTTTCCGTTCAGTGCCATCCCAGGCCGGCTTATATAAAAGAGCATTTCGGCGAGAATTTCACGCAGGACGAAACATATTATATCCTCGACTGCAAACCAGATGCTGTAGTATATCTTGGATTCCAGGAATCGTTCGACCAGGAGGAGTTTGAAACGGCACTGATCGCGGCACAGGAAAAAGGCATTGAGATGGATGTAGAAAAATATGTTCAGAAACTACCTGCGAACAAACATGATTTATTCCTCATCCCCAACGGTACCATACATGCTTCCGGAAAAAATAATCTCGTACTGGAAATCAGCAGCACACCATACATTTTCACATTTAAAATGTACGACTGGATGCGCCTGGATCTGAATAACCAGCCTCGTCCAATCAATATTGATCATGGAATGAAAAACCTTTACTTTGACAGGAAAGGGGAATATGTAACGGAGAAACTGGTATCGCACCCGGTAACGGAGGCAGAATTTGAGGGCGGTAAAAAAATCAAACTCCCCACGCATGAAGAGCATTTTTACGCTGTGTACCGTTATGAATTCACAGGTAGCGTTAAGATAGATACCAATAATCAATGCCATATATGCATGCTTGTTGAGGGGAAAAGCATCTCCGTGACAGCAAATGGAAATGCGTCTACCTTTCACTTTGCCGAAACCTTTGTAGTACCTGCCTTTACAGGAAATTATGAAGTAATCAACAACGGAGGTGGCACTGCATTCTTAGTAGTGGCCCATGTAAAAGACGAACATTGCTGAACCGATCGGTTCAAACCAATACTATTCAATCTAACGAAAGCTTATGTTGCAGGCAAAAACAAACCAGTTTATCGCTCTCATCACGCTTATTGCAGCGCTGGGAGGTTTTCTCTTTGGCTTTGATATGGCCGTTGTCAGCGGTATAATCGAGCCTGTCAAATTGCAATATGGACTGTCTGCCTCCCAGGAAGGTTTATTTGTTTCCTGCGCGCTGCTGGGTTGTATTGCCGGAGTGGCGTTTTCGGGTTATCTCAGTGACAGGATTGGCAGGCGAAAAGGTTTATTCATTGCTGCTTTCCTGTTTATCATCAGCGCTGTAGGTTTTGCATTTTCTGAAGATTACGCCGTTTTAATCGCTTTTCGCATCCTGGCTGGAATGGGTGTTGGAGTAGCATCGAACGTATCACCGTTATATATTTCCGAAATCTCTCCCGCAAACAAACGCGGAGGCCTGGTGACTTTTTACCAGCTGGCAATCACGGTCGGTATCCTGGCGGCTTACATCAGCAACTTTTTTCTGCAGCGAAATGCAGCGGCCTATACGGGTGACAGTAACGGATTACTACATTGGTTATTTATAGAAAACGTGTGGCGAGGCATGTTCTTAGTGGGAGTTTTTCCTGCTCTTGCATTCGCTCTGCTGCTTTTCATCGTACCCGAAAGCCCACGCTGGCTGGTACAGTACGGAAGGACAGATGAAGCGCTGGCCGTTTTGATAAAAACTTCCGGTAAACAAAATGCGGCTGCTGACTTAGAGGCCATCAGGGAAATGGCATCGCAAAAAAAAGGCGGTTTCAGCGAATTGATGCGCCAGCCGCTCAGTAAGCTACTTATGCTGGCCATGGTACTCACGGCGCTGTCGCAGCTCAGTGGTATTAACGGAGTCATATTTTATGGCCCTACAATAATGAAATCAGCGGGTATAGTAACCAGCGATGCACTGTTTTACCAGGTAATATTAGGTGTTGCCAATATGCTCTTTACTTTCGTCGCCATTATGAAAGTAGATAGCTGGGGACGTCGCCCACTATACCTGTATGGCTCAATCTTCGCGGCGATATCTCTGGCATTAACCGGCGTTTGTTTCTGGATGAACATTACCGGATGGTGGATGCTCAGTTGTATTATGCTTTTTCTATTATTTTTTGCGCTTTCACTCGGCCCATTGAAGTTTGTCATTTCAACCGAAATATTTCCAACCCATATCAGGGGCCAGGCTTTGTCAATTTGTATTATGACCATGTGGGTTTCCGACTGGCTGGTGAATCTACTGTTTCCTATCCTGCGTGACGGGCTCGGTATCGCTGCAACATTCTTTATCTTTTCCTTCTTCTGCTTCCTGTCTTTCTTATATGCTAAAAGCAAGCTGATGGAAACGAAAGGAAAAAGCCTGGAAGAAATTGAAAAAATGTTCGCGAAGGATAAAGATGCCATACATGGAAGCGTATTGAATATTCAGTGATGCCCGGCCTGCGATTCGACCCTGAACCAGGGTTTATATTCCATTAGTCGTTTCATGAGGTCTTTTCCCTCACTAACAATTCTCTTGCGTTCTGCTTCTCCTGCAGCGAAGATGATATAACCATGAGGACCCTTCTTTTCACCCATCACAAAGCTGGCGGGATTAAGAAGCATGGGACTATCCTGTGATTCCTTCCTGAATCCTAATTCTGCATGGGTGATATAGGGAGCATAGAACATGTAGTGCGGGTAACTCACGGTAACAATGGTGTTGTTATCGGGCAAACCGGGGTAAACCCGCATCAAAGGCGCCAGCATATAGGACACACCTTCCCGGGCAGGTGCTTTATAAACTCCCCTGTTAATACGCGAGATCATCGTGTCTTTAATTTGTGCTGGTGTAAATTTTCCAGAAGCGCGCATTTCGGCAACAGCCATGTAAACAGGGAAGATGTTTTTGGCGCCTTCAGCGTCATAGCTGATAGGCGTGGCCAGATCCTTCCTGAATTCGCTCCACTCCCATTCGGTGCGTGAAACAAAACAGATAAATCCGTTGCTCCCCTGGTGCCCGACATAAAATCCTTTCTGTGGATCCAGCAGGTAAACGGTAGCCTCCATGCGAAGGTGTGGTGGCAAGGCACTTCGGGCAAAATCAGATTCCAGGTCAGCCGGCATTTTTTCAAGCTGTGTTCCGGCAGTTTCCTGGGCGACCAGGTGGGTAAATGACAGAACTGCAACGCAAGTTGCAATTGACTGCATGAAAAGTTGGCGAAGCATGTCAGGTAATTTAGGTGGTGACGTAGTATTGGTAATGGCCCTTCAAAGTTATTTTGCGCAATTTCTATCGAACAGGGGTAAATGGGACAAACTTAGGTGGTGGTTGCGGCCGTAACTATTAATTCATTGGAATAGTCGCCGGGATTGGGAACTTTGTGCGACAACCGCAGCGCCATGAATAAGTTTACCGGGATGGGAATATTTATATTCTCCATTTCCTTCCTGTATATACAGGCACAGGATTCGCTACCGGTTACCATGCCGGCAGGAAAACAATACAAAGCCAATGGCTGGAAAACATTCTGGTGGGGCAAACATTACCGACAGGAATGGGTCACCCCTGTCGCCTTCCCGGTGCTGCACCTCGATACCTTGGAAGGCGGTGCCGTACCATTGAAAGCGGGCGGTGGTCACCAGTCGAAATCATTACGCATACTGACCAACGAAGGCCATGAATATGTATTGCGAACAATGGACAAGAGCATCGATATTCTTGTGCCGATAGAATTCAGGGGTACTTTTCTCCATGCACTGGCTACTGACCAACTTAGCACTGCACATCCCTATAGTCCGCTCGCTGCAGCAGAAATGGCGGATGCCATTCAACTCAAACATACCCATCCCAGGATCTACTATATTCCCGATGACCCTGTTCTAGGTGAATTCCGGCCTGTCTTTGCGAATAAGCTATGTATGCTGGAGGAACGTCCTTCGGGTAAAGGATGGGAACACAATGAGCTGTTTGGCAACGCTGATAATATTGTCAATTCGGAAAAGATGTTTGAAAAGGTTTTTGAAAGCACCAGGAATCGTGTAGATCAACAGGCATTTCTACAGGTGAGGTTATTCGATATGATCATTAACGACTGGGACCGGCACGAAGACCAGTGGATCTGGGCAACATATAAAAATAATGATCATGAAACTTTCATCCCGATAGCCAGAGACAGGGATCAGGCATTCCTGAAAACCGATGGCGTTTTCCTTTACCAACTTACAAGACCGTGGACAATCCGACAACTGCAACACATGCATTCACATATAAAGGATGTGAGGGGAATGAACTTTATAGCAAGAAACCTCGACCGTCAATTTATGAATGAGCTGACGAAAGATGAATGGAAGGAGCGGATCAGCTTCGCACAGAAGCACCTGACAGATGCTTCGATCAAAGAGGCAATTCATGCCATGCCTAAGGAAGTATATAATATTTCCGGTGATTTTCTGATCAATAGACTGACTGAAAGGAGAAACCACCTGATGAAGGACGGACTACGATATTATGATGTGATCAGCAAACGTGTTTGCATAAATGGTTCAGAAGAGACAGAACAGTTCACCATCTCACAGGATAAGAAGGGACAGGTTTCTGTAACAGGCCTGTTACCCGGGAATGACACTTTTTATCACCGGACATTCGTCCGAAAGGAAACAAAGGAAATCAATATATACGGCCTTGGCGGAGATGACAGTTTCACTATAGAAGGCAAAGCACCGAACAAATTTAACATCCGTGTATTGGGCGGCGACGGCAATGATAAATATCTTTCAAATGAAATCCGGATCCAGGGGAAACGGATAAGATCGTTTGACAGTGTCTATTTACAAACGCCATCAGACAAAATTTTCAAGTCGAACGAAAAATGGGATACATTGTACCGCTACCGTCGCAACTGGGTAACTTACGACTGGTATTTTCCGAGGATCCTGCCGGCTTACAACCCAGACGATGGCTTCGCTATTGGTATCGGACTCATATACAGGCGACAGACATGGGGAAAAACCCCATTCGGATGGCAGCAAAGCGTTGTTCTTCATTATGCTTCCGGAACAGGCGCTTATGGATTTGGCTACAACGGACTATTCAAGCAAACGTTTGGAAAATGGGACTTCGATCTGACAGCGTATTACAAGGGGCCACGGTATACATTCAACTTTTATGGATACGGAAATGAAACCGAACTCAACGGTCATGACAAATCTTATTTCAGGGTAAAGGCCAATAATTTTGCTTTTAGTCCCGGCGCCAGCAGAGCCTGGAGAAAAACCTACCTGCGCTTCGGTCTGCATTATGAATCGGCATATGTAAACAGTCACCAGGAGAAATTCGTCACTTCTCCAGATGCAAAACTCGATTCAGCCACATTTACAACTTTACACTTTGGAGGTGTTAACGGGCAACTGGACTGGTCAACTGCATTGGCTGAGATCTGGCGAACCAAGGGAATACAACTGAACAGTGGATTTTCCTACACCGACAACCTTGATAAAAGCGACAGGAAAATGCTGAAACTGAATGGTTCGGCATCATTTTACTATCCCTTGCTGCACGACCTGGTATTTGCACATCGTACGGGCGCAGCGACCATATTCGGGAAATATGAATTCTACCAGGCAAACTCGATTGGCGGAGACCAATACCTGCGCGGTTATTGGAGAAGCCGTTTCACAGGAAAATCAAGCTTTTATCAGAATACAGAATTACGCCTTAGTTTAACAAGTTTTAAAGGAGCCATAATCAGGGGAAGGTTTGGTTTGTTTGCCTTCTTCGACGATGGTCGTGTCTGGATCGAGGACGAGCATTCTTCCACGCTGCATTTGGGTTATGGTGGTGGAATTTTCCTGCTTCCTTATAACCGCGCAGCATTGACTTTGCACTATGGGCTTTCTGAAGAAACGGGAATGATAGTATTAAGGGGAGGCTTTTTCTTTTAAAACTATTCCTTTAACAGTATTTTTCATTTAATTATTTGGAACGACTGTTCCATTGTTTCTATATTTGTGTCATGAAACAGAAATTAATACCTAATCATTCAGCCACTACGATGAGCCCAGCACTGACAGACATTGCATTTTTCGTTTCAAGAATGCTTAACAATTATTTTCAGGTTTACATTTGGAACATTCGTTCCATTTTGTATAGCTTTACATCCTGATTCACTGAATCCTTTTTTTTCTCTTAATCTGGAACGTTTGTTCCACTCTATTCGTCTCATTTCAAATCAACATATCAAACATCAAAACCATCAAACAATGACAACAGCGAACAAAATCCGCAGGTCCCTCTTCGGAGGAGTATTGGTAGCAGGATCCCTCCTGCTTGGAACAGTTAGTAATGCACAGACGGCTGCGGCTGATACAGCCATCCGCCCGTTCAAAGTGCAGATCGCGGAATCTGAACTGGCAGACCTTAAACAGCGAATTATAGCAACCCGCTGGACTGAAAAAGAAACAGTCAATGATCACTCCCAGGGTGTACCATCGAAAACCGTTCACGAACTTGCGACCTATTGGGCAACCAAATATGACTGGCGCAAAACCGAGGCGAGGCTGAACAGGTATCCACATTTCCTTACGAAAATCGACGGGGTAGACATTCATTACGTTCATGTCCGTTCAAAAGAAAAAAATGCACTTCCAATTATTCTTACCCATGGCTGGCCGGGCTCCTTCATCGAACTGATGAAACTCATTGATCCGTTGACAAATCCCGTGGCTTATGGAGGTAAACCTGAAGATGCATTTGATGTGGTGATACCATCGATGCCCGGTTACGGATTCTCAGGGAAGCCGACAACAACAGGATGGAACCCTGACAGAATTGCAAAGGCATACGTGACATTAATGAAGCGGCTGGGTTATAAAAAATTCCTTGCACAAGGTGGAGACTGGGGCTCGGTTATTGTGGATATCATGGCTGTACAGTCACCAAATGACTTATTAGGCATTCATACCAATATGCCTGGCGCAATTCCGGCAGACATTGACAAATCGGCATTCGCTGGTGCACCCGCACCTTCAGGCCTTACTCCAGATGAAAGGCATGCATACGATCAGGTGAGTGTTACTTATAAGAACGTTTATTATGCTTTCTTTATGGGATCACGTCCGCAAACTTTGACAGGGTTGGCAGACTCACCGGTAGGACTGGCAACTTTCCTCCTTGACCACGACCCTCGCAGCATGGCCCTAATTACACGTACGTTCGCAGGGCAAAAGGAAGGCCTGACCAAAGATGATGTACTTGATAACGTTTCTCTCTACTGGTTTACAAATACGGCGATTTCAGCTGCCCGTCTCTATTGGGAGAACAAATCAAACTACTTCAGTCCGAAGGGTGTAACAGTACCTGTTGCTGTAAGCGCGTTCCCTGATGAGCTTTATCAAACTCCGCGCAGCTGGGCAGAAAAAGCATATCCTAACCTGATCTATTACAACAAGCTTGAGAAAGGTGGTCACTTTGCAGCATGGGAACAGCCGGAAATCTTCACTCAGGAACTCCGCAACTCATTCCGTTCCCTCCGTAAATAAATAAACCCAACCATTTCATCTTATAACTTCAAAAAATGAAACAGCCTGAAAGCACTGCGTCACAAGTAAAAGGATCCGTCATTGACATTCGTCCTTTTAAGGTAACCATTCCTCAATCTGAACTGGACGAGTTGAAACGCCGCATCCTGGCGACGAGATTTCCAGAAAGAGAAACAGTCAACGACATATCGCAGGGCATTCAGCTGTCCACAATCGAGGAACTTGCGAAGTTTTGGGCCAATGAATATGACTGGCGAAAGGTGGAAACCAAACTGAATTCGTACCCTAATTTTCTTACAGAAATCAACGGCGTTGACATCCACTTTATCCATGCCCGATCTAATCATGAAAATGCCAGGCCGATCCTTCTTGCGCATGGATGGCCCGGAACTATCATTGAACATTTGAAGATAATCGACCCCCTGATTAATCCAACAGCATATGGCGGCAATGAATCCGATGCCTTTCATGTGGTATTGCCTTCCTTTCCGGGATATGGATTTTCAGGAAAACCAACAACGACAGGTTGGGATCCGGGACAGATTGCAGTTGCCTGGGCGACACTTATGAACCGGCTGGGTTATGACAGGTACTTTTTACATGGAACAGACTGGGGCGCAATCACCGTAGACCTGTTGGCAGCACAATTTCCGGAAAATATAATTGGTCTACATTCCAATATGCCGGGTGTGGTCCCCGATAATATACACCAGGCTTCAGCAACCGGTGCACCGGTACCTGCAGGTCTTACCCAGGAAGAACAACGTGCCTATGAGCAATTAAGCAAAGCCTACAAAAACGTGCATTATGCCTATTACCTGGCATCGCGTCCACAGGCGCTTGCCGGATTGATTGATTCTCCGATTGGACTGGCAGCATTCCTGCTCGACCCAATAACGGCCTTATTCTATCCGCCGGCGACAGAACTGTTTCAGAACGCGGACAACGAAAAACCTGATGCGCGACTATTTTCAGTTTATGATGAAGGCCTTTCCAGGAATGATCTGCTTGATATCATAACCCTTTTCTGGTTCACAAAATCAGGTGTGTCAGCAAGCCGGATCTATTGGGAAAACAAGTTTCCGTTTTTTACTCCGAAAGGTGTGAAGGTGCCGACTGCAGTGAGCGTTTTCCCCGGCGAACTTTACCAGGCCCCAAAGAGTTGGTCAGAACAGGCATATCCCAACCTGGTATACTACAGGCAAGAGGAGAAAGGCGCGCATTTCCCTTCGTGGGAACGACCCCAACGGATCATTGACGCGTTGCGTACCGGTTTCAGGACATTACGCTGAGAAAGAAAAAGATAATACGACAGCTAATACAAAAGGACACGAATAGATTTCGTGTCCTTTTTGTTTACTTACGTATCGATTAATTTATTGACTGATTGCCTTGAATACCATTGCTGCGAGAACAGCACCCAACAGTGGACCAACAACCGGGATCCATGCGTATACCCACTGGCTGTTCTTGTTATTCCCCATAGGCAGCACTGCATGTGCCATCCGCGGGCCAAGGTCGCGGGCCGGATTGATAGCGTAACCGGTTGGACCACCAAGACTGAGACCAATGGCCAATACCAGCAGGGCAACCGGCAGGGCATCAATAGAACCAAGACTATTTGATGGTGACACTATCATCAATACAAGCAAAAGGAAGATGGCGGTGGCAATAGTTTCAGTGAGCAGGTTGTAAAACCTGTTTGGAATGGCAGGACCGGTGCTGAACACGGCAAGTTTGAGCCCAGCATCCTCAGTTGCGGCGAAATGCTGGCGATAAGTCAGCCAAACCAGCAGGGCACCACAGAAAGCTCCTGCCACCTGGCAGAGTATATACATCGGCACCAGTGACCAGTCAAATTTTCCGGCAAGCGCAAGGCAAACACTGACAGCGGGATTAAGATGCGCTCCGCTATACTTTGAAACAGCGAATACGGCGACAAATACCGCCATCGCCCAACCAAAAGTGATCACAATCCAGCCACTGTTCTGGCCTTTGGATTTCTGCAGGAGCACATTAGCAACTACTCCATTTCCGAACAGGATTAAAATGAGGGTACCAAGGAATTCGGCAAAGCAATTGTTCATCTGGTCAAATTAAAAAGTAAAAATGAAAAATTCAAAAGAGACAACAAATTCAGGATTCATTCGCCCATGCCACGCTGGCTTTCACCGCGCGGTGCCAGCCGCGGATCAGCGGTTCCATGGCTTCAGCAGGTGCTGCAGGATGAAAGTAGCGGTCGGCCGTCCATTGACTACGGATCGCCTCTTCGCTTTCCCAATATCCCACAGCTAGTCCTGCAAGGTATGCGGCCCCAAGTGCAGTTGTTTCATAGACTTTCGGGCGAACCACAGGAACCTGCAGCAAGTCACACTGAAATTGCATGAGAAGGTCATTCACTGTTGCGCCACCATCAACACGTAGTTCTTTGATCGGCAGCCCGGCATCGGCTTCCATAGCTTTTAACACTTCCATAGTCTGGTAAGCAATGCTCTCGAGGCCAGCGCGCGCGACATGAGCTTTCGTTGTTCCCCGCGTAAGGCCGAACAGGGTGCCGCGTGCATGCTGGTTCCAGTGCGGCGCACCGAGACCGGCAAATGCCGGAACCATATAAACGCCATCGGTATGGGAAGTACTGCCGGCCAGTTCGCCGATTTCACCAGAGGTCCGGATCAATTGCAATCCATCACGTAACCATTGCACTACCGCCCCGCCAATGAAGATACTTCCTTCAACTGCGTACTCAACGCGATCGTTAACTTTCCAGGCTATCGTGGTTAGCAGGTTGTGGGTTGAGTGGACTATTTTCTCACCCGTATGCATCAGCATGAAGCAACCTGTTCCATATGTATTCTTCACCATTCCCGGTTGAGTGCATTGCTGGCCGAACAAAGCTGCCTGCTGATCGCCGGCAATCCCCGCCAAAGGAATATGCGTGCCGGAAACGACGGAATCTGTAACTGCATACTGCCCACTGCTTGAAACAACGGAAGGCAGCATTGAAGCAGGAATATCAAATAATTTTAATAGTTCTTCATCCCATTCACAGGTCCGGATATTCAGTAACATCGTGCGGGATGCATTGCTAAGGTCTGTCACATGCACTTTTCCGTTAGTCAGTTTCCATGATAGCCAGGTATCTATGGTTCCGAAAGCAAGCTCACCGTTCATCGCTTTTTCCCGCGCGCCACTCACATTATCGAGGATCCATTTCACTTTCGTGGCAGAAAAATAAGCGTCGGGAAGAAGGCCGGTTTTATTGCGGATCATTGTTTCATAACCTTCTGCTCGTAACTGGTCACAATAAGCCGCGGTTCTTCTGTCCTGCCATACTATTGCATTATAAACCGGCCTGGAAGTTTTACGGTCCCACACAACAGTCGTTTCACGCTGGTTGGTTATGCCGATACCAGCAACGTCGCCAGTCGTGATCCCTGCTTTGGCAAGCACTTCAGCCAGAACGGCAAACTGAGATGACCAGATCTCTTCCGGGTCATGCTCAACCCAACCTGGTTGTGGATAATGCTGGGTGAATTCCTTCTGCGCCTGCCGGATGATCTGCCCCTTTCGGTCGAAAAGGATTGCCCTTGAACTTGTTGTGCCCTGGTCGAGCGCCAGTACGTATTTAGACATGTCAATCGTTTTTTAGAATAGGTTAGGGTAATCTGAAATGATACCATCCACCTGCAACACTTTCATTGCCTCGATATCTGCTTTTGTGTTAACGGTCCAAGGTACTACTTTAATCCCTTTCTCATGACAATCACGCACAAGCGAAGTAGTTACGAGTTTAAAGTGAGGACTATATACAAATGGCAAGAAGCCTAATTCATCGATCTGCTTTTTTAGCGACCGGCTATCGTTCGCATTTATCAGCAGCGAGGTTTTAATGGAAGGATATTTCCTGTTCAATACCTGCAGGGTACGGATGTCAAACGACTGGATTACGGTGCGTGAAAGAATTCCTTCCTCTTTAAGTAATGCCACAAGGAGGTCTACAAACTCTTCCGGCGCAGGATGCCTAACACCATCGCCACCGGCACTTGTCTTCGTTTCAATATTATACCACATTGGTCCCGCCCCGTTTTCCTTTGCGTAAGATTCTGCAGCGCGAATAAGAGAAGACAGCAAGGGCTTATGGACCGGCATTTTCTGTTGTTGCGGAAAACCGGGATGCAATTTTGAACCTACATCATAACGGCGGATGCTGTCGTAATCCATTCCGTACAAAACGCGGGCCGACGCTTCCGATTTTGTTAGTTGTTTTCCCTCAGGTGTAATCGTGATATCCGCATTGAAATATGGGTCATGCGAAACCACCACCTTCCTGTCCTTCGAGATTACCACATCCATTTCCAGTGTGGTAACACCACAGTCGATTGCTTTTTCCATTGCCGGGATAGTGTTCTCAGGCATCAGTCCGCGGCTTCCCCGGTGCCCTTCCTTTGAAAAGGCGGGGAATACAGGCGACTTACTACCCTGAATGTAGCCGTCAGAATTCAGTAAAGAAGCCCAGTGATGATAGCCTTCAATAGTAAGATGTAAGCCATCGTGTGTGTACTGTTTTACCAACCGGCCGTCTTTGTCCAGGAAATGTGCATGCAGGTCAATTACAACTGCGTCGAACTCCTTCGCAATTTTTTTGATGGCATCATTTACAAAAAGGATATGCCCATCCTTGTTGTAATGGTTTTTGAATTGCGTGAACTGGTTATTCACCGGTAGTATGGTCTGAAGGTACAAACGCGTACGGGGACTCCCCGCCTTCATTCTTCGCACTATGTTGCGATAGTTAGCAACAATGATGCTGTCGGGAATGTTCCTTGAAATATCATTGATCCCGATCAGGAGGAACAGCTTTGCAGGTTTGCCTTCGATCACTTCATCGAGGCGTTCCAGAACGCCAAAGCTGATGTCGCCAGAGATGCCACGGTTCCGGATATTCGAAACGCCGAGCAATTCATTCCAGTCAATTCCGGCAGTAATACTGTTTCCCAGGAAGTAAATATCATCTGCATCATTGGGCAGTTGCCTGAACTGGTCCACTTTTACCTGGTAGTTATTCGGTCGGTAAGTACTGTCCCATTTCGTTCCCTGTGCGAACGAAAGCGTTGTTAAACCAGCAGTACAAAGCATCAGGAAAGTTCTTTGCATCATCAGCTGTTATAGGTTGCAGTGTATTGTTTACCAAATCGGTCGGTTGCTGTAACGGTTACAGTGGTTGCACCTGCAGGCAGTACAGCCCTGAACAGGTGATCAGTTTTTTTGGGTTCCGCAAATCCGCGCGGTTTGGGTAGTTCCGGTCCAAGCAGGGTTGCAGTTGCATGCGGATCAAATCCCTTGAACTGCAGCAACGGGAGGCGTTGATCGCCTGCACGACATTCAACCTTCCATTCCGGGTCGAAGTTCCAGACGTTGGCAATAAGATGCTGCTCGCCATCCTGTGATTTCTCAACAAACAATTTCACCTGTTCATCAATATGGGATCCGGTACCCTTGTATTGCCATGTCAGCTTATTTCCTTTTACAGAATAGACACCATAACCACTGGGAGTGCCATCACCACAGATCGGGCCAGTCCACCATGCGCCACAAACCGTTCCATGGTTATGTTCATAAATGCCATTACGGATCACGTTCTTGTTATAATGAGTATGGCCAGACATGATATGCACGTGCTCATATCCTTTCAGCAGGTCGTATAATTCCTGGTTGTTCTTCACACCATCATGAACGGGAATGTGCACACAAATGATCAGCAGATGGTCCTTGGAAATGTAAGCGAGATCTTTCTTCAGCCATTCGAGCTGCTGTTGTGAAATATGCCCGTCATAATCACGATCCTTACCAAGATAACGCACATCATCCATCACCACATAATGAGCCTTACCACGATTGAACGAATAATAAGTCGGACCGTATTGCCTGCGGAAACTGTCGTCCGAGGCTTCATCCCCTCCTTTATTATAATCCATATCATGGTTACCGATGCACTGGAAAAAAGGAATTCCCATCTGTTCTACAGCCTTGTCATAATCCCCGAATAGGGAAAGGTCATCCCACATCAGGTCACCCACAGTGATGCCATGCAGTAAAGCACCATTGCCTGCAGCATTTACCAACTGTTTCACATCGGGAACTGATTCAGCCATCATTTTCCCTACATCTTTTTTATTCTTGACCTGCGGGTCGGCCCAGATGATGAACTGGTGTTCGTTGTCCTCACGATCAAGCGGAACGAGGTTGAAATCAAGCTGGTTCTTACCAGCTTCGGCCAGGCTTACATAACTTCTTGAAATCCCTTTTTCTGCCGGAAACGCGTAGCCGGATGGAGTAGATACAGAAATAAATTCCGCTTCAGGACGGACAGGAAGTGTATAGTCACCATCGCGGTCTGTAATCACCACGTCGAAGCCATTGCTGACAACTACGTTAGAAAGCCCTTCACCGTTCGCCCTTATCGTTCCTTTTATCTTTTTACGGAAGGAAAGCGAGCTGCCTGCCAGCAGATCGCTTCCTACCATGATGCCTCCTGTAAGCCAGAACAGGTTGGCAACAAATTTTCTTCTTTGCATTATTGAATTTGTTTGTAAACAACAATATCCTCGATACACAAACGACCATTCTGCACTGTTGAGCTGGATGCACCCAGGCCCAGTTTGTTGATCCTGAATCGAACGGGTCCGCTAACATTCACCATGAAACTGGCCTGGTTGGAGCCCTGTTCCGGCATATCATTTACATTGGTACCTGCAACCACCCAGGTCGTACCACCGTCGATCGAATATTCGAGCCTGAAAGTACTCCGGGGATCGGTATAATACTTCCCGTAAAACACCGTCACTTTAGAAGCGCCATCCGGAAGATCAAAGTTCATTTGCACATATGCACTGCTCGTAAGGTTCTGTTGCATTCGGATACACTGTTTACCCGGCAGGTTGAAACGGTCACGGATAGGTGTATTTCCCAGGATTGCCTGCTGCAGTTTCCAATTGCCGGTAGCAAGGTCAATATTGTTGGAAGTCGCGGTCATGTTGTAGCTCGACTTCTCTGTGAAATCGGGTGATTCAAAACTTTCGGGAAATCCACTGTAAATAGTGCCACTCACAAAGCTTGTGTCGTTAAGCGAACGCAAACTTATGGTGCGCTGGGCGCCGGCCGTATCGTTTCCGTTATCGTTCTTATATCCCACAATTCCCATGAAGCGGGCATTCTGTGGCGTTTCCGCACCAGCAAAAGCAGCACCAGAAGTAGTATGCAGGAAAAGATTGCCAGTATTATCTCCGATGGGATGAAGGCCGGAAAATGTTTGTCCTGCTGAATAATCATTGATATCAGCATGCACAGCAACCAGCGTCGATTCGAAAACATCAAACATGTTATTCAGGATTGCCAGGTTCACCGGGCGTACGTAAACCTGCCTGCCTTCAGCCAGCTTTGTCACCTTATCGGAGGTCACTCCCTGGATCGTCAGTTTTCCGTTGATGCGTTTCAGGGTGGCACCGGCGATGTTCACCATCAGCGAATCGCCGGGAACATAGGGAACCTGCGTGCCGCTTCCCATGTCGATAATGATTCCCCGGGTGAGATCCGTTGCCTGGTTGGCAGTGAGAGTAGTTGACTGGATAATGAAGGATCCGGAAGCAATATTCCCGTTAGAGGCATCAGAAATGACTGTACCTGTTGTAAAGGATGCTCCTCCCAGGGTAGATGGGCCCAGGGCCACATCGCCCTTATGCCATGTGTCGCGTACCACATAAAGCGCAGCCTGGTCGTTTAGCGTACCTTCTGCCGGATTAACGTCTTTTTTGCAGGCAGCCAGTTGCAATAGTGGCAGCGCAGCCAGCAAAGTATATATGCGTTTGTTCATGTTAGTTAGTTGAATGTTGAAGAATTCTTACCTGTTAGTCTTTTTGCCACCAGACTTTTACGTTAATCTGGTCACCGCCCATAGCCGAAACAGCTGCATCATAGTTTGTGCGGTTGAGTGACTGAACCGACACGGGGTATTGCAGTCTCGCAGGCATTTCTCCATTGTTTTGAACGCCAGGTCCAACAGGAAGAACAGGGTAACCTGTACGGCGGTGTTCATACCACGACTGGAAATCCGTAAAGAACAGGGTGAAATATTTCTGGGTGATGATTTTTTCCATTTTCTGTTCGGTTGTTTCTGCATCTACCCAGGTAATGGCAGGATTAAGCAGGTGATCAACCGGAACTGCGAGTCCCCAGAATGTAATGGCGTTATTCACCCCATTGTTATAATAGGTTTGCGAAGTACCGTTGAAGTATCCTTTTAGTGATGCTTCCGCCAGCATAAACTGGACTTCTGCATAATTCAGGATATTCCCCAGCAACGGTTCATTTTTGAGCGCTGCATTATAGCTAGACATGCGTTCAGGTTGTTGACCAGGCGCATAGCCGCTTGGAATTCCTTCGTATACTCCACCAACTGTGTTGGCCCATTTCGTCAGCCTGGGGTCTGCCCAGTTGTTCAGCGTATTGATAAAGAACTGTGTCAGGCCGTTATCACCGTTGAAGTCATAATCGCGGTAAGTATTGAAGGCCGAGACGAAAGGCGCAGTGGTCGTAAAGCGCAAAACCGCCGATTCAGCATTACTGTTCATCAAGGGATATAATGCTGTATTGGTTTCGCAGATCTCCTTGATTTTTACTACCGCATTGGACTCAGGTCGGTCCGATGCACGCAGCAGCAGGCGCAGGTAAAGGCTGTTGCCAAACTTGCGCCATTGACTGATATTTCCGGCAAACAAGGGGTCGCGGACCAGGTTTGCAGCGGGCAGGGCGATGTTCTGAGCAAGCAGCGTATTTGCCTCTTCCAGTTTATGGAACATGCTGTCGTAGATGACCTGCTGCCGGTCGAACGTGGGCTGATAAAGGTTATCACTCCGCCCTTTGTTAGCGTCAGTGTATGGCACATCGCCGTAAGTATCCGTCGCAAGGGAAGCCAGCCAGGTGTCCATGATCAGGGCCATTCCCATATAGGAATCATAATAGGTCTGGTTGGGAAGATTGCGCAACTTCTTCGCGGTTTCATACATGTCGCGGAAGTTGGTCATCTGCAGGTACCAGGCATTCCACATATAGTCAGATTCCGATGGCCGAATGATATAACGGTGAATCTCATCTGAATTGATGGTTGTAACATGCACCTGCATGAGTTCATGAGTAAGGCGAAGAGCGCGGGTCTGGTTTGCTTTTACCGCACTATAGATTGCCGACTCCAGCAGAAGCTCCGGTCTTGCTTCCGGCATCCTGTTGGGATCAGTATTGGTTTCCTTAAAATCCTTGGTACAGCCACTCATAGTAAAAAGGCTGAGTGCGAGCAGTCCGCCAAAGATCAGTTTATGTTGTTTCATGATTTGCTTCATTGATGTTGGTGAAAGATCAGAGACCAAAATTGATTGCGATGCCGAAGCTGCGGGTCGACGGGAACTGCCCAATCTCAAATCCGGCATTGATCGTGCCGTCATTCAGGGTTCCAAACTCAGGATCGAACGAGGGCCATTCAGAGATCACCAGCAGGTCCCTTCCGTATAGTCCCACCGTTGCACGCTGCAATCCAAGTTTTTTCAAAGCGTTACCGCTGAAAGTATAATCGATCCGCATTTCACGCAGTTTGATGTAATCAGTGCTGAAAGTATTGGCTTCAACGTTATCACGGTTGAAATGTGCATCATAGTAAGCCTGGATATTGGTTGCTACAATATCATTCTTTACATATTTCTGTGAAGAGGCATCCAGTCGCACGCCATCGCCTATGATCCCGTTGTATCGTCCGGGAACGGTCTTCTTCAGCTTGCCTTCTTCAGCAAGAACAGCGTGGGTAAGCGAATATGCCACAGCGCCATACTGTCCATCGAACAGGAAGCTCAGGCCGAAATTTTTGTACTTAAGGTCATTACCGATACCAGCCTTCCATTTAGGATTGGTGTTACCGAGATACTTGATTGTAGTGGTGCGTACAGGTAAGCCCTGTTCGTTGTAAATGATCTGGCCATCAGGCGTACGTTCGTAACCGATGCCATACATATCGCCCATGCGACCGCCCGGCCTTGCTTCAACAGAGCCACGGTTTGCAGGACCGGTAGACATTACATAAGTGTCGACACCGTCTACCAGCTCCACTACCCTGTTCTGGTTGGCACTGAAAGTACCATATACATTCCAGCTCAGGCCGCTCTTCGACTGAAGTACATTTGCATTCATTTGCACTTCAATTCCCGAGTTGCGCACGAGGCCTGCGTTTGCGATTGTTGCTTCATAGCCGGAAGCACGATCAATAGGCACGGGGAAGATCTGGTTCTTTGTATTGTTGCGATAAACTGCCACATCGAGTGAAATGCGGTTGTTCAGGAAACGCATATCCAAACCGGCTTCAAAGCTCTGTGTGAGCAGTGCCATCAGGTCCGGATTGGCGATTGCTGTCGGGTTAGAGAGTCCACCCGGGAACAACGTCGGCGCATAAGCGTACGCTGTGAGGTAAGGAATGGTTCCACCACTACCCACCCCGGCATATGATGCACGAAGTTTCAGGAAGGAGATCACCGAAGGAAGTTTCAGCTTTTCAGACACAACCACACTCGCGTTTACTGATGAATAGAAAAAGTCAGCGTTTTTGTCATTATCAGGTGTTGCGAGTGTACTTGCCCAGTCTTCACGTGCAGTTACATCGAGGAACAGGAAGTTGTCATAGCTGAACTGCGCGAGTCCATAGAAGCTGTTCACCTTGTAATCGGCACGGTAAGGAAGTGATACAACAGGGTTCTTGCTGTTAGCCAGCTTGTAATAACCGGGTAGGTTCAGCTGGTCGGCCCTGTTCTCGTCACGTACATACCTGTTCGTCATGGTGCTTCCACCTACAGAGAAATTGGAACCGAGTTTTTTGGTGATTGGGCGGTTGTACCGCACCAGGAAGTCGGAGTTGATTTCCTGTGCGAAGATATTTTGTGTGCGGAACATACCTTCAGCAAACTTGTTCGTACCGAACGGCCGTTGCTGCGAGCGATACTCAGACGAGTAGTCAAGCGCCGAACGTACCAAAAGGCTGAGGTCTTTTGTAAAATTATAAGTTGCAGAGATATTACCGATTACCCCATGTCGGGATGTTTTATTCAGCATTTCGTAGCTGATCAGGTAAGGGTTATCGAGGAGACTGCTGAATGGTCTTGTCTGTGAGATCTGCTCCTGCTCCGGTACCCAGTACTCCCTGAACCAGTCGAGGTTCATGTTGGGAGTCATACCCCGGATAAAATACATGATGCTCTGGTTGTTGTACCCTGTAGAAGGAAGATTGTCACTGCTTTTGTTGGTATAGTTCACCTTCGTAGCGAGCTGAAGTTTCTCCGACACTTTCTGGTTTACCGAAAGTGCGACAGTATTCCGTTTGTAGCCGGTATTTGGAACAATCCATTTGTTATTGAGGTTGGTAAGTGAAAGCCGGGCCTGTGTCATTTTGTTACCACCTTCGATAGTAACTGAGTTTGTGAATGTACGGCCCGTCTGGAAGAAATCTTTACGGTTGTCTTTATACGGAACCCAGGGAGTCCTCGATTCGCCCTTAGTGCGCGTAACAGGATCGTACTGGTAGTAAGACTGGCCATTAAATGCAGGCCCCCAGGCAGAACTGGTGCTGCGGGTACTCTGGCCATCTTCCGAATCATTATATGAATACCAGGTATGTTGCTGGGATGCGCCCTGACCGAATTCATACTGGTATTCGGGCCAGCGGTTCACTGATTCGAACATAGTGTTCGAGCTCACGCTTACACCAAGTCCTTTCTGGAGCGCACGACCGGATTTGGTGGTGATGATGACGGCACCGTTTGCTCCGCGTGCACCGTAAAGTGCGGAGGCACCAGGGCCTTTAAGGATCGACACACTCTCGATGTCATCTGGATTGATATCGTTGATGCTGCTGCCGAAGTCAACAGGTGATTCGCCCTGCAGGTAAGAAGAACTTCCGGTACCGGTCATATTCCCACTGCTGCTGCTGATTACCACACCGTCAACAACGATGAGCGCAGCGCTGTTACCACCGAGTGAGTTTTCGCCGCGGAGGATGATCTTGTTACTGCCGGACGGCCCGCCGCCGGACTTCACCAGGTTGATGCCTGCCACCTTACCGGTTAGGGCATTGCTCCAGTTGTTCGACATGGCGTCCGTCAGCTCTTCAGTCTTCACTTTTGAAACGGCATAACCCAGCGCCTTTTCTTCACGGCGTATACCCAATGCCGTTACCACGACATTCTCGAGCTCTTTTGTTGCGCTGCTGAGGGAAAAATCGATTGTAGTCCGGTTACCCACTGTTTGTTCCAAAGTGTTGAAACCTACAGCGGAGGCAACCAATACATGGCTGGGGGAAGCGGCAATGGTGTAACGGCCCTGGTCATCGGTTGTTGTTCCCGTGGCAGTGCCTTTGACCTGGATGGAAACGCCGGTTACCGGAGTACCGTCTTCCGCGTTTTTTACCATGCCGCTGATGGTCTTTTGCTGTGCTGCCAGTGATGTGGCAAAGAACAGCAGGAATAAGCTCCATAAAGTCCTCATAAAGCAATCTTGATTTTAGTTGGTTTGTATTAAAAAGTCTTAGTTTTTTCTTTTTTCCAGGTTAGTGCGGTGAAAAGTATGGTCAGAATACATGAGGCGAACAGAACCATGAATCCTCCATCCCATCCCCAATGATCCACCACGTACCCCATTGCTATGTTGGCAAATAATGCCCCGCCGAGATACCCGAAGAGTCCCGTCAGTCCCGCAGCAGTTCCTGCGGCTTTTTTTGGCACCAGGTCAAGCGCCTGCACACCGATCAGCATTACCGGTCCATAAATAAGGAACCCGATTGCGATCAGGGCAATATTGTCTACCAGCGGTTGTCCGGGAGGGTTAGTCCAGTACACCCACAGCGCAAGCAATACCAGCAGCATGTAAATGATTGTGGCGGGAGCTCTCCTGCCGTTGAATAGTTTATCGCTGATCCAGCCACAGAGCAGCGTTCCGGGAATACCGGCATATTCGTACGCGAAATAAGCCCAACCGGCTTCTTTGATGGAGAATCCCTTGGCCTCCTGCAAGTAGGTAGGAGCCCAATCAAGCACGCCATAACGGACCAAATAAACGAAAACATTTGCGAGCGCAATGAACCAAAGCATTTTGTTAACCAAAACATAGTCCATGAAGATCTGCCGAGCTGACATTTCCTTTTCATGGGACTCATTGTACTGGGGTGAAAATTCTTTCTTGTAGGTCTCGATAGTGGGAAGTCCGCACGATTGTGGCGTATCACGGACAAGAACATACGCAATAGCGGCCACGACCAATGCTATAATGCCGGGAAAATAGAATTTGCTTTGCCAATCACTGAAGAGGGCAACACCAAGAATCGCGAGCGGACCGATAAGTCCGCCGCCGACATTATGCGCAACGTTCCAGATTGACATTTTCACTCCGCGTTCACGAACGGAAAACCAATGCACCATTACGCGTCCGCAGGCCGGCCAGCCCATTCCCTGGAACCAGCCGTTCACCATAAGAAGGGAGAACATGATGGCAATGGATCCGGTAGCAAATGGAAATACTCCCATGCAGATCATCGTAACAGCAGACAACACGAGACCGAGCGATAGAAAGATCCTCGAATTGCTGCGATCCGATACGTTACCCATCAGGAATTTACTGAGTCCATACGCAATGGATACCCCGGACAGGGCAATTCCGAGCTCGGCTTTGGTATAACCTCTTTCCACCAGGTCAGGCATTGCAAGAGAAAAATTCTTCCGTACCAGGTAGTAACCGGCATAACCGATAAAGATGCCGAGAAAAACGCGGAGGCGTTGTTTTTTATATTCAGGGTCGATGTTCTCTGCCGCGATCAATGGTTGATGTGCGGCGGGTTGAAGGATTTTCAGGGATGGCATAGCTACTTATCGTTTTGAGCACATTTTCATTTAAGGGTATAGTCGTTTGCGAGCTTTGTAAATGCCGTGACCTGCTCCTGCACCCAGTCATCGTCTTTTTGAAGGCACTGTGCCATTATGGACGCAACAGTTGGTGCTATCCGCCGGCTCTCCGCAGCATCGAGTAACAGTGCTCGGGTGCGGCGGGCCAGCACGTCTTCCACCGTTCTTGCCATTTCTTTTTCGACAGCCCATTTTACCTGCTGAGGATGGATCTTTAATTTTTCACTCAGCCATTGTCCTGCCGTTCCGTTAATACGTTCTTTGATAAGTGCTGCATCACTTCCGTAGAAATAAAAAGGATCACTGTGGGATAAAGGTGAAATGGCCCCGTGGAGCGAAAGGTTTGCGGTTGTGCTTGACCGATGCATCCATTTCAGTTCCTGTTCTATCCGGTTCACCATATCTTCTCCCATCCTGCGGTATGTGGTCCATTTTCCGCCGAGCATGGTGAAGAGTCGTGAAGGGGAAACGATGATCTTATGACTGCGTGAAATTTCCTTGGTTGTCTGTTCACCATTCTTAGGAGCAGCTAGTGGGCGTTGCCCTGCAAACACGCTCAGCACATCTGAACGTTGAGGCGCTTTTTCGAGGTAGGCACTGGCTGTATCGAGGATAAAGTTTATTTCTTTTTCAAGTGCGCGTGGCTCGAGTTCGGCTGTGTCAACAGGCGTATCTGTGGTGCCCACAACCACTTTATCGTGCCATGGAACGGCAAACAACACCCGGCCGTCACTGGTACGCGGGATCATCAGCGCGGCGTCGGCAGAATAGAATGATTTATCCAGCACAATGTGAACACCCTGGCTGACGCAAATAGTACGGCCACCACCCGGGTTATCGAGTTGCAGGATGTCATCTACAAACACACCAGTGGCGTTCACCACCACCTTCGCGCATATGCGGTATTGCTTACCTGATTCAATATCCAGAACCGAAGCCCCGGTGAGTTTACCATCCTGTGATTTGAACAAGCCCACAACCTTCATGTAATTGATGGCATCGCCACCATTTTCCCAGATGGTCTGCGCGATATTCACGGCAAGGCGGGAATCATCAAACTGACCGTCGTGGTACACCACCCCTCCTTTCAATCCGGCTGCCCGGATTCCCGGTAACCTCCTGAGGGTTTCCTCTTTCGAAATAAATACAGATGGTCCCAGCCTGAGTTTGCCTGCGATCCGATCGTACAATTTGAGGCCGATTGTGTATTTCAGCCTGTCGAGCAGGGAATATACGGGAACTATGAAAAGTTGGTCTTTAACCAGGTGAGGAGCATTGCGGTGAAGCAATCCCCTTTCGATACTGGCTTCGCGCACCAGGCGTATATCGCCCTGGGCGAGGTAACGCACGCCCCCATGTACCAGTTTTGTACTTCGGCTGGATGTTCCTTTGGCAAAATCTGCCTGTTCAACCAGCAAGGTTTTGTAACCACGGGAAACTGCTTCCAGTGCGACACCAAGACCGGTTGCACCGCCACCGATTACCAATATATCCCATTCCGATCCGGGTTCTGCGAGTTTACTTAAGTATGCAGCACGATCATAGGTCCCGTCAATGCCTTTCATTTCCATCATAAGCTATTTCAGTAGGTTTCGATTAGTTCTAATTCGAAACCAAATTAATAACAAAATGAAATATAAAAATTAAAATTTCGGTTTCATTTAAAATAATTCGTAAATACTTGCGAAACTGTAGTTTTCACCTGCTTTCGCAGCCCGCATAAAACCGCACTCCCGGCTTCTTTTCTTTTCTCAATGGGAATTCGGTACTTTGTATTCATTATGAGCACATTAGCGGAAAGACATCAATTAATCCTGCTGCGACTTAAAGAGGAAGGAAACGTAAACGTGCTGGAGCTGTGCAGGGATTTGAAAGTATCATCTGTAACCATCCGAAAGGATCTGAAATTACTTGAGGATAAAAACCTCTTGTTCCGGACGCACGGTGGTGCTACAGCAGGTAACCCGTATACCAGTGACAGGCATGTTAGTGAAAAGGAGAAGCTTCATGCAGATGAGAAGACCGAAATCGGCGCGGTGGCGGCGGAGTTGATTGAACCGAATGATTGTGTTATTATCGGTTCGGGCACCACAGTGTTATCGCTTGCCAGGAATATTAAACCAAAAGGAAACCTCACTGTGATCACTGCCGCCCTGAACGTGGCCACTGAACTTAACCAGCACCCTGAAATTGAAGTGCTGGTGCTGGGTGGGATGCTCCGAAAAAGCTCCTCCTCCGCGACGGGGGTGTATGCAGAACGTGCACTCGATGATTTTGCCTGCAGCAAATTGTTCATAGGGGTTGATGGTATTGATCTTGAGTTTGGCCTGACCACCACCCATGTGGAAGAAGCGCGACTAAACAGGAAGATGATGGCTACGGCACAAAAGACCATTGTACTTGCCGACTCGAGCAAGTTCGGCAGGCGCGGATTTGGCCGAATATGCGCATTAGACGAAATCGTACAGATCATTACCGATAGTGGTATTTCCGATCATATGCGAAAATCACTTATGGACATGGGGATTGAAGTCACGATCGTTGCCTGACCTGATTGCATAAACCATTTTTACGATGTGCAAAATAAACTTCTGTATTTCTGCCTTGCTAATTCTTGCCGGATGCCAGACACCCGAACCACAGAAACCAGATGCGGCTGCTTTTTTCTCAAAAGGAAAATGGATCGATCTGAGCTACGAATTTTCGAACCAGACCTTATACTGGCCCACTGCAACCACAACTTTTCGACTAGATACGAATTTTAACGGGCGCACGGAAGCCGGCTACTATTACTCCGCATATTCGTTCTGCAGCCCGGAACATGGCGGAACACACCTCGACGCGCCTGTCCATTTCGCCGAAGGCAGGATGAGCGTGGACGCGTTGACCATTGAACAGCTCTGTGGCAACGCAGTAGTGATTGATGTTTCAGCTAAGGCGCTGGCGAACAGCGACTACCAGGTAAGCATAGCCGATATTGAAAGTTGGGAGAAAGAGCATAAAACTATCCCTGACAGCAGTATCGTGTTATTCCGTACCGGATTCGGTGCTTACTACCCCGATGCTGCCAGGTATTTCGGAACCAATGCCAAAGGACCTGCGGCCCTTGATCAATTACATTTTCCGGGCCTGCACCCCGATGCTGCAACCTGGCTGGTAAATAATCGAAAAATTAAAGCAGCAGGGCTCGATACACCAAGTATCGATTATGGACAGTCAAAAGACTTTAGAACGCACCAGGTACTGATGGGTAATAATATCCCGGCTTTTGAAAATGTGGCCAATATCCAGGCTTTGCCCGCATCGGGCATTTATATTATGGCACTGCCCATGAAAATAAAAGGCGGCAGCGGCGGACCATTAAGAATAGCAGCCTGGATACCCGCCAGCTAAAACTCAATGATCCGGGTCATACTCAACTTCGATTGTAGCGTGGGTAATATGCAGTTCATGAAGTTTCCGTTTGATATTCTCTTTTAACACTTCAGCATTTTTCAGATCCATATTCCTGTTAACGACAATATGCATCGATAAAATGTGATGTTCACCGTCGAGTGTCCACAAATGAAAATCATGGAGATCAAGAACTTCTGTCCCGTCAACCACCAGTTGCCTGATTTCAGTTTCACCAAGTCCATCCGGAGCGCCCTGCAAAATGATCTGGAATGCCGGTTTTATATTTCGATATACATTAAACAACACAAAAGCTGCGATAGCCAGGGACAGGATCGGGTCCAACACAGGAATATCTTTAAACATCATGACCACGGCGCCGATCATTACTGCCAGCCAACCCAATACATCTTCAAGGAAGTGAATGGACACCATTTTTTCATTCACACTACTTCCTTTCCGGAGCCTGAGCATAGCAGCACCATTGACCACAATTCCCAAAACTGCAAGTATGATCATACCACCCGGATCAGGCTGTACCGGCTTCGTCAACCTGCTGACTGCTTCATGGATGATAAAGATGCTTCCGACCAGCAGTACAACTGCATTGATAAATGCTCCTACTAATGAGAATCGCAGGTAGCCATAATTGTAAGATTCCGAACTGGCCTTTCGGCTTTTGCGCTGGAAGTACCAGGCTGTTCCAAGTGATAAGCTGTCACCAAAATCATGCAATGCGTCTGAAAGAATGGCAACACTGTTGGTGATCAGTCCACCTGCCAGTTCAACTACGGCAAATAGAGTATTCATCACAAAGGCAACAGCAATATTTCCCGTGTCATGCACATGGGGATGAGGACTGTTTTTACTATGTATATGTTGGCCCAAGGGAATTCGGATCCCAAGTAACGCAGAATCCGATCCCGTTCCAAACAATCATCACAATAATTTCTGATGCTACGGAATAAAGTCAAAAAAAGCCCGTGGACTATTAGTCCTGCCGGGCTCTGTATCTGGGTTTTCCAAAGTTATGCAACTACTGCATGATCCGTACTGCTGGATAGTTCCTCCCATTCATCCACTTCCTTCGCTGTTGAATTATATTTTGCCCTGATGGCAGCTACAGAATCCCTTCCAATCGGCAGATGCCGCGGCGGGTGATCACCAGATGCGATCTGCACAACTACAGACGCAAGTTTCGCCGGATCACCGGGCTGGTTGCCATGCAGGTCTTTCACTGCTACCCTGCGCAGGCCCACTGTGTCTTTATACGCTTCCAGTTCTGCTTCTGCATTCTGATACGAGTCACTGGAAGTAAAATCCGTTCGGAAAAGTCCGGGTGCCACTGCCGTAACAGAGATGCCAAACGGTTCGAGTTCCAGCGAAAGCCCTTCTGAAATTCCTTCCACGGCAAACTTGGTTGCGCTATAGATCGCGAGTCCGGGAAACAATGTGGCATACCCGAGAACAGATGAGATGTTAATAATATGCCCCAAGCGTTCCTTTCGCATGAATGGCAGGACAGCTCTTGTGACGTTCAGTAAGCCAAATACGTTGGTATCAAATTGCCTTTTCGCTTCTGAATCCGAGATTTCTTCTATTGCGCCAAGCAAGCCGAAACCCGCATTATTCACGAGCACATCTATCCTTCCGAATTGGTCAATTGCCTGTTTTACTCCGTCTTTGACCTGCCCTTCTTTTGTAACGTCGAGCACTACGACAAACAGGTCCTTGCTATTAAACTGGGAACTAAGCCGACCGGGATTGCTCCTCACGGTGGCCACTACTTTGTGACCGGCTTTAAGCGCGGCTTTTGTTATTTCGAAACCAAAGCCTTTTGAAGCCCCGGTAACAAACCATACCTGGTTTTGTTTCATAAAAAAAGTTTGATAAATGATTAATGGTGGAAATGATCAGAGTGCACTTTTAGCAGCAGCTGTGATCTGTCCGTTAGCTGTATTTTGAACAAAGCCTATCAATTCCCAGTCATTGCCTTTAATATCCGCAGGTAGCGGGATAGTTGCCTTTCCTTTATCACTGATTTTTACCTGGTCAAGTTTCCTGACTATCTGTACATGTGATAATTTCCTGCCGGTATTTTCCCCGGCTCTTACATCCGATTGAGCTTTTTTCTGAACCAGGGCAAACACGAGGTTCACATCCTGACCTTTACTTTTTGCCTCGTAACTGACGTTGATATCCTTCCCTTCTATGCGACTGTTCAATACCAATTCGTCTGTTGATTTGTTCCCTAATGATCTGGAAATGGCATTTGTAACTGACTGTTCATCTGATCCCACATACTCTTCAGATCCGTTCACGACAATTTGCGGCGTGTACAATGATTGAACACGTAACCAATCTGCGTACTGATTTTGCCTGCGGGAGTAATCACCGGAGCTGAACCTGTCCTTCCAGCCCTGGTGATCCCAATAATCAACATGATATGCCATGATGTACACAGGTTTGTCCTGGTTGGAAGCACTGAGCTTTTCGATCAGCCTGTCAGCAGGCGGACAACTTGAGCAGCCCTCGGATGTGAATAATTCAACGACTGCGAATCCTTCATTCTTTTCTGCCTCGCGAGCTTTTGCCCCTGACAGGTAAAACGCTCCCCATAAACTACCGAATAACAGCACTGTACCAACTGCATTCATGATGACTGATTTTTAGATTAAATTAAATTCGACGTCAATATTACCCTTTGATAATTTTGAATAAGGACAGGTATTATGTGCTTCATTGATCAATTTGAAGGCAGTTTCCTCGTCGAGGCCCGGAAGACTTACATTCATGCGGGCTTTCAGGAAATAACCCTGGTCATATTTTGCCAGGTCCACTTCGGCATCAATGGCTGTGTCTGCAGGCAGTTTGAGGCCTGATCCGGCCGCCGCAATTTCTAAAGCACCGATAAAACATGCCGACCATCCTGTTGCAAATAATTGCTCAGGGTTTGTGCCTTCGCCTTTACCGCCTGGGTGAGTCAGTTTCAAGTCCAGTCTTCCATCGGAACTCCTGGATGCGCCGTTACGGCCGCCTGTAGTGCGAGTCTTGGCAGTATATAATACTTGTTCACCTGTTTTAATTGCTGTTTGCATTGTTTGTTGTTTAATGATTAAGATAAATTCGTAGCCTAAATGACCGTTCGGTCATTTCTGAATTAAAAAAAATTACTTTCCGTTTTTGAGTTACTTCTGATATTCCTTACGCCACCCTACCTTCATGATCCGTACTGCCTTCATGATACCTGAGTTTTAAATCAGATTAAACTCGACATCAATATTACCCCTTGACAATTTCGAGTAAGGACAGGTATTATGCGCCTCCTCGATCAATTTGAAGGCTGTTTCCCGGTCGAGGCCCGGAAGACTTACATTCATGCGGGCTTTCAGGAAATAACCCTGGTCATATTTTGCCAGGTCGATTTCGGCATCAATAGCTGTTTCGGCAGGTAATTTAAAGCCTGCTCCGGCTGCTGAAATTTCCAACGCACTGATAAAACACGCCGACCATCCTGTTGCAAAGAGTTGCTCCGGGTTTGTGCCTTCGCCTTTACCACCCGGGTGTGTCAGTTTCAAATCAAGTCTTCCATCGGAACTTTTGGATGCGCCGTTACGGCCACCTGTTGTGTGAGTCTTAGCAGTGTACAATACTTGTTCACCTGTTCTGATTGCTGTTTGCATCGTTTGTTGTTTAATGATTAAGATAAAACGTTATTCAAATATGACCGTTCGGTCACTTATGAAGCAAAAAAAATTAAGTAAGCTGCTGGCTGCTTATCATTTGCTTGAGTGCCTTTCCTATAGCTTTAATTTTTGTGTTATTTCCTGCGACCCGGCCTATCACTATTCCACCCTCTACCATGGCAAACATGATAGTTGCGAACTCCTTGTGGTTCCAGTCCGGCCGGAACTCTCCTGCCTTGATTCCCTGTTTAATAATATCTGATATCCACTGTTGGGTCGATTCTATTGCCTGGTTGATCTTTTGCTTAATCTCCGGGTTGGTATCATCTGCTTCCATTCCAAAATTGATCATCGGGCACCCACCAGGAACAGGCGGATTCAGGATATCAGTAACAACATCTATATAGGTAAATAACTTCTCTTTCGAGGTACCAGCAATATTAAGGGCTGCCTGCAACTTCTTTCTTCCAAGATTCAAATTGTGGTCAACTACTTCCGCCGCCAGTACATCTTTATTTTCAAAATGCACATATAGACTACCTTTTGCAAGCTTGGTTGCATCCATAATGTCGCTCATGGCAGTAGCAGCAATTCCCTTTTTATTAAAAATGGGAGCGGCTTTCTCGATGATAAACTGCCTTGTTGCTTCTCCTTTTGACATGCTGTTTGAATTGACAACACAAATATAGTGACCGTTCGGTCAGTTTTCCAAATTATATGGTTCCTTTTAAGATATCTTTCACCTATTGCCGGATCGACCTGTTGGCTACAATAGCATAACGCCTTCAAAACCGTACATTTGGAACGGCAAAGCAGGTTTAAATAAACTTCAAGATTCCATCAGATTGTTTGTCCAATTTTAACGGTCATGAAAGTACTTGTAATTGAGGACAACCGGCAGCTCGCTGACAGTATTTGCAACTTCCTGCAGGGAGAAGGCTATGTATATGAACGCGCCCATGATGTAAAAACTGCGGAGGACAAATTGCTGATGTTCAGCTATGACTGCATCCTGCTGGACCTGATGTTACCTGATGGCAGCGGCTTTGATATCCTGGATTTCATTAAAAACAAACAAATTTCAAGCGGTCTGCTGATCATTTCAGCACGGGATGCGTTGGATGACAAAATAAATGGACTGGAAAACGGCGCTGATGACTACCTGACCAAACCGTTCCACCTTTCCGAACTGAACGCAAGGCTGAAAGCCATTTACCGAAGGAAGAAACTTGAAGGAACAGACACTATTATATTTAATGATATTTCGCTCGACACCGACAGGATGGAAGTCCTGGTGAACGACACCCCGCTTGACGTAACCAGAAAGGAGTACGACCTTTTACTCTACTTCCTGATCAATAAAAACAGGGTATTGTCGCGCCAGGCCATCGCCACTCACCTGTGGGGCGACTATACAGACAACCTGGCCAATTTTGACTTTGTATACCAACACGTTAAAAACCTGCGGAAAAAAATCAGCGCAGCCAGGGGCGCAGACTATATTGAAACCGTTTATGGTGTGGGGTATAAGTTTAATGCGAACAAGGTATGAAGTTGATCAGTAAAATAACATTCTGGTATATTGTTATCATCGTGCTCATCATGTGCCTGACGATGTTTACTGCCCGTAATTCTATTGCAAAGCATATAAGGGAACATGAAACCCAACGTCTCACCGCCCAGAATGATTCCATCGGCGCTCTGCTACTGGCTGGTGTAAGGGATATCAATACTACCGGCACACCAATTACGATAACCAGGATCACTGGCAATATACCGCATTCCAAAACGCAGGTCCAGGAAACAGAGCATTACAATAGTCATATAGGCAGGAATGAACATCGTCTTAATGTCATTTCCTGGTACCAGGCAGGTAATGATACATACAAAGTGACATCTTACAATTACGTCACACGCAGTTATCTCTATTTCAGCTCGCTGGTATGGACACTTGTCTGGAAACTCCTGCTTATAGCTGTTGCTGTCGTAATTTCCGGCGCCCTGCTTTCGAGATACCTGTTGTCGCCATTCAGGCATACCATGAGCGCCATTAAACAATTTGACATTACCAAAAAGGACAAGGTCAGGTTGATGCAAACTACTACAAAAGAGTTCAAGGAACTCAATTGTTTCGTATCGCACATGACCGATAAGGCAATCGAGGATTATACAGCAGTAAAAGAATTCAGCGAAAATGCGTCTCATGAACTACAGACACCTCTTGCAGTATTGCAAAGCAAACTTGAACTTCTTGCGGAAACGGGCATTGATGAACCCCAGGCAAAACTGATCGAGGAAATGCAGATCGCCATTGAAAAGCTATCCCGGATCAACAGGTCACTAACGCTGCTGACAAAACTGGACAACCTTGAATTCAAGCCATCACAGATCAAGTTCTGCAGGCTGGCTAAAGAAGTTGTGGGAATGTATAACGACAGGATCGAACTGAAGCAACTCAAAATAAACAGCAGGATGGACAGTGGCATTTACCTGAACATTCACCAGACTTTAGCAGAAATACTGTTAAACAACCTGATCAGTAATGCAATCCGGCATAATATCGAAGGAGGATCCATAGACCTTGAGCTTACCAATTCGCATCTCTATATTTCAAATACAGGCCTTCCACCAGAATTGCCACCGGATGAATTATTCAAGCGATTCCGTAAAAGTAACCAGTCGGCCGAAAGCACCGGGCTTGGTCTCGCGATTGTAAAACAGATCTGCGAAGTATCCAATTTTGAAGTTAGTTATGATTACCATGAGTCCTGGCACCATATCCGGGTACAATTCAACAAAGAAGGCGACTTCAAAAATGAGCCACGCCCTGATCATGGCTATCCGCCATTAATACTTGAGCCGGCCTGACGTAATAGAATCTTCAAAATCTCATCAGAATTGGTTCAAAATCGCTTCAAATCCATACGATTGTTTTGCATATGAAATCAGACGCTAAAACAATCAGTGTATGTTGAAGACAAGAATTTCATTTACCATTTGCCTTGTATTTCTCTTCTTTTCGATCGCCGGTGCACAACCGGTGTTGACCCTGAAAGGTGCAGTAGAAAAAGCAACCCAAAACTATGGCACCATTAAAGCTAAAAACAATTATGCGCTGGCATCGCAATCGCTTGTTGAGCAGGCAAAAAGAGATTATCTCCCCAACCTGAATTTTGGGTTCCAGCAGGCTTATGGCACTGTGAACGGCCAGAATGGTCCGTTGTACGGATTCGGCGGACTATCAGCCGCATCATCAGGATTGCCTTTGCCGGACCAGAATTGGAATGCCGCATTTGGTGCATTGTACCTCACGAACGTAAACTGGGACTTCTTCACTTTTGGTCGTGCCAAACAAAAAGTGACCGTTGCAAAAGCTGTAGCAGAAAGGGATAATAAGGACCTGCAACAGGAGATTTTCCAGCAGCAGGTAAAAGTGACCGCAGTTTACCTAAACCTTCTTGCCGCACACCAGATCTCATTTTCCTATAAGAGGAACCTCGACAGGGCCGACACACTCCGACGAATCGTACAGGCCAGGGCAATGAACGGCCTGGTTGCAGGTGTCGATTCTTCCCTGGCGAACGCAGACTTTTCGAATGCAAAAATTCTGCTGACAAGGGCCATCGATGCCGAACAACAATTAAAGAACGACCTGACCCAACTTCTTGGAACCGGTTCAGAAGCGGCTGAATTCACGGTAGACACATCCATGCTTTATAAAGCCCCTGTAATTGAACAATTTGCCCTTGACAGTACAAGGCATCCGTTGCTCCAACTATCGAAAAGCAGGATCGCTGTCAGTGATGAGCAGGCAAGACTGATAAAAAAATCATATTATCCTGCCTTTTCTGTGGTGGGGTTAATACAAACAAGAGGATCTGGTTTTGAAAGCGGTTATTCGCTCGACCAGCATAATTACAACAAAGGATATTTTGACGGGATAAAACCCACGCGCACCAACTATCTCGTCGGGCTCGGTGCTACCTGGAACATTACACAGGTATTCCGACTGTCAAAACAATACGAAGCGCAGAAATTCATAAGCCGGGGATTGTCGGAAGAAAACACTCTTGTGGTACAACAGGTAAAACTCCAACAACAACTCGCAGCAACAAAAAGCCGGAACGCCATCTCCGTTTACCAGGAAGCGCCCGTACAGGTGCGGGCTGCATCCGACGCATACCTGCAAAAAACAGTGCTGTATCGCAACGGTCTTACGAACCTTGTTGATGTAGCCCAGGCAGCATATACACTCGTCAGAGCTGAAACGGACCGGGATGTAGCGATCAACAACATCTGGCAGGCCCTGTTACTGGAGGCTGCTGCCGCCGGCGACTATTCCGTTTTCCAAAACCAATTACAATAATTCAAGATAGCAGCGTATGAACCTGATTCGATTCGCACTGCGGAAACCAATTACTATCCTGGTACTGGTAGCCGGACTTTTCTTCTTCGGCGTCAAAGCCGTGAATTCCATTAAGGTCGATATCTTTCCCAAACTCGACCTTCCCGTAATATATGTTTCGCATCCATTTGGCGGTTACACTCCGGCACAGATGGAGGCGTTCTTTGCGAAAAATTATATCAATGTATTTCTCTTTGTAAACGGCCTGAAGAGTATTGAAACAAAGAATATCCAGGGCCTGACTTTGATGAAGCTTAGTTTTTACCCCGCTACCAATATGGCACAGGCTGCAGCTGAAGTATCGGCCTTTGCCAACAGGATCCAGTCGGTTTTTCCACCTGGTTCCAACCCACCATTCATCATCAGGTTCGATGCATCCACATTACCTGTAGGACAACTCGTATTAAGAAGCGACAAGCGAAGCAATAACGAATTGCTCGACCTGGCAAATGTATATGTAAGATCCTCATTCACGAGTATACCTGGACTGGTGGCTTCCCCTCCCCTGGGCGGTAACATCAGGACTGTTGTTATAAAAGCGGATCCTGATCGTCTCAGGCAGCATAACCTCACACCCGACCAGTTGGTGGAAGCCCTCCGGCTCAACAACCAGACAGCGCCATCGGGCAATGTCAGGATAGGCGATAAGAACTATATTACTCCGGCCAATACAACGATCAAAACGGTAAAGGAATTTGGCGACATCCCATTATTCAAAGGTGGAATTCAGAATCTTTACCTCCGCGATGTTGCGACTATTGAAGACGGTGCAGACATTACGGCGGGGTATGGCCTCGTTAATGGCAGAAGGTCTGTATACCTGAGTATTGCCAAAAATGCAGATGCCTCCACCTGGGAAGTTGTGCAGAATTTAAAGAAATCCATTCCTAAAATCCAGTCGCAACTTCCCGAAGACGTGAAACTTAGTTATGAATTTGACCAGTCTGATTATGTGATGAACTCTGTAAAGAGCCTGCTGAGCGAAGGAATTATCGGTGCGATCCTTACCGGGTTGATGGTATTGCTCTTCCTCGCCGACCTGCGCGGAGCGATAATTGTAATCCTGACTATTCCTATTTCCGTAATCTCATCCGTTCTGTTCCTGAACTTGTTCGGCCAGACAATCAATATCATGACGCTGAGCGGACTTGCCCTGGCTATTGGGATTCTTGTTGATGAAAGCACCGTCACTATTGAGAATATTCACCAGCATCTTGATATGGGAAAACCTAAGTCGCTCGCCATCTGGGATGCATGTAAGGAGATCGCATTTCCCAAACTGCTGATCCTCCTGTGTATCCTTGCAGTGTTTGCACCTGCATTCACGATGGGTGGCATCCCCGGTTCTTTATTTCTGCCGCTGGCGCTCGCAATCGGCTTCAGCATGATAACATCTTATTTCCTGGCGCAGACTTTCGTTCCTATCCTATCCAACTGGCTGATGAAGGGGAAACACCATGCGGTACTGGAAGAACATAATGCGCATAAAAAAGGTTTGTTTGAAAAGATCCGCCAACGCTACCTGCGGTTCATAGACAGGATGATGCCATACCGTAAACCTATAGTTGCCGGGTATATTGTGCTGGCCTGCGGACTCGCTGCATTACTCGTAAACAGTATTGGCCGGGATGTACTTCCCAAAGTAAACGGCAAGCAATTCCAGGTGCGCTTACGCCTGCCCGATGGCACACGTATCGAGCGGACTGAAACCCAAACTCTCCAATTCATAGACGCCGTAAAAGATCTTATCGGGAAAGATAATATTTCGATCACGTCTGCATATGTCGGCAACCATCCGCAATTGTTTTCCATCAGTCCCATATATCTATGGATGGCCGGCCCACATGAATCTGTAGTACAGGTTGCATTAAGTGAACACTACAGCACTAACCTCGATGAACTGAAGGATTCAATAAGAAAAAAAGCAGCGGCACTGAACCCTTTAATGAAACTGTCGTTCGAGCCAATTGAACTGACCGACAAGATCCTGAGCCAGGGATCACCTACACCAATCGAGGTCCGATTTTCAGGAAGGAATAAAAAACTAAATGAAGAATATGCGCAGAAAATGGTAACTGAAATGAAAAAGATCCCTTATCTGAGGGACGTCCAGATCGGTCAGTCCATTCATTACCCTGCGATCAATATTAATATCGATCGTGCCAGGGCAGCGCAGCTCGGCCTGGATATCAGTGATGTATCAAGGTCATTGATCGCATCGACTTCTTCATCGCGGTATACTGAAAAAAATATCTGGGTAGATGAGAATGCCGGATACAGTTATGGGGTTCAGGTGCAGGTGCCGGAAGACAAAATTTCCAGCAAGGATGATATCAGCCAGATTCCCGTCCTTAGGAATGGCTCACGGCCGAACCTGGGTGATGTGGCAACGTTCAGCGATGGACTGGCCTATGGTGAAATCGATAACCTTGGGTCCATCCCCATGTTGACGGTTACAGCCAATGTCAATAAGGAAGACCTTGCAACAGCAATAAATGATGTCGACAAGGCTAAAGCCGGTCTTGGCGAATTGCCGAGAGGACTTAACGTTGAACTGATCGGAATGAGCACAACCCTGACGGACACACTTAACAGTCTGCAGAGCGGATTGATCGTTGCGATAGTGGTGATTTTCCTGATGCTTGCAGCGAACTTCCAGTCGTTTAAGGTATCCGGTGTAGTCCTGGCGACGGTGCCAGCTGTGCTGATCGGGTCGCTTGCGCTGCTGTTGGCCTGGGGATCTACACTGAACCTGCAGTCATATATGGGAATAATTATGTCGGTGGGTGTATCCATATCCAATGCAGTCCTGCTGATAACCAACGCAGAGCAGCTAAGAAAAATTAATGGCAATGCCATTTCTTCAGCAAGGGAAGCGGCGTCACTGAGGCTTCGCCCGATTGTGATGACTGCGGTGGCCATGGTGGTAGGAATGATTCCCATGGCATTAGGTATCGGCGAAGCGGGCGACCAGTCTTCGCCGTTGGGAAGAGCTGTAATAGGCGGACTGGTCGCTTCCACCTTCGCCGCGTTGTTCGTTTTGCCACTGGCCTTCGCATGGGGACAACAGAAGGCAACGACAACCAGCGTTTCACTGGATCCGGAAGACGAAGAGAGCATTCATTACATACCATCAAGCATATAACTGAAACCATAAACCGCTAATAGAATATTATGAAATACTTACCGCACATATCCGGATTGTTATTGGCCGGCTTGCCATTGCTGATACTGCAGGCCTGCAATTCTTCGCACGCTAATAATGAAGCAAAGGCCGCAGTGGCCCCGGCAGGACCTGCCTCAATTGCAGCCATCCGCCTGCAGGAAGATTCACTTTCGACATCAATCAAAATACCTGGTGAACTCGCTGCATACCAGCATGTAGACCTGTTTGCAAAAGTTAACAGCTTCGTTGCGAAACTTTACGCTGATGTCGGAAGCGAAGTGAAAGCCGGTCAGTTGCTCGCTACACTGGAAGCACCCGAAATCAACTCGCAGCTATCGGCGGCAGCTTCGAGATTGAAGATGCAGGAAGCGATCCATACAGGCAGCATGGCGACCTACAATCGCCTTCTGGAAACCAGCAAAACACCAGGTACCATTTCACCGAACGATCTTGAACTGGCTTTGGCAAGACAACAATCTGATGAAGCCTCGCTGAATGCTGCACGTGCTCAATATAATGAAGTGGTGAGCAACAGGAATTACCTGCAGATCCGCGCTCCATTTAGCGGGGTCATTTCTTCCCGGAATGTAAGTGCAGGCGCTTATGTCGGACCCTCCGGCCGTGGATCCGAGTTTCCCATCTTTACTCTGGTAGAGCAAAAAAAGCTAAGGCTTGTAGTGAGTGTACCTGAAGCATATTCCGGTTACCTTAGCAACAATAGTAAAGTGACATTCACATTTCGATCATTGCCAACTGACACATTCACAGCCACAATCACCCGACTTGCAGGTGCCCTCGATAATCGCCTGAGGGCAGAAAGAATTGAAATGGATGTTGACAATACAGAAAAAAAGCTGCTGCCGGGAATGGTAGCGGAAGTCCGGATTCCTTTACTCAAGGGACAGCGGTCACTTGTCGTGCCGACATCAGCAATACTCAATTCTACCGAAGGTGTATTTGTGATCAGGATCCAAAATAACAAGACCATATGGATACCCGTGTCTGCGACGCGGGCTTTCGAAGGAAAGACCGAGATCTCAGGCAATCTTTCCGTAAATGATACGCTCGTAAAATTTGCCAGTGAAGAAGTAAGGAATGGGGCAGCCGTGGAGGCAATTAAAATGGACTAAAGCTTGTTGCAGCTAAACAGCGATAGAAACGATAAACCCTTGCGGCACATTACCAGCAAGGGTTTATCAACTATTAACTTCCTCTTATTGACCAATTGACTCTTCCACTTCTTTTTTTGAAACCGCGGATTTCTCCAATTCTTCGGAAATCCTGCCGATATACGCAGCCACCCTATCGGGCATTGAAAGCATTGGAACATGACTGGATTTAAGTTCAAGAGTCGTTGCCTTGATCTTGTTCGCTCCTGCGCGGAGTAATTCCGTTCCAAGCGTCTGGTCATCGGTACCTATTAGGCTCCAGGAAGGCCTGGTTTTCCAGGCAGCTTTATTAATAGTGCCTGACAGAGCTTTTAAAGCCCAGGGAACCTGAACAGCATACAAGATCTCCCGGGATCTTGGAGGCAGATCCTGGGCAAAATTCTCATGGATTCCTTTCGATGAAAGAGTCAGGAATCCAAATTTGTCCTGCCTGAATTCTGCAGCGGCCGGTGTATTAAATCCTTTAATCACATCACCGACAGACTGTCCGTCATCCGGAACCATTGCACAGACATAGAGAAGACCAGCCACATTCGGATGGTTGCCTGCTTCTGTAATCACCATACCTGCATAAGAGTGCCCAACCAGCAGGACAGGTCCATCCATAGATTCAATAGCTCTATTTGTCGCATCAACATCATCTTCCAATGAGGTGAGCGGATTTTGCACAGCGATGACATTAAATCCATTGTCTCTGAGCAGGGGAATAACATCGGACCAGCTCGAGCCATCGGCGAAAGCGCCGTGTACCAATACTACATTCTTAAAAGTGCTCATCATTGAGTTTGTTTAAATTTTATACCGGAAGAACTTTTCGGAAGGGCTGGATTTTTAGCGTGTGAATCAATCAGAACAAATTGTCCGGGCTGCCGACAGAAATACTTTGCTCAAATCTGCCTGGTTTGATTTCTGTTGGGCCTGGAGCATTACCGGGTGATTCATTGCCTTTGTTTGCTTTAATGACGGATTGGCCGACCCGGGAATCCGGGCGTTTATCCTGGTCTTTGCTGACAGGCGGGTTAGACAATAAAAAAGGGCTGATCATGATTGGTTTTAAAAACGGGATCATTTTTTGGACAGATATTGCCTGGTTCCTGGTGAGTTGCCGTGTTGTTGACCGGTTTTCGTTAGGACCGTACGCCGGCGTAGGGAAGTCCTCGTGCACGAACAGGTAGAAAGTGCACTCCCATTACAACCGCCTCGGCAAGCTGACACCTGTCATCTTCGTTTCAACAGGTAGCAGGCAACCAGTTAAGCTTTTGAAAGCTGGCTTTCCATCCATTTATCGAAGGAGATGGCCCCCACTTTAGCCTGGCCCTGGGGCACCAGTTCTGAATCCTTAAGTACAGCACCGAAATATGGAGTCTTGTCATCTGATACAACCTTGCGTGGATCGTTTGTAAGATGCAGGTAGCGGGCAACAAAATCAGCCATGGTACTGCGATCAGGACCGGCGATTTCAAAGTGGCCGTTAATTGGCTCGGACAATGCAGTCTGGGTTACAAAAGATGAAACATCTTCTGCTGCAATGGGCTGGAATTTTGCACCGGATACATGCGTCTCATTACCCTGCGCACCGGAACTCGCGATACCCGCCAAAAATTCGAAGAACTGGGTACTGCGAATAATGGTGTACGATACTCCAGATTCTCTGATCAGTTTTTCCTGCATCATCTTGGCCCGCATGTAGCCACTGTCTATCAGGTCCACTCCCACGATGGAAACCGCAATATGGTGACGGACACCTGCGTTCACTTCTGCTGCCAGAAGATTTTTGCCAGCGGTTTTAAAGAATTCCATTACAGCATTGTCTTCAAATGACGGAGAATTTGCGAGGTCTATAACGACGTCTGTTTCTTTCATGGCTTCTGCCAGTCCCTCTCCCGTAATCGTATTGATCCCGGTACTAGGTGAACCGACAATAACCTGGTGACCCAGCTGGCGAAGTTTATCAACTACTTTTGTTCCAATGAGGCCTGTGCCCCCGATGACTACGATTTTCATAACTTGACATTTTTGTGTTTGTGATTCGCTACTAATAAGGCCAACGAAATGCCAAACAGTTAATTGAATGAAAATCAAACCACTAGCTTTCAAGAGTAGAACTTTTTTTCACTTTATTCAGTGAAAGCACGAAAGAATTCACGTAATACGGGGGAGAGGAGAAAGGAAATTACGATTTACTAAAATAATCAGCCTTGGTGATTCCAAGTTTTTTCATTTTGGAATGCAGCGTGTTGCCTGGCACTTTAAGGATCTCAGCAGCACCACCTGTACCCGAAATCTTACCGGCACATCGTTTCAACACTTCAATAATGTAAGCGCGTTCAACTTCCTCAAGGGAACGGTTGGAAATGATAAAATTGTTTTCCTGCTGATCTGTAGCCGGCTTACGGGGAATGAAGACTTCCTGCAAAGTATTTTCGGTAGTAAGCAATACGCTGCGCTCAATCAGGTGCTCCAGTTCGCGTACGTTTCCTGGCCATGTATAGCTGCGCAGTTGCTGGAAAACCCGTGGGGATATTTTCATGACCCTGCGACCAGCATTCTTACTGTATTTCGCTACGAAATATTCTGCGAGTGGTTCAATATCGTCGATCCTGTCACGCAGTGGCGGCAGATTAATTGGAAATACATTCAGGCGGAAAAAAAGGTCTGCACGAAATCGCCCTGCCTTTACTTCGTTTTCCAGGTCGCGGTTGGTAGCCACTACCAGGCGGACATCCACTTTAATGGTCTGTTTGCCACCCACCCTTTCCACTTCACGTTCCTGGATCACCCGAAGTAATTTTGCCTGCGCCTCCAATGGCAGTTCACCTATCTCATCAAGAAAAAGCGTGCTTTGATTAGCGAGCTCAAATTTTCCTATCCGGCGATCGAAAGCCCCGGTGAACGCACCCCGTTCATGTCCGAACAGTTCACTTTCGACGAGATTTGCTGGTAATGCGGCACAATTCACTTTCACCATAAGTTTATCTTTCCTCGATGACGCATTATGAATGGCCCTTGCTATCAATTCCTTCCCGGTGCCGGTTTCGCCAAGTACCAATACCGTGGTATTCGAATCTGCCACAAGCGACATTAGCTTGTAAACTTCCTGCATCTGTGGCCCACTCCCAATGATCTCAGAGAAGTTGTAAATCTTCCCTATCTGCTCTTTCAGGTAAAGGTTTTCATTTTCAAGCTGCTTCTTATAAGCAAACAGTTTTTCATTCGCCTGGATGTTGGCAATGGCGATAGATATCTGTGCCGCCAGTCCCTGGAGTACCAACTCACTTAAACTGTTTGCAAGGAGCCACAGTGTGCCAATATTTTTGTCACCAACCCGCAATGGAAGACTATACATATTTCCCAACCCCGTCGCTTTCCAGAATTTCGCACGGGCATTGCCGCTGGCTACTTCTTCATCCACATTAAATACCAATCCCTCTTCACTCGCAAGCACTTTTGCCGTATAGCTTTCCTTTACTGTGCCAGGCACAACAACTTTTTCATCAAAATATTCATTTGATCCATTGCGCAGTGCCTGGTCATACATGAATGGATAAAGGGTAACGCTATCCTCTCCTATCACTTGTATTAGTGACAACTTCGTATGCAGTAATTTATCGAATACCCTGAAGATAGCAGCTTCAAGTTCCGGTTTCGTTCTGACATGCGCCACATCTCTGCTGAAATCCAACAGGAAAGCCAGGTCCCGTTGTTTTTTTGCAACTTCCTCATTAGCCATGATATTCGCCATGGCGGTGGAGATTTGTGCACAAATGCCTTGTAACAACCGGATGTTAATTTCTTCAATTGCCAGCCAAAGAATGCCCAGGTTTGTTTCACCGTTCCGCAGTCTGATACCGGCCATTGTTTTATAGCCTTTACTTTTCAAGAAATGCAGGTAAACAGATGTTATTCCTCTTTGTACCTCGCGGTCAATACTGAACAGTAAAGGAATCGGACTATCGAGTACACGATTCTGCAGGCCATCGTTGACCGGGAAGCTGGCGTCACGGAAATCCTGTTCATTTTCATCGCCCGGCGTAAACCTACCGGCATCTAATATATAGGAGCTCATGGTTTGTCCATCCTGATTGATCCTGCAAATCGCATAACCGTGCAGTGCAGTCAATTTATTCAATGCTGCGCCTGCAGCAACAGCCAGCTCCTCCCTTGTTCTTACGGTCGCAATGTCGCTGCTGAAATCCAACAGAAACGATTTTTCCTTCTCCTTTTTAAGAAGCTCTTCGTTTTTAAGAATGTTGGAGATAGCACTTGAAAGCTGCGGAGCGATGCCTTTGATTATACTTCGGAATTCCGGCGTAAAGCTGCCTGGCCTGTCCGTATAGACATGAAAGAAGCCGATTGGTTTTTCTTCTATCATCAGCTTAGTCATCAACACTTCCCTGATGCCAACTTCGTAATAAACAGGCAGGAAAGGCGGACATAACGGTTGGTCGATCACATCTTCCAGCAGAAAGGAGATTGGGACATCCGATCTAAGCACCGCCTGCATAAAGGATTCGTTCAACGTGTTTTGAGTAGTGACCAATTTAAGGTAACGGTGATCCTTCAATAAAGGCGAATAAATATTATCCAGCAGGAAAGCACCATATGTTTCGTCCTGTGGACTGATCAGGCTGACAGTTGCATGTGAGAAATAAAACAAGCTCTTTATCCGCCGGGTAAACAGGATGATCAGGTCATTTTTTTCCCGCACCCTCGTGATGTCGTGGCCCAGGTCGAGCAATATATTGCTTACCCTTTCGGCTTTGACTTCGGATGGAGCAGTTTCCGGCCCCTGAGGTTCTGACATTTTCATCGAAAGCAATTTAAGTTAATATGTCAATAGGTAAACCGGTGGGCAGGTGAATAGGTGATCAATTTCCACAGTCGCATCAGCCGACGGTTAAACCGGCAGCCCGGCAGGAATTGGTTTAGAACTGGCTAAGCAATTTGTCGCAAACGGTATAACTTCATTATTGTTGCCTGCGACGAGGCCATGCTCCAGGTAAAACCTGGCTGTAGATATACTGGTAAATAATTAAAGCGGGACAAGGTGTCTATGGTCGTGATATGCTCTCACACGGCACGCAACTCATCGGATGGGACGTGACATTTTCATCACGTCCCATTGTCATTCAAATATCAGCGATAATCAGCGTAACGATTTAAAACCTGCCCGGATATCCTCTACGATGCTTTTAGGTTGTTCCCATGCTGCAAAGTGACCGCCTTTGTCGCGCTTTTTGTAATAAACCAGCTTGGGATATGCTTTTTCAGCCCAGCTCTTCGGCATCGGGCAAAGCTCATCCGGGAATGCGCTCACTGCCACAGGCACTTTAACTCCCTTAGGAGGAAAGAATGGGTTTTTATTCTCCCAATACAACCGTGAGGCAGAAACTCCTGTATTGGTCAGCCAGAATAATGTGACATTATCCAGCACATCATCGCGCGTTAGTCCTTCGTTTACACCGGAGAAGGAACGGGCAATCAACTCGAGGCTCCATGGATCATGATCTATCATGAATGCTGCCAGTCCGACAGGAGAATCGGTTAGTCCCACCAATGTCTGCGGACGCGTACCCATATAATATGCATAATACACATGTTTGTAGAAAAAGCTAAGTTGTTCGTAAGCTGCTTTTTCTTCTGCTGAAAGTCCGGCAGGTGCAGGCTTGCCGGCAGCGGCTGCACTGTCGAGTTCAGCCGGAACCGCGTTTGCCATATTGGTATGCAATCCCAGCACATTGTCGGGCGATTGCGCCGCCAAAATATCGACAATTATTGCCCCCCAGTCTCCACCCTGAACAAAGAATTTTTCATATCCCAGCCTGTTCATGAGAGTTACCCAGGCCCTGGCAATGCGCTCAGGCCCCCAGCCCGTGCTGGTAGGTTTCCCGGAAAATCCATAACCGGGCATGGATGGAATTACAACATGGTACGCATCTGCCTCAGTGCCACCATACGCGGTGGGATTGACCAGCGGATCAATGATCTTCAGCTGCTCGATGATGGAACCCGGCCAGCCATGGTTAATAATGAGCGGAGCTGCATTTGCATGTTGTGACTTAACATGGATAAAATGAATATCCAGGCCGTCAATTTCTGTTATGAACTGGGGATACGAATTAAGTTTTGCCTCCACTTTCCGCCAATCATAGTCAAAAGCCCAATAGCGTGCAAGCTCTTTTATTGTTGCCAGTGGAACTCCCTGAGTAAAATCATTAACTGCTTCTTTCTCCGGGAATTTTGTTGCAAGGATACGGCGTTTCAAATCGTCAAGTTCGGCCTGGGAAAAATTCACTTTAAATGGCCTGATGTCTGCTCCCGTTGCAGGAGCGGCTGTGCTTTCTGCCTGTTTCATTTTTCAAAATTTAAGTGATTAATGAATGTGAACGCTTGACATATCGAAAGACATTCCTGTCCCAGTCGGTGGGGAAACCGGCCTGGATAGACGGACTTAATTCATTGCTCAACCAGCATTGATTTGTAAGCGCTTTCCCGTGGGCACGAAAGGATGCGTGCGGGTTTGCGGATTGCTGAAACCGGAAAACGATATAGGCGGTATACTGACTTTAATTCTGCAACACCGAAAGGCTGACTTTGGCTATATCATCCAATGTCTTCTTGTCACCCGTAGTTTGAGCCATTACTTTTAATCCAATAAGGCTATTAAACAAATGCCTTGCCAGGGCGAGTGACGGAATTGATTTATTGATCTCACCTGATTGCTGTCCCTTTTTTACCAGGTCCTGTAGAAACTTTTCATGATCTTCCAAATTCCCTTTTGCAAACACGGAAATATTATTTTCCAGATTCGCCAGCTCAGTCGTCGTGTTTACGATAAGACACCCTTTGCGGTCCGTATCTTTAATAAGTTCATCTATTGATACCCGGAAGATTGCCTGTAGTTTTTTCAAGGGCGAATCATATTTTACCAGCGACTGCATCAACTTATCGTGTTGACTTTTTTTGTAGTGGTTCAGGCTTTGGATAAATAAACTTTGCTTGTCCCCGAAGGTATTGTATATGCTTGAACGGCTCAGACCCATGGCCTTTGTCAGTTCATCCATGGATGTCCCGTTATAACCTTTTCGCCAGAATAACTCCTTAGCTTTTTGCAACGCCGTTTCTTCATCAAACATTACTTCCTTCGGCATAATATAAAATTATAGATTTTGAAGTTAACAGGTATCCCCAGCCATCAAATTTAGAATATAAGGAACGTACATTCCAAATAACCCAACAAAAAAATCTGTTAAAGCCCAACTGACAAAAAACCCGCAGAACAATTGTTCTGCGGGTGTGCATATACCTGCAAATTCCATTATCCTTTTGGAACAGGTAAATTTGTGCTGATTGCTATCCTGTTCCAGGCATTAATGGTCACTACAGCTACAATAAGCTGGGCAATTACATCTTCACTGAAAAATCTCTTTGCCTTTTCATAGGTGGCTGCAGTTAAGCCATTCTGATGAATAAGCGTAACTTCTTCAGTTATCGCAAGAATAACTTTTTCTTCTTCAGTAAACAGGTCAGTTTCGCGCCAGGCATTCAACAGGAATATCCGTTGGGCGCTTTCGCCATATTTCAAGGCATCCTTGGTATGCATATCTATACAGAATGCACATCCATTGATCTGGGACGCCCTGATCTTAATTAATTCTTTTTGTGTTTTGGTCAGTTCAGTACCAGCCAGGAAAGCTTCCAATCCATACATTGCTTTATATGCTGCAGGTTGTGCATTTTGAATATTAACTCTGTTTTCCATTGTTGTGTGACTTTATAAATTTGATTGTTTATTGACAACACAAATTTGGAAATTATGCCACGCAAAAAACTTAAGCTGGTTTAAGAAAGGAGCTATTTCGTTTTCCTGGTCATCCGTTTCTTCCTGATCTCACTCAGGTACTCTGGAGTTATACCCAGGAAAGAGGCCAGGACCTTCTGCGGGATCCGTTGTACAAATTCAGGAAAGTTACCAGAGAAATGGTCATAAATCTCTTCCTTGGACAACCGCATGATATACTTTACACGGAACAGCGAAGCGGCATAAGCCCTTTCATAAACCTGCCGGAAATAGCTTTCCATCAAAGGATAGGTACCAAGCATTCTTTCCATTTCATATTTGGTGATCGCGAGCACTTCCGTGTTTTCCACAGCCTGGATCGAAAAGGCAGCTTTTTTCCCTTTATTGAATGCTTCGATATCCGTCATCCACCAATTCTCAATGGCGAACTGGATGGTCTGCTCTGTTCCGTCAACATCCAGGAAAAACATGCGCAGGCAGCCCTTCTCTACAAAATAATTGGCCCGGCAGACATTCCCCTCCTCTACAAGGTTTTGCTTCTTCTTTACCGACTGGCTGTCAAAGAACAGCATAATTTCGGCGAAATCTTCGCGGACAAGCGGGATGAATTTAGCTATATGATTGTACAGGTTTTCTGACATCCGGCAACCAATTTCCAAAAAAAAAGCCCGCAAAACAAATAGTTCAGCGGGCTGTCCATAATACAGGAATCAATAATAGTTGTAAACTGTTTTCGTGGTAAACAGGTGCTGGCCTGTGGTGGGCGACTTAAAGCTTTTAATAAGCTCAAGCGGGTAGCCGAAATCATCATATTTGTATTCAAAACTGTACGGATCTGCTGTAGGAAAACTGCCATGATAAGTTTTCTGCTGACCGGTAAGATTATTTTTGGAATTCCGGCTGAACATCAGGTCCGGCCAGCCCATATTAGCATAAGGGTTGATGTTAAAATCGTACTGGTAAAGACCAGTTTCGCTGTTCCCATTTGCCGTTGCGGCTTCCAATTTTACCATATTGCCTCCGGTCATAGTCATGTTGCTGTTCAACATCATACCGGTACTAAAGCCATACCTGGCCTGTATCATAAATGAACCGTCCAAAGCCTGATAACTTACTGCAGCCCTGGTTGCCCCTGTGCTATTGTCAGTTTGCCTGATGTCAACCAATTTACCCTGGGCATCATACTGGAACGTAGTAAAGCTGATGAAGTTGCCAAATTCGTCGGACTTTACAGTTGACTCCACCCGGTCACCAGAATAATTGAAATCTTCGGTATTGGCAATGTAAGGAGTTCCGTCCTTTCTTTTCAAGCGGTAAATGATCTTATTCAGCTTTCCGTTTGGCCCGTAGATGAATTCATTTTTACTTTCGGCCTTGTAGGCGCCTGATACGAGTGTATATACCAATTCAGATTTCAGCCTTTTTGCAGCACGGCGACCACCGATAGTATAAACGGTATTGGAATCAAGGTCCTGGCGGAGCAGGGTCATTTCGTCGGTGTGTCCCCATTTCCAAACCTGGAATTTGAACTTCAAAGCTGATTTCGGCAGGATTATATCATTGGTACCCGGTTCAAGCTGCAGTTCACGGCTTGACCATTCATTTCGTTCGTCCCAGGTAGTTATTTTTAAAAGCGAGGCAATGCTATCGTATACTACATTCCCATTGGAGATTACTGTTTTAAGTTTAATCCTGAAATTGGGATTGTTGTCAGGTGCGGGACCTCCAGGCTGTTCGTTAAAAGTACCAGCCGGGTAACCGTAATGAGAAGGCTGCTCTCCGGCAATTACGAAAAGCACTTCCACTTTTACCGCCAGCACTTCTGTAGTCGGCAGGGAAAAAGCAGCCGATAACGGCTTCTGTACACCGGCAGCCTGGTCGGAGCCCAATCGCGGTGCGGCAAACATCACCTTATTGTCTTTTCCAAAAACAACAAATTTCGTCAGCTTATACTTACCCGCCGGAAGTTTCAGTTCTGCTGAACTGTACTTGCCATCCAAGGTCAAAGGCAGTTTTCGATCGGCCATTACCGCTTCTTCCTGTTCATTGGTTACGGTGGCGATTGCATATAATCCTTCGTGTGACTGGCCAGCAGCTGGCAGGTTATCAATCACAATGCGGAAGGAACTATTTACGGGTTGACCGGGTTGTGGCAGCGGTTTTTCAATCTTTTCCTTGCTGCAGGCATTGAAAACGGTTACTAATACTAGGGTGATAAGGTTTAATGATAATTGCTTCATCGTTTTTATTTTCCAGTAATACCCTCACCGGAAACAAAAGCGTTGGGTAGAAAAATCGCCTTAACAGAATTTTAGCATTTGGAGGCAAAAAATCAATTTGTATGGAAAAACTATTTGCAGAGATAGCCTAAACTTACAGGCTTGAAACGCCTGCCGTCATTTATGATAATGCTGTCCACATAATTCTCGTTGAAAAAATACTTGTAGGTAATTACCTCATTTGAACCTGGCCAGCCACCATAAGAAACACTTGTTGCGGACAGGATATTGTGTTCATTCCAGGGCGAAACCAGGTAATCGAACCAACCGGCGTTTATATCATTTGTACAACCGTCGGCAATTGATAAGCTGCCAAGGAAATTCTTTGTTGTATCATGGTAATAGGTAATCTCCTGTACCCGCTGTCCATTGGACAGAAACAGAATAGCATTGACAATATCACCGGATGTATTGTACATAAACTGGTAAGTCTGGCAAACAGCCTTGCCCCCGTTACGTTCATCATAATACATGTGTCGCTTGCGGGGCTTTTTTTCCCACCATTCGTATTCAAACTCGTAATATGTAGTGTCCGGAGCCAACGTGCCGGAATGGTCCCTTACATGGGTGGCACCAACTAAGCGTCCCTGGTTGTCATAAGAGAAAAACACCTCATTCTTTTGGGTCGGATGAAAGGATCTGATGATCCGGTTGTTCATATCATATTCATACCGCCTATTACCGCCTTCAACCAGCTGTCCTCTTTCATTCCAGGCAATACTGATAACAGTATCCGTACCCTGTCTTAATAAAGCAATGCGACAGGTATCATACCTGGAGGGGATGAGTTCGGAAGTCTCGGATGGACTGTCGGGCGTGCAGGACAGGAATGCGGCAAATAACATTATTGCCAGCAATGAATATTTCATAAGGCAGGGTTTGGTCAGGGTTTAGTCAGGGTTTCCTTGGTTTATTAAGCAGTGCAAACATAATAGCCAATCCGTGAATTTCAAAGGCTTGCGGCAAATGAGCCGTAGTCGTTTACACTTATCGTTCATTTTAGCCATTCTGTCGAATACTACCTATGGAAGAATAATACTTTCCACTTATTTCATTTGCTTTGAACCCGAATCGCAGAATAATCGTCCAATTTCGTATCCAAAGACCAGCAATCCAGAAATCCTACGCAAAGACGCAATCCGTCGATCAAGATTTAATACCTATTATGAAACGTACATCCGTACTCCTATTGATGACTTTACTGTGTGCATACGCGTGGGCACAACGCAACGGCGACTACCGTTCAAATGGTACTGTTAGGCTCAATGCGCCAGCGAGTTGGCAGTCATTCAACGGATCCAGCTGGGTCAATGCAACCACTGCTCCATCATCCGCTTCTCTGAACAATAACAATACCATTACAATCAGGGCCGGCCACACCTGGAATAACACCTCCAATGTGACGATGCCAGGCAGGAATTTCACCTTCCTGATGCAAAGCAATTCGGTAACATTTACAGCCGGAACCAGTATCAACTGGGGTACATTATCGACAGCCATATTTGAAAATACATCGGGTACAACTTCATATGCAGCAGGAAACCAGACTTTCAATAACCTGGAAATCCGCCGGTCCGGAACATCAGGCAACTTTACTGCTTCCTTTAATGGCTCCGCTTTTACCGTAAACAATACATTTTCCATAAGTGCCAATTCGACTTTTGGACTTACCTCGGGAACACTTACACTTAACGGCAATAACAAAACTTTTACTACCACCGGCAACCTGTCGCTTCAATCGTCAACTGTAAATATTACAGGCAATTCAGTAACGCTGACCAGTAATGGCACTGTCTCCCTCACCAACAGCTTCATCAACTTCGATGGGAATACAGCCAGGTACAACCAGGAAGCTGCCTTGAATATGAATAACAGCATTATCGATTTTAAAGGAAACAATGCAGAGATGAACCAGGATGGAGATATAAGTTTCCTGAATACGTCGGCCAGCTCAAGTTTTATCAGGCTCCTGGAATCAAACGGTAAAATTAACCAGAACGCATCCATCAGCGGCGCATCCGCAACCAATTATATCCAGTTAGGCAGATCCAGCACAGCTACAAAAACCTTTTCCATCCTTTTATTCGAACTCGAGTTCCCTATCGGAACAGCAAACAACTACCTGCCCCTGTCAATACAACGGGGATGGCTTACTTTTCCAACCCTGACTATTGCTGTGTTCGAAGGCATGACAAATAATGGCCAATCGAATGGTACCGCATTTAGCAATGCCCAGAAATCGAACCTGGTAGATGCTGTATGGCGGGTCACTTCTTCAGCCAACTTTACTCCAACTTCCATTAACCTGGGGTGGCAGGAGCCATTAGAGGGCCCTTCATTTGCGAAGCTGACTTCCAACATCGGTATGTCCTATTTTAATGCGGCAGCCAATGACTGGACGACCTCATTCGGTGCAGGAAATGGCCTGCTGAATACTGTTAACCGCAGCACGACGATACCAACGATCGGATCTTCAGGAATATCGTTTGGCGTCGGAATGATCGGTGTGGTATTGCCCATAAAGCTTACAGATTTCAGGGCAGTACCGCAACAAACTTCAGTACAATTAAGCTGGACCGCCAACACCCAGGGCAGCAGTTATTTCGAGGTGGAAAGGGCTTCATCCCTGAATGGGAATTATGCGGTCATTGGCCAGATCCCTACGGATGGCATCGGTGAACAAAATTATAAGTTCATTGATCCGCGCCCTATGAACGGAAGCTATTACAGGATCAGGACAGTTGCTGAAAACCGCGAGCCGGCTTATAGTACGGCATTGAAAGTCCAATTTGGCGACAACAGGTTCTCCCTGGAAAAGCTCTTCCCGACCGTTAGCCAGGGCCAGCTGAACCTTGTAATCAGCAATCCAAAAACCGAATCTGTTACGATTGAAATTGTTGACATGAACGGCAGAAATCATTCGCAAGAATCGAAGCAACTGAGCGGCGGCTCCAACCAATACCAATTAAACACCAGCCACCTGCCCAACGGGTCGTATTTGGTACTGATCAAAAAAGGTGATACACGGATCACTGGCCGGTTTTTACGCCAATAGTATATCATTCCCGGCGATCAACGGTTTTCCAGCCAGTGCAGAAAACTGCTTGCCTTTTCTTTTGAAACCAGCAGCTTCTCAGTAGTGGGGATGATCAGTTTAACAAGTAGTTTACGGGCAAAGTAATGTTCAGCCTCTGCAACAGCAGAGAAGTTGACCAGGTATTGCCGGTTAAGGCGGAAGAACTGCCGGGAAGACACCAGATGCTGGATATGCTCCAGCGAATAATTCAGGGTATATTCCTTTCCGTCCATTGCAACCAGGACGATTCCGCCAAACTTAAGTGTGAAGTAAGCCACACTTTCCGTGGGAATGGTTCGGTACGTGTGATTCTTGTACACGAGAAAGCTTGTCTTGCTTCCTTCCTGCACTGCATGCTCACCATAAGTGTCATAATGTGATTTTGCCAGCGATTCCATTTTCATTCTTTTTAAAAGTGACCAGGTTTGTTTCGTTACAATGTTCAAATATGTTGTGGGTAGCGGGCTGATAACAACACAAATGTGCGGACTATGCCATGGAAAAAACATAAGCTGGTTTAAGAAAAGGCTGAAGCTATTTTTGTGAAGGAAAACCAAATGCCTGCAGGATAAATTTGAAGATTGCCGTATTCTCAAAAACACCTGTAAAGAGATTTGCCCCTGGTCCATAAGCAAAGACAGGCACAGGAATCGCAGTATGATCCGATGTTGAAAATTGCCCGCCTACTACAGCCCTCCCGATATCACCTGCTGTCAGGGTCAAACCTCCGGTCTCATGATCTGCCGTTACGATCACCAGGGTTTCGCCATTCGTATCGGCAAATGACATCGCTTTACCGATAACCTTATCAAAGTCCAGTACTTCAGCCACCAGGTAAGGCAGTTTGTTCGCGTGTCCGCCATGGTCAATCTGTGCACCTTCCACAACCAGGAAAAAACCTTCATTTCCTGTCGAGAGTAAAGCGACTGCCGAATCAAATGCATTGCCTGCCCACCCGTTCCTTTCGGCAGCCGGACGACCAGCAACTTCATCTGTCTCCAGTTTCAGGTTTTTATTTAACGATTTAATGCTATCGAGGGTCGGGATTTCAAGCTTCCCCGATCCCATCAGCAGGCTGAGGTGTGATTGTACCAGGTCATTGGCGATACCACGATAGTCGCTTCTTTCTGACCGGTGCGCATAAAATGACGCAGGTGTCGCATCGCGTATATCCCCGGATGTAATAACGCCACTCCTTATGCGCTTCCGCTGAAGGATCTCAGGCAGCAGGATCAGCCTGTTTCCCGAATGGTCTACTCCCACTGCACGGTTGTTGGTTTTTTCCCCACTGGAAAATGCAGTGGCGCCTGGTGCAGAATCGGTGATGTAATTATCGAATGAACTGGTCTTTGACAAACCGGTGTACCGCATATTGAATACATTCAATTTTCCACCGTTTGCAGTGTAGCCGGCATACCATTGTGGTAGTCCCGTTCCGTCACCGATCAGCAGAATAACATTCTTTACTTTCTTAGTCCTGCCATCATTTTTATGCAATGGCTGGTATACGTCATGCTGCGAAATTTTCTGCACATACCTGTCGGGTAATTGGCGGAAAAAGGTACCCAGTTCTTCCACATGGTCCGTATTGATATAATCGAACCCCAGATCTATATAGGTATACCAGCTATTGATCATGTCAGGCGCATTCCAGAAACGGATCTTTTTATTTAACCTGTGCGCTTTGTCGACCAGTTGCTGCAAATTCCGCATTTCAGCTTCCGGCAGACGACCTTTGCCATTCCAGGAAGAATAATTTTTGAAATTGCCGCTCAGCATGTTAATTCTTTGCAATGCTTCTTTGCTGTACTCCAGCTTTAGGTCGCCATCAAACCTGATCCATTCGGGCCAACTGGAAAAGGTGGCAGCATCAGGGCGGTTACCTGAGATCACGATGTCTACTGTCTTGCAGGAGGTAATTGCAGGATATGCATTCAGTTTTTCCACAAGCTTCTGCAAGGTCGGAGTGGCTGCCGTCTTGATGTCGATCATGAGCTGCAGCCTGCGGTCATTCCCGGAATAAACCTTCCCGTTATTTTTCCTGATGCATTGTTCAAGCGGCCGGAGATAAAGAGAATCGAGTGTCCGTTTCCCCGCAAGCTGCGCTTTATCATGAGCCACAAGCAGCTCCTCTCCTTCGAGAAAAATATCTGCTTCAATTGAACCGAAACCCTGGTTCCAGGAAGTCCAGAAAGCGAATGGCCGCTCATAGTCGTTATGCGAATGGGCATTACCGGTAGTATAACCGGTATGCCCGCCGTGATATTCCTGCGCTTTTACATTCGCGGTTTGTGCCCACGACAGATCTTGAAAAAACAGGCTTATCACGGCGAGACAAATACGGGTTTTCAACGTCATCTTTTATTGTTTGTAATTACTAGTAACCGGGATTTTGCACAAGATAACCGGGAAGATTGCTCGCTGCGTCAATTGCAGTCTGCGGAATCGGGAAAATTCTTTTTTGTGGATTCGCATCTGTTTTTTCAGTCCAGGTGCCTTCGTACTTTCCGAAGCGGATCATATCCGAACGACGCAGCATTTCCCAATACAATTCAAAACCCCTTTCACGGAAAAGAAGATCCAGGTCCATGTTGGAAAGTGCAGGTGGTGCCGGCGTTCTCGCTGTACGTGATGCTCTCACCAGGTTTACATCTGCCAATGCCCCTGCCGCATCGCCGCTCTTACGAAGTTTCGCTTCAGCACGCATCAGGTAAATGTCAGCCAACCGAACTATCACAATATTTGCTTCGCCGAAGTTCCGCCCGCTGGCAGACTTGCGGCTGAATTCATATTTCTCTACGCGGTAACCGGAAGGATAATTACTCCCTTCTACTGAAAAATCAACTTTCTCGGTAAAATCAACCGGCAGAGTAGGGCGGTTGCGTGTATCATGGAAAAGCTTGCCGACAAGCATATTACCGTTCGCACATTTCAGAAACACGCCATTACGGCGGATCAAGCCATATTGCTGTCCACGTAATATTCCACGATTGATATAAAAATTCGCTGCCGGAACACAGGTGTCATTGGCGTTGGAATAAATAGAAAGGTTCTCCTTGTAGAACCTTGGGTCCACTTTCGGATCTTCCGGCGCATAGGCATTTTCCCAGGTACGATAATAATCGGGAGTGATTGCCGGACCATCCGTTCCGTTAGCGCCTACAAATTCAGGTAACGGGAACTGGTCGCCCGATAAGGAAAAATATGCCATCCGGTTGTGCCCGTTCAGGTCAGCACGCTGGTCAACGGCGAACACAATTTCTTTATTGGTGTCGTTGTTATCGTTGAAGATCGCAAAATACTCCGGCGACAATTCATAGCGCCCTGAATTGATCACTTTGTCGCAGTACTCGATCACTTTGTCCATATCCTCGCCAGCAAAAGTGAACTGCCCTGCATATAAATTCTTATATACAGCAGCATTGAGGTACAGTCGTGCCAGCAGTCCCCATACCGCCTGCTTTGACATGCGTCCATGTGTCACATCGCTCGAAAGGTCTGGCTCCGCAGCAAGGAATTCATTAAGGATATAATCGTAAGCTTCACTTCCCCTTTTGATCTCCGATAAAGCAGTAGGATCTTCTTTAACAAAGATCAGTCCGAACATATCAAGGGTCAGCATAGAATAGTAGGCCCGCATCGCCCTTGCTTCTGCCAGGAAAGTTTTTGCAGACGCGTCATTTATTCCTGGCAATGTCGTAATAGCCGTAAGTGACCGGGAAATCCCCTGGAAAATCAGGTTCCAGGTATTGCGCAGGTTAGGATCAGTACTTGTATAATTATGTGTGTGCATGGCAATATAGATCCCGTTATCACCCCAATCCGTTCCCCCGCGATATGGCAGGATAGCTTCATCGGTTGAGATTTCATTTAAGGCAAAATAGTTGGTATGGGTGAAAAGATTGGGAAGTGTTGCATATACCGGGACGATCATACTTTCTGCGGCCTGCTTATCGGTCAGTCCACCTGCAGATGATTCATCCAATACAGTTTCATTCAGCTTCGTGCATCCGGTTGACAGTAAAATGCCAAATGCGGCTATTGATATGAATAGTTGTTTTTTCATTTCAGTACACATTAAAAGGTTACATTAAAGCCAAGCAGGAATGTGCGGGCCTTGGGATAACTTAAATAATCGATTCCATATGATAATGCACTCTCGATCGCACGATCTGTATTTACTTCGGGATCATACCCGTTATACGGTGTGCTCACAAAGAGATTCTGGCCGGTAAGCGAGAGGCGCATAGCCGTGATCGCCTTACTGATGCCAAGTTTCATGGTATTGAAATTATACCCGACAGTAAGGTTATTAAAGCGGAAATATTTCCCATCTTTCAGGAACCTGGATGAAACGGGAGCAGCATTAGTCACAGCTTCCTCGGGATATTTAATGGCTTCGGGTGTAGTGTTTACGCTTTTGGAAAGGAGGAGTTTATAAAAGCCCGCATTGGCGGTATTGTCATAAACCTTATTACCCGCTACACCGTTGAAATTGGCCGAGAGGTCAAACCCTTTGTATGCCATGTTCAGGAAGAGATTGTATGTCCGCGTAGGCAGTGCTGACCCCAAAGCAAGCCGATCCTTGTCATTCACAATACCATCTTTGGTTACATCTTCATATGTGCTCAACCCGTTTTCATCGAACCCGGTGAATCGCTGCATATAGAAGGTACCAATGGGTTCCCCATTTACATAACCGTTGATGGTAGCTGAAGTAAGTCCTGCCCCGGACGCAGAACCCGATGGAATTACTGAGTATGGTGAATTTTCCACCCGGTTTTTGATTAAGGTTAAGTTACCACCGATGCTATAAGAGAAGTCCTTTCCCGCCCTGCCACGGTATTGGAGATCAAACTCAAGTCCCTGGTTGGTAATGGTCATATCCGGCACGTTGTTCCAAACGGTGGGTGCTGGCTGAACGGGATCTGCCGGAATCACCAGGAGCAGGATATCATCAGTCACTTTCCTGAAGTAATCCACTGTTCCGCTTAATGCTCCATTGAGTATCTCGAAATCAACGCCAACGTCTGTCTGCCTGGACACTTCCCATTGAAGATCGGGATTTGCCAGCCTCGTATAACTGGCTCCCGGGGGATATGCTCCTGCAGGATAAAGCGGGTAGCTTGTACCGGCCGAAACAGTAAACAATGCCTGGGTGATTTTCGCCGGGATCTCCTGGTTACCGGTTTGTCCCCACCCTGCCCGGAGCTTCAGGTTGCTGAAGATCGAGTTACTGAGGAAATCTTCTTTGGAAGCTATCCATGCAGCAGAAAATGATGGGAAGTAACCATACTTGTTATTGTCACCGAACTTGGAAGAACCATCTGCGCGCAATGAAGCAGTGAACAGGTACTTATTTCGGAACTGGTAGTTAAGCCTCGAATAAAAGGATTGCAGTTCATTGATCTCTGCATAACCGAAGGGCCTGTTATTCGCCAGTGTAAGTTCCAATCCTGTTCCCGGGTTATAAATCGGTTCAACGCCACCGATCGGGAAATTATTAATGCTTGTACCACGACCCTGCAGGTAGACCTTCTGGTAAGAATGTCCGCCGAGGATGGTGTACTTATGATCACCCCGATCGCCGGAATAAGTGATATAATTTTCGATAAGATAGTTCCGGTTATAATTGTTCAGGGTTGCCAACCTGCCCTGCCGCAGCGGAACTGTGTTTGGAAGGGATTGTACATCACGGGTGGAAGTAGAATTATCTACCCCAAAGTTCAATTTGTACACCAATCCTTTTACTATGGTCACGGCGCCACTGACATTTCCCAGGATACGGTTAATTGTAGTAAGGTCTTTTTCAAGGTCAAGAACGGTAAGCGGGTTGATCCCGTTTTCGAACTGGTATGGCTTACCGGCTTCATCATAGGCAGGAATGGTAGGATTGCTGGACAGGGAACCGCCTATCAACCCTGCGATATCAGGCCGCTGGTTAACCGTGTTATTAGCACTCAGGTTCACGTCAATTACTACCCGGTTATCAAACAGCTTCTGACTAACGTTCATCCGCCCGTTATAACGCTTCAGGATATTGCCTTTCAGCACACCTTCCTGCTGTTGCATTCCGAATGAACCATAATAGGTAAGCCTGTCATTGCCACCCGAGAGAGCAAGATTATGGTTTTGCGTAAAGGCAGTGCGGGTAACTTCATCCTGCCAGTCGGTAGAACCACCAAAGTCTTCTACTTCACCGCCAAGTGCGGCTACTTCACGCTTGTAATCAGCCGCGTTGAAGACAGGTAGTTTGCGGGCCAGCTTACTGAAGCCACCACTGAAATTATAAGCGAGATTATTGAATCCTGCTTTGCCCTTCCTGGTAGTAATCAGCACTACGCCGTTTGCACCCCTTGATCCATAAATCGCAGTTGCAGAGGCATCTTTTAATACGTCAATCGACTCAATGTCCTGCGGGTTCAGGAAATTCAATGGGTTTGTTGCACCCCCAGGCGAAGAATTATCGAGTGGAATGCCGTCCACTACAAACAAAGGAGTATTACTTGTCCGGATTCCCCCGGGGCCTCTGACTGTGATGCTTTGAAGACCGCCAGGTTCACCACTCGTTGAAGTAACATTCACGCCCGAGATCTTTCCCTGTAACAGGTCCTGTGGCGAGTTGATGATCCCGCGGTTGAAGTCGGCGGCCTTTATTGATTTTACTGAACCGGTCAGGTCTCGTTTGCTGGCGCGACCGTAACCTACTACAACAACCTCGTCACCAGCTATAGACGCGCCACGCTGCAACCCTACTGCCAGTGATGAAATTGACCTGTCGTTTAGGACATAATTTTCGACCCTGTCGGTGAACCCGATATGGGTGAAGGTAAGCCGGTAAGGTCCATTTGGCAGCCGGCTGAAAGTAAATACACCTTTGTTGTTGGAAGTGGTCGTGACGACAGTACCACTGCCGGTGTTCTCAGCGCGGATACTCACGCCTTCCAATGGCTCACCGGCTTCATTCCGGACAATGCCGGAAATGGACTGCTGTGTTTCCTGGGCTCTTGCAAACGGCAGGCAACAACAAAACAGCATGCAAAAAAGCAAACTTTTCATAAGCAGTAATTGATGTTTGGTTTTTGAAGGGGCAAAACTATCCCGCGTAGCAATGCAGCATGGGGACAAAGCATTACCCTTATGTTACGATTTGGTTACTCTAATGTGAATATGAAAGCGATACCCTGGCAGGTCGTAGTAATCACAAAAGATAAAAAAATTAACTAAAAAACCAAAAAATCGCAGACATAAATTATCTGGCCGGCTGAATTTCGGCTGCTTATTGACGTAAGTCTCCAGGGCTGATCTTAATTTATGGAGATAATCATTTGAAGACCGGCTTTTACCACCACCTTCCGTGAAAGCTTAATCCTGATAGCGGTGCCTGAGATACTGAGTTCATGAGCGATCTGTTCATTCCCGGCGGTAACAACAGATTTGCGTGGTGGCAAACCAACTTTCCAGTCAAATCCCAATTCAGACAACTGAAGAATGCCATATTTCACTTCGATAGTGTGAACCTGTGAATTACCCAGCCTTTTTTGTGAATAGGAGCCCCAGCCTTCAGCTGCGGTGAAGGGAGCTTTGAAATTGTCAGCGGACCATTTCGGCGCGAAACGTATATAGCCATTTGGACCATGATATTCGAAGCCACAGGCGGAAATGAAAGTGCCATAACTGGCCATTGCACGTGCATAATGATCACTGCACTCGATCTCATTATAGGGGTTACGTTTTGCCGCATGGTAACGGTCATGGATAGCCCTTGTCAGTATAAGCGCTTCATCCGTCATCCCTTCGGCCATCAGGTGAGACGCCACCTGGTGTTCGAAACCACTCATGCATTCATGAAAATAACCCAGTTGCCAGGTCATGTTTTCACCATATGCAAAGGGCTCGTTTTTGGGATTAGTATTCATCACCATCCCTGCTTCACCTGCAAGCGCGTATGGCCGTCCGCCGGTATGAGTTTTAATATAAGGACCAACATCAGGCGCAAAATTGTACTTCCATAATGAGCGAAGTGCAGAGAGGGTTTTCTCTCTATCCCAAAGCCTGCCAAGTCCGACCTGCCATGCCCAGCTCTGACCATACACCTGGTCTATATGGCAGGTGTTATAAGAGCCAAGCTTCTTTTTTCCCAGCACTCCATCAGGCCTATGGATGAAATATTCGCCATTAAAAAGCTTCTCCGCCATGTTCCTGTTTCCTTTCTCAACATATTCACGGCATTGATCGGCAAATGCCATGTCGCCAACTTCTTCCGCCATATATTGTGTGGCTTTGGCGGCGGCAATGCAAAGGCCCACAATCCACGCTATTTCACCTTCCCAAACTGCATCGAGCGTATTTTCCATGGGAGTATCTGTCATGCCATCACCATTTTTATCCTGCGCTAGCATAAAAATTGCGGCACGTTTCACATTGGGCCAGTTTGTTTTAAGAAAATGATCGTCGGCACTCACCTGGTGCTCGCGATAGATACGGAGCAGAGTACCAGCCTGGCCATCAATAGCGGGACGGCTTTCATATTCGGCCCTGAATATTATGCCGCCATCCTGCTGAAGGGCGATTCCAAGATCTGTCCGTTGCCGTGCATCACGTTCGAGGGAAGGAAAGATCCTGCCCATCGTCTGCGCATACTGCCAAACGTGGGTGCAGGTTCCTTCGCATGCATTTACACCTTCCCATCCCCAGAAACGGTCGTTTGCAAAACGATAGGTATTCGCGGTCGCAAGTGTTCCGATGTTCAGGAGGCATCGTTCAAGAAACCAGTGCGGCAATGTGGAATCGTAATACGTTTTCTGCCACAACAGGGTATTACCATGGAGTTTTTTGAAATTGGCTGCAATGTATGCACCCACCTCAGCAGCGTCCCTGAACCGTTTGCCGTAATAGTATCCCTGTTGGGTTTCAGGCAGTTTGTCAAGTTTTAAAAGCGGGTGATTGAAATGCCAACTCAGGATAAAATTCGTTTCAGTACCTGCACCTGGTTCAACAAAGTTGTTCGTCACAAGGCTGCTAACCAGTTTTTCATTTGGATTTGCTTCGGCAGGACTTTCACTTGTTGCAGTAAAAAATTCAGTTGTTACCGGCCAGGGGGTTGCGGATGTGTTGATAAGTACATCTTTGCCCATGCAGGTTATACAGGTTGTTCCCGAATCGCGCTGCGACGATGCATCAGGTTTTGCTGCAAGAAACTGACCTTTGATACTGGCGAAACCGTTATGCCTGGAAGCAACATTCTGACGCATACCGTCCGCATCTTTTGCTGTTATCTTATTCGCACCGTTTTCAAACCAGCCTCCTATAGATACAGTTAATCGTTTCGTTGAACGATTTTGTACATTGATAGAAAACACTGTGGCCGGTAAAGCAGAGTTATCAGCATCAAGGGGAATGAAAATAGCACCGGCTTTTACCACCACTTCGACCGGTAAACCTTTTGATATGTAGCGGATCGTCGCCTGTGGATAGCTGGCTTCAAATTTTATTTCGTCCCAATCCTCCTCTTTTAATTCCCTGGTGATCTTTTTCCAATTGAAATCAAAGCTTATGGCAAAGCCCTGTTCGAGCACACGCCGGTTTGCCGCTAAAGTTGGTTCTACGTAATTGGCTCCATCACGATTTCGTACACTTACTTCACGGGTGCCATCATTCCATAAAACGGTTTTGGGATCTACACCTTCACGCGAATCATTGTAAATTCCCCACAACCAAAGGCGTCCATCTCCACCAAGGTAAACCGTACCTGCATGAAGTCCGCCTGCGGGCATACCGATAAATTTCAATTCATTCAGCGACTTAAAATAGGTAGAGGGAATGGTTCGCTTGTATAAGGACCGAACCCATGCGGGGTCGAGGTTTTTATCGGCCGGAATGTTGTGTACAGCAAACTGTCCTTCGGCAATAAATGATGTAATTTCCCTTGCCCAGGCAGGCAGGTTGAATAGTAAAAGCGATGCAGACCCCAGGCTGCCATTCCGGAGAAATTTACGACGCGACAGATCTTTCACGATGAAGAAGACTTTTGATCCTGAGACAAATTAGTCAAATGATCATGATCACCGGAAAGAAATTGTTTGCGTAAACTATGCAACCATCACTCCCTTAAATAAAGTATCTGCGAGAAACTCAAGCTGGCTTTCGGAAAAATGTTCGTCTTCCAGGAACATTTTAGTGCCCAGGCCCCGCATGGTCAGGTTCACCATTTTGGACCAAAGGGAGATTTCGGCATTGTTCATCATCCTTACTTCATGCCGGCTGATGCCCACAATCAAGATGTCTTTGATCTGCTCCTCGATCACGCTGTCTCGACGTTTGATAATATTGGTAAGGAGAAATGGATTTTCAGTGATATCAGACCTGAAAAAAGAAAACCTGGTAGCTTTCTCGGTCACATCCTTCAACAACGTGGTAAACAATACACGGAATTTACCGGGGGCCGAAGCTTCCTCTTCTACTGCTTTTACCGCAACTGCCTGCTGCGTATCGATGTCGTGCAGGACTACAGCCTCAAATATGTCTTCCTTGGTTTTGTAGTAATAATATAAAGCACTCTTAGATTTCCCTATCTGCTTTGCAATATCTTCCATCGTGGTCTTTTTGAACCCGAACCGCTCAAACAAAATCCTGGCACCATTCAGGATTTCTTCCCGCATAGGGTCCTTTTCTATTTGACTATTCGACATATCTGGTCGATTTAATGCATTTGGTCCAAAAATAAGAAATAATTCTTCTGCCGGAATCATAGGGAATTCACGATCTATTAACATTAAAAACTGACTTTTTATACCATATAGTCGAAAAGTCATTATACTTTTGACTAATGAACCGAAATAGTCGAAAAGTTGACGAATTGATCCTGGACGCTGCTTACAACATGTTTACTACCCAGGGTATCAGCTTTTTCACGATGGATGACATCGCGGCGCGGCTGGCGGTTTCCAAAAAGACACTATACCGTTTTTTTAACTCCCGCCATGAGCTGGTACAATACGTTTCCGGGCTGGTTGCGGAAAACTATGAAAAGGCGGTTGCGGCAGCAGCCGCCAGTAGTGCGGGTCAGCTTCAAAAGTTGGTGGGCTTCATGGAAGCGAATATTCATTTCTGCAAGAAGATAAGTCCCCTTTTCTTTTCCGACCTGCAAAAGCATTACCCGCTGGAACACAGCTCGCTGGAAAGTGCAATAAGCCTCGTATTTAATCAGAAACTAGAACCCGCCCTAACGCAAGGAATAAAGAGCGGTGTCTTCCGGGAAGACCTGCAGCCGCCGCTCGTAGTCGCCATCATGGACCGGCATCTGCGCGCGGATTTTAAACTGGCTTCCGAACAGGTATGTACTTACCCTAAGGATGAGGTTTTCCGGCAGTCGATACGCCTCTTCCTCTTCGGCATCATTGCGCCTGGAGCCATCGCGGAACTGCACCAGGAACTTACAGAGCATTAAACACCCAAATAGTCTAACAAATCACATGACACATTTCCCATTGCTTCGAAGTCTAAGCAAACACCTGGTCTTGCTGTTGGCAGGTGTCAGCATCTTTACGGCAGCGTGGTCACAAGACAAACCGGCACCACTCCTGTTGAAAGACGCCCTGCAACACGCGCTGCAAAACAAATCCACAGCCGTGAAAGCAAGGCTCGATGAAGAAAACAGCCAGAACATCATTGACGAGGCAAAATCCAGGGCATTGCCCCAGGTGAATGCAAATGGTAACCTGACGTACAATCCTATCTTACAGCTGAGCGCAGTTCCCGGCGAACTGGCAGGACAACCCGGCACAACATTACTGATTCCCTTTGGACAGAAATGGAATAGTGGTGCCTCTGTCTCGTTATCCCAAACGGTACTGGACAAATCTGTTTTTACCGCATTGAAGGCTGCAAAAACGACAAAAGAATATTATAAAATCCTGTCGGGTTTAACCGATGAACAGGTAATCGAACAGGTGGCGACACAATATTACCAGGTGCTGGTACAGCGGCAGCAGCTGGTTGTGGTGGACAGTAACCTGGCATCCACCACCCGGTTGATTTCAATTATTGAAGGACAATATAAAAACGGGCTGGCGAAGAAAATTGATCTCGACAGGACTAAGGTCAGTCTCTCCAATATCCAGGCACAACGGCAGCGCCTGATCAATGCCGTGCAATTGCAGGAGAACATGCTGAAATTTTATATGGGAATGCCTATCGAAACTGCTATCCATATACCCGCTACGCAACTGGACAGTATTAAACCGCAATTGGCATCAATAGACCCGGTACCTGATATCAGGAAGCTGACGGATTACAAGGCCCTCAAGAAAAAAGAGGAATTGCTCGAGTTACAGAAAGAAGCCAACAAGGCAGCAAACTATCCTTCGCTGTCGCTTTCAGGAAACTATGGCTACCAGGGACTCGGACAATCATTCCCGATCGGGAAGAGCGGGGGAAACGGTGCCAATTGGTTCGACTATGCGACAGTCGGCTTAAGCCTTAAGGTCCCACTGTTTAACGGGTTTGCTACCCGCTCGAAAGTGAGGCAGTCAAATATAGAGATCCAGAAAGCAAGGGAGGACCTCAAAGATGCAGAACTCTCACTCAACCTGACTTACCAGAATGCGAAAACGCAGTTACAGAACAGCATCATCACCTTACACAACCAGGAAGAGAATGTAGCTCTTGCCGAAGAAGTGTATTCAAACAGTATGAACAACTATCACCAGGGACTTGCGCCGCTTACCGACCTGCTCGACGCAGAAAGCTCCCTGACCTCAGCACAAAACAATTATTCAGCCGCACTTCTTGATTACCGGATCGCTGAGATCCAGCTTATCAAGGCACAGGGAAACTTAAAAACACTTTTAAACTAACAGTACGATGAAAAAAGTCATCACGATCGGAATAACCATTGCCGTAATAATTGTCTCACTGGGAGCAATAGCCAAAGTGCTTTCAAATAATAAGAAAAAGTCAGAAGAAAAAACAAAGATCGTTGCGCAGTCAAATGCTGCGGTTGCTGTAAGGGTTACGGCAGCTACCTGGGAAGTGCCCAGCCTGGATGTAATTTCAAACGGCACTTTCACTCCCGCCCAGGAGCTTAGTCTCGCCTCGGAAAAATCCGGTCGCATTGTACAGGTATTGGTTGATGAAGGAAGTTATGTACAGAAAGGGCAAACCGTTGCCACGATCCGGGTTGACCAGCTCTCTGTCGACATGCGGAATGCTGAAGCCAACTTCCAGACAGCCCAGGCTGATCTGCAACGCTATGAGAATGCTTTTAAAACCGGCGGTGTAACCCAGCAGCAACTGGACCAGGCACGGCTTGGACTGGAAAACACGAAAGCGAAACTGGACCAGGCGCGGATTAACCTGGGCGATGCCAGTATTCGTGCAACGATCAGCGGGGTGGTAAACAAGCGGCACATTGAACCGGGAACTGTAGTTTCACCGGGAACAGCACTTTTCGATATCGTCAACGTTTCCTCACTGAAACTGATGGTGATGGTTAACGAAGCGCAGGTTGCAAACCTGCAGACAAGTCAGCAGGTAAAAGTGAAAGCAAGTGTATTCCCAGACAAATTATTTAATGGGAAGATCAGTTTTATTGCCCCTAAAGCAGACGCTGCTCTCAACTTCCCCGTAGAGATCATCATTACCAATAATGCCGGCAACCAGTTGAGGGCAGGAATGTATGGAACCGCAGTATTCGATTTCCCGAACCAGGCCGCGACAACCATGATCCCGCGTACCGCCTTTGTCGGAAGTGTAAACAGCCGCCAGGTATTTGTACCCGAGAATGGTGTCGCCCGCTTGAAATCAGTTATACCAGGCCGGGTTATTGGCGATAAAGTTGAAGTGCTTGAAGGCATCAGCAAAGGAACACCCGTAATTACCAGTGGCCAGATCAACCTGGTTGATGGCAGCAAGGTGAACATTATTCAGTAAAAAAAATTATCCGGATGAAAATTGCCGAAATCTCGATCAAACGACCGTCACTGGTAATCGTATTATTTACGATCCTCATACTTGGTGGTCTTTTCAGTTATAAAATGCTGGGATATGAACTACTTCCCAAATTTGCCAGCAACGCGGTCACAATCACCACCGTATATCCCGGCGCTTCCCCATCGGAAGTAGAAAACACTGTTACCAAAAAAATAGAAGACGCGGTAGCATCACTGGAAAACATCAAGAAGCTTGAATCGAAATCAATGGAGAATATTTCCCTGGTTACGATCCAGCTGAACAGTGGCGCCGATGCAGATTATGCATTAAACGATGCACAACGCAAGATCAATGCTATTCTCAAAGATCTGCCCGAAGACACCGACCCGCCATCGCTGAATAAATTTTCGCTGGATGATCTTCCGATCATGACTTTATCAGCTTCCGCAAAAATGGACGAGTCTGCCTTTTTTGACCTGGTTGACAAACGCATCAGCCCGGTCTTATCACGCGTAAACGGCGTGGCGCAGGTAAACCTTGTAGGTGGACAGGAACGTGAGATCCAGGTCAGCCTTGATGCGGAAAAACTGAAAGGATATGGATTGTCTGTTCCGATGGTTCAACAATTGATCCTCGGCTCGAACCTCGACTTCCCCACCGGAAATGTGCAGACACGCGAACAAAGCATCCTGGTTCGACTGTCGGGTAAATACAAAACAGTTGATGAACTCCGGAACCTGGTGTTGCTGTCACGCGACGGTGTTGTCGTACGCCTCTCAGACGTTGCCGATGTTCAGGATGCACAGAAAGAAGTGGAAAAAGTTGCAAGGGTGAACCAGAAGAACTCCATTGCCATCCAGGTCATTAAACAAAGTGATGCCAACGCGGTAGCGGTAAGTGAAGAGATCACCAGGAAGATCAACATGATCCAGAAGGATTATGCTTCCAGCAATCTTGCACTTACGGTCGCCAATGATACAACTGTATTCACCCTTGAAGCTGCAGACTCAGTGGTGCATGACCTCCTGCTCGCAGTTGTGCTCGTGGCATTCGTAATGCTTTTCTTCCTGCACAGCATCCGGAACTCGCTGATCGTGATGGTATCCATTCCCGCTTCATTGATCGCAACATTCATTGGCATGGTACTTTTCGGATATACGCTTAACCTGATGAGCCTGCTGGGACTTTCGCTTGTAGTTGGAATCCTTGTAGACGACGCCATTGTTGTGCTTGAGAATATTTACCGCCATATGGAAATGGGGAAGAACCGGGTACGCGCCTCATATGAAGGAACAAAGGAGATCGGCTTCACCGTTACTGCCATCACTATGGTAATCGTAGTGGTGTTCCTGCCGATCGCAGTCAGTACAGGACTAGTTTCCGATATCATCAAGCAATTCTGCGTTGTCGTAATTATAGCAACCCTATTGTCGCTGCTCTCATCCTTTACCATTGTACCATGGCTTTCGTCTCGATATGGCAAGCTGGAACACCTCAGCGGCAAAACCATATTCGGAAGAACAATCCTTGGCTTTGAAAAAATGCTGACTGCATTCACGCATTGGATAACCGGCATCCTGAAATGGTCGCTGCATCATAAGCGGATTACCCTGGTGATCGTACTCGCCATGTTCGTTGGCTCCCTATACATGCTGGCTGGTGGATTTATAGGCGGCGAATTCTTTGCCAAAAGTGATCGTGGAGAATTTCTTGTTCAGATAGAGCTGCCTAAGGACGGATCGATCGAACAAACCAACCAGGCAACCCAGAAAGCCGAACAATACCTGCGCAGCAAACCGGAAGTGACAGATATGATTACCACTGTGGGCCAGACAAGCGAGGGAATGGCCGGTAGCCAGTCGACTGCCTATAAATCAGAGATCAGGGTGAAACTGGTGGACAGGAAACATCGCGCAGATGACTCCTATGTTTATGCAGCAAAAACCAAACGGGAATTACAGGACGTACTTGTAGGATCAAAAGTGAAAACTACACCCGTAAGTATTTTGGGTACTGCGGAAAATGCTTCGCTCGCTCTTGTAGTAATGGCGCCGGATCTCGATAGTGCCATGGCATTTGCCAATGCGGCCCATGAGGAGTTGAAGAAAATCAAAGGAGCTACTGAAACAAAACTCACAGTTGAAGATGGTAACCCTGAAATCAATGTGCAGGTTGACCGGGATAAAATGGCGAGTCTTGGCCTGAACCTGCAGACAGTTGGCCTCACCATGCAAACTGCATTCAATGGAAATACCGATGGCAAATTCAGGGCAGGTGAATATGAATATGATATCAATATCCGGTATAAGAGTTTCAACAGGTCGAATATTGAAGACGTGCGTAACCTCGAATTCGTAAATGACCGCAACGAACAGATAAAGCTTTCGCAGTTTGCAACAGTAACGGAATCGTCAGGCCCCAGCCAGTTGGAAAGAAGGGACAAGAGTCCGTCCGTCACCATCCAGGGCCAGGCTGTTGGTCGTCCGTCCGGCACTGTTGCCGCCGAATGGCAGACCGCATTCGACAAGCTGCACAAGCCAACAGGTGTCAGTTATGTTTGGGGAGGTGATATGGAAAACCAGTCGGAAGGTTTCGGTACACTGGGAGTAGCACTGCTGGCAGCCATCCTGTTGGTATACCTGGTTATGGTAACACTATATGACAGCTTCGTTTACCCACTCGTGGTATTATTCTCCGTCCCATTGTCCTTTATCGGAGCATTGCTCGCGTTGGGTTTAACCAATAACTCACTGAACATATTCACCATCCTTGGTATTATCATGCTGATTGGATTGGTATGTAAGAATGCGATCATGCTGGTAGACTTCACCAACCAAAGGAAAGCAGCCGGCGAAACAACTTTCAAGGCATTGATCCAGGCGAACCATGCAAGACTGCGCCCAATTTTGATGACTACCATTGCAATGGTATTCGGCATGATCCCGATTGCCATAGCTTCCGGTCCGGGTGCTGAATGGAAGAACGGACTTGCGTGGGTGATCATCGGCGGATTGATCAGTTCGCTGTTCCTTACCCTGATCATCGTTCCGGTAATCTATGCCATTTTCGATCGCTGGATAAATTGGTTTAATCGCAGGAAGAAACAACCAATGACCATTGAAGAAATGATGGTGGAAGAATACGAACCAGCAGAAAGCGAAGACGGATTCACACCAATACATGTAGTGTGATGTACTTCGATGGTTCGATAAATGAATAGGTCAATAAGTCGGGCATTCACCGCCCTATTGACTTATTGACCTATTCAATATTGGCTGCATTCACAAATCACCTGGTTTAACCGTAAAATACTTCCCTCTCCCCTCACCTGCTTAATTTAGCGGGCTGAAGGTATGCGACTATTTACACTGTGTTATATACTGCTGATACTGTTTTCGGCTAGCCTTCCCGTATCGACCGAAGGCCAGTCGCGCAATAAACAATTCTCCTTCCGCGACTCACTTGACCATGCTTTCGACCTGAGTGACTGGATCATCAATGCAAATGGATTTATTCCTGTTCCCATCATCGTCACCGAGCCTGCCCTTGGTGGATTTGGGCTGGGGTTCGTACCAGTCTTTATGAAAAAGAATCCACCTCTGCAGTCGCAGGGCCGAACCGTTCCGGTACCTCCTGATATGACGGTTGTAGCCGCTGCATACACTGCGAACAAGACCTGGTTTACAGGTATAGGAAGAACTGCCACTCTTGATAAATTGCGGATGCGTTATAAGGCGTTTATAGGATATGCAAATATCAACCTTGACTTTTACCGGGAGACAGCCCAGTTGGGGGAAATGAAGTTCGGTTTCAATGGCAGATCCCTTCCCGCCTATTTTTACCTGGCGAAACAATTAACCGATGCAAGGTGGCTGACGGGAATCCAGTACCTGTTCGTTCATACTGAACTGAAAATGCAGAATGAAGCGTCACTCCCTGATTTTGTGAAAGACAAGGAGGTGAAAAGCAATATCGGCGAATTAGGCGTCCTTGGAGAATTCGATACCCGTGACAATACGTTCACACCGAACAAAGGACTCAAAGCGCATGCACATATCAACTTCAGTGAAAACTTTTTCGGCAGTGATTATTCCTATCAGCAGATTAATGGCTTCCTATATTGGTACGTACCGGTTTGGAAACAGAAATCGAGCGGCAAGAGCCTGGTTTCCGGATTTCGGTTTGATTACCAGCAGATGCTGGGTGACCCGCCTTTCTATGCCGTCCCATTCATAGACCTACGTGGGGTCCCCATGGCCCGCTACCAGGGAAATACCAACCTGATTGTAGAAACAGAACAACGCTGGGATTTCCAACGGCGCTGGAGCGCAGTAGCATTCGGTGGACTGGCCAAAGCTTTTGACCATTTCGATGAATTCGGCGATGCTACCCTGGTGTACAACTACGGAGCCGGTTTCCGCTATCTTGTAGCAAGAAAGTTCCAGCTCCGCATGGGGGTTGATGTTGCGCGTGGCCCAACCACCTGGGCATACTATATTATTTTTGGGAGTTCCTGGGGTCGCTGACTGTACCCGCCTGGTGAAACACATGTTTATATTCGATAAAGGCCTGGATTGCAGCCAGGCCGTTTAACCTGCCTATCCCGCTGAACTTATAACCACCTTCTTCGAATTCGTCAGTGACCTGTGCCCAGTTATTGATCCAGACTGTACCGGCCTGCAATTCTCTCGCAACCTGAAGCGGAAGATCTACATCCTGCGACCAAACCGAAGCAGCCAAACCATAATCATTATCATTTGCCAATGCAATTGCGTCCTCTGCCGTATCAAACAGCTGTAATGTCGCAACCGGGCCAAAGGTTTCATCCTGGACAATATTCATCGAGTTATCGGTCACCTCCAGCAAAACAGGAGCATAAAACGCGCCCTTTGCAAGATCACCTGAGGTTAACTTTCCGCCACGCGCCAGCACCTTCGCTCCTGCCCTTATTGCATCTTCAACCAGCTTATCAACCCTTTCCACATTCGCATGATCAATCATTGGTCCCATATCGCTTGCCGGGTCTGAAGCGGGCCCGACCTTTACATTCTGAAGCCTGTGTACCAGTCTTTTTTTCAAATTGCCGGCTATTCCTTTCTGCACGAGAAACCTGCTTCCTGTCATACAGAATTGTCCCGCAAAAACAGTGATCGCTTTTTCAAGCACCGGCAAGGCACGATCGAGGTCAGCGTCATCAAATATGATAATGGGTGTCTTGCCCCCCAATTCAAAATTGAACCTCTTTAATTGGGCAGCACCATTTCGCATCAGCAACTGGCCTGTCCTGCTGCTACCGGTATAACTTATTGCGGGTACATCAGTAGATTCAACCAGGAACGCAGCGCCTTCGTTTCCTGATTCTGTAAAGAGGTTCAACACCCCTGCAGGCACATCTTTTACAGATTCAAAGATCCTGCTTATCAACTCATTTACCTGGGCGGTTTGCGATGGCATTTTAATAACGACCGTACAACCTGCAGCCAATGCGGGAGCAAGAGAACGAACCATAAGGATAACAGGTGAATTCCATGGAGCAATAATTCCTGCCACTCCAATGGGTTCTGTTAACACCATGCTAAAGGAACCGGGTTTAGTTTCCAATGCGCGACCATAGTCTGTCAGTACGGTTGCAGCGTAAAAGCGAAGTTTCGGAGCTGCAAGGCCAACTTCAAATTCCGCTTCGCTTTTAACTTTTCCGTTTTCAAGCATCAGCATCTGCACAAGGCGATCCTTATAGAGTTCAAACTGGTCGGCCAATTGGTTAAGGACTTTATAACGCAGTTGCCGGTCACTTTTCCATTCCGAATTCGTGAACGCATTTTTTGCCGCAGCTATGGCAGCAATAGCCTCCCGCTTACCACCGTCTGCATACGTTCCAATCTCCTGCCCGCTGGCAGGATCAAAACTCTTCTTATGGTTGTGACTATCAACCCACTTGTTGTTGATCCAGTTGAGCGCAATTCTATTTTTCATACATACTTTTTTTGATCGGTAACGCAAACTTATTTCGGAATGAAAACGAAGTCAAGTGACAGATTACCGGGACAGGCAGAGTTGTGACTGAAGTGTCCGCAGCTGTTTGTGAAATTTTTAAAAGCCCCAAATGTCCGGTTCATGGATTGTCTTGTCCGCTACGAAAGCATAGAGCTTGACAAAGGCATGCTGGTGAAGTTAAATTTGACGTACTCAAAATTTCAATTCTCATTTCTAAAAAGCTATACAATGCTTTACGTTAATGATCTTTCGTTAAACATCCCGGAAACGACCAAACCCCGGGTGGTAATTATCGGTGGCGGGTTTGGCGGTGTGAACCTCGCCAAGAACTTATCGGGTAAAGATTTCCAGATCGTGATGTTCGACCGGCAGAATTACAATGGCTTCTGGCCAATGTTGTACCAGGTGGCCACTGCCGGCCTTGAACCGGATGCAATCGCAGAACCATTCAGGAAAATGTTTGACAACGGCGAAGATTTTCATTTCCGGTTGGTTAAGATAACCGGCGTAAACCCCGTGACCCGTACCATCACCACGCTCATCGGTGAATTGCAATATGATTACTTAGTTATCGCAACAGGTACAAAATCGAATTTTTTCGGTAATGAATCGATTAAAAAATTCGCCTTTCCGCTCAAACGAATTCCGGATGCTCTTAATCTCAGAAGCCAGTTATTCCAGGCATTCGAACAGGCCAGCCTCATCAGGGATGAGCCGCTCCGCCAAAGCATGCTGAATGTTGTGATCGCCGGCGCGGGTCCGACAGGAGTCGAGCTTGCAGGTGCCCTGGCTGAAATGCGGGAACATGTTCTTCCCGGCGACTATCGCGGCCTTGATTTTGAAAAGATGAATATCTACCTCGTTGAAGGAAATAACAGGGTGCTTCCGCTCATGTCGCCCGAGTCAGGTTCCTGGTCACAACAATTCCTTGAAAAGAAAGGAATTATTGTGAAACTGGGCACAAGGGTGGAAGACTATGACGGCGAACTGGCCAGGCTAAGTACCGGCGAAGAAATTCCCACCCAGACGCTCATCTGGTCAGCAGGAGTTACCGGGGCACTCATAGATGGGGTACCAGCTGAAAGCATTGAAAACGGGCGGATCCTTGTAGATCAGTTCAACCAGGTCCAGGGTTTACCGAATATTTTTGCAATCGGTGATATAGCGCTGATGAAATCCAAAAAATATCCAAAAGGGCTTCCAGGGGTAGCGCAACCTGCCATTCAACAGGGAAAGCACCTGGCGGGAAACCTGGCAAGGCTGCTGCGAAGGAAACCATTAAAACCCTTTAACTATTTTAATAAAGGGACCCTCGCAGTAATTGGTCGCAATGGTGCAGTGGGTGACCTTCCTGGCAAACTACACCTTAAAGGTTTTTTTGCATGGATAACCTGGTTGTTCGTCCACATCTATTACCTTGTAGGCTTTAGAAATAAACTCGTTGTTTTCAGCAACTGGATTTACCGATTCTTCACGTACCAGCGAAGCAACCGTTTAATCATCAGGCCCTTCGTGCGCCAGGAGGACAAGGCCGGGCAGGAATTTATCCGCCGTTACCAGGAAGACTAATCTTATTCTTCATATTTAAAACAGAAAAGCATGAACTGGAATGATGTGTTACAACTGAGCCAGGCCAACCTGGAACCAGACAGGAAAGTAACGAAAACAAAAGAAGAATGGAAAGCACAGCTGACTTCTGAACAATTCCACGTCACACGTGAGCACGGTACCGAGCGGGCTTTTACCGGGGAGTTCTGTGAATTGTTTGCACCTGGTGTTTATGGCTGCATCTGCTGTGGCACACACCTCTTCGACAGCACCACAAAGTTTAACTCCAGCAGTGGCTGGCCAAGTTTTACATCACCCATAAAAGATAACGTGATAAGTTATCACAAAGACACTTCATGGGGAATGACAAGGATCGAAGTGCTGTGCAATGTTTGTGACGCACACCTGGGTCATGTGTTTCCGGATGGTCCACCACCTTCGGGGTTACGGTTTTGCATCAACTCTGCTTCCCTTGACAAAATAGGTTAATGACATCTTGTTTTTTTATTGTTCATTTCGTCATTACCAATAGCGGTTTCCCTTTCTGAACTACATAGGTGGCAAGTTCTGATCCCCTCGTGGTACCAACATTTCTTGCCGCGTGCACCACACCAGCGGGAACGAATAACACTTCGCCCGCTTTTAATGTGACCGGTGGCTTCCCTTCTATTTCGTATTCCAGGATTCCTTCCAGAACATAAATGATCTCCTCGCCAGGATGAGAGTGTTTCCCGAAAGAAGTCCCGGGATCAAAGTCGATCCGCGACTGGATCACTTCACGGCCCGGTGCACTGAGATCAAACCGCTGGAGTTCCGTGCGCCTGACTCCGGGCTGTTGCGCTATTGTGAAACCTGAAAATGCAATTGTTGCGATCCCTGCAACAATGATTCTGGTCAAAAAGCTCTTTTTCATCTGCACCATTTATTTCGTTTATTAACAAGAAAGGAGCGCATTGGGTACGCTCCTTTTGGTTTGAAGTAATGTTACTAACGGAGAGACTTAAACGCCGCCCGTAATTCGGTTGCGAACAACTCCGGATATTCCCACATCGCAAAGTGTCCACCGCGATCCGCTTCGTGAAAGTAGACCAGATTTTTGAATGCCTGGCGAGCCCATTTTTCCTGTGCACGAAATACTTCATCGGGAAATACCGTAATAGCCACAGGCACGGAGATCTCATTGGTCTTCTGTGCTGCTGAACTGATCAGGTCGCTGCCGCGGTTTTCCCAATAGATCCTCGCGGAAGAAGCCGCTGTATTTGTGAGCCAGTACAAGGTAAAGTTATCCAGCACATCATCTTTTGTTGGTGATTGATTCGGGCCCTCACCGAATGACCACTTATCAAATCCGCCGTGAACGAGCATCCACCCGGCAAGCCCTGTCGGGGAATCTGTCAACCCATAACCAACTGCCTGGGGTCTGGCACCCATCATTTTAAGGTATGCCAGGCCGCCGTTATGTACATAGGTTCTGAGGTCATCGACAGCCGCGCGCTCCTTATCGGTGAAGCCTGCTGGCGGAGCGCCTCCAAGTGCTGCCCCTACGTCGTTTGTTACAGCTGCCGGAAGGTTGGAATGAATTCCCCGTAACCCTGCCGGTGCCTGGCGACCCATTGCCTCAACAACACCAGCTCCCCAATCGCCACCCTGTGCCACATAGTGCTTGTAACCAAGGCGTTTCATCAGTACATCCCAGGCGAGGCCGATACGCTCAAGCCCCCAGCCTGCTTCGGTCGGCTTCCCTGAGAAACCGAAACCGGGTAGTGATGGGATAACAACATCAAAGGCGTCCTCGGCCTTGCCGCCATATTTTGTGGGATCAGTCAGTGGCCCTATGAGTTTTATCTGCTCAAATACTGAACCCGGCCATCCATGTGTAATGATGAGGGGCATTGCATTCGGGTGGCGGGATTTAACGTGGATGAAGTGAATGTCCAGTCCGTCAATTTTGGTAATGTACTGCGGGTAAGCGTTCAGCTTTGCTTCCGCCTTCCGCCAGTCATATTTCGTTCCCCAATAATTGACAAGATCCTTCACTTTCGCCAATTGTGCGCCCTGCGACTTATCCGTCACCGTTTCTTTGTCAGGCCAACGGGTGGCTTGTAAGCGCTTCTTAAGATCCCTGAGATCCGCCTCAGCAATGTGCACTTTGAATGGCCGGATGGATTCATCGGTCCTGGCAAGATTCGTTGACCCCGCTTGTGCACCTGCAATTGTTCCCTGCAAAACCAACGCGCTGCCAAGCACTGTTTTCGCAAGGATGGTTTTAGTTCTTTTCATTGTTCTGCTTGTTTAATTTCCTTAAAGGGGTTAAAATTATCCCTGGCAACGGCCCTATACCAAGTAGCAATCAATGCTGGCAGGCAAAGTCACTGGCGAAGCAGCCATTTAGCAGCGTGAAATTGCGGCGATGTCATAACTTTGGCACGATGGAAATCAGCCACACACCTGAGGCGCTTACCAGGTTCCGGCAAAAACTGGAATCTATTGCCCCACTATCTGATTCCGATTTTACACTCTGGGCCAACACCATGCTGGAGAAACACCTTGCAAAGGGTGAAGTGTTGCTGAAAGAAGGCCAGGTCTGTCGCCAGTTCTTCTTTATATTCAAGGGATCTATACGCACCTTCAGCCTGGAAAACGGGATAGAAGTAAACGTACACTTTTACTTTGAAGACGATTTCGTGTGCGACTTTGACAGCTTCCAGAAAGAAACACCATCAAAATTCTATTTCGTCTGCATGGAAAATACTACGGTATATGCTGCGCTCAAGACAGAGGCTGTACCGATATTCCAAACCAGTACGACCTTTTATAATTTTCTATTCCGGTTCTTCCAACGCCTTTACCTGGAGGAGTCCGAACATTCCAACAGTTTCAAACTAATGTCACCCGACGACCGATATCATTATCTCATTGAACATAAGCCACAATTGCTGCAAAGGATTCCACTCACCCACCTGGCGTCCTATCTTGGGATCAGCCGTGAAACCCTGACCCGGATCCGCAAAAAAACGAATTAACATTTTGCGTCATTTGCCGCAGGCCATGGGCATACTTCAATGTTAGCTTTGCGGAAACTTTACATACATGCTGGTCGCAGAGCGTAAGAATCTTAACCATGTTGCGGTTTTAATAAGCGGTGAATCCATCCACCTGGAAATTCTTGAAAACGATAGTAGCAATATATTTTTCTCATGCCAGTCAACCTGGCCGGTCGGAACTATTTGTTTTGCCGCAACCATATCCTTGTTCTGTATGTTTCTGGAAGACCTGGTCGACCTGCAGACCCTTTTGTATCTGAGTCCATCACTCTTTGTCGAAATAGCGAACCCTGTAAAAACTGCTTTATACAGCAGGCAAGACATTGACATTCATCTGAGGCATGGAAATAAGTCCCTTAGTGGCCTCAGGAATATTGCATCGCAATCTCCTGCACACGGTAATTACTATTGAAACAATAAACACATGAAAGCACATTTTTCGACCGTAGACAACCTGGCATCCTTAAAGGGTGGCGGGAAAGCTGGTGAACTTATCAGGCGCACAAATTGGTCGGAGACGCCAATGGGGAAACCCGGAGAATTGCCCAGCGAGCTTTTTACCTGCCTTGGAATCCTGCTGAACTCACCCATTCCGATGGTGCTGCTATGGGGTAAGGACATGGTTTTCTTTTGCAATGATTCATACATTTCAATTCCCGGTAGTGGAAAAAGCAGGCCAGTGATTGGAGAAAAGGCAATGAATGTTCTGTCCGAAATCTGGGTAACATTAAGTACTTCAATTGAAAAAGTAATGAAGACCCGGGCTTCAGTATTGCAGGAAGAACGGCGTTTCAGCTTAAGCCCAATCTTTGGCCAGGAAGGAAATATCACCGGCGTATTTGTGTATCTGTAAATCGTGAGAAATGGAAAAACCAAGCTCTGTAAAATACCTGAACGATCCGGAAGACCAGATCAGGAAACTCATTGATAACATCTCTTCCGGAATTGTGGTGCTGAAGGGTGAAAGCCTGAAAATCGCAATAGTCAATGACGCATACGCCAAACTGATCGGGCATAATACGGAAGACATTTTAAATAAGCCCCTGTTCGACGTCATTCCAAAAGCAGAACCACTTTTCAGGCACATCATTGAAAATGTGAGGATCTCCGGAAAATCCGACTACCAGAACGATCACCCTTATTGTGTCTACAAAAAATCCATCAAAACAGAAGGATACCTTGACTTGGCATATCATCCCTACAAAGATGCGAGCGGACAAATTTCCGGAGTAATCGTTTTGTGCCATGACGTTACCCAGCAGGTCCGCACACGGAAGAACTCCGAGCATATTGCAGCCATGCGAAGCAGGCAACTTGACACTGCTCACCAGGAACTGTTGCGTTATAACAACGAACTTGAACAGCTTGCCCACATTACTTCCCATGATTTCCAGGAGCCTGCAAGAAAGATCACCGTCTTTATAGATTTACTGGAAAGAAGTCTTGGAAACTCAAATGAACAGTGCCGTACTTATATAGAAAAAATAAAAAAGTCCTCATTGAGAACATTATCACTGATCAGGGATGTTTTGTCATACTCACAGCTCTCCATGCGGGTGGATAAAATTTCAACAGTAGATCTGCAGCAGGTGATTGAGCACAACATGTCTGAGTACAGTCAGTTTATACAGGAAAGAAATGCAAAGATCCTGTGCGTTGACATGCCGGTAATTGATGCTGTACCATCTCAAATGCACCAACTCTTTGGCCACCTGATTTCCAACGCCTTAAAATTCACCAGTACCGAAATTGCACCACTTATAAATATAAGTTGTTACCCCCTTACCAAAGATGAGATCCGCCATAACAACCTCGATATCAATAACAGGTACCATCACATCCAGGTAAAGGACAATGGCATCGGGTTTCACGAGGAAAGCGCGGACCGGATCTTCAAAATCTGTCAGCGGTTGCACTCGAAAGATGAATATGACGGTACTGGAGTTGGATTAGCCATTTGCAAAAAAATAATAGCCAATCATAATGGAAAGATCTTTGCGAGTTCCAGGCACGGCCATGGCACAACGGTACACCTGCTCATTCCGAAAAGACAAAATGCAGAAAGTGTTACAACACCTTGATCCTGATATTCCGGAATGAAATGCCCTTGGCCCAGTCCTGCAGGGCAATATGACCCTGTGTATGTTTCCCGAACTCCGGCCATTCCTTAAACCAGGTTTTACTGACCGAATCCTGCCATGACTGTGAAGTAAAATCCTGCTGGGTTGTGAGCACGCCATTCAGGAAGAACTCTATTTTTCCGTTTTGCTGTGTGATCCTTGATTCATTCCATTCACCAAGCGGTTTGAGTTCAGCAGGATTTTCCTGCCGGGTAAATCCGAATATACAGCCCGGCATTTTGCTGCTGCCTTTTACATAGTCTGGATGTGTAGATTCCAGTAACTGGTATTCAGGTCCCGAGGCCCAGGCTGCCGGCACACCCGGCTTTTCCACCACATTGATAAATACGCCGCTGTTACCCGCTGCCGATATTTTCCATTCAAACCGAAGTTCAAAATTTTCATACGAATTGTCAGAAACAAGATCAACCGGTTCTTGCTTACTCTTCGGATCGCAGTACAGCTCACCGTTTACAACCGTCCACCGCGAGGCTGATTTGCCTTTATTGTAAGGATGCCAGCCTTCCATCGACTCACCATCGAAGAGTGATACAAATCCTTCTTTTTTTTCTTCCTTACTTAAACGATTGGAGTGGTTGCTCATGTCTGAGCAGGACGCCATCAATATAGCAGCAATGCAAAGGGTTAGTGTAAATTTCATTTTTGAAATATAGGCAATAAATGTCGCTAATCCCTTATTGACTTATCCTAATTCGATCGCAGGTTCTTCGTCAGCCTTGCCTTCAGGTCGGAAAGATGCAATTTGGTAACCTTGTCAGTAGTTTTCAGTTCAGCCGCCGATATTTTGACCAACAATTGTTTCATACATTCCCGGGCGGAAGCCCGCACATCCGAAGTTATGCCTTCGTCTTCGTGATCAAAGAGGTCTGTCAGTCGCTGGATGTATTTTCGTTGTAATTCCCTCCGGAGATCAGTAACCACGACCATCTGTTTGTTTAATTCAGAAAACAGTCCATCCTGGATGTCCAGCAGGTAATCCGTAATCTTATAGTCGAAAGTATCAGTGGATACCGTGTTCCAGAAACTCATGATGACTTTGTTGCTGAGCAGGCTCTTCATCAGATCTACCTGGCTGCTGGTGATCATGACCGTTAGTTCATGGGGCTCGAAGACATTTTTCATTCCGCCGGTTATGATGCCGGGAACATCACGCAATTCAGTCAGTAAAAACTTGACCACTTCTTTTTTCCTGTATGCTGAAACGGGTTTAAACTGGGGCAAATGAACATCAAGGGTTCTCACCTCCACAACGCCATATAATTCTTTGGTAGCGGCATCAAGTAACTTGGACCTGTCGGCCATTGCCGCAGTATAATACTGTTTCAGCAAGCGGAAATTCTGTGGTGTTGAGGCGATGGCTTCGGGCAAATTTTGCACTGCACGTCGCAGGTTTTCCAGGCCAAGCCTTGCCGCTTCGATCCGATCGCTCCCGATGTTTTCAGTAAGCACCATCGGGTCGTGCCCTGCTGCTTCATCTTCTGCACCCCATTGCAATATGGGATTCTCTTCCTGTTCTGCAAGCCAGGTATTAAGTACAGGAACTTCACCCTCAGGCGTGGTGGTTTCCGGAATCGACTGATAACCATATTTAATGGCAAATATGTCATAGGGGCCGATCTTGGGCAAAAGACGCCTTACACTGTCGCCGGGCTGTGCGATGTAGTTGATCCGGCCGTAAGACATGATCGAGGCAACTGGTCCGTTTTCATTGGCAAAATCGCTGTCTCTCAATTCATCAATGGAATAGGCCTGGCTTGCGCGGTAATTGTGGCGTAGTCCTAAAGTATGGCCCACTTCATGTGCAACCACATACCTCATCAGGTCGTTTTCTACTTCCACAGGAAGCGGGAGCTTTCTTGCCCTTTCGTCAGCGCCCGAGCCCTGCAGGTAATACCACCGCGTAGCAAGGCTCAATACGTCAGCCCAGACAAGGATATGCGCCGAAATGATTTCGCCACTTCGTGGGTCTACTACAGTTGGACCAAGGGCATTGGCTACCGGCTGGCTGACCCAGCGGATCACTGAATTGCCGAGGTCATTCGCGTTCCATAAAGGATCATCCGGCGGATCCCTTGCCTGGATCGCATTTTTAAACCCAGCCGCCAAAAACGCCTCATTCCACATTTCAACAGCTTCCTTGAAAATCGGTCGCCAGCGTTCGGGAACATCCGGGCCGATATAATACACAATCGGTTTCACCGGCTCTGATACTGCAGCATCAGGATCTTTTTTCTCCAGCCGGAACCGGGAGATATACGATTTCTGCTTGGCACTGCTCTCATACTGGAGCTCTGTAAAATTCGTATTGAAGTACCCGATACGGGGGTCAGACAGCCTTGGTTTCATTGGCTTCTCAGGAAGCAGGTAAATACTATGCTGTACGGTTATTGTAGCCGCCGTAGAGTTGATTGCACCAAGCTCGCTCTTGCTCTGGCTGGTTTCGAAAGTCAGCGTATTCGCGATCTGGATATTATTGGGAAACGTCTTAATGTCCGAGATGAAACTACGGCGGGTATCCTGTGAGCCAAGAGTGTAATACTTTTTCCTGAGATCGAACATTTCAAGGTTGCGGGTGAACACGTCGGTCACATCCACGAGTATAGAGTTATTTTCACCCCTTGCCTTGATGGGCAATGCCAACAGGATCGGCGAAGTATTGGATTCAGCAAGCGAACGTAACATCCGTGACTTTTCAAGCCAGGGCTTTTCTGCCTGGTTGATCCTCAGGTCAAGTATGGAGCTACGGTCTTTAATAAATACTTTGTTGCCATAAGTTTCCACCTGGATATTCCATTTGTTGATAAATGTCGCAGGGGAAGCTTCTGCCATCATTAGTCCCGGGATAAAAGGACCACTTTTAATTTCTGCATACCATATCAGTTCCTTTCCGAACGTAGTTGCAGGAATCTCAAAATAAACGCTATCGTTCCGGTAGTAAATCGTGATGCCGCCCTTATATACGCTGAATCCTTTGACGATGTCCTTGATCGCATCCTTTTGCGCAACTGCAACTGTGTTTACAGCGAGAAGGCAGATGACCGAAATCACTATCCGGCAGTATGCAATGTGGCATTTTAACATAACCTTGAATCTCAAATGGAATTATGCTACCACAATTACGATGCCTGTCTTTCTGCGTCATTCCTGCTTTATCTCTTCCTTCACTTCTTTCGCTTTGGAAGAGGGGAGATAAATCTGGAATCCTACATTGAGTGTTAAATTGTTTGAGGTAGTTGAGGATCCAAAACCAATGATACCATTGTATTTAAAGAGTCCCTCCAGCCCTATATTTGGCGTAATGAAATAAGCAATGCCGGGTCCGAAACTGATTCCCAACCCATTAGTGTTGTCTCCGACCGCGGGATTATCGCCATCAATCCCGACTGTTCCTTCCCCAAAGAACCTTGCCTGGCGCAGGATGTTTACCTGGTCACGACTGAAATAATACCGGCCCAACGCTCCTACTCCATAATTGATACTGGTTCCTGCATCTTTGGCTGTGCTGAGTCCAAAAGTTAAATAACCGCCGAGCGCGATATTATCTTTAAAGAAAAAAGCAGCTTTCGGATTAATCGTGAAAGAAAAGTTGCCGCCTTCATCGAGGCCAAGGTTTAGATCCGCAATATCTGCGCCTACAAGTATATTGCCCTGTTGGATCTGAGCTTTAGTTTGAATAGATTGAGCCAGTAATGCAATCAAGATCACACATAAGTACACTTGCCTTTTCATAAAAAATGTTTTAGCGATGAAACAATCGCCTTAACCGTTTTACGTGGTGTTGTTGGAGTGAGTTGCCGCAAAGTTACGCATCGAATCCCGGTTCAGAGATTGGTCCACTGGGAATTTTTAAATTTATCAGGCAAGTGGGTAACACTTGCTTTAACCATGCTTAAACCTTGTATTAACCATGTATAAAATATGCTGTTTCAGAGGGGATGATACATGGATGACACATGGTTGACACATGGATTAAATTTTATCACAGCACTCAAAACCCAGATTTTGGTCGTAAAAACCCAGATTTTGGTCGTCTTTTTTAGCCTCATCATTCTTCCCCACATTAAAGGCTATACGATTTTGCTTCCTGAAAAAACCGCTCGCGCCATTCCAGGTACCGCTCGCGAACTATTTTCCGGTTTCGATGCACAATGTTTGGAAATTAAATACCCTCTGCTTATAGTTATTCCCGATTTACCGCAGAGGAAGCATCACGTAAGTTGAAACGGGAGACGTGACCCGCCAGACTTTCTTCCGAAGCGGTAAATGACGAAACAATTTTAAAAACGTAAAATTTACAATCATGAGTAAGGTTACAGAAAACTTGCTCGTCAAAGGAGCAAGAGGGAAAATGGGTAATCAGTTCGTCTACAAAAAAAGAGGCGATGATACCTTTATGGCACGTTTGCCAAAAGTCGACAAAGATGCAGAACCAACGGAGAACCAGGTAAAGGTCCGGGACCGTTTTAGCGAGGCATCTTTATACGCCAAGGGCGCAATAGCTGATTCTGAAATGAAGGCAGAATATGAAAGAAATCTCCCTTCTGGAAGAACAGCATATAACATTGCGTTCCGTGATTACCTGAAGGCCCCTGCGGTGAAAAGCATCGATGTCAGCAAATATGCCGGACTCGCAGGATCTCCAATTGTTGTGAAAGCTAAAGATGACTTCAGGGTTTCTGAAGTAATTGTAAGCATCCGAACGGCAACAGGAGAACTGGTCGAAGAGGGTAATGCCATTCTTAACCCGATCAACCGGAATAAATGGACGTACACGACAGTAGCAGACAACCCTGCACTTGCAGGCGGCAGTGTCAGTGTAACGGCCAGGGATATCCCGGGTAATGAGGGCAGAATGGATCTCACGCTGTAAAAGAAAATCCCCCGGACTGCAGCCGGGGATTTTCCTTAATTTCAGCAGAATGAAATCCAGGACGCTAAAATTCCTTGCAAATGTTGCACTGACCGGCCCTCCTGCTGTTACCTGAGCAGGAGCATCACGGATAACACGATCAACAGTGGCCCGATAATACCCATCAATAAACCACCCGGTAAAAAATCTTTTTGCTTCAATAAGCCAGTGCTGTACGCAATTGCATTCGGCGGAGTAGACACCGGTAATAAGAGTGCTGTTGAAGCGGCCAGCCCGATAATAACAGCGATCCTTTCTGCTTCTGCCGGCATCAGGTAAATTCCCAGCGGAATAAGGATCGTGCTGGTCGCGGTATTGCTCATAACATTGCTGAAAAGCATGGCACTGAATGCAAAAATGAAGTAAAGCAATACGGTTGAAAAGCCGGATTCTGTAATACCTGCTGCAAAATATTCAAGCATGCCGGTGTGCTGTAATGCAAGACCGAGGGAAAGTCCGCCTGAAACAAGCATCAGCGTATCCCAGGGAAGCTTTCGCATATCCGATGCGTTCAGGATGCCCGTCATCGTCAGGAAAACAAGTGGAATGGCTGAAACCGCGGAAACACTCAATTGATGCAATGAACTGGTGGTCCACAACAGGACTGTAATAGCGAAAATTACCATTACAATCCGCCGGTTTCTTTTTTGGCCAGGAAGCGGCTCCTGTTCATTTTCCTGCAGAAATTCAATCGCAATAGAACTGTTGTCTGGAATGTAAAATTTACAAAGCAGACGCCAGGATAACAGGATAAGTACCAATGCCAGTGGCACACCGACCATCATCCATTTTAAAAAGCTGATAGTAATCCCCACGTTCTCCAGGGCACCGGCAGCAATCGCATTTGTCGGGCTGCCAATAATGGTTCCCATTCCGCCGACTGCCGCTGCCAGTGGAATACCAGTCAGTAAAGCTTTGGCGAAGGGCTTATTACCCAGATGGTTCAATAAAGGCATAATGGCTGCAATAACCATTGCTGTGGTTGCCGTATTGGAAAGGAACATCGATGCCACCAACGTGGTAATCATCAATGCAAACAGTATAGTGCGTGGCCTGCTTCCGGATAATTTCAGGGAGAGCTTCAGCAATTCAGAATCAATGCCGGTTTTGGTCATGGCCTCTGCAAGAAAAAATCCGCCGAGTAATAACCAGATGATGCTGCTGGAAAAAGTCTGAACGTATTTAGAGGCGTCCTGTGGTTGCGGGTTAAACCTGGGGTTTCCGAGGGCAAAAAACAGGAATGCCATGATAAATAATGCGACAGCAAAGGGAGGAATAGCTTCCGTCAGCCACAGTCCAACAGAGAAAAAAAGGAGGAATATTACATAATCCTGCGAAACAGTAAACGCCGGCGACCTGAGCAAGTAAGTCAGTAACAATGCCGCTGCCAGGCAAAGCATCAATTTAAATGCGTTTTTGCCCGGGGTTGAAATTGTTAAACTGCTGTCCGTCATTTGAGACATGGTCCTCAGTATGTTTCCCTGAATCGATCAAGTTAAGGTAAATGGAAAGCAACCCTGGCCCGCCGGTTGACTTTACTGTTAAATCAGGTTTATGGAAGCGATTTGTTAACTTAGATAAGCGTCGATCCTTAAATATACCAGTCATGAAAAAATTCATGTTACCGTATTTGGCTATTGTGCTGAGCGTGGTAAGTCTGCCTGCTTTTTCCCAAAGCACAGGAAGCGATACTGCAATGTTAGGCTTGCCGGGAGACAACCTGGATCTTTATGCAGTACTGGATCTTTTTCAAAAGTCAAAAACCATCGAAGCATTTGAAAAATCGCTGAATGAACAAAAAACGGGAATCAACAACCTCGACCTGGATCTCGATAAAAAAGTCGACTTTATTAAAGTGGTAACGAAGCAAAAGGATTCAAGTTTTACGTTTATACTACAGGTTGAAGTCAGTAAGACTGAAAAGCAGGATGTTGCTGTCATTATGTTAGAAAAGAAGAAGGGGAAAGTAACGATGCAAATTGTCGGGGATGAAGATCTGTATGGCAAGAATTATATCGTTGAACCAAAGTCATCTGGCACGCCTTCAGTCACTGCTAACCCGGGATATACCGGTCCGGAACCAGTAACCGTAAATGTTCCGGCAACCACTGTTGTTGTCGAAACAACGCCAATTGTCCAGTATGTGTATTCACCTGTCTATGTGCCATATGTCCCTCCCTACCATTATGGTTACTATCCGCCATATTTTGCAGCGTTCACAGTAATGGCAGTAGGAATTTATCACGCCAATCATTACCATTACCACGGTGGTTATGGTTACCATAACACTACTGTCATTCACAATCATAATACTTTCAATAACTACAACGGCAACAGGAACCGTTCAGACAGGGTTGCGCATAACAACGCAAATGGAAGATATAATAACGGGAACAGGGCATCCGACAGGCAAGGGAACAGGGGATCAGACAGGGGGTCCAATCGTGGGTCCGACAGGCCCTCTGCGTCAACCAGGCCTTCGACAGGTCAGTCGGACCGTCGTTCAGGCGGTGCCTCCGTTTCTGACCGGCAATCAAGGTCGAACTTTTCGTCTCCGTCAACGATGCAATCAGGCCGTTCCCGGGGCGGCGGTGGTGGCGGTGGCAGGGGTGGTGGCGGCGCCAGGGGAGGCGGTGGGAGAAGACGATAAGCAGGAATTTCTTTTATGGAATAAGAACATCAGAAGCGCTCATATCCCTCACGCAAACATATTTGCCATTTCTCTTCTCAAAAAGACTCATATAGTTGCCTTTGTTGATCGCAGTGTTGGTTGAGTCAATAACCTGGAAATAGCCAATTTCGACTACCTGGTTGCCATCGTTTGACACAAAAACTTCATCGGTTTTGAAGGAGATCTTATTGGAGTTTTCGACCAAATCAGCTTTTAAGAATTCAATTATAGCTTCTTTGCCTACCAATGCCGGCCTGTTTGGGTAAAAGGTTATCGCATCGTCAGCATAGTAGCCGATATTTTTGATTTCCCCCGCGTTATATGTTTCTGCAAATTCATTTTCCTTGGCCTGGATCTCCTTCTTTATCTGCTCTTTGTCGATAGCAGCTGTTGTGGGTTCTCCTTTTTTGGTATCACAGGCGGAAACAAATGTTAAAATACCTGAAAGTACTATTCCATAGGTGATCATGTTTCTCATAATATGTAGTTGAGTTTTGGCATGAAATACTTAAAACCTGTCACTTAAATATAAGCTGTTCTATTTATAAGCGCAATATTTACGGATAAATGACCGGAGAGGCTGCTACCTTAGAATTTCGTCAAAGTTCCCCCCCGGGTACTTGTAGTACCATCTTTGATGGGTATTAGGAAACCATAGGTTATGAACAAGTATCTTACTGAAGATCAGTTTGCAGCAGTGCGATATATTGTTAATGATGTTGATGCTGCGGTAGGTTTTTATACGGGCATTCTGGGCTTCGAAACGGATCAGCATGTAAAATCTGCTTTTGCTTCATTAAAACTGGGAAACCTCCGGTTGTTTATAAACAGTCCGGGTGCGGGAGGTGCGGGTCATGCCATGCCTGACGGAACCATGCCGGCCCCGGGTGGATGGAATCGCATCCAGCTACAGGTAAAAAATATCGAGGCTGTGGTGCAGGATTTCAGGAAGCGAGGCGCAACATTCCGGAATGAAATTGTACAAGGTGTTGGCGGTAAGCAGATCCTCCTTCAGGACCCTTCCAAAAACCTGATAGAATTGTTTGAATTTCCATCATGACACAAGAAAAATCCCCCGGGAAACCGGAGGATTTTTTCATTTTTTAGTAATCGTCCACTACTTCGATGGTTCCCGTCATTCCCGGGTGAAGCGTACAATGATATGGATATGTTCCCACGGTGTTGTACATCCTGCTGAAATTACCGCCGGGCTGAATTTCTCCGCTATCAAAACTATTATCATTTGCCGTTACGGTATGAGCCATCGTATCATCATTGTTCCATTTTACTGTTGTACCTGTCTTAACCCGCAGACTGGCAGGAGAAAAGACTGAATTCTTCATGTAGATTGTAGAGGAATTGCTACCGTTATTGTTGTCTTTTTTCTCGTCTTTATAATTGTCTTTGCTGCACGCTGTTATCAAGGTAATCGCCAGTAAAATGCCGACAAGGGTGCCGAAAAATTGTTTGGTTTTCATATACGCACGTTTTAAGATTAAACAATGAGTCTAATAAACCAAATGCAGCAACAATCAGACCCTGGGAAGAAATCTTTTGTTAAAACCTGCGTAGGGAATAACATACTCGGCCGACCTGTTCGCCAGTCTGCAATCGTGTTCAGATGAAGCCCACGCAGGTCGTAAAAAGCCAGCAGAACTGAATTCTGCCGGCTTTATTTACCGAATAAGCGCGATTTTGACACTGCAGCAGTAGCAGCGATATGCATCAGTTCGCCGTAGCCGGATTGATGATTGTAACTACCTCACTGATAGTATTGGCCGGAAAACCTGCTTTCCTGGCATGTTCCCTGATCAGCTCCTCATTCTCTGCTTTATACACACAGGTTAGTTTATTTCCCTGCACGTAACTCTGTACCCATTCAATGCGGGGTCCTATTTCTTTTAAAACTGCACAGGATCTCTGGGATGCTGCCTTCAGTTCTTCGGCTGTTAATTTACCGGCATTCGGAATTTCTCTTTCAATCAGATAGGTTTTCATTGTTGTCTTGTTTTTGGTTTCGTAAACAATTGCTGAGTTCTGAGCCATGATTGCAGATCCTGTGAAAAGAAGAATAATGACAAGCATGAAGCTGTGTTTACCAGGCTGTTTCATAACTTTTAGTTTAATGATTAATGATACCAAAGTTAACAGTGAGTACTGCCGGAAGCCTGTAACAAATCGTTCAATAAATGAAAATCCGGTTGAAACAAATCGTTCAATAAATGGTAAAATTGAGCCAGCAGGTAGCAGCATCAATGATGCAACATGTCAATATAAGCCATCGGAAGCAGGCCATATTTCTTTTTAAAACACTTGGTAAAATAAGAAGGACTGGTAAACCCTGAGTCAAATGTTATCTGCAAAATAGTATGACGCTGTTTTTTCATGAGCTCTTTTGCTTTCTCAAGCCTGAACTCTTTCAAAAGTATATTTGGGGAGAGGCCCGTAAGTGAAATTGTTTTCCTGTACAATTGCGATTTACTCATTGCCATTTCCTTACAGTAATCTGGAATATCAAAATCAGGATCCTGCCAGTTTTCCTCCAATTTATTGAAT
>NZ_JSVC01000014.1 GCF_000814475.1 Flavihumibacter solisilvae | reverse complement strand
AATGATTCAATGAAATTAGTTGAAGCTAACTGCCGGTAATATGAAACGGTGATGAGCAGCGGAATTAATGAGCAATCTTATGTGTGTCCCGTACACTGCTGAAGGTCAATGCTAGCATTTTCCAATTCCTGTCAATTTTTTTATAGACTTCCGTAACGGTAAATTCGGTTACTACATCATTTCCCCGGACGTTCGCAGTAAGCGTAATGCGATTCCAAAGGACTGCAACGTCATCAACTATTTCAACAGCAACATCATGGACATCTGCCTTTTTATACCAAATACTTCCGGACTTTATAATTTCCAGTTCCTCGTTCTTTTTCCAGGTCCCGCTCATATGAACAAACTTCGCTTTATCATGGAAGAGCGGTGCCAAACTATCTACATTTTTGTCAGCCATCCACTGCCATTTTTTTTTCGATAATGCTACTAGTTCTTCAGACGACTTATCGTTCTGCTGTGAATAAGCCAATTGTGTGAATGTCATTAAGAAAACAAATGCGATAGCTAATGATCTCATATTTATAAATTTCAAATTAAATGGCCTTTGCTTCGGGTGATCTTCAATTACTCGTCCGATACTCATTTGGGGAAGATCCAACACGTTGTTTAAATAAGCGGGAGAAATGCTGGGGATATTTAAATCCTAATTCGTAGGCGATCTGGTTAACCGATTTACTTTGGTCAAATATCTTTTGCTTTGCGACTTCAATAATTTTTGATTGTATATATTCCTGTGCTGTTTTACCGGTCTCTTTTTTGATCAGGTCACCAAAATAATTTGCTGACAAATTGAGTTCGCCTGCACTGTAAGCTACTGAAGGCAGACCCATAGTTTGCGGTTTGTCTGTCTGGAAATACTCATTCAATAATTGCTCAAATCTTTCCAGGATTCCATTGTGTGCATTGTCACGGGTAATAAACTGGCGATCGTAAAAGCGAACGCAATAGTCCAGGAACAGTTGAATATTGGCCACAATAAGCCGTTTACTATGCTTATCTACTGCGCGCTCCAGTTCGTATTCAATTTTTGTAAAACAATCCAGAACGATTTTTCTCTCACGTTCCGATAAATGAAGGGCCTCGTTCGATTGATAACCAAAGAAAGTATAATCCTGCATAGTCCGCCCGAGAGAAGTGCCATGGATTAAATCAGGATGAAACACCAATGCATATCCCTTCGGCTGATAAATTTCGCCGTTACTGTTAATTCCCGCTACCTGCCCCGGGGCCAGGAAAACCAATGTCCCTTCCTGGTAGTCATAGGTGTGGCGACCGTAGACCAAATCGCCGCACTTAACATCTTTCAGGAAGATGGTGTAAAAGCCGAAGTACATTTTTGATCCGCTTCTTGGGCTGGCTTTGGACAAATCGACTACGCTTACCTGTGGGTGCAATGTTTCATTATTGTTAAACGCATTGTACTCCTGAATAGTCTCAAAACGACGCATATTGTCCATAACATGCTTTTTAATACATCCCTAAATTACTCGTTTATCAGAGGTTTAGCCATGCAGGAACGGATAATCAGGAATATTGGTAGACAAAACAGTAAAATATATACGAGGAGCCTTTAAAAATCAGGGAACTTAGTTCTGATAAAGTAGTGAGTCTTTTTTAATACAATAACCGCTTACAAATGGAACAATTTAAGTCTACCACCCACAGCAGGCGTTCCTTTTTAAGATCTTCACTATTAGCTGGTGGAGGTCTAATGATCAGTTTTACCTGGTTTGCTGAAACCGCGGCAGGTACTTCAAATGGCACTGATCTTCCCGAATGGATTGAAATAAACGGGTATATAAAAATCACCCCGGATAATATCATCAAGATCCTTAATCCTAATCCGGAATTCGGGCAGAATGTAATGACTTCCCTCCCAATGATTGTAGCGGAAGAGCTGGATGCTGACTGGCAAAAGGTAGTGATCGAAATGGGGCCGCACGATAATGTAAAATTGGGACCTCAATTTACCGGTGGAAGCAATTCTGTGCGGATGTATTGGAAACCGCTCCGGGAAGCAGGCGCTACGGCACGCCGGATGTTGATGGAGGCCGCTGCCCAGTCCTGGAACGTACCAGTGGAAGAAGTGTCAACAAAAGCAGCGATGCTTTACCATGAAAAGAGCGGTAAATCGGGAACATATGGCAGCTTTGCATCAAAAGCTTCGGTAATTCCCATTCCAAAGGGGGTTAAGCTGAAAGAAGTAAAGGATTTTAAAGTAGTGCGAAACTCACAGAAAAATGTCGAGGGGTTGAAAATTGTGTCTGGTAAACCGCTTTTTGGACTAGATTATAAACACGAGGGGATGCTGATTGCCATGATTGAACATCCACCTGCTTTCGGGATGAAACTTAAATCTTTTGATGCAGCTGAAACCTTGAAAATGCCGGGCATCAAAGATGTGTTTAGGCAAAAATTATATGAAGATGGTTTCGAACAGGCCGGCTTCGACACCCGTACTTACAACGAATTGCTGGTCGTTGTTGGCAAAACTACCTGGGAAGTAATGAATGCCCGTAAAAAATTAAAAGCGAACTGGGAGCCTGCCGGCGATTCTAAAGAAACAGTAAACTTCAGGGGACAAAAAAGGGAGGTCTTAATTCCCGGGCAATTGGAGAGTACAGATGCCCAGCTTGATAAAATGCAGGAATACGCAAACAAGCCCGCTGAACAGCTAAGAAGAGACGGGGATCCCGAGGCGGCTTTTAAAAATGCAGCCCAGGTCATTGAACGCACATACAACGCACCGTTTTTGGCGCACAACTGCATGGAGCCGATGAATTTCTTCGCCCACGTTACGGATGAAAAAGCATTATTGGTTGGGCCGTTGCAAGCGCCGGGCTGGACAGAACCGACCCTTGCGAAAGTTTTAGGATTGCCAGCCGACAAGATTGAAATTCAAATGACGCGTATGGGCGGAGGCTTTGGTCGCCGGGCATATGGACATTACCTGGTGGAGGCCGCCCTGATCTCCAAAAAAGTAAAAGCTCCTGTCAAACTTGTATACACCCGAGAAGATGATATGACCTATGGTATTTACCGTCCCATGTACACCGCAACTTACCGGGCTGCGCTGGATGCAAACAAAAACCTGGTCGCATTTCATGTTAAAGGCGGTGGCATTCCTGAACATGCCATTCATGCAAACAGGTTTCCTGCCGGTGCGGTTGAAAATTATCTCGCTGAAGCATGGCAGATTCCATCCAATATTACGATTGGCGCATTCAGGGCCCCGCGATCAAACTTCAATGCTGCAGCGGAGCAATCCTTTTTAGATGAACTGGCAGAAGCAATGGGTAAGGACCCGATTGATTTCAGGCTTGAATTGCTCAAAAAGGCCAAAGAAAATCCCGTTGGCAAAAACAACGAATATGATGCGGACAGGTATGCCGGCGTATTAAAACTGGTTAAAGAAAAATCAGGATGGGGCAACACGGAAAATAATAAATACAGCCGGGGTGTTGCTGCATATTTCTGCCATAATTCATATGCTGCGCATGTGGTTGACATGGTAATGAGAAACGGGCGCCCATATGTTGAGCGGGTTTTTAGCGCGATGGACTGTGGCATCGTAGTAAATCCCGACGCTGCGACAAATATGGTGGAAGGAGCGATAGTCGATGGCATTGGCAACGCGTTTTACGGTAAGCTCAGCCACAAAGAAGGTGCGCCAGAGCAAAACAATTTTAGCCGGTACAGGATGATACGGCATAGTGAAGCGCCGAAGAAAATCGAAGTGCATTTTGTTCAGAATGATATCGATCCTACCGGTTTGGGTGAACCGCCTTTTCCACCCGTGTTTGGCGCCGTTGCAAATGCGTTGTACAAAAGCACCAATAAAAGATATTATAACCAGCCATTTCTTGGTGCACCGTTGCAGCCTAAAAGCAAGCCGGAAAATAAAAGATCATTTTAATATCACTATCAATTTTCATCAGCTATGATCAAACTAAATATAAACAGGAAAAGTTATGAACTGGATGTAGATCCCGAAACACCGTTGCTTTGGGTGCTCAGGGATGTGATTGGACTTGTGGGAACGAAATACGGATGCGGCGTAGCACAATGTGGTGCCTGTGTTGTTCACCTGCAGGGGCAGGCAGTTCGCTCCTGTGTTACAAAAGTTAGCAGGGCGGTCGGGCAGGAAGTAGTGACAATCGAAGGTTTATCGGAAAATAATGACCATCCTTTACAGAAAGCCTGGTTGGAACTTGATGTTTCACAATGTGGGTATTGCCAGGCAGGCCAGATTATGTCGGCGGCAGTTTTGCTGAAAGGGAACAAGAACCCAACTGACAAGGACATAGACAGCGCTATGGAAGGCAATATTTGCCGCTGTGGCACCTACCTGCGTATTCATAAAGCGATACACCTGGCAGCCGAGATTCAGCGAAAAAATCCGAAATAAAACTGATCTCCTTTTAATCAGGAATATTGGTAAGTATTCGGTTATCTGTATACCATTCAGCCGGGATAATGTCAGGAACTTTGCACTACAAAAGAAATTATATGGTGCAAAAAGTGAGATTGAATAACGGAGTTGAAATGCCGATCCTTGGTTTCGGAGTTTTCCAGGTAACGGACCTGGCTGAATGTGAAAGAAGTGTACTGGACGCCATTAACATCGGCTACCGGGTGATAGATACCGCTGCTTCCTACATGAATGAGGAAGCCGTCGGCCGGGCCATCAGAAGTAGTGGAGTTCCGAGGGAAGATTTGTTCATTACTACCAAACTTTGGATCCAATCTAATGGTTACGAAGGAACAAAAACAGCATTTGAAAATTCACTGAAACGTTTGGGCCTGGATTACCTGGATATGTACCTGATGCATCAGCCTTATGGCGATGTATATGGCGAATGGCGAGCCATGGAGGACATATACAAGGAGGGAAGAATCAGGGCCATCGGTGTGAGTAACTTTCATCCTGACCGGCTGATTGATTTAATCCTTCACAATGAAATTGTACCTGCAGTTAACCAGGTTGAAACCCATCCCTTCCACCAGCAAACAGACACGCAAAGTTTCTTACAGGAAAATAACGTGCAGATAGAATCATGGGGACCGTTTGCTGAAGGGAAGAACGATATATTTCAGAACCACTTGTTGCTTTCAATTGGGAAGAAGTATAATAAATCAATTGCACAGGTTATCCTTCGATGGCTTGTTCAAAGAGATATCGTGGCAATTCCCAAATCAGTTCGAAAAGAAAGAATGGAAGAGAACTTCAACATCTTCGATTTCGAGTTAAGTGCTGAAGATATGGAAGCAATCAAAACTCTGGACACCAGGACAAGCAGCTTCTTTGACCACCGCGACCCTGCCATGGTAAAGTGGCTGGGCGAAAGAAAACTTGCTATTTAACTTACCAATAAAAGCATATGAAACAAGTATTGTTCTTCACAATTTTATTATCGGCAATTCTGCCTGTTCACGCGTCTGCACAGGATAAGATCAGTACAAGCATTGAGCAGGAAATTATTAACCTTTCCCGGCAGAAATGGCTATGGATGGCGGATAAAAAGGCAGATACGCTGGCAGCGCTCTTCCATGAAAAATCCATGTTCGTCCATATGGGAGGAAGCTGGGGAAAGGAACAGGAGATCAACGTAATTAAAAGCGGGGGAATTCATTATAAGAAAGCGGATATCCACGAGGTTTCCGTGAAGATTATCGGTAACACGGCAATACTGTTAAACAGGATTACCCTGCTGGCTGTGGTAGGAGGAAATGAAGTAACCAATCCATTTATGGTAACCGAAGTTTATATAAAAGAAAGCGGTAAATGGTTGCTGGGCTCACTATCATTCACCAGGTTAATAGGGCAATAGATCTTTGTAGTTGAAATGGAAATAATTACTTGTATGACAAACCTGTTGTGCGCAATTGTTCTTTTTATTTCATCCTGTACTTCATCGGTGACGGAGGATGTTATTGTAAGGAATGATACCACCATACAACCGAACAAAGTATTGATAGTTTATTTATCCCGGACAAACAACACAAAGGCAATAGCTGAAATCATTTACGAAAATATGGGTGGAACACTTGTGCCACTCGAATTAGAAAAGCCATATCCTGAAAATTACCAGGCTACGGTGCAACAGGTAGCGAAGGAAAATGAAACGGGCTACCTACCCCCCTTAAAGACAAAAATAGACAACATTGATAATTATAATGTTGTGTTTGTAGGCTTTCCTACCTGGGGGATGCAGCTACCGCCGCCAATGAAGAGCTTCCTAAACCAGTATGATCTGGGTGGGAAAACAATTGTGCCCTTTAATACCAATGGTGGCTATGGAATTGGAAGCAGTTTCCAGGCAGTAAAGGAATTATGTCCTAATAGCAAAGTATTGAATGGGTTCACTATCCAGGGCGGATCAGAAAGAGATGGACGATACCTGGTTATTAAAGATAAAAAAAGGAAAGAAGCGCAAACGCAGGTAAAGAACTGGCTGCAAGGACTCAGGTTAATGAAAGAAAATCCTTGACTCAAAAGTGTTATATATGAATAAAGTGGAAATGATTAAAAGAGCAGGTCTTATATTATTATCAATTACTGTCTCTATTGCTTTTACTTCTTGTAGTTCTACTAAAAGAAGTGCAAACAATGGGACATTGGCTATCCAGGAACAGGGCAGCTTCGCTGCGGGCGGTACCGTTATAACTGCTCCTGGAACATTCGACCCTATCAAACACGGAGCATTCAATCCCGCAAACCAGGCCTCAGAAGGTCAGACCCTGCACGGCGACCATGCTTATGTTTTTTACCAGGTGCCGCAAAATGCACGAAAGCTGCCACTGGTGTTCTGGCATGGGTATGGACAATCTGCAAAGACCTGGGAAACAACTCCTGATGGCAGGGAAGGATTTCAGAATATTTTTCTTCGACGTCGATTTCCGGTCTACCTGGTTGACCAGCCCCGGCGTGGAAGAGCAGCACGTGGTACCAAACCTGTAACCATCGACGCGGCACCGGACGAACAACTCTGGTTTGGAATTTTCCGCATGGGTATCGGTACTGAGTTTTATCCTGGTGTTCAGTTCTCAAAAGATCCTGAAGCCCTGAACCAGTTCTATCGTCACATGGTTCCAAATACAGGTCCTTTTGATTTGGCAGTAAGCACGAATGCGGTATCAGCACTGTTCGATAAAACTGGTCCAGGCATTTTGGTAACCCATTCACACAGTGGTGGCCAGGGGTGGGTTGCTGCAATTAAGAACAGGAATATAAAAGCCGTTGTTTCTTACGAACCAGGTAGCGGTTTTGTGTTTCCGAAGGGAGAGGTGCCGGATTCAGTACCTTATGTTGGTGGAGTATTGAAAGCTACGGGTATCCCACTGGATGAATTTTCTCAACTCACGAAAATTCCCATCATCATCTATTACGGCGACTACATCCCTAACCAGCCCGCTGAGAATCCTGGCCAGGAGCAGTGGCGTGCTGCTGTTGCAATGGCGAAGCGATGGCGGGATATAGTAAATAAGCATGGCGGGGATGTTACACTTATTCGCCTTCCCGAAGTGGGCCTCAAGGGTAATACCCATTTTCCAATGTCGGACCTGAATAATGTAGAAGTCGCAGACCTGGTGTCCGGGTGGTTAAAAGAGAAAGGGCTGGATAAGTAATTCTTCACAAATGCAAAGGAACATGAGTAAAATTTTGAAATTGGTCCTGTTAATATTAGCAGTAATGGTTAAGACTACCGGGCACGCTCAAGCGGATACAGGTCAGAATTTAAATTCCAGGCAGCAGGCAATTATCCGCATTTCAGCATTTACCGCGACAGGCAATTTGTCAAAGCTGAAAGGAGAACTGAATGCCGGGCTGGAAGCCGGGTTGACTGTCAACCAGGTTAAGGAAGTACTCGTACATCTTTATGCCTACGCCGGGTTTCCCCGCAGCATCCGGGGGTTACAGACTTTCATGGCTGTATTGGAAGAGCGCAAAGCCAAAGGCATTAAAGATGTAATTGGTGCTGAAGCATCACCAATAAAGGATGAACGTAACAAATACGACCGGGGCAAAGCTGTTTTGGATTCCCTTTTAGGTGCACCGCAAACTGGTCCCCAAACCGGTTATGCAGCATTTGCTCCCGTAATAGAAGTGTTTCTCAAGGAACATCTCTTCGCCGATGTTTTTGAACGTGATGTTTTAGGCTATGCAGAAAGAGAATTGGTGACGATCTCAGTGCTGAGCAGCATTGGCGGTGTCGAGCCAATGCTAAAGGCGCATTTGAATATCTGCCTTAATGTAGGGCTAACACCAGGACAGTTGCAGCAATTTGTAAGAGTAATCAAATCAACCATAGGTGACAAAGAAGCAAAAGCTTCGCAAGCAATTCTTGATGAAGTGATTAAAGGTCGCCAACAGTGATAATTCAGAAAAGTGAGAACATGAAAAAATTACCATTAATAATCTTAGCAATGGCAATAACAGCAATGAATATTGCATACGGTCAAACCAGTAAACGGGTAACAGATCACCAAAATCTATATGGCCTGGTATATGACGGGGCCATCAAAGAAAATGTAAAAGGAAAAGTAAACATTCACCCGGTTTCTTATAAAATAAAAGACATCAGGATAGCGGCAAATATTTACACGCCACCAGGCTACATCTCTACACACAAATACTCAACTATAGTTATTGCGCATCCTAACGGTGGTGTAAAAGAACAGGTTGCAGGTTTATATGCCCAGCGGTTAGCGGAACTGGGCTATATCACCATTACGGCAGATGCTGCGTACCAGGGTGGTAGTGAAGGAGCTCCCCGATATGTAGATAAGCCAGCAAACCGGATTGAAGACATTTATGCAATGGGGGACTTTATTTCCCGGTTTCCTGGTGTTGACACAGCAAGACTGGGGCTACTTGGAATTTGTGGTGGTGGTGGATATTCTTTAAAAGCCACCCAGGCAGACAAGAGATTCAAAGCAGTTGCAACTGTAAGTATGTTCAATTCAGGCGTAGTCCGACGTAATGGTTTTATGAATTCCCAACTTTCAACTATACAGGAACGATTAAAACAGGCATCGGATGCACGGGCATTGGAGGCAGCCGGAGGTGAAGCATTATATGTAAATAATAGCACAACGCCGTTAACGGATGAACAGATCGCAAAACTTCCGTTTGACTTGTACCGTGAAGGTTATATATATTACGGAAAAACGCACGCACATCCAAACTCCAGTGCAAAATATACATTAAGCAGCCTGATGGATTTGATGACTTTTGACGCCAGCACCAATATGGATTTAATTAGCCAGCCATTATTAATGATTGCGGGAAGTAAAGCCGATACTTATTATATGACGGATGATGCATTTAGCAAAGCCGTCAATTCAAAGAACAAGGAATTATTCCTTATCAACGGGGCCACTCATATAGAAACTTATTGGAAGCCCGCATATGTATCGCAGGCAGTGAATAAATTAGTGAGTTTTTACCAGGGCAACCTTTAATTTAAAACTAATGAACTTCAAAAATATAGCTGGTGTGTTGCTTATCGGAATGATTGTTTTTTCCTGTAGGGAAAAAAGTGATTCTGCGCAACCAACCATCTTTCCAAAAGGTGAAAGAATCAATAATGAAAATTTCACGGGAACTGCTTACCTGCAACCACTGATGGCAGCGGATAGTCTCAACTCTATATCCGTCGGAAATGTGACTTTTGAGCCTGGAGCCAGGAGCAAATGGCATTTGCACCCCGCAGGGCAAATATTGTTAGTGACCAATGGTGTCGGCTATTACCAGGAAAAAGGCCAACCCAAAAAAATACTTCGCAAAGGCGATGTTATAAAATGCCCCCCAAATACCCCTCACTGGCACGGGGCCAGTGCCGACACGCCTTTTGTCCAACTAGCTATAACAGGAAGAGAAAAAGGAGAAACGGTTTGGCTAGATGCAGTAACAGACGAAGAGTATCACAAATAACCTGTTATGAGGCTTACTTTTTCTCAGGTTTGTATTCGTTCGTCCCCCATTGCAGCACCTCAACCTTTACGCGTACACGGCCTTCTTTTACCATACCCAATTTCTCCGCCGCGCCTTTCGACATGTCAATGATAACGCCTTCGGCCACGTTCTCGTCTGTTGGTCCACGGTCTATAATGCGAACGTGCACCGTATCACCCCCTTCAAGGTTCGTTACCCGAACCACGGTTCCCAGCGGGTAGGTCGGATGCGCCGCAACCATCTCCTTACTATGAAACGTTTCTCCGCTGGCGGTTTCTTTGCCTTCAAATTCATGGCCGTAATAGGAAGCCAACCCGGTTTTAGACTCCTTAATGACCATGGTATCTTTTGTATTTGCTGATGGATCAGTGCAGGATACGCAATTCACGAAGACTGAACAAGCAAGCACGGTCAGCACCAAAAGAGAAGTGGCGTGGAAATGTTGAAAAACATCTGACGGCTGACTGGAACATTTCATATAACGGTTGATATAGGATGCTCAATGCCGTTTCGCAACTTAAATTTACTACTAACTCAATATATGGCCATATAATAAAGGATAAAAATGTCCTGATTTATGATTAATGTCATATTCCCGCCTGCGGAATGTTAGGTAAATGGAAAAAAGCCCCGACTAGTTTTATACCGCCAAACAGCGAATTAAATAACCCCGTTATGAAATTCCACTCCGCCCTGATTGCCATTATTTGCCTATTCTGTCATGCTGAATCATACAGCCAGGAAGAACATTTCACCATTTCAGGTCAATACAGGCTTAGACCTGAATTCAGAAACGGATATAGAACATTAAGCTCGGACACTACAACCGCAGCTTTTTTTTTGGCCCAAAGGGCGAGGCTGATTTTTGACTATCAGAAATCAGGTGTTGCTTCCCGGATTTCCATCCAGGACAGCCGTACCTGGGGCGATGAAGAAGGCGCAAAAGACCTCGCGGGCCTGCAGGTAAATGAGCTTTGGTTTGAGTTTGCGCTCAACAGGAAACTTTCCGTTAAGCTGGGCCGCCAGGAACTGGTATATGACGACCATCGCCTGTTGGGCAATATGGAATGGGGCAATGTCACCCGTTCCCATGATGCGATTGTTGTAAAGTTTACAAACCGGGAAAAACAATTCCAGGCACATGCTGGTGGTGCATTCAATCAAAGCGGCGAACCGCTGTACGGTACTTCTTATCCATTAAAAAATTATAAGGCGCTGGCTTTTGGCTGGCTAAAAAAGGAGTTCGGCCAGCAACATTCCCTTTCGGCCATAGCCATCCTGAATGGATTGAACTCAACTGTCGCATCGGCGCCAAATCTAAAAGCAAGTTTCACTTTCGGCCCTTTGTACAACTATAACGGGCATAGCTGGAAAACGATCCTGGGGGGCTATTACCAGGGAGGTAAAACGGAAAACAATTTAAAGCTGTTGGCTTTCATGCTCAATGCTTATGCGGAAAAAAGAATCAACAGAATTGCCGCCGGTTTAGGCCTGGATTATTTATCAGGTAGCAGCGATGCCACCAAAACCGGGCATAGCCACAGCTTCTCCACATTGTATGCCACCAACCATAAGTTCTATGGACAGATGGATTATTTTCTCAATATACCGGCTGATACAAAACAAAGAGGATTAGCAGATGCTTATCTGAGGCTAACGGTTTATCCTTCTTCCCGGCTTACTGTAAACGCCGACCTGCATCATTTCTCCTTTGCACATGAAACCAACAGTGAATTCCAAAGTGTTGGGAAACCGGCCGGGACAGAAACGGATTTTACAATGGAATATAAACCGTCCACTATCATCAACCTGCAGGCGGGATACGCCATGCTATTCGCCACGGAAAATATGGAAAGTGTGAAAGGCGGGGACTACAATAACTATAACGGCTGGGCTTTTATCATGCTGAAAATATCGCCTGTATTCTTTAAACATGTCTTTAAATCACCCAACTAAATATTCATAAAAACATGTCAATATGAAACTGACTGTTATTAAATCCGTCTTAGCGCTGGCCCTGCTTGCCTCGCTGGTGGCCGGCTGCGACAGCTCCGCCACAACATCCACTTCATCAGTAGCTATCGATGAAATAAAAGGCGAAGAAACCGCCGTGCTCACTGACGCACCCAATGTACCGCCACCCATTACCCGTAAACACGCCACCAAAGTGATTGTAAACCTGGACGTGGTAGAGAAGGTTATGAAAATTGCGGACAGCACAGAATATACATTCTGGACTTTCGGCGGCAGCGTACCAGGTAAGTTTATCCGCGTCAGGGAAGGTGACCTGGTTGACTTCACGCTGAAAAACCTGCCCGACAGTAAACTGCCACACAACATTGACCTGCATGCTGTAAATGGTCCAGGTGGTGGGGCCGAAGCTACTTTGGTTGCTCCGGGTCAGTCTGCCAGGTTTCAGTTCAAGGCATTGAATCCCGGCCTCTACGTTTACCATTGCGCTACCGGTCCCGTGGGTATGCATATCGCCAATGGGATGTACGGCCTGATCATGGTGGAACCCAAAGAAGGAATGTCCAAAGTGGATAAAGAATTCTATGTAATGCAGGGAGATTTTTATACCAAAGGGAAATACGAGGCCCCTGGCCTGCAGGAGTTCGACCAGGATAAAGCCATCCAGGAAAACCCCGATTATGTTTTGTTCAACGGCCGGGTGCGGGCCAATACAGGAGCCAATGCCATGCAGGCGAAAACGGGTGAAAACGTCCGGTTGTTTGTCGGCAATGGCGGTCCCAACCTTACATCTTCCTTTCATGTGATTGGTGAAGTGTTTGATAAAGTATATGTGGAAGGTGGCGATTTGATCAATGAAAATGTGCAAACCACTGTAGTGCCGGCAGGTGGGTCATCAATAGTTGAAATGAAACTGCAGGTACCGGGCATGCTGAATATTGTTGACCATGCACTATACCGCACTTTCCACAAAGGCGCATTGGCACAGATAAAAGTATCAGGCGATGAAAACCCTGAAGTATTCAATAAAATAAAAACGCAGAAATAGAAAAACGCAGTGTACTGATTCATGAAATATTTCCTGACCATACTGTTGTTAACTGTTTTCTCCGGGCTTGCACAGGCCCAGGAGAAAGCAGTTATTGCAGATAAGAAAATGGTCACTGTAGCTGCCGGAATCTATAAGCCATTCTTTGAAACAAATGACAGCAGGCCGTTAATGGTAGCTGCTTTTAAAATGGATGAATGCGCCGTAACCAATGCGGAGTTCCTGGAATTTGTAAAAGCCAATCCAGCCTGGAGAAGATCAAAGGTGAACAGGCTTTTCGCCGACAGCAATTACCTGAAACATTGGGAAAGTGATTTATCCATCGGTAAAATAAATGCGAACATTTACCACTCACCGGTAGTGAATGTTTCCTGGTTCGCGGCGCAGGCTTATTGCAAATGGAAGAACAAACGGTTGCCAACAATTGCCGAATGGGAACTGGCCGGAAATGGGAAGCCACGGAATATTAAATACACATCGCTGACCGAATATATTTTGGGCTGGTATAAGAAACCCAATCCGCCGGTATTGCCGAATGTAAAAACCACTTACCAAAACCAGTATGGATTGTACGATATGCATGGATTGGTTTGGGAGTGGACATTCAACTTCAACAGCTTTACCAGCAAAGCCGATTCGCGGGGAAGCACAGAAGATGAAGCAAAAGCCTTTTGCGCCGCCGGCTCGGTTAAGGTGAAAGACAAAAACGACTATGCGGGATTTCTCCGGTTCAGTTATCGAGGTAGCCTGAAGGGCAATTACTGCATTCCCAATCTTGGGTTCAGATGTGCCAAAGACATCCCCTGACATTTAAATACAAAGCAATGAACAGCCATATTATCATAACCCTTTTTGCCATGCTGATGCTGGCTGGCTGCAGGCCATACGCGGTAGAAACAAGCGGGCTTGACCCGTTGAAAAAATCAGTAAATGCCACAACGGAAATCAAAAGCAAACCCGCTGCAGAAAGTATTTTTCAACTCGCCGACACTTTTCAAACACAGGATGGCAAGCCCTTCAACCTGGCGATGCTCAAAGGAAAACCAACCGTAGTGGGAATGATCTTCACCAATTGCACCTATGCCTGTTCACGACTGACCAGCGACATAAAAGGTATCGCTGACTCATTACAAGGACAGGCGGATAAAGTAAACTTCCTGCTGGTAAGTTTTGACAGCGAAAGGGACCACCCGGCACGACTGAAACAATTCGCCGGCGAAATGGGACTGGGTGAGAACTGGACCTTATTACATGGCAGTGATGAAGCTGTAAGATCCTTATCGGTATTGCTGAATGTGCAATATGAAAAATCGGCCAGTGGGAATTTTTCCCATAGCAACATGGTTTCCGTTTTGGATAAAAACGGTGTGTTCCGGTTTCAGCAGGAAGGACTGTTTGCCAATCATACGCAAACCATCAGCGAAATAAAAGATGCAATCAGAAAATAAAAACCAAAATCTATGTTATCAAAATCACAGGCAAAAATATTTTTCCTGGGTGGCACGGTGGTCACCTTCGCCATATTCCTGGCATTATCGTGGACTTCATTAAGTCATGAAGTGCCGAAACGAACACATGAAGAAAACCTTAGCCAGCAGGTGATTAAGGGTAAGGTGCTCTGGGAGAAAAACAATTGCATGGGCTGCCATACCATTATGGGCGAGGGGGCTTATTACGCCCCTGAGCTTACCAAAGTATATGACCGGAGAGGCGAAGGTTTTATCAACGCTGTCTTAACGAGCAAAATTCCCTGGCAGCCACGGGGAAGGCAAATGGTGGCTTATGGTTTTTCCAAAGAAGATGCCGCCAACCTGACCGCATTTTTCAAATGGATTGGTGAAACTGACCTGAATGGATTCCCCGCAAAACCTGATCTGAAAAAATAATCCTGCCAAATACTAAACAACATTTATGAAATATAAATCACAAAGAGTAGCGTATTGGTTTTTCGCACTGTCCATGCTGCTGCTTTCTCTGCAGATCATCTATGGCTTTATCATGGGCTTCGCCCACATGGGCTATGACGGTCTGCACAGCATCATCCCTTTCAACACCGCAAGAGCAGTACATACCAACCTGCTTGTCGTCTGGCTGCTATCCGGTTTTATGGGGGCTGCTTATTATATCATTCCTGAAGAATCGGAAAATGAACTGGTCAGCGTAAAACTTGCTTATATCCAATTGATATCATTGGCGGCGGTGGGGGTAACCGCTATAGTGGGTTATCATTTTAATTATTGGGAAGGACGGAAGTTCCTGGAGATCCCAAGGCCGCTGGACTGGCTGGTAGTGTTGAATGTATTGACTTTCCTGGGTATTATCCTGGCGACGCTCTATAAAGGAAAAAAACGTACAACCACGGCATTGGTACTGACCATGGGCCTGGTGTTTGCGGCGCTGCTCTATCTGCCTGGTATGATATGGTTCGATAACCAGACCATGGATTCGTTCTTCCGCTGGTGGGTAGTGCACCTTTGGGTAGAAGGAGTTTGGGAATTGATTATGGGTGGCATACTGGCCTTCCTGTTAATCAAAATCACCGGTGTGGACAGGGAAGTAATTGAGAAATGGCTGTATGTAATCGTAGGACTTACATTCATCTCAGGCATATTGGGCACAGGCCACCATTACTATTATATAGGCGTAGGAAAAATCTGGTTGATTGTCGGAGGTATCTTCTCTGCCCTGGAGCCACTTGCATTTTTAGCGATGGCCTTGTTCGCTGTGGCTATGTATAGAAAAGGTGAGAAAAAGCATCCCAATAAAATGGCCTTGAACTGGACACTGGGCACATCGATTGTTTCTTTCGTTGGCGCTGGTCTGCTGGGACTTGCACATACATTGCCGCAGGTTAATATGTACACGCACGGAACACTGGTAACTGCCATGCACGGGCACCTTGCTTTTTGGGGCGCATATGGTATGATTGTTTTCTCCATCATTAGTTATACAATGCCCAATCTTACCGGCCGCAAATTCTTTGACAGCACTACAGGCCAGTTAGCATTCTGGTTATCCAATATCGGTATGCTGGGAATGACTACGGCCTTTGGTGTTGCCGGTGTGGCGCAGGTATACCTGGAAAGAAAAGTGGGTATTGAATTTGGCGAGGTACAAACGGAAATACAGGTACACTTTTTAATCCTGGTGCTTTGCGCTACTATGTTTACCAGCGGAATTGCGCTGTTCATTTATGAATTCATTAAATACGGCCGCCCTACCGAAGAAGCGCTGGCGCCTTCGCCAATGAAAGCTAACGTGATAAGCCCGGTTATCTGATAATCCATTTTCTAAAAATTAACACATGAGCACAACGGCGCCCTATTATCATAGCACGGGCAAAGAAGAAGAAGTGTTTGAACATGCCTGCAGGAATAAGATTCCCATATTATTGAAAGGCCCAACCGGTACGGGTAAGTCGAGGTTTGTTGAATACATGGCATATAAGTTAAATAAGAAATTATTGACCATCAGCTGCCATGAAGAAACATCTTCCACCGACCTGGTTGGGCGCTTTATTCTCAAAGGCGCAGAAACCACCTGGCTCGACGGTCCGCTGACCACTGCCGTTAAAGAAGGTTTTATTATTTACCTGGATGAAATAGCCGAAGCCCGGCCTGATGTTATTGTGGCCATTCATTCCTTAACCGACCATCGCAGAGAACTATTCGTTGATAAACTTGGAAAAACGTTTAAGGCGCACGAGGATTTTATGCTTGTGGCCTCTTTTAACCCGGGATATCAGCGGGGATTTAAAGAATTGAAGCCATCCACCCGGCAGCGTTTTGTCGCTTTAACCTTCAACTATCCGGAAGCAGATCATGAAACAGAAATACTGGTGAATGAAACTAAACTGGAAGGATCGGTGGCAAAAAAATTAGTGGCCATTGGCGGCAAGATCAGGAACCTTACCGAACTGGGATTGACAGAAACAGTATCGACGCGATTATTGGTAGATGCCGGTAAGCTCATTCATTCAGGCTTGCCCAAAAGGCTTTCCGTAAGGGTAGCCGTGAATGAACCACTCACCGACGACCCCGAGGTTTTGGCGGCATTGAATGATTTAAGCGACCTCTTGATTTAAGTGAAATGAACGAACATGGCATTAGATGAATTCCTTTACGGCAAAATCGCCAACTATTTCAAAAAGCGGAAAACCATTCCCGATGAAATTATCTCGAGAATGGTTTCGCTGGCGGATATAAAGCCACGACTTACCATCCTGGCAAGGGCCGTTACCGGAAGCGCTATAGAATTATACCCGGCCGAAAGAGAAGGTGGCTATAAGCAGAACAACTTTTTTCTGCCGCCAGCCTTCTCTCTCTTCCCGTCCTATCAGCAAAACTTATCTTTTTACTTTTTCAGGATCCTGTACCTGTCGGTGCAAAGAAAACTGCATTTCAACTGGTATGCCGCTGATGAACAACCGGATATTACATCGCAACGAAGAGCGAAGGAAACTTCGGCGCAGGTATTGGAAAATCTTTTTGAGGAATATCCTGTTACAAAGCAACTGCATGATGATTTTATAGCACAGCTTCAACAATGCCAGACGGAGAAATCACCGGTTGACTATAGTTGGCTCTATGGAAAATGGATGCGCGACGGTACAGAAAACAATGCTGACGAATTACTTCGTCATTTTTCCGACAAAACAAAGACTGCTAATGAAAATAAAATTACTACAGTTCTGAAAGCCAAAGCCGTAGAAGCAATCACCAGCATACAGGTGGATAAGAAACAGCAGGAAGATTATGTGTTGACCCACAATTTCGAAAAAGTGGATACGGCTGATGAATTCAGTGGTGTATGGCGTGACTTTGACGGGGAAGATGAACTGGAGAAACAAGCCGATGCCCTGGATGAGTTGAACATGAAATTTACTGTAAGGGTGGACGATACTGCCCATTCCGTTTACCAGGCCGACTTTACCGAAAACACTACCATCGCCGAAAGTGCGGATGCCAGCGGCACCGGTCAGTCTGTTTGTTATGATGAATGGAACTATGCCAAAAGGACGTACAAAGAAAAGTTTTGTAAGGTCTATCCCGCCCGGCAACTAAAGGAAGATGCAGGGTATTACAAGCAAACGATTTCCAAAAATTCCTCTTTACTGACGGGTTTGCGAAAGATGCTCACCAATGTAAACAATAAGCTGCAACAGCAGCGGAGGCTGAGGCAGGGGGAGGAAATAGACGCCGATGCCATAACCGACCTATTTGCTGATATACATTCCGGGCATAGTCCTTCTGAAAATATCTATCTCTCCAAAAGAAAAAAAGAAAAGGATCTTTCCATACTCCTATTGCTCGACATCAGCCTGTCAAGTGATGGTTATGCCGATGGAAACCGGGTGATTGATGTAGAGAAACAGGCTTCCCTGTTGTTTGGGGAAATCTTAAATGAATTCAATATTGACTTTGCGATCGCCGGTTTTTATTCCAAAACCCGCAACCATTGCAGCTACCTTATGATGAAAGATTTTGAGGAAAACTGGCAGAAAGCCCGATACAGAATAGGGGCAGCTGAACCCAATGGCTATACCCGCATTGGCGCCGCACTGCGGCATTCCGGGGCCTTGCTTGATCAACGAAACAGCAAAAACAAATGGGTGATATTGATCTCGGATGGCAAACCTAATGACTATGACAGGTACGAAGGCCGCTATGGCATCCAGGACGTAAAGCAGGCCCTCCGTGAACTGAACCAGCGGCAAATTCAATCGTATGCATTGGCTATAGAAGCGCAGGCCCGCTATTACCTGCCGCAAATGTTCGGTCAAAATCATTACCAGATCCTCAGTAACCTTAACGACTTATTGCAGTCACTTGTAAAACTTTATGAAAGAATTAAACACCAATCCTGACCTTAATAATTTCTGGTACCCGCCCGGCGGAATCCTTGTCTGGATGCTTATCTTTTTGGAGCTGGCTACTTTTGGCATGGGCATCATCGCGCTGATCTATTGTAGCAAAGAGGATCCCGCATTATTTCATACTTCCCGGTTAAGCCTGAACAAAACATTCGGCGCCATCAATACAGCACTATTGCTCACGAGCGGCTATTTTATGGCCAGCACCATAAATGAGCTCAGGCGAAATAATAGGGCGAAAGCTTCTTTTTATTTGCAACTCACAATGTTGGGTGGACTGCTTTTCATGGTCTTAAAGGGAGTGGAGTATAGTCAAAAGCTAAATGCAGGGATCAGCATCAACACCAATTTGTTTTACACCTTTTATTGGATGCTGACCGCTTTTCATGGTGTACATGTGGCAGTTGGACTGGTGATGCTGGCTGTATCCTGGCTGCGTCTTAGAAAGAAAGATGCTGTTATCGATATGGAGCATATGGAGGCCGGCGCCGCCTTCTGGCACATGTGTGACCTAATCTGGCTGCTCCTGTTTCCGGCGCTGTACCTGGTGTTATAGTATGACCAGCACTAATAATTGAATTAAAACTGGAGAACAATGAAAAACAAAAACAGCATTACCTGGATCGTGCTGATGTTACTTACTATCATCACCGCATTTTTAATCGGCCCGCGATATGCGGCCATTTTAATCCTGTTAATTTCCGCAATGAAATTTTTGCTGGTAGCTTTCCAGTTTATGGAGCTTAAAAAAGCTCACTCGTTCTGGAAAGTATCTATGATAATAGTAGTAACATTCGTTTCAGCAGCAATACTGGTAATACTGTAAGGGGGTTTTATTGAACAGGTTTTAATTTGGCAGTAAAATGTCTTAGCAGGGCCGTTTCCTCTGTTATTGTCAATCCTCTCAATGAATCTTTTGATTCAAACACGTTGATGACTATTTCGGCTACATAGTCTATATGGCTTTGCGTATAGACCCGCCGGGGAATAGCTAATCGTATCAGCTCCATTTGTGCCGGTTTGAGTTGGTGGTTCGCATCGTATTTGCCAAACATGAGTGATCCTATTTCCACGCTCCTTATCCCTCCTTCAATATACAGGGCGCAAACCAAAGCCTGTCCGGGGTACTGGTCAACCGGGATATGTGGCAGGAAAGCCTTTGCATCAATGTACACGGCATGCCCGCCTGCCGGTTGCATTACCGGTATGCCTGCGGCGATTAATTTATTGGTGAGGTATTCAACACTGCGGATGCGGTATTGCAGGTAATGTTCATCCATCACCTCCTTTAGACCGATGGCAATGGCTTCAAGGTCTCGTCCTGCCAACCCGCCGTACGTGGTAAACCCTTCGGTAATGATCAATAGATTTCTGCATTTCGCTGCCAATTCAGGATCTTTCATGGCCAGGAAACCGCCGATATTGGCAAAAGCATCCTTCTTGGCGCTCATGGTACACCCATCCGCATAAGAGAAAAGCTCAGCGGCAATTTCAGGAACAGAACGGTCGGCATATCCCTCTTCCCTCAATTTGATGAAATAGCTGTTCTCGGCAAATCGACAGGCATCAATAAAGAAAGGAATCCTGTGTTCTTTGCAAACAGCACTGGCCTCTTTAATATTTTGCATACTCACGGGCTGACCACCGCCAGAATTATTGGTCACCGTCATGATGACCATCGGGATGTTTTCCGCTCCCTTTTCTCCAATCACTCTTTTCAGCGCTTCGATATCCATATTCCCTTTAAAGGCTGAAGGAACGGATGGGTGTTTGCCTTCCTCACACAGCAGGTCAATTCCTTCCGCGCCGGAAAATTCAATGTTTGCCCTTGTCGTATCAAACAAAGTATTGCTGATAAACCATTTTCCCTTTCCACCCAGAATAGAGAATAGAATTTTTTCGGCAGCCCTGCCCTGGTGAGTGGGGATCACAATAGGAAAACCCGTAATGTCTTTTACAGTTTTTTCGAAATGAAAGAAACCGGCGCTCCCGGCATACGATTCATCGCCCATCATGACACCTGCCCACTGGTTGCTGCTCATGGCGCTGGTACCACTGTCAGTTAGCAGGTCAATCAGTACATCTCCAGCCTTAACCTGGAAAGGATTATAGTCCGCCTTTTCAAGAATTTCGAATCGTTCTTCTTTTGTGTTGAAACTAATCGGCTCGACCGATTTTATTTTAAATGGTTCAATGATGGTTTTCATCCGTTGGAATTTTGTCCCGCGTTATTGCGGTGTTATTTGAAACAGGTTTGTTGAAAGAATGATAAGGAAGCATCTGCGGGATACCTCAGGAAGGCTTGCGGATAATATTCTTGAAGATGTTATTATACATCAACGCGAAAATAACAACGCCGGAACAAAGCCCACATGACGAAAATCATGTTTTCGCTGCGAATTGGATGACGAAAGTTAGATCACTACAGCCACTGCCTTCTGACATTTGCTTTCTCAATCAACAGTTACAATGGCACAGCATGAAATAGAAACACAGTGGATGGGTAAAATGCAGTTCAACGCACTGGTAAACGGACATACAATAGTAATGGATGCTCCAGCAAGAGCAGGAGGCGAAGAAAACGGGCCCATCCCGAAACCGTTCGTATTAACAGCCTTATCAGGCTGCACGGGTATGGATGTAGTTGCCCTGCTGCGCAAAGCGAATATTGCATTGGATGATTTTAGTTTGAAAGTCACCGGGGAACTTAGTAAGCATCAGCCGTTGGAATATGTGGCGATACATGTCGTTTATGATATACAAGGAAAAGAAGAAGACAAGGATGCGATTGTAAATGCCATCACGGACTCGCAGGAAAAAATATGTGGCGTGAGCAGTATGCTGAAAAAAGCGCTGCCGGTGACATGGGACATCTATTTCAACGGGAGCGAAGTGTTTTCGAACAAGGCAACTATGCGATTGGCAGATACTTCATTTCGGGAACGAAAACCTTAAATTCAGGAATGTTTTAGGCCTTTTTTTCTATCAGCAATTACTACTCATTCGATTTGTGTTATCGATCAAAGGCAGTAATTTATTACGTAAATACTGAGTCCAGGCGGGAGCACAGGCATCAAAACATTGAAAATCCGGATTCAATCCTTCGTGCGTAAAAACCAGTTCGGTATTGCCCGCTTTTTCTGAAATGTCAAAAATTATCCTGGTGCCCGTCCACTCATGTTTCTCCTCAACAAAGGTCAGCTCAGCTTCCGTTATCAGCCATACCAATCTTTTGTTGGGTATTACTTCTACCAGTTTTTGTTTGCTGTAATGAGCACCGTCTCCGGCACGAAAGACAAACTCATCGTCGGGTTCACGCGTACTGCCTTCAATTACTTCAGAGTAATATCCTGACCACCAGCCACGAACATTGGTAATCGCATTAAACACTTCCATCGGAGTTCGCTTCGTTGTTAGCGTGAGCGTAAAATCTGTAGTTGTCATTTTTTTGTGGTTTTTTAGTGATGTGCAGATGAGGAAGGGGCGTCAGCAACAGGTAGGCACCATGCTTTATTGATCGCGCAGAGTTGTTCAAGCAATTCTTTATATTCCTTTCTTACCGCTTCGGTTTCAGTTTTTCCAAGAAACTGAACGCTGTATCCATGAGGCCCGTGTAATATTACAAACGGATACATTGCCCCGGGTCCGGGTTTCCCACCACCTACCTCCGCATTGGTGACATTCGGCGCATAGTACATAACGTGGGGAACGCTTGCGGTAATTACATGATCATCTTGATCGGGGTTGGTGTAGGTCCTGAGTATCGGTGACAGCATGTATGATATGCCAGCCCGTTCGGGCGCCTTATAATATTTCTTTTTGAAACGATCCTGGATGATGTTTTTCAATTCAATTGGAGAAGTTCCTTTAGCCTGCATTTTTGCGATGTCAAAGAAAACGGGCATTATGGTTTTGGCGCCGGCTTCATCAAATGAAATCGGGTAAAGAATATCGTTCCTGTATTCTTTCAACGGCCAGGAACCTCTCATTGCATCGTCTCCGTTCCGGGAGACTAAGGTGTGAAATCCATTGGTTCCCTTGCGGGCAATTTCAAAACCCCTATCCGGATTCAATACATATACTGTTGCACTATCCCTGAGATGCGGTGGCAATGCACTGAGCGCCAATCGGATTTCCAAATCCTTTGGTAGTGGCTCTATTTTACCCATGTGGCCTTGGTCCTGTTTAGGCTGTGCATGTATTGTAAAGGAGAAAATCATGCTTACAATGAATGCGGTTAGCCGTGTTGTGCTGCGTGACATAATTATAAAATTTAGTATGGCTAATTCTTTGTCATCACCGTAGTTCACAAAGCTAAAATCCTTCGCCGCGGCTTACAGGGTGCAAAATGGACTTTGTAGCGGGTTGATTTGGACAGGACATTTAAGTACCTTTATTAGTAACACTTTCACGCAATGAAACACATTACCATAGTCGTTCCTGCAGGGAAAGGCACTTTAAGCACGGTAACCTGTATCGCCAGTACATTTGAAGTATTCGCAACAGCGAATAGTTATTGGAAGCAACGCGAGGGGAAGGAATTGTTCAGGATAGAATCAGCAGGCGCTTTAGAGCAAACTGAAGTTTATGATGGCGTGTTTACACTGAAACCGCAGGTCAACATTTCGGCTATTGGCAAAACCAATCTTATCATTATTCCTCCTGTGGCTTATACTGATCAGAAGTTCAAACAGGAAAATAATTTGCTGGTTGATTGGATTATTCAGCAATATAGAAAAGGAGCGCAGGTAGCTTCGCTGTGCTCCGGTGCGTTTATGCTTGCCTCGTCGGGTTTGCTGAATGGCAAAAATTGCTCCACCCATTGGGCTAATGCAGGTGCATTAAAGGCTATGTTTCCCGAAGTAAATGTGCAGGCTGATCATTTGATCACGGACGAAGATGGAATATATACCAATGGTGGCGCGTATTCTTTCCTGAACCTGCTGATTTACCTGGTAGAGAAATATTATAACAGGCAAACAGCTATTTATTGTTCCAAAATGTGCCAGATAGAGTTGGATCGGAACAGCCAGTCTCCGTTCACCATATTTACCGGGCAGAAATTACATGGTGATGAAATGGTAAAAGCAGCGCAAGCCTATATTGAAAGCAGGCTGGATGAAAAGGTATCGTTTGAGCATTTGTCTTCCAGGTTTTCTGTGGGCAGGCGGAATTTTGACCGGAGGTTTATAAAAGCTACCGGTAATACACCAGGTGAGTATGCGCAGCGGGTAAAAATTGAATCCGCAAAAAAATCCCTTGAAACGACCCGCAAAACCGTTAACGAGGTTATGTACGAGGTTGGGTATTCAGATGTTAAAGCATTTCGGGAGGTTTTCAGAAAGCTTACTGGCATGTCGCCACTGGAATACAGGGCGCGGTATAATAAGGAAGCAAGTTTGCAGGCTGTATAAGCGAGGCATGAGTATCACTGATGTCTTTTTGACGTTGTATACTGCAACCAAACACCACCACCTTCCAGCTTTTCAATATTTCTTAAATCAAATTCCGCAAGCTTATTATCTGGCAGTACCCTTCCGTATTCAAACAGTGGAGGCCCATTTGTGGCCTTAACCGCTACCGGGGAGATCAATAAACTCAGTTCATCAATAATTCCTGAATTCAGGAAGGAACCGTTGATGCTGCCCCCGCCTGAAACTATAAGTGTTCTGATATTGAAGAAAGCATACAATTTTTCGCAGGCAATTTTGAAATCAAGTTGGTCGGTTCCGGAAATAATGTAAGATACATTGACAGAACGCAGGTGAGCTTTATAAGCATTAGAAGCTTGTAGTGTTAATACTTCAATGATATGCGCATGTTGACGATTAGCATAACGCAAACTGTTTTTTTTCCAGCCTACCTTGCCGTCCGCATCAATGGACACGTAGTATATCGGGGCATTGTTTTCAGCTATAAAATCGCCTTCCGGAACTGTCGGTGTGTTTTCGTTCAATATAGGTTTGTGAAACTGAGTGAACACCTGTTCAGTAGTTATAGGTCCGCAAGCCCAGGCAGAAGGATTATCGCTGTTGTTGGCCTTTTCAAATACTTCATCTACGAAGCGTGTTTTATAATTACGCCAAAACCTGCCTGAAATCTTTCCGTCCGATGAGACCAATACATGGCACACGACTTTAGGTCTGTTTTCTACATTCATACCGATGTTTGTTTAGTAGAATGCAGGTTTGTCGCCATATACCCCGGGCTTATTTACGCCTACGCTTGCTTTCCTGTCATTTTCAGGATGTGTGATAATGCTGGTAATGTATGCCGCCACAGCTTTCCTTGAGACTTCAGTTCCCTTAAATGGCTCACCCTTTTGTGTGATTTCATACTCGACCTCGTTTTTGTCTGTCAACCAGGAAGGTCTTACGATGGTGTAATCCAGGGCAGAGCCTTCAATAATGTCTGCCGCCTTTCTGTAAGTGGTCAATGCAGAGCCGATCATCCTGTTATTCCATTTACCAAAGGCACCCGGAACTTCATCGTAAATACCAAGTGATGTCACAAATATCAGGCGCCTGACATTGGCGGCTGACATTGCATTTACAATTTGCTTTGCCATCTTATCTACGTTACCTGAGAGGTTTGCATATACAAGATCCTGTCCTTTAATTGCTTCATTCAGGTCATTATCATTTAACACATCGCCTTCAATAATTTGGGCCAGTGAATGGTAGGCCTGTAAATGGCCAGCATTTCTTGCGAATAGCGTCAATTCAATATTCTTATCGTTCTTTAGGAATTCGATTACGTGCTTTGCAATGGCACCGCCCGCACCAAGCACCAGGACTTTTCTTTTTTCCATTTTTTATTGTATTGATTTGCCATCAATAAAAGCCGAAGTAAAGGCTTCGGCTTTTATGATTTACTAGAGTTTCCAACGTGGACTTAATTTTCCGAAACAAGTGTACCCGCTTTTGAAGATTTGGTTTCTGCCTGTTTCATATGCTTGTCGAAAAAAGCAAGAACTTTTTCCGGGGTTCTGCCGAAATAGTTGTAGCCATCCCGGAAACGGTGTGTAGTGCCTTCGATCCAATGCAATTCTTTTTCCTTGCTGGGTATTTTATCAAAAGTGGCCTGTGCATCTTCGGGGTTTTTAACCCAGGCATCTTCTTTTACCTGCCACATCAGCAAGGGCATTTTTATATTTTTAGTATAGAGCTTCGGGTCCATTTCAGCTCTCGTAAAACCGCCTGCTTTCACTAGTTCCAGGTCCAGAAGTTCGAGGTATTGACTTACTCCCAGCAATTCTGTAAATGCCTGGTAGATTGAACCCATAGAAGGGACCAATGGACTTGCCATACATAAAACATTCTGGAATAAGTCAGGTCGTTTGTCAATTGCTACGTATTGCGAACAGCCACCCATACACTGGCTGAACAAGGCTACTTTCATTTTACCGAGCCTGGGGTGATTGTCCACATACTTTTTGACACCTACACAATCTCTCCATTCCAATAATCCAATACCGCAAACATTGTTATTGGCTGAGCCGCTTTGCCCGTGATTTCGGATATCATAAGCCAATACATTATAGCCGGCATCGGTTAAATGTTTCATTTGAATAACAAAATCTATTTCAACGGCTTCAAAATTACTCCAGGGTTCGCCCAGGTGTCCCTGGAACCCTGCGCGGCACATCGGCAGGGCATGATTGAAGATTATCAGTTTATCGCTTTCACCACCCTTTGCCGGAATGTACCAGCCGTTTAAGGGTACGCCATCGTCTGCCTGAAAATAAATGTCCTCCCAGTTGGTCATTCCGTAGTCATCCGGTGTTTTATGCAGGATACTTCTGAAATCCCTTCGCACTACCGCTACCATTCCCTGGATTTTTGCATAATCTTCAGGCGAAATAGCGTTTAACTGATCTACTGCTTTTTCTAAATTTTCTTTAGATATTCTTGCTTTACCGGTAGATTGACTTTCTATGCCAGATAGATTTGAGCTATTTTTCATGATTTTCCTTTTAATAATTGAAAAGCCTTTTACTTAAACCTCGTTACTATGTTATGCAACTGCTCCAGCTTTATCGCTCTTTGCACTGGCTGTAACATTCTGCAGGTTCTTATTAAAGAAATCAGCCAGAACCGAAACAGCTTCATCCACATATTTTGTTACATCATACAACGACATGTGGTTGGCGCCTTCAACAATATGGAAATCTTTGTCATTACTTGCCACCCGGTTAAACAGGTCATCACTCATCCACTTGCTGCCTGCAACACTGCCTGCTATTATTTGTAATGGCTGTGTGAGAAATGCTTCTGCTTTGTTATAAGCATCGTAAGAAATAATCTGTGTAAGGCTTCTTGCTGTCGCAAATCCGGGAGCTGTCGGATACTGGCAACGATCGGTATGATAATATTCCCAGGCTTCCCTTAGTTCTTCATTAGGTGCATCTTCTTCTTTTAAGGGTGCCAGCGGTATGGTGGCAATAGCAGCGCCACCTGCATCGCTTGTTCTTGCATTTGAACCTGCTACCAGGTAAGGAAGGGCATCTGCATCTTTTACATTGTTATCCCAACCATTGCGGAACATTGACCCGATGTTAACTGCACTTACGGTTCCCACTGCTTTGATGCGATGGTCATTAATAGCCGCATTTGCTGTGTAACCTGCACCGGCGCAAATGCCCATTGCACCGATATTTTCAACGTCCACATATGGGAGCCCGATCATATAGTCAATCGCCGCACTTACATCTTCTGTTCTGATATATGGATTTTCCAGTTGACGGGGTTCACCCGTGCTTTCGCCCTGGTAAGAAGCATCATAAGCAATCGTTACAAAGCCTTGTTCCGCTAACTTTTTCGCATACAAACCTGATGCCTGCTCTTTGACTCCTCCACCGGGATGGCTGACAATGACAGTTGGGTATTTTTTATTTTCCTTAAATCCCTCAGGAAAATTAATAACGGCCGATATAATTATGTTTCCGTTGTTGCTGTTTTTGAAGTTGATTTTTTGTGCCATAAAAATTTATTTTAAAATGTCAGGACTTGTTTTTCACAAGTCAAAATTAAAATGAGACACTGCCGTTAAACGAAAACAAATCACTCTAAAAAGGAAACATTTTACGGATTCACATCCTTCATGATGTTATTATTTGTGTGCAGGGCATTGGCACAAAAAAGCCGGAGTATTACTCCGGCTTTCATCATTTCACATTCAAGTTTAAACAACTGCTTCAGCTTTTGTGCTCTTTTGTTGTGCAGGCACATACTGAAGATTTTCTTTAAAGAAGGGAATTAATTTATCCAGGGCGATTTTTACTGGTTCCGGTTTGTCGTACAGATCGTAATGTGACCAACCTTCAGCGATTACTAATTCTTTCTTTTCGGATTTTGCTCTTCTCATGATTTCCAATCCGTCCCTATATGCCCCAAAACCGCCCGGCTTGTCACCAATAACCACCATCAAAGGTTGTGTTAGCAATACCTCTGCCAGGTAAAAAGCGTCCCAACCTACTGCTGCACTGTTGTGTGAATATAAAGAACGGTTCAACCCGTTTGGTTTTTGTCCTCTTGGAGTTCGGTAATAGTCTGTAGCTTCTAAGACATCGATGTCTTTGATCCCTGCTTTTTTTCCTGCTTCAACAGAAGGCGGAAGCAAGTCATCTACACGCAATTTTTCTCCCCTGGCTTCAGCAGTCCGTTGTTCGGCAATTTTTTCCAGTGCCCCAATAGGGTCATAATTGCCAAAGGCTTCTCTCCAGAGCCTTCCATAATTCGCTCCTGTAACGGTACCAACAGCCTTAATGCGGCGTTCTGTCATAGCAGCATTGATTGAATAGCCACCGCCACCGCAAATACCTAAAACACCGATACGTTTTTCATCCACATAAGGAAGTGTTACCAAATAATCACATGCACAACGGAAGTCTTCTACCCTTAAAGTCGGGTCCTCAATAAATCTGGGCTCGCCGCCACTTGATCCTTGAAAAGAAGCGTCAAAGGCTAATACTACAAAACCTGCATCAGCTAACGCCTGGCCATATACATTTCCGGAGGTTTGTTCTTTACAGCTTCCAATTGGATGAGCACTGATAATCGCAGCGTATTTTTTACTTTCATTAAAATCAGGAGGGAAGTAAATATCTGCTGCCACATCCCAGGAAAGATTTTTGAATTTTACTGATTCTTTCATCTTAAATAATTTAGTAGTTAATGATTTTTATTGTTTTCATATATCGAGATTAAGGGGGTGTCCTGAAAAGGGGGAATTAACTTGTCAGATGATCAACTACGATGAATTGCGTTTATTCAAAATTAAACGCACGCACTAGTGGTAACGAAAACAAATCCCTCAAAAAAGGAAACATTTTACTGATTGCTAAGGTAGCTACTGATTCCGGAATACTTTAGGAGTAATTCCGGTTTCTTTACGGAAAAAGCGTGTAAAGTATGTGGGGTAATCAAAGCCCAGGCTGTAGGCTATTTCGTTGACAGATAATTTTGTCAGGCGTAGTTTATTCTTGGCAATATGAATGATGTGTTGATGTATATGCTCAATAGGCGAGTTGCCTGTGAAATGCTTCACCAGGTTTCCAAAGTAGTTTGTCGACAGGTTGGCTTTTTCAGCAAAATATCCAACGGATGGCAGGTTTTTTACAGATGCCTCATCGCGGAAGTAAGCGTGTAATTGTTCATAAAAATCTGCCACCACTTTGTGGTATATTTTACTCCGTGATTCAAACTGACGTTCATAAAAAGCTTGTGCATAGGTGAGTATGAGCGCTGAATAAGAAACTATTATGTCCCTGGAAATTTGATTCTTTGCAAATTCCAGGTGTGCTTTAATAAATAAATCATACAAAACTACCTTCTCATCATGCTTAAGAAAAAGTGCTTCGTGATTATTGTAGTCCATAAACTTGTAATCCCTGGCAAATTTACCTAATAACTTTTCGCTGATGAGTATACTGTAACCGGAGATCGGTCCCGTCATTTCCCATTCCATAGCGTTACCCGGGCCACTCAAATAAACATACGAGTCTGACATTTCTTCTATCGGGGGCTGAATGTCTACATTTTGTTTAATGGCTAAAAAATAGAAATCGATTTTGACAGGCGGAGATTTCAATAGAATATTCTCATACTCGTCATAGTGAATTACCTGGAGACTGTCATTACCGGTTCCTTTTATATTTATGTATTTTAAAAAGTCGGGTATATTGAATGTCTTTCCCACCTGGATAGTCTCTTAATTGAATTTACAAATTAACTACCCGACTACTGGTCTAAATGAAAACTTTTAAAGGACAAAAGGAAACATTTTACTGATTTTAACCGCTCCTGGTTCTTGAACTCACCATGGTTAGCCAATCCCCGTTTTCGGATTGTACGGCAGCACTTATTGTTATGTATCTTGTGTATAGCATTTTCCCCAGGGGATGCATACAAATAACAGTATGAATATGAAAGATAGTTTAGGTTCAGCTGGACTTCGATTCAGGCAGGCAATGGAAAAGGAAAAACCACTTCAGATCGTCGGTGCCATCAACGCCCAACACGCCTTACTCGCCCGGCAGGCAGGTTTTAATGCTATCTATCTTTCAGGAGGCGGTGTAGCAGCAGGTTCGTTAGGTATTCCGGATCTTGGAATTACAACGCTGGACGACGTATTGACTGACGTTAACCGCATTACCAATGTATGTGATTTGCCGCTGATGGTTGATGTCGATACTGGTTTCGGGCCTTCCGCCTTCAATATTGCCCGTACGGTCCGTTCATTGATCAGGGCTGGAGCGGCTGCCCTTCACATGGAAGACCAGGTCGGTGCCAAGCGATGTGGCCACCGTCCCGGTAAAGAAGTGGTAACCAGGGAAGAAATGGTTGATCGCCTGAAATCTGCGGTAGACGCACGCACCGACGGGAATTTCGTGATCGGGGCTAGAACAGATGCATTTGCGGTTGAAGGACTTGAAAAAACACTCGAAAGAGCCGTAGCTTACAAAGAGGCAGGGGCGGATTTCATCTTTGCTGAAGCCGTACCGGACCTTGGCGCATATCAAAAATTCGTGGATGCCACCGGCCTCCCGGTGCTTGCCAATATAACGGAGTTCGGGATGATAAAAATGTACACTGTCGATGAACTGAAAGCAGCCGGGGTGGAATTGATCCTGTATCCGCTCTCCGCATTCCGTGCGGCCAATAAAGCTGCCCTGAATGTTTACGAACACATCAGGAAAGACGGCACGCAACAAAATGTACTGGATACCATGCAAACCAGGGAAGAGTTGTACAGGACCATCGGGTACCATGACTATGAACAAAAGCTGGATGAACTCTTTAAAACGAAATTCGATGGAAACTAACACTTCATCATCATTTCCCCCGAAGAAACATGTAGCGCTTTCCGGTGTGGCTGCAGGAAATACCGCTCTTTGTACTGTGGGCAGAAATGGCAAAGAATTGCGTTACCGGGGATACGATATTGCCGACCTCGCTGAAAAGGCAGCATTTGAGGAAGTCGCATACTTATTGATTTATGGTGATTTGCCCACGCAGGTGCAACTCGATGCTTATAAAAAAAGATTGAAAACGCTGAGGGGGCTGACTGATCCCGTGAAATCTATTCTCAGGAGTATTCCGGCGTCTGCAAACCATATGGATGTATTGCGCACTTATACATCTTTTCTTGGATGCCTGGCAGGAAAGGAAGACCACACAGAAGGAGGTGCCAGGGCAATCGCCGATAAACTGTTGGCTTCATTTAGTTCCGCCCTTCTTTACTGGTATCATTATAGTTCCAATGGGAAAGAAATAGAGGTGGAAACTGATGATGAAACGATTGGTGGACATTTCCTGCATTTGTTACACGGCAATGTTCCTCCCCGGTCATGGGTACAAGCCATGCAGGTTTCATTGAACCTGTATGCGGAACATGAGTTCAATGCTTCCACTTTCACCGCCCGTGTTATTGCCGGTACAGCTTCGGATCTGTATTCGGCGGTTACTGGTGCCATTGGGGCACTGCGTGGACCAAAGCATGGCGGGGCCAACGAAGTGGCATACGAAATCCAAAGCGGTTATAAATCGCCCGATGAAGCGGAAGCTGATATTAAAGACCACTTAGCCCATAAAGATGTCATTATTGGTTTTGGACATCCTGTTTACACGGTTTCCGACCCAAGGAACGCAGTTATTAAAAAAGTTGCGAAGAAGCTATCTGAGGAAGCCGGTGATATGCTGCTGTACAATATTGCAGAAAGACTGGAAACGGTAATGTGGAATGAAAAGAAAATGTTCGCCAACCTTGACTGGTTTTCAGCTGTCGCCTATCACCTGATGGAGATACCTACAAAGATGTTCACCCCGCTGTTTGTGATTTCGCGGGTTACCGGCTGGAGCGCTCACATCATTGAACAGCGACAGGATGGAAAGATCATCAGGCCTGGTGCTAACTATATCGGTCCCGATGACAGGGAATTTGTACCGATAGAAAAAAGGAAATAGTCATAACATTCAAGACCAAGATGTCATCATACATTTCAAACGAAAGACCCCAACCGGATAAAGTACTATCGGATATTGCAGACTATGTATTGAATTATGAAATTAAAAGTGACCTGGCCTGGAAGACAGCCCATTACTGCCTGCTGGATACCCTTGGCTGCGGTTTTGAAGCCCTGACCTACCCGGCCTGCACAAAATTACTCGGCCCCATAGTAAAAGGTACTATCGTTCCCAATGGTGCTAAAGTGCCTGGAACGCAATTTCAACTGGACCCCGTCCAGGCAGCCTTCAATATCGGCGCCATCATCCGCTGGCTGGATTTTAATGATACCTGGCTGGCAGCTGAATGGGGGCACCCGTCTGATAACCTGGGGGGTATCCTGGCTACGGCAGACTGGCTGTCAAGAGCGCAGGTAGCAGAAGGAAAAGCTCCCTTGAAAATGAAACAAGTACTTGAAGCGATGATCATGGCCCATGAGATCCAGGGTGTGATGGCATTGGAAAATTCTTTTAACCGTGTCGGCCTCGATCACGTGCTGCTTGTAAAGCTTGCTTCAACGGCAGTGGTAGGAAAACTGATCGGGTTAACCCGCGAGGAACTGATCAATGCGATATCACAGGCATTTGTAGACGGACAGGCTCTCAGGACCTATCGCCATGCGCCCAATACCGGCAGCCGCAAATCGTGGGCTGCTGGTGATGCCACTTCGCGGGCAGTGCGCCTTGCATTGATTGCGAAAACCGGTGAGATGGGTTATCCTTCCGTACTGACCGCCAAAACCTGGGGCTTCTACGATGTATCATTCAAGGGAAATGCGTTCACCTTTCAAAGGCCTTATGGCTCTTATGTAATGGAACATGTGCTGTTCAAGATTTCCTTCCCTGCAGAATTCCATTCCCAAACAGCAGTGGAGGCTGCCATGACGCTTCACGATAAACTGCACTCCCTCGAAAAGACTGCCGCTGACATTAAAAGAATTATTATCCGTACCCATGAAGCAGCCATCCGCATTATCGATAAGAAAGGACCGCTGAACAATCCGGCTGATCGCGATCATTGCATTCAATATATGGTTGCGGTTCCGTTAATCTTCGGGCGACTGACTGCTGCCGATTACGAAGATGATGTAGCCGCTGATCCGCGAATCGATCTGCTCCGCCAAAAAATAGAATGTGTGGAGGATAAGCAGTTCAGCAAAGATTATCTCGACCCCGAAAAACGCTCCATCGCCAATGCTATGACAATAGAGTTGAATGATGGAACTGTTTTAGACGAAGTGGCAGTAGAATACCCCATCGGGCATAAACGCAGAAGGGAAGAAGGAATTCCTGAACTCATCAGGAAATACAAGATCAATCTCGCACGAATATTTCCTGAAAAGCAGCAAGAGGTTGTACTTGACTATTCGCTGGACTTTGAAAAGCTTGCGGGCCTGGATGTAAATGAGTTTGTAGACCTGTTGGTGATTTGAAGGTTACTCTTGATTCGATGAAGAAAAGCCAATACTATGTAATATCATTCCCAGGACTATAAGTACCATTCCTATAAATGCATATCGGTCAGGTAGCGGAGCATTCAGGATCAGGATTTCTCCCAACAGGGCAAACAGTACTTCTGCTGATTGGGTGGCTTCAACCCTGGCCAATGATTTCTCATCATTCCGGACTTTGTCGGTTGCCAGGAAAAACAATGCGGTTGCCACCACACCAGAGGATATTGCCACAATAAAGGTTTGTGTGTACTGATTACTACCTGGCAACGTACGATTTACAAACAAATCGTATCCACTTAACAATAGCCAGAATGGTAAACTACCCAGCAGCATCCCCAGGATTCGCTGATACACATCCAGCCGGCCGCCGGTAAGCTGCATCATTTTACGGTTGCCCAAGGGGTATGCAAAGGAAGCTGTTAACACCGGTAGCGTTCCCAGTAAAAGATGGTCGAAGGTAAATTTGCTCGCTTGGCTTACCTGCATGATAACAATTCCGCACAGGATGATACCTGAAAAAAACAACGAGGATAGGAGGTTGTTTTGCTTTGCCTGCGGTTGTTTGTTGATCAGCGGCGACAGTGCAATGCCGGCAATAATAGTGACTTGCCAGGTACCCGCTACCAGCCAGGATGGGCTATACGCTGCCGCAAAAGTGAGCGGAGCATAAAAAATGCCGAAGCCTACTGTACTCCAAACTATCCATTGCAGGGGATTTCTTTTTATTTCGTTCCATAAGACGCTGAAGTTTTTCCTGGAAAGAACGATCACCAGGAAGAATGGAAGCATCCAGAAGAAGCGTAGAGATGCACTCCAGATCCAACTGCCATCATCCAGCGACATTACCCGGTTTACAATAAAGGTCACGGCAAAAAACAGCGATGCCAGCAGGCCAAGCATTAAGGCCTTGTAAGAATTACCCATGAAAATATAAGTGGAAGATTAATTTTCAGCGAGAAACTTTGTCCTGAATCCCGATGGCGTTTCACCTGTTTTCTGGACAAAAAGCCTGCTGAAATAGGCAGGGTCTTCATATCCCAATTCATATCCGATCTCTTTTGCCGTCAGGTTCGTGTGGACCAGCAAACGTTTTGCTTCCAATACAATCCTGTTCTTGATGATATCGTTAGGTTGGGGCAGGTTGAGCCTTTTGAATTTATGAGTGATCGTCTTAGGTGCCATAAACAGAAGTTCAGCATAATTGGCAACATTATGTTTCTGTTTGTAATGATCCTCAACCAACAAGGTGAATTTCCTGAAGAAATCCAGGTCGGCGTTTTGTTGCACAAGCTCCTTGTCCAGGTTTTGTTTTTTCCACACGCGTGCGGATTTAAGAAACAGTTGTTTCAGGTACGTACGTATCATTTCTTCCAGGGAAGTATCTTTCTGGTTGAACTCATCCGCCATCTGGTCGAAAATGTAATTAAAGAAAGTCGTTTCTTCTTTGTTCAACGTTATCAAGGGCATATTGTGAATATTATTGAAAAGGAGCCCATCACAAGCAACTTCATTGTCGTGGATTTGAATGCAATAGAAATCACGATTGTAAAAAATAAAATGCCCGCCTTCAATACCCGGTTTTATTAAATGTAAATACTGATTTGGACTGATGAAAAACAAAGAAGATTGTTTTACGGTATATTCCGTTAGGTCAACCTGGAGTTGAAAGCCCTTTGGCAGGAACAGGATTTTAATATATTGTTTATAGGCATCGCCATTAATCCGGACTGCGGTTTCTTCGTTCAGTGGTATAAGTCCTAAGATTTTCAGGTCACTCTGAAATAATTGTTCACTTATCATTTCCTAAAGCAAATAAGATGTAGAATACAAATTTAAAAAGGTCGGATACACCGGGTCGATATTTAGATGTTAAAAACGGGCATTGTATTTTTATTTTCCTGCAAATTTTTCCAGTTCAGAGTTGAATTTCTCAGCTTCTTCCACGAACAAGGCATGTCCGCTGTTTTCGAACTTAACGATGTAAGAATTCGCGATCCCTTTGTTAAGTTGTTCTGCAAATGTGAAATCGCACAGTTTGTCGTGGGTGCCATGAAAGATTGCCACCGGAATTTTGATTTTTGCCAGGTCAGGGCGAAGATCGAGGTCACGCAATGCGGTGATAGATTGGGTAATTGCATAAGGCCACGCTTCCAGGTTAATGTTCTCTAACCATTTTTCCACGTTCTTCGAGATGTTGCCTTCTTTGGCAGGAAACGATGCGCCGAAACTGGCGATCAGGTCTTGCCGGCCTGTCAGGGTAGCATTGATGAGACCATCGACATCTGATTTAGACAGACCAAAGGGAAAGCCTTCGCGTTGGATCCAGGATGGCGCAGCGGCCGCAAATAGAGCCAGCTTGCTTATGTGGGCTGCATTGTATTTTGTAACATAATGAATAACCACAGCTCCGCCCATAGAAAAACCGCCCAATGTAGCATCCTGGATTTTTAATTTTTCCAGTACCGCTTTAATATCGTCTGAGAATACATCGAAGTCATATCGTCCATAAGGCCTGTCAGATCTTCCAAAACCTCTTAGGGTAATACCAATTACCCGGAACCCTTTCTTTGCAAGGGATTGATATTGGTATTCATACATGGCATCGCTCAGCGGCCAGCCGTGTATCAAAACGATAGGTTTGCCTTCTCCGATGTCGGTAACATGAAGTTTTACTCCTTTCTCCACTTCAATGAATTCTTCCCTTCCGGCTGAGGCTGGTACTCTTTTCCCTTGTGCTAAAAGAGGCTGACTAAACAGCAAACTCATAAATAGGCCGACTAATGCAATAACTGATTTCATTTTTTAAGATTTTAAGAGGCGAAATAGAATTGAAATGCTTATTTGATATCGCAAAGATGAGATAAGGTCAGCCCAGGAAGAATGGATAAAAGTGGATGCGTATTGTACTTATTTCCCAAGATAGAAGCCTGGTTATGCCTGAATCTGTGTAACGAGTGTAATAAAATCCGCGACCTCCCAATGTTCTGCGAATTGCCCGTTCTCTATCCGATAAAGCTGGAATGCTTTTGCATCCACCAGGTTTCCTTTGGCTTTGAAGCTGCCATAGTCACCATTATGCACGCCTTGAACGCTATTGTAAACGGCCACCTTATCTCCTTCGGCAATTATCGCGTGTATTGGAAGCTTTAGGTACTTAAACACTGCATGTAGGCCGGAAAAATATTTCTTCAATACTTCGCGCCCGGGACTTTGACCAGGCAAATGGTCGTCGTAGTTTATTGCTACTATCGAATCGAATTCTTCTAAACGATTATTTTCAATGGCAGCGAAGAACCGTAGAACAAGGGCTTTGTTTTCTTCAATATTTGTAGTCATTTGACTGGTTTTTGTTGCGTTCCGCTTCGTGCCCCGCATAGCCCATTTAATGAGTGCGCAGTCTTGAGTATACATTACCGATAGTCAATCGGCGTGCCGGTATTCTAAATCGTTAGTTTGCAATATTTTAATTTTTTGTGAGGGCTAATAGAATATTGCTATTTCAATAAACATCGAAAAATATGGTGATGGCAGTAAATACCTGTAATTTTGCGTTGATTGTATGCAAAATAAATCTTCCGGTATAAAAGTGGCTGTGGACGCCATTGTTTTTGGTTATTCAAAACACGACGGGATTTCTGTATTGTTGATTCAACGGAAGTACAAACCGTATAAAGACATCTGGGCAATTCCAGGGGGCTTTGTCTTAGAAGATGAAAGTTTGGAAGATGCAGTGAAACGTGAACTGTTGGAAGAAACTGGCATTACAGTAAATTACCTTGAACAGCTGTACACATTTGGTGAACCGAATCGTGATCCACGTCAACGAGTGATTTCCATTGCTTATTTTGGGTTAGTAAAAACATCACAGTACCAGGAATTGAAAGCCAGCACAGACGCAGAGAACGCAAATTGGTTCAGCATAAAAAAACTGCCATCGCTGGCCTTTGATCACAAGCAGATGATCACTGCTGCTATTGAACGTTTGCGTGCAAAAGTGCGATATCAACCTGTTGGCTTTGAGTTGTTGGACAAGAAATTCCCATTCTCCGATTTGGAGAAATTATATTTAGCATTGCTTGATAAGGAGATCAATAGGAGAAACTTTAGCAAGAAGATTTTGTCCTTTGATTTTCTTGAAGAAACAGGTGAACTATCAAAGCCGGAAGGTAAAGGTCGCCCGAGCAAAATGTACCAGTTCAATCCAAAGCGGTATAAGGAATTACTGAAAGAAGGTTTTCACTTCGAAATATGATTTTCATCCTAGGCGGTTATCTAACTACAACCCAGTTTAACAAGTTAAGCAATGTTGTAGGATTAATATGCGTAAAAAAGAAGCAAAAAAAGTTGGATATATCAATTTCCGATATTAATATTGCTTAATAAATACGCAAAATGAATGCAAAGACGATCAATCTGAATAAAGGCACGCATGTCAAACGGTTTGTTTTCCCTGATAACCAACCGCACGTAATTCTGCAGGATATCAATGAAGGGGAACATGTAACAGTTATTTGCTCTATTACCGATAGCAATATTTTATTGCAGCTTTTGCAAACAGCAAACGCAATTGGCCATGCGAAAGCGCTAAAGAAAAAGCTAATTATCCCTTACCTTATGGGGGCCAGGTTTGATCGCCTGATGGTAACAGGGGATAGTTTTGACCTGGAAATGATTTCCAGCTTGATCAACAGCATGCAGTTTGAGCAGGTGTTTTTATTCGATGTCCATTCCACGGTTGCTCTTCAGTTTATCTCTAACGCAGTAAATATCACCAATTCTGAGCTGGTAAAATCATACAAAAAAGAGAATGCAGTGTTGATATGCCCGGATAAAGGTGCGGCAAAGAAGGTGAGCGATTATGCGGAATGGAATCCTAACCTCACCGAGGTGGTGTATTGTAATAAGTCACGTGACCTGGGTACTGGTGCAATTACCTTGCAGGTGATGGAACCGGAAAAATGCAAGGACAGGAATTGCGTGATTATAGACGATCTCTGTGACGGTGGCGGCACATTCCTGGCTATTGCACAACAGGTGCAACCGGCACATCTCACGCTTATAGTTACACATGGCATTTTCAGTAAAGGTTTTACCGCACTGGAAAAACCCTTTAACGAAATCATAGTAAGCGATAGCTACCGGGATGAATTTGATTCTGACATCATACAGGTAGTACCTTTTTGTCATTCTTTTTAATAAACATCATTAAGTAAAATGAAAGTAAATCCTTTCCTATTAACGGATTATTATAAAGTAGGCCACGTATTTCAATACCCTGATAAAACAGAACTGGTGTACAGCAACCTGACACCCCGCAAAAGCAGGTTACAGGATATTGATGAAATGGTCTTTTTCGGGTTGCAATACTTCATTAAAGAATATCTGGTCAGTTATTTTAATGAAGAAATTTTCCAACAGCCGAAGGAAAAAGTGATGGCTGATTATAAAAGACGGATCGTTTCTTCCCTGGGAGCGCATCTGCCTTCTTACGAACACCTGGCAGCACTGCATGACCTAGGTTATCTACCAGTTGAAATAAAAGCATTGCCCGAAGGTAGCAGAGTACCCATGCGTGTACCATGTCTAACAATAGTTAATACTATATCGGAATTTTACTGGCTCACCAATTTCCTTGAAACTTTACTGAGTGCCGTTATCTGGCAGCCAAGTACCAGCGCAACCATCGCGTATACCTATCGGAAACTGTTGAACAAATATGCTTGTGAAACTGGAATGCCAATGGATTTTGTACAATGGCAGGGCCATGATTTTTCGTTTCGGGGAATGAGTTCCCTTGAAACATCTGTACTGAGCGGCATGGGGCACCTGTTAAGTTTCACCGGGACTGATACCATTCCTGCTATTGACGCTTTAGAGCAATACTACAATGCCAATGCCGATTTGGAATTAATTGGCGGCAGCGTTGCAGCCACGGAGCATAGTGTTATGTGCAGTGGAAGTAAAGATGGCGAACTTGAAACCTTTAAGCGATTAATTACACAGGTATATCCCACCGGTATAGTAAGCATTGTGAGTGACACATGGGACTTATGGAAAGTATGCACGGAATATTTACCAGCATTAAAAGAGATAATTACAAATCGTAATGGCAAAGTTGTAATTCGGCCTGATAGTGGGGATCCGGTGAAAATTATCTGTGGTGATCCTGATGGTAATACAGAAGCTGAACGGAGGGGTGTGATTGAATTGTTGTGGGATGTGTTTGGCGGGACGGTTACAGATAAAGGATTCAAATTACTGGACCCACACATTGGAGCAATTTATGGGGATAGCATTAACATTGAACGGGCCACTTTGATCTGTGAAAGACTGAAAGCAAAGGGGTTCGCTTCGCAGGTAGTTTTTGGTATCGGCAGTTACACCTATCAATACAACACCCGTGACACATTTGGTACAGCCATGAAAGCAACCTATGTAGTGGTTGATGGCGAAGGACGGGAAATATTCAAAGATCCCGTAACAGACGATGGTACAAAAAGGTCAGCAACTGGCTTGTTGCAGGTGAAAAGGGAAAACGGATCTTATGTGTTAATCGACAGGGTAAGTTGGGAAGAAGAAAAACAGGGTGAATTGAGAACAGTTTTTAAAGACGGAAAGCTAGTAAGGGAGTGCTCTTTACGGGATATTCGCAAGCACTTAAGTGTAAAAATTTAACCGGTTTTCTCTGTTTGTTTATTAAGGTTTGCTGTTCAGCGGAGAACCAACGGGGAGGTCACAACGATGTCCAGGTTGACCATGCGAGGGGTTCACGGCAGGCGCTACGGCAACAGGTTGAGCAGGAATTGAAATTGCTGGGGCAGTAGGAGCAGCAATGGTGCTGGCAGGGGCTGAAGGAACTGCGCTGGCGGCTCTGGCGGCGGAATTTAACGGAGCGCCCACCGCAATATCACAACGATGGCCAGGCTTACCATGAGCCGGATTCAACGCATTTGTTTGGATGGTCTGCGGTGTGGCAATGGAGGGTAATTGTCCGGAGCTTCTTGTTGGAAATAAAGAAGGAGTAGCCGGATTTCGGTTGGAAGCATTGGCTGCATTTGCAAAGCCGGCAATCCTCGGCGCCCTAACAGGAGGAAGAACTACCGTAGAAGAATTATTGGCAGCATTGGGAGTATTGTTTGGAGCAGCATTTGGGATTAATCCACCTACAGGAATATTGCATCTGTGTCCGGGTTGACCGTGCGCCGGATTAATAACAGGTACGGAAGCAGATGCAGGTGAAGGTAATGGAGCAATGGCCGGAGCTGGAGCAGAATTCGCAGCTGCTGCAGCTGAAGTTGAAGTTGCAGCGGGGGAAGTGCTGTAAGAATTTTCATCAGGCAAACCCTGATCGCAGGAAATCAGTAAAAAAGCCAGGAGGCCGGCTGATACCAGGTGTAACTTTTCCATGTTCCATGGGTTTGGGTTACAATCAAAATACAAATAATTCGGTTCAAACGAAATCTAATGGAGAAGTATTTACAACTCCGGCTTGCTGGAAAAATTCAAGCCGGTTACCGGGATACACCAGGCTCAGTTTCTCCGGGTTTCTTGAACTCAAGCAGGTATTCAGATAAGTAGCGGCTGTCTTTCCCATCATTGTCTTTGTAAAAGAGCCTGGCTTTTTTACCGAGGCGTAATGAGGTGAAACGGGCTGCCTTATCTTCTGCACTGTTTATTGGTTGCAGCGACGGATACCAGACAATATGCCCGGGTTTTTCGATCAAAAGGTCGGGCACTGACCAGTCCTGCGAATTGGCTCCTGCCGATAGATCGGCATGTGGATTAAATGAAATGTAGATGGCACCTCCCTTCCAGCTCGGGCCTTCTGCACTGGCCATGAGCATGACCCAGCAGCTGAGGTAGGTATTCCAGCTAACGGAGGGGCCCCAGTAATAGAGGGATGTGGGCGAAGATGCCGGTCCGCCTCCCTTTGCCAGCGGGATCTGGAGCCTGGTAACTGGTTTGCCGGTACTGTCGCCTGGCGCTTTAAAGGAGGTTCCGTTCCAGCGGAAAGCTTTGCCGACCGGGTTATCGAGGTCTTTCAATGCAATGCGGGCTATGCTGATGCACTGTCCTTCCCACTCGGTAGCCGTGTCGTAACGGCTAGGGTCATATGCGCCGGGATAACCGTATTCGCCGTAAAAAATATACAACCAGTCTCCATTGGCAACTGCAGAGGGGTCGCCTACTCCACCGGCAAAATTAATTCCATTGTTATGAGGCTTCAGGATCAGCCTCGGCTGGTAGTCCTGCAGGATAATGCCTTTGTCGGTCCAGCTTTTTCCCCCGTCGGTTGATTTCATGATCCCGATGCGGCAGACTGCTGTTTTGGTATCCGGACCTTTTAAACCCTGCGGCCAGTTGATGTCACGATAGCCTTCACCCGTAATACTGTCATAAGGCAAAGTGGAAGGATAATTTTCGTTGTGGTACAAGGCAAAAAGCGTTTGCCCGGTAGCGTCAGATGAATCCTGGTACATGGTTTCAAACCAGGCAGCGCCATGGAGCCCTGGTATTCCGGGAGGGGCATTAGGCGGCATTCCGGGTTCGGTGAAAGCAGATGGCGGGTGCAGGAATACTTCATCAACCGTTGTGCCGGAGGCATATTTTAGTTCATGGGCTTCTCCCCATAACGGGTCTTCACCATACTTCCCGGGAAAGATGCGAAAGCTATCGCCCACCCATACGGTGGCCATATTGCAATCGACAAATGAATTGAACAGGAAGGTTTCAGCAGGAATAAGGGAAACGGCGGGTGTTGCTTGTTTTGCGGGCTGCGGATCGGACTGGCATCCGGCGATAAAAAGGAACAACAGTAAATATGACCAGGGGAAATTCCGGCTATACATCGTTTCAGGTCTTTAATGATTAGTAAAATAATAATTAATCGTTTTTTGGCTAATTTTCTTCGCGGGCTTTTTTGGATACAACTACCTGAGATTTAGATACACACAGACACCTGGGAATAGGGAACTTTGTGTTACTATCATAAAGAGACAATGAAAGACAAGGCGCATACGGTACTGAATTCTATATCCCAGCTTCATTCATTGCTGAAACTAAAGAAGTCAGCGCATCCGTTAGTAAGCGTTATTAGAGCGGAAGACGTAGATGTTAAGAGCATTCAAATTACAGAACCTGTTATTTTCAACTTCTATGTAATAAATGTAAAGACGAACTGTAAAGGCAAGATTAAGTACGGACAGCATTACTATGATTTTGATGAAGGCGTAATGACATTTGTTGCCCCAAAACAAAGAATTGAACTGGAAGAGCCGACAGGCTCAAAATCAGAAGGGTGGATGCTTGTCATCCACCCCGATTTTCTTCACGGCTATCCTATTGCAAAGAAAATGAAGGACTTTGGTTTTTTCTCTTATGCCGTAAATGAAGCCCTGCACTTATCAGATAAAGAAAATCAGGTTATAAATGGCATCATGCAAAATTTGCAGGATGAGATAGCAGCTATTATAGATGGGTATACGCAGGACGTGGTTGTTTCTCATATAGAATTGTTACTTAACTATAGCAACCGTTTCTATAATCGACAGTTTATTACCCGAAAAAAGGCTTCCAGCGACTTGCTTGTGAAATTTGAAGAGCTGCTAACAGCTTACTTCAACGGCGATGTGGAAGGGCCGGAAGGCTTGCCATCGGTGCAGTATTTTTCAGACAAGCTGTTTGTTTCTCCCAATTACTTAAATGATATGCTGAAAAACCTGACGGGTCAGACAACGCAGCAGCACATTCACAATACAGTAATCGGGAAAGCAAAGGAACTACTAAGCACGACTAATTTGTCAGTAAGCGAAATAGCTTACCAATTAGGGTTTGAATACCCACAATCGTTTAACAAGCTGTTTAAGAACAAGACCAACGTAACACCGCTGGAGTTTAGACAGTCATTCAACTAAAAGTCAGTTAACTATGAAAGTTATTATAACAGGAACTACAGGAATGATTGGTGAAGGAGTGCTAATTGAATGTTTGAACAATCCGGAAATTACAGAAGTCTTGAGTGTAAGCCGTAAGCCAACAGGCAAGGCACACCAGAAACTAAAAGAGTATGTTGTTCCAGACTTTCTGTCGCTAAACGTGAATGATGAAAAGTTAAAGGGTTATGATGCTTGTTTCTATTGCGCAGGCGTAAGTGCGGTAGGTATGAAAGAAGAAGACTACAGGCGTATCACCTACGACACAACTATACATTTCGCAAAAGCTTTGCAGCCTAATCCAAATATGTCATTTGTTTATGTAAGTGGCGGTGGTACTGACAGCACAGAAAAAGGCAGAATAATGTGGGCAAGAGTAAAGGGCAAAACGGAAAATGATTTGGCGAAACTTCCTTTCAAACAGGTTTTTGGATTCAGGATAGGTTTTGTCAAGGCTGCTGCCGGTCAACAGCATGTTCTGTCATACTATAAATATGTTTCCTGGCTTTTTCCTGTTGTAAAAACATTGCTGCCCAATATGTACAGCACGATGAAGGAGGTTGCAAAAGCAATGATTTACTTCTCAAAGAATGGTTATGGCCGTAATGTGATTTATGTGAAAGACATTCGCCAGGTAAGCAGGCAATCCAATTAACATACCAGTTGTGCAAAACTGTTTTTAAGCTGCAAATAGCAGCAAGGGCACTGTTATGGCTAAAATTCAGCAAGCAATCATGAAAAGGATATTTATCATTAGTTCAATAGTAGCCGGCATCGTTTTGATAGTGACCCAGGTAGCCATATCTACCCGGGTACGAAAGGACATCAAAAAGAAACTGGCGTTTCAAAATACCTATGCCATTCAGAATGTTTCTTCGGGTATGTGTGTAAGACCCCTGGATGCCGGATATAAAAACGGAAATGAAATTATTGCATACAATCATAAAGATTGGGAATGCGTCACCTGGGAAATGATTGAAATTGGCGACAGTGCTTTTTTACTAAAAAACCTGTTTACTGAAAAGACATTCCAACCCAAATCAGGACCTAAACCAGGTGTTGGGCTTTGGCAACAAACATTAGGTGGAACTCCCCTTCAGCATTGGGAATTCATCAGGCAACCGGACGAAACCTACCTGGTACGCCTAAAAAGTACCGAACTGTATTTAACTATTTCTTCAAAAGCTGAGAATGCGCCAATAGTTCTGATGCCATTGGAGAAGTCAGATAGACAACGATGGAAACTGATCAGGCAAACGCCCTGGATTTAAACCGCATTTTTCATTCAAACACATTCAAACAACTATTCAGACATGGAGCAGAAAACCATTCTTATAACGGGTGCTACAGATGGCATTGGTAAAATAACCGCAAAATCGTTAGCAGCGCAAGGTCATATAATTATCGTTCATGGGCGCAGCAGGCAGAAAGCAGAAGCTGTGTGCCAGGAAATTAAATCTGAAACCGGAAATGACAAAGTAGATTATGTGTTAGCTGATTTGCTTTCAATGGCAGACATTAAACGCATGGTAGCGGATTTCAAATCCAGGTATTACCACTTAGATGTACTGATAAACAATGCAGGGGCTTTCTTTAATAAGCAAAGAGAGATCACAAAGGAAGGCTTTGAAAAGACGATGGCCCTCAATTTGTTTGCTCCGTTCTTATTAATGCAATTATTAACAGAGGTATTGGCGAAAAGTCCTTCAGCACGTATCATTAACATGTATTCTGCCATGCACAAAAGGGGTGGAAAACCTGACTTCAACGATTTTCAATTAGTGAATAGTTACAAGCCTGCAAGGGCGTATGGTCTTTCCAAATTATACCTGGTATGGATAACAAGGCACATGGCTTCAGAACTTCAACAGAGGGGAATTACAAACATTACCGTGAATGGCACACATCCCGGTGCTGTAGCAACCAATTTTGGCCAGGATGCTGACAAAGGATTTTTTATCAACCTGGTCTTCAAAGTTGCCTTGCGTTTTATGCCCAGGCCGGAAGCGGGTGCAATATCAAGTATCTATCTGGCTACTTCACCTGAAGTAGAAGGCATTAGTGGTCAGTTTTATGATAGCAAAGCAAAAGTGGAAAAGCCGGATGATAAGTATTGGTCCGTTCAAAATGAGCAGAAGGTTTGGGATTATTTACAAAGAACCCTGGAACCATATCTGTAGTCGAGTATTGAAAGCTTCTTCCATATCATTCAATATCCTGCAGTGGTGTTTCTCTGTTCCGATCTCTGCCAAAATACCGTGAAAACCTTGCAGGAATCAGCAAGTGCTTATAACTTGATGCCATGCAAAAAACTAACCTCCCGCCGGTGCTAGAATTTGTGAAAGACGCTGACATCTTCGACCTGTCCAGGATCGAATGTAGACACAACACAACCTTCATTTTGGGAGCGAAAACCTTTATTTCAGGCAAGTTTTAAGTCTCGGATTTTCTATCAATTATTTCGTCTGATTCGAAATGTCTTAATTGGATGGACCAATTATTCTGCGTTTGCAACCTATTATTCCTGACTTTAGTGCAATTCTGAAAAAAGTTTGGAAACGATGATCCATTTGAGTAGAGTTTGCAAAACCAAATTTTATACAACTACAACTTATTTGGATCAGGATCAGAACTTCCTTTCTCAAATCAGATGTTCTATCCATCATCTCAATTCAGGCTGATGATGCGACGGATTCGAAACATTTGCTAACAGAAGGGAACCATAGGGAGAGCAAGGGGAGAGTAAGGGGATAATGCCGTGATAATGCCGTCTATTCACTAGAAAAGCAAGAGGAAAGCAAGAGGGAAGTAAGAGGAAAGTAAGAGGAAAGTAAGAGGAAAGTAAGAGGAAAGTAAGAGGAAAGTAAG